>NZ_JANIKD010000049.1 GCF_024580955.1 Corynebacterium sp. 122RC1 | reverse complement strand
TGAATCGGCCTGAGTTTTTCGGAGACTACAGGTAAAAGCCTTACTGGGCTTTTCGGGTGGTGTTGAATTCCTCGTAGTCCTGCTCGTATTCGATCGGGGGAACGTCACCGATCGACGAGTGCAGACGCTGGTGATTGTACCAGTAGACCCACGAGGCTGTTTCCGTTTCGACCTCCCGGGCATCCCTCCATGTGCGTGCGGGATCGACGTCGATGAGCTCAGTTTTGTACAGCCCGATCGTCGACTCCATCATCGCGTTGTCCAGAGCATCACCGACCGAGCCGATCGAGCCCTGGAGTCCGGCTTCTGCCAGCGCGTTGGTGAACGCCAGCGAGGTGTATTGCGCCCCGGCGTCCGAGTGATGGACGATGCCGGTGGCGGTGAAATCCATGCGGGTGCGTTTGCGGCTGAACAACGCGTGTTCCAGGGCCATGAGCACCATCCTGGTGTCCATCACCGTGGTGACGACCCAGCCGAGGACCTGCCGCGAGTAGGCGTCGACGATGAAGGCGACGTAGCAGAATCCCTCCCGCGTCCAAGCGTAGGTGAAGTCCGCGATCCACCACTGATCCGGATGCGACGGATACCTCCACCGACGGCCTATTCGGTCCGGGTGCCGGCGGTGCACAGGATTGGCCACGGTCGTCTTCTTGCGGTGCATCCCGCGGGACACACCGCGGATGCCGGTGATCTTCATCAGCCGTTCCACCTGGTCACGACCAATAAGCATGCCGTCACGGATGGCTGCTTTCCAGAGCTTGCGCCGGCCATAGACCTTGCGGTTTTCCTCCCACAGTCGGTAGATGCGGTGGGCGGCGTACGCTTCGTCGAGTTCTGTGCTCGAGGGACCAAAGCCGCGGGACTGATGGGCGTAAAAGGTGCTCGGGGCAATCGCGATCCCGTGGGCGGTGAGTGTGTCGCAGATTGGCTCGACCCCGAAGCGGTGGCGGTAGGTGCGGATGAAGTCCACAATCACCGAAGTTTGCGGTCGAGCTCCGCCTGGGCGAAAAAAGCCGACGCCGTCTTCAAGATCTCATTGGCCCGACGCAGCTTGGCCACTTCCTTGGCCTGCTCGTCGTAAGCAGCCTGGAGCTGCTGGTAGGACAGGGAACCGGGTCCAGGTACCTGTTCTCGTTGTTCGTGCTTGCGGATCCAGTTGCGCAGCGTGGACTCCTTCACGCCGAGCAGCTCGCCGATCTCCCGGCGGGCGCCGGCTTTGGAGATGTCGCCTTCCTCGAGGCGCTCGAAGTACATGCGCACCGCGCGCTCCTGCGTGGCTGCGTCGTACTGACTGGGTCGTGCCATGCTGATCGTCCTCCTAGGGTAAAACCTAGTCTCCGACCAACCCAGGCCGCTTCA
>NZ_JANIKD010000048.1 GCF_024580955.1 Corynebacterium sp. 122RC1 | reverse complement strand
GCTCCTTAGAAAGGAGGTGATCCAGCCGCACCTTCCGGTACGGCTACCTTGTTACGACTTCGTCCCAATCGCCGATCCCACCTTCGACCACTCCCTCCCACAAAGGGGTTAGGCCATGGGCTTCGGGTGTTACCAACTTTCATGACGTGACGGGCGGTGTGTACAAGGCCCGGGAACGTATTCACCGCAGCGTTGCTGATCTGCGATTACTAGCGACTCCGACTTCATGGGGTCGAGTTGCAGACCCCAATCCGAACTGAGGCCGGCTTTCAGCGATTCGCTCACCCTCACAGGCTCGCAGCGCGTTGTACCGACCATTGTAGCATGTGTGAAGCCCTGGACATAAGGGGCATGATGATTTGACGTCATCCCCACCTTCCTCCGAGTTAACCCCGGCAGTCTCTCATGAGTCCCCGGCCGAACCGCTGGCAACATAAGACAAGGGTTGCGCTCGTTGCGGGACTTAACCCAACATCTCACGACACGAGCTGACGACAACCATGCACCACCTGTATACAAGCCACAAAGGGAAAGACCATCTCTGGCCCGGTCCTGTATATGTCAAGCCCAGGTAAGGTTCTTCGCGTTGCATCGAATTAATCCACATGCTCCGCCGCTTGTGCGGGCCCCCGTCAATTCCTTTGAGTTTTAGCCTTGCGGCCGTACTCCCCAGGCGGGGCGCTTAATGCGTTAGCTACGGCACAGAAGTCGTGGAAGACCCCTACACCTAGCGCCCACCGTTTACGGCATGGACTACCAGGGTATCTAATCCTGTTCGCTCCCCATGCTTTCGCTCCTCAGCGTCAGTTACTGCCCAGAGACCTGCCTTCGCCATCGGTGTTCCTCCTGATATCTGCGCATTCCACCGCTACACCAGGAATTCCAGTCTCCCCTACAGCACTCAAGTTATGCCCGTATCGCCTGCAGACCCGGTGTTAAGCACCGGGCTTTCACAGACGACGCGACAAACCACCTACGAGCTCTTTACGCCCAGTAAATCCGGACAACGCTCGCACCCTACGTATTACCGCGGCTGCTGGCACGTAGTTAGCCGGTGCTTCTTCTCTAGGTACCGTCACAAAAAGCTTCGTCCCTAGCGAAAGAGGTTTACAACCCGAAGGCCTTCATCCCCCACGCGGCGTCGCTGCATCAGGCTTGCGCCCATTGTGCAATATTCCCCACTGCTGCCTCCCGTAGGAGTCTGGGCCGTATCTCAGTCCCAATGTGGCCGTCCACCCTCTCAGGCCGGCTACCCGTCGACGCCTTGGTAGGCCATTACCCCACCAACAAGCTGATAGGCCGCGGGCTCATCCCTAACCGAAAAAACTTTCCACAACCGACACTAAACGATTGTCCTATCCGGTATTAGACCCAGTTTCCCAAGCTTATCCCGAAGTCAGGGGCAGATCACCCACGTGTTACTCACCCGTTCGCCACTCGAGTACCCAAAGCAAGCTTTAGGCCTTTCCGTTCGACTTGCATGTGTTAAGCACGCCGCCAGCGTTCGTCCTGAGCCAGGATCAAACTCTCCACAAAAAACAAGAAAAAACATTCCTTGCAAACATTGTTGGAAAGCCCAACAACTGGCAAAAAA
>NZ_JANIKD010000047.1 GCF_024580955.1 Corynebacterium sp. 122RC1 | reverse complement strand
CTCATGGCTCGTGCATTCGCATACGCGGATGCGCAGCGCTACCGCATCGGTGCGAACTACCGCCACCTGCCAATCAACCGCCCATGTGCGCACCGTTGCGCGGTTCCACCAACAGTGCAGCACCCAGGCCCATTGCACGTGCAGCGCGGCATCCTGGAACACCCCGGCCAAGGTGGTTGGGGCAAGGTAGTTGTTGTCCAAGTGGCCTTCTTCCTCCGCGGGATAGGGATCGGGAATCCCTTCACTGAGCAGGAAGGCGGCGCGAGCTATGGAGATGAGCCGAACCACATCGCGTTCCTCAACGTCTAACTTTTTGGCCAGCTGCGTGACCGAACGCAAGCCCACATCTCCGCTTTTCAGCAGCGGGATGGGTTGCTCTCCAAGTGCTTCGAGCAACGTTGTGAGTTGACGTAACACCTCAAGGCTTTGGCCGGTATCCACCTCAAGCGTGGCATCGGGATGTGTAGCTGGTGGGTGAAGGGGAATCTGCGGCATGTGGCGGCCAGAAAGCAGCGCCCGTACCCGCAGTGGCAGTACGACGGTGTTGCTGTCCACCCTCTTGAGCAGCCCTGCCGCGATGAGGCGCGGGATGGGTTTTGAGGGGTCTGCATCGCTGGCTGCGTCGCGAGTAGTACCCACGCCTCCTGAGTGATGCAAGGTTTCTAAAATGCGCCTACTCGCCGCATCAAGTTCCTCTAGCTTCGGTGGTAGAGCATCATCGGTGGCTTCCAGTAGATCAAGACCCGAGGGCAGCGCCTGTAGCGCCTCTGCAACTGGGTGGAAAGCACTGGGCTCGCCGAAGCATAAGCCGTACTCCAAGAGCGTTTGAATTCTTTTCAGTACTTCGGTTTCAGAGATGCAAGTGCCGGTTGTGGCAGTGCCGGTTGTGGCAGTGCCGGTGTGCCGCGCCAATTCCTCCACCACTTTGGGGGCATCCAGAGGTTCGATGTTTCCTCCAGTTCGGATACTTCCCGCGGCTTGTAACACGGCCAACCCCAACGCATCTTGACGCTGGAGCGCAAGTTGCAAGGAACTGCGCAATAACAAACGAGCAGCTAGTGACCCTAGCGAAGGGGGAGTGGGGTGAGTGGCGTCCACTCGATGTTCAAGTAGCGTGCGGAGTTGAGCTTGGCTCAATTGACTGAGCCAATGGCGAAACTCTGCGGAGGTGTTGGGGGAAGTCATGATGGAAGGCAAGTTTAGTGGCTGTTCGGGTGTTATTTGAACGCCAAATTTGAAACAATGGAGCACATGGCGAACATCAAGAAGAATGGTTATGTAGATCCGGGCTGGCCAAAGCACGTTCCTGGCGACGGCCACGCGGTTACCGAGCTCATCTCTAAGGTGGCTGGCGCAAACAGCCCTTACGGTGACATCGAATTCCCAGTGCCTGTCGAGGAACTGGGCTACGTACACCCATACACCCGCGTGAACAAGTAACGCGTTTCCTCGCTTACACCTCGCGAGAATTGAGGCAAACAACCGCACTGAAGTGTCCCGGGTTTTGTTCCGTTTGAGTAGATGGGAAAATCTGGAACATGCCAAAGAAGTTTGATCAGGATGCGAAGGACCGTGTGGTCCGCTTGGTTGAGGATCGTATTCTGGCGGAGAATCT
>NZ_JANIKD010000046.1 GCF_024580955.1 Corynebacterium sp. 122RC1 | reverse complement strand
CGGCTACACCAAAGCCTTGGCTACCGAACACCAGCCGAGGTTGAAGCAGCCTTTTGGGCATACAACCCACCCAAAGCCATAATGGAAACCAAGGCAAATGCCTAGGAACAAAACCCAGGGCAGCTCAGAGCCTCTGCTTCGCCCCTCCAAAGAACACACCGGATGTAGGTCTGAAAATTCTCGGGTCCCCTCGAATGGCTAGCGGGTCCCTTCGCCAGAGGCTGTCCCACAAGCCATTCTACCCCAAGAATTTTCAGACCTTTAGCCCCCTAAAGGGCTCGTTTTCAACGAGACCCTCGGGGGCGCCTACCAGCGGGGATTGCCAGCGCCTACAGAACCTTCCTACTCGGTCGGTTCCTGCGGCTGCTGGCCAATATAAAACGCACTCTGAACTGCGATGACTGCTGTGGCGTCATCTTGGTCGCCGTGCGTATGCTGCCCAACTCAGCTGTTGCTGAGTCGTGCCTAGGCCGGGAACCCAACCCGGCCGGAGAGGGAGCCGCAGCCGACAAGTCGGCGTCGGACCCCCTTATACTGGTTTTCTTGTTTCCAAGAAAACCGATATTTCGCTGTGACCAGCGGAAACGTGAAAGTGTACCGCTGATAGCTACACTCGTTTCCCCAGGTCACAGCCAAACAGCTATCGATAGCTGTTGAATTTTGGTGACGCCTTTTCGTGCCTTCGGCGCACCCAAAAATGAGGCCGGAAATCCGGCCTTGTGGCCAGTGCCGGCGCTCCGGCACTGGCCTGCCTGACACGCCTTTACAGCGAGCTGACCAGTCGCGGATGACAAGAAAATACCCGCCACGGAATGCTCATTCTGTGACGGGTCGATGTACGTCGCAGCAGCCAGCGACGTACGTTAACTCAGCGATTCATGTACACGGCTAGTCGCCGAAGTTGTACTTGTGCTGATCCTCTGGCTGAGCAGAGGACTGCTCTGTTCGAGGTTCCCCTGACTCTTCCTGTTCAGCCTTTGGCTGTTCAGTCGGGACTGCCGCCGCAGCAGCCAGCTGCGCCTTGAGGGCCTTCAGCTCGTCGGCGTAGACCTTGAGGCTTTCGACCTTGTCTTGTGCAGCCTTAACGTCACGGCGTGCCTTGCGCAGCCGTGACTGTGCGTCTGCCAGTTCCTTCTCGGCCTTAGCGAGATCGTCCTGGAGGGAAGGCTTCTGTTCGGAATTGAGTCCAGACATGATGGGTCCTTTCGTTTGTTTTGTTCTGGTTTACAACTTCACACCTGACCACCGTGGTGGCGGCCGAGTGAGCATCAGTCGGTTCATCACTTGCACTCCGCCCAGTTCTCCCCAGGGCCTGCGCTGTCAGCCAGCACAGGCACGTGGACGCCAGGTGCGCACGGCAGTTGCACGGACTTAAAGGTGTCCATGACCAGTTGCTTAATTTCCTCTGCCCGTTCAGGTGACACCGAGAGCACAATTTCGTCGTGCACAAAAATCCTGATCATGTCTGCGATCTCGGCGGGCAGTGCAAGTACACCTTCAAGGAATACGTCCCTTGCAGTACCCTGCCCGAACGCAGCGGGGGCTTGCGTGTAGTACTTTTCGACGTCCACAGGGACCCAACGGCCAAACGCCGTGGTCACGTACCCATTGAGCTTGGCTTCCTCACGCAAGTGCTTTTTGAACAGCTCTAGTCCGGGGAACTCCTGGCGCAGGAGTGCCTGCTGATACTGGGCCTGCTCTACAGTGATGCCCGCGTACTTCGCAAAGCCCTGTGCACCCATGCCGTAGTTGGTCGCGTGGCCGAGCGCCTTGGCGTCACTGCGACGGGCAGGGTCACCGAACACACGCACCGCCATCTCAGTGTGGCTGTCGCGACCTTCAGCGAACAAGGCGGCGTACGCTTTGTCTCCGGCACCGGCTGCCATGCAACGTGCGTCGATCTGCGAGAGATCGACTGAGATCAACACTTCACCCTCGTCAGGGAGAACCATTGATCGGCGCTTGAGCAAACGCTCCTCACGTGACCCGAAGGTCGTGAGCGCTGGGTCGCGTGTACTCAAACGGCCAGTTGCCTGATCCGGCTGAATGGATGGATAGACCCTGCCGTCACGCAAATTGCTTTGCACGTTCGCCGCCGGAGAATTGGTCTGCCCGACAACCAACAACTTGTCGGCAAGCTCTGCCAGCTCAGGGGAGTGAGGATTGTCCGCAACCAGCTGAGCCATTGCGTCCTTCGAGGTCGCAACATCACCTTTATCGGTCAACGGTACGACTGCACCATGGGACCCGATGTATGCAGCCAAGGCCTGCTTGCCGAGCTTCGACGACCACGGCCGTGCACCCTCGTCGGGCACGCCGACGACGTCGATGAACCACTGTTTCGCCTCAGCCCTGACCCGTTCCTCGGACCTGACCCCCGTTAGGTAGACACCCAATCTCAGCTCAGTCGGGCTGGGGGAAAGGTAATCTACCACCATGTCAGCGAAACGCTATGACGAGCAGTTCAAAAGGGATGCGGTTGCCTTCTATGAG
>NZ_JANIKD010000045.1 GCF_024580955.1 Corynebacterium sp. 122RC1 | reverse complement strand
CCTGGTGCTTGAGGTGTGTATAAGAGACAACACCCACCCCGCCCGCCGTGCGATAATGGAACGCGTGGCTGAAAAGATAAAGATCGCAAATGTCCTTTCCAATCGTTATGCCTCCGCTGAGCTGAGTAATCTGTGGAGCCCTGAGCAGAAGATCATCATGGAGCGCCAGTTGTGGATTGCCGTGATGAAGGCTCAGAAGGATCTCGGTGTGGAGATTCCCGCAGAGGCTATCGCCGCCTATGAGGCCGTGGTGGAGGATGTGGATTTGGCGAGCATCGCTGAGCGGGAGAAGGTCACTCGCCACGATGTGAAGGCCCGCATTGAGGAGTTCAATGCGCTGGCTGGTTTTGAGCATGTGCACAAGGGCATGACTTCGCGTGATCTCACGGAGAATGTGGAGCAGCTCCAGATTTACCGTTCCTTGCAGTTGGTGCGGGATAAGGCGGTTGCTGTGGTGGCTCGTCTTGGTGAGCATGCGGGCGCGTATAAGTCGTTGGTGATGGCTGGGCGTTCGCACAATGTGGCTGCTCAGGCCACCACCTTGGGCAAGCGTTTCGCTTCCGCCGCGGAGGAAACCTTGGTTGCGATTGACCGGGTGGAGGACATTCTGAGCAGGTACCCGCTGCGCGGCATCAAGGGCCCCATGGGTACCGCCCAGGACATGCTGGATTTGATGGGCGGCGATGAAGCCAAGCTGGCCTCCCTGGAAACTCAGATCGCTGATCACCTGGGCTTTTCGCGGGTGTTCGATTCCGTGGGTCAGGTCTACCCGCGTTCTTTGGACTTTGACGCCGTCTCTGCGCTCGTGCAGCTTGGCGCGGGGCCGTCGTCACTTGCTCACACGATTCGCCTGATGGCGGGCAATGAGACTGTGACGGAGGGCTTCAAGGAGGGCCAGGTTGGTTCCTCGGCGATGCCACACAAGATGAACGCGCGTTCTTGTGAGCGCGTGGGTGGTTTCCAGGTGATCCTGCGCGGCTACCTCACCATGGTTGGGGATCTTTCCGGCCAGCAGTGGAATGAGGGCGACGTCTTCTGTTCCGTGGTTCGCCGCGTGGCGCTGCCGGACGCTTTCTTTGCCCTGGACGGCATGTTTGAGACCTTCCTCACGGTCCTTGATGAGTTCGGCGCCTTCCCCGCCATGATCGACCGCGAGCTTGAGCGCTACCTGCCGTTCCTCGCCACCACCCGCATCCTCATGGCGGCGGTGCGCGCGGGCGTGGGGCGTGAAACCGCGCATGAGGTGATTAAGGAGAACGCCGTCGCGGTTGCGCTGAACATGCGGGAAAATGGCGGTGAGCAGGACCTGATCGCCCGCCTTGCCGCTGATGAGCGCCTGCCGATGTCCCGCGAGCAGCTCGAGGAGGCCCTCGCTGACCGCCACGCATTCATCGGTGCCGCTGAAAGCCAGACCGCCCGCGTGCTCAAGCGGATCAGCGACCTGGTCAACCGCTACCCTGAGGCCGCCCGCTACACCCCAGGCGAGATCCTCTAGTCACTTCAGCAGTGCCGACGCCCCCAGTGCCGCTGTCTCCTGCGGTAGGCACGGGGGCGTTGCGGTGCGAACTATTCACGGCGCACAAAAAGGGTCTACACTAACGTCTCATGCGTCCCGAATTGTCTCAGTACAAGCATTTGAGCGCCGGCAAGGTGCGCGAGATCTACGAGATCGACGATCAGCGCCTCCTCATGGTGGTCACTGACCGCATTTCTGCCTATGACCACGTCCTGGAGCCGGAGATCCCGGACAAGGGCCGTGTGCTCACTGCAATGAGCAAGTACTTCTTTGACCACATCGACTTCCCGAACCACCTTGCCGGGGACATCGACGATCCCGCAATCCCCGAGGAAGTCCTGGGGCGCGCTATGGTCTGCAAAAAGCTTAAGATGCTGCCGTTCGAGTGCGTCGCCCGCGGCTACCTCACTGGCTCCGGCCTGAAGGAATACCAGGAGTCCGGCACCGTGTGCGGCGTTGAGCTGCCCGAAGGTTTGGTGGAGGCCTCCAAGCTGCCGGAGCCGATCTTCACCCCGGCAACCAAGGCTGAGCAGGGCGATCACGACGAAAACGTGACGTTTGAAGCCGTAGTCCACTCACTGGGCCAAGCCCGCGCCGAGGAGCTGCGTGCTGCAACCTTGAAGATCTACTCCGAGGCCGCGGCGATCGCCGAGGCACGGGGCATCATCTTGGCTGATACCAAGTTTGAGTTCGGTCTGGATGAGGAAGGCAACCTGGTGTTGGCCGATGAAGTGCTCACCCCAGATTCCTCCCGCTACTGGCCCAAGGAGGGCTACCAAGAGGGCAAGGTGCAGCCGAGCTTTGACAAGCAGTACGTGCGCAACTGGCTGACCAGCCCTAAGTCCGGCTGGAGCGTAGATAGCCCAACCCCGCCGCCAGCGCTGCCGGGTTCCGTGGTGGAGGCAACCCGCGAACGCTATGTAGAGGCTTTTGAGCGGATTACCGGGGAGAAGTTCAACTGCTGGATTGGCACCTGCGTCTAAGTTCCGCCTGCGTCTAGGTTCCGTCTAGGCGCCCCGTGTCCCCAGGACGGCAAAAAGCGCGTTGGGAAGCAGGGGCTTCCACAACGCGCTTTGAGTTTTTGCTGGCTTAGCCGAGCTTGGAGAGCTTCACAAAGAGGTCAACCACGTTGGAGATAGCGCGGATGATGTTGTTGAACTGGGTGAAGTCGAAACCAGAAGAGAGCATGAAGCTGCCTTTCAAAAGTAGATGCTGTGATTCTTTAAGGAATACTAGGGTGTGGGGCAGGAGGGTGCAAGTCCCCAAGCACAAATTTTTTTCTAGGCCCCTGGAATGCCCTAAGGTGCAGCATTAGTGCAGCAGTCACCTGCGCCGGTAGCTGTAAAGGAAAAACCGCCAGGTGGCCCTGCAAAACTGTTTCTCAGCTTTCTCCCCCTCCGCCAACCACCCCACCCC
>NZ_JANIKD010000044.1 GCF_024580955.1 Corynebacterium sp. 122RC1 | reverse complement strand
GAAGCCAGCGACTAGTTCCACTGTCCTTTCGGATGGCGGGAACGGACATAAACATAGCCCGCCCAATCGGGTGGACAGGCTATGTATCTTCGGTGCCCTGGGGTGGAACTGCTAACAACGTAATGGGAAAGGTTGTTGATGTGCGTCGAGTAATCATTTGTTGGCTACGCGGGGCGCCGGTGAGTACGTAAGCCGGAGGTACAGGCACCCAGAAATCAGACTCAATCCATCGCGGCCACGCCCGCCCAAAGGATGCATAGGTGAGCGGAACACTCAAGGGGTGAACACTGCTTGCATCGTTGGCAGTGCAGTGAGCACCGCAAAGTCTCACACCGAGGGGTTATCAACCGATATCTCTCGCCGTCTAGCAACTGAGAGGACGAGTGCGCTGAACAGTGCATTGCCTGGACGCCTCTCAGGAAGGCGGCTCGCCACGAGTACCGATCTGACCCTGTCGCCCAGCCGGCCTTGGGCAACCTGCTCCCGGATCTCCTCCGCGATCTTCCAAATCGTGCGGTGGAGTTCATCACGCCGGGCAACAGTAGTGTGCGCGGCTGCAGAAGTCGGGTTGGCGGTCACAAAAAACATTATAAATCCTGCTAAGGTAGAAAATGACAGCAACCACAACACGGACCCACATAATTTACCAAAGTTTAGTTCACAGCAATTTGCTTCTTTCAAACCTATTTTGAAGTGGCATCTGTAATTAAGCTAAAATCAGTGTGTCACTGCGCTCTACTGAGTGCAGAGACATTTTTCGCATACAGAAAACAACTGAGGCAATTTTGAGTAAAAGACTGACTAAAAAATTCCTTGCCACAACTGCAGCTTTTGGGCTTGCAACAAGCGTATTTTTTGCTGATGTAGCGCAAGCCGTAGCTGAGGCTTCAATTACTCCTGAGTACACTCCAACCGCTTCTGCTTTTGAACGGGTACAGAGTGATGCCGGCTGGCGTTCTCAGTACCACTACGCACCTAATTTTCAACCGGTTGAAAACCAGTGTGCAAACGTTGGGCACGGTCACTGGGCACGTGTTAACTGCTGGACTGATGACGGCGATAACCTGATTGTGCGTGTAGAGTTCTTGCACCAACGAGTGGATCCATCTATGGTTCGGGTAAAGGATGACACCGCTCACACCGCAACAGGTGGCCAGAAAATCGGTAAAACCAAACAGTATGAGATCCCTGCGTCTAATCGCACCGCAGAAGGTAATCCATACATTGTTTTCAACTACGAATATTTTGAGGGTCAGAGCTTCTGGATTGAGGCCTTTGGCAAAACCACTCAAAGTCAATTTGCTTGGCCTGACTTTACTGTCTCGGTTACTCAAAATGTAAACCGTGCGACAGATGCTGATCCAGTCGTAGCGCGTCAGGCAACTGTATATGATTCAAACTTTTATAAACTCTCACAGCCACTCAGTTTTGAAAAGATTATTGAGGTAGACGGAAAACCAAAAGCTGTCTACTCAATGATCAATGCCAACCCGGCAGAAGCAGACTTGGTTGACAAGATTGAAATTTGGGCTGTAGATCCAAACAGCTATACCTGGCGCCCAGAAACGCAAGATGGTAGCTGGGCAGCATACGTGCAGAACTCTGTGCGTCCCTTCGGTTGTGATGCTTCTAACACTGATGTGCCGCGTTTAGGCTACAACGGCATGGGAGCAAACTACCTCACCTACACAAAAGACTCCACAGAGTACCCGTTGATTCGTGAGGGGGCAAAAACCTCAATCATCGTAGATCTAGAATTTGGTGAGCGATTCCAATACGAAACCTGGATGAACGGTTGCGCTAACCCGTTTGGCCGACCAGGTCAAATGCGCCCTTACCAGGGTCAGCTTGTTACTCCGGAATACAGTCGGATGAGCGTCACCAAAAACTTGGCTGGAAATTACATTGAAGCTGTGTCTGATACTCAGGAGTTTGGTGGAACTGTCTCCTACCCTGAAGGTATCTACACTCAGACTTTTGCCAACACTTCAAACTGGTCAGGAGATGACTGGACAGGCACAAAAGCATACAAGTATGACGCCTCAGATATTAACTGGGCTACTACTGCTGGCAACACATGGCTTTCACCACTGCTGCCTGCAAATGCTACTGTGACTGTTGCAGAGGATGCCCCGGCAACAACTGCCGCAGGTGACTGGACCGTTGAGGTTCCGGGTACTTCTGAACCGCTTCCGGCAGAAAAACTGGTTGATATTTATAATCAAGTCGGCATTGCAAAAACTGCCACGAATACAGCCAATTCAGTAGATCTGAAATGTCTTAAGCCTGAGCACCAGGCGATAGATACTGAAGCAACGGCAGAGTGGAAAATTGGTACAGGCACCAATCCGGTAAACAACGCCACGGTTGTAAACAGATTGGAAATCCCAACCTGCCCGGATCCTGAGCCAACACCGGATCCTGAGCCAACACCGGACCCTGAGCCAACACCGGATCCAGAACCAACGCCGGACCCGGAACCAACGCCGGATCCAGAACCAACTCCGGATCCAGAGCCAACTCCGGATCCAGAACCAACTCCGGACCCGGAACCAACTCCGGACCCGGTGCCAACACCGCAACCGGTGCCAACTCCGGACCCGGTGCCAACACCGCAACCGGTGCCGTTGACTCCTGAAAAGCCTGAAGCTAAGCCTCTAACACCGGAGAAAACCCAGCTCGCAAATACCGGCGCTGACACTTCTCTTGAGGCTGCAGGTCTTGCCCTACTACTAACTGCTGCTGGTGCAGCTACTGTGACTGCAGCAAGAAGACGGAAGTAGTGAACCCTTAAAAGTTGTGGGTGGTGTGAATTTCACACCACCCACAACTTTATTAATCGTGTCTTGGTTGCCTATTTAACATCTGCAGCCCTGTATTTATAAGATGCCAACTGATCAAAAACAGTGCCAGAGTTACAGCACTGACCAGAATAAACGGCAGCGTTAAATTGCCTGAATAAGTCAGCACTCGAAGCAACTGCCCCACAGGCACAACAATTGCCCAAAGCAGCAAACCACGCATAAGACCTTGCGGTTCTTTCCACATCTGCAAAGTCCACCAACTGAAGCGGCCTGGGTTGGTCGGAGACTAGGTTTTACCCTAGGAGGACGATCAGCATGGCACGACCCAGTCAGTACGACGCAGCCACGCAGGAGCGCGCGGTGCGCATGTACTTCGAGCGCCTCGAGG
>NZ_JANIKD010000043.1 GCF_024580955.1 Corynebacterium sp. 122RC1 | reverse complement strand
TGGTGGTGTCCTTGATTGTGTTGCTTGGTTTGCTGCGGTACGTGCATGTGTTTGTGTGTGTTGTGGTGGCCTGGTGGTGTTGTGTGAGAACTGTATAGTGGACGCGAGTATCTTTATTCTTTATTCTTTTTGATTTTTTGTGTCTGGTGTTTTTTGTGTGTTGTGTAAGGGCACACGGTGGATGCCTTGGCACCAATAGCCGATGAAGGACGTGGAAGGCCGCGATAGTCCTCGGGGAGTTGTCAATCGAGCGTTGATCCGAGGGTGTCCGAATGGGGAAACCTGGCTGTGGTTATGTGCAGTTACCCATCACTGAATGTATAGGTGGTGTGGGGGTGACGCGGGGAAGTGAAACATCTCAGTACCCGTAGGAGAAGAAAACAATTGTGATTCTGCTAGTAGTGGCGAGCGAACGTGGATGAGGCTAAACCATATGCGTGTGTGACGTGTCAGCGGTTGCGTGTGTGGTGTTGTGGGGTTTCAACGTGGGTTGTCTGACAGTGACCCGCCCTTTTACTGATTGTGTTAGCGGAAGTGGCCTGGGATGGTCTACCGGAGTAGGTGAGAGTCCTGTACGTGAAAGCATGGTTGGTGGGGTTGTTGGGATACCCGAGTAGCAGCGGGCTCGTGGAATCTGCTGTGAATCTGCCGGGACCACCCGGTAAGCCTAAATACTATTGGTGACCGATAGCGGATAGTACCGTGAGGGAATGGTGAAAAGTACCCCGGGAGGGGAGTGAAAGAGTACCTGAAACCGTGTGCTTACAATCCGTCAGAGCCTCTTTGTGGGGTGATGGCGTGCCTTTTGAAGAATGAGCCTGCGAGTCAGCGGCATGTCGCGAGGTTAACCATGAGTGTGGGCAGCCGTAGCGAAAGCGAATCCTAATGAGGGTGTTGTTGAGTGGCATGTCCTGGACCCGAAGCGAAGTGATCTACCCATGGCCAGTGTGAAGCAACAGTAAGATGTTGTGGAGGCGCGAACCCACTTAGGTTGAAAACTGAGGGGATGAGCTGTGGGTAGGGGTGAAAGGCCAATCAAACTTCGTGATAGCTGGTTCTCCCCGAAATGCATTTAGGTGCAGCGTTGTGTGTTTCTTCCTGGAGGTAGAGCTACTGGTTGGTTGAGCGGGACCACAATCTTAGCAATGTCAGCCAAACTCCGAATGCCAGGTAATGATAGTGCAGCAGTGAGACTGCGGGGGATAAGCTCCGTTGGTCGAAAGGGAAACAGCCCAGATCGCCGGTTAAGGCCCCTAAGGGTGTACTAAGTGGGAAAGGATGTGGGATCGCGAAGACAGCCAGGAGGTTGGCTTAGAAGCAGCCATCCTTGAAAGAGTGCGTAATAGCTCACTGGTCGAGTGGTTCTGCGCCGACAATGTAGCGGGGCTCAAGTACACCGCCGAAACCGCGGCAACATGATCTTTTTGGTTGTGTTGGGTAGGGGAGCGTCGTGCACTGCGGTGAAGCGCCCGAGTGATCGTGGTGTGGAGTGTGTGCGAGTGAGAATGCAGGCATGAGTAACGAATGACAAGTGAGAAACTTGTCCGCCGGATGACTAAGGGTTCCTGGGTCAAGCTAATCTTCCCAGGGTGAGTCGGGACCTAAGGCGAGGCCGACAGGCGTAGTCGATGGACAACCAGTTGATATTCTGGTACCCGTGCATACGCGACAAATGGTGAATCAATTATACTAACCACCCACTACTCACTATGTTCCATGCTTTTGTGTGGTTGTGGTGTGTGGTGCGTGGGACCTTGGTTGGTAGTAGCCAAGTGATGGGGTGACACAGGAAGGTAGCCAAGCCACTGATTGGATTGTGGTGTAAGCGTGTGGCCCGTGATATAGGCAAATCCGTATCACATAAGGGTGAGGCGTGATGCGTACCCATTTTGGGGATGTTGGTGATCCTATGCTGTCGAGAAAAGCCTCTAGCGAGTGTGTGTATGGCCCGTACCCATAACCGACACAGGTGGTCAGGTAGAGAATACTAAGGCGATCGGGTGAACTGTGGTTAAGGAACTCGGCAAAATGCCCCCGTAACTTCGGGAGAAGGGGGACCACTGCTGGTGACAAACTGGTTGAGCTGGTGGTGGTCGCAGAGAATAGAGGGAAGCGACTGTTTATTAAAAACACAGGTCCGTGCGAAAACGTGGAAGTTGATGTATACGGACTGACGCCTGCCCGGTGCTGGAAGGTTAAGAGGACCTGTTAGACCTACTTTGTGGGTCGAAGCGGAGAATTTAAGCCCCAGTAAACGGCGGTGGTAACTATAACCATCCTAAGGTAGCGAAATTCCTTGTCGGGTAAGTTCCGACCTGCACGAATGGCGTAACGACTTCCCTGCTGTCTCAACCACAGGCCCGGTGAAATTGCAGTACGAGTAAAGATGCTCGTTACGCGCGGCAGGACGAAAAGACCCCGGGACCTTCACTATAGCTTGGTATTGGTGTTTGGTTCGGTTTGTGTAGGATAGGTGGGAGACGTTGAGGCCATATCGCTAGGTGTGGTGGAGTCGAAAGTTGAAATACCACTCTGATCGGATTGAGCACCTCAACCTTGGCCCATGATCTGGGTTGGGGACAGTGCCTGGTGGGTAGTTTAACTGGGGCGGTTGCCTCCTAAACTGTAACGGAGGCGCCCAAAGGTTCCCTCAGCCTGGTTGGCAATCAGGTGTTGAGTGTAAGTGCACAAGGGAGCTTGACTGTGAGAGCGACAGCTCAAGCAGGTACGAAAGTAGGGACTAGTGATCCGGCACCTACGTGTGGAAGTGGTGTCGCTCAACGGATAAAAGGTACCCCGGGGATAACAGGCTGATCTTCCCCAAGAGTCCATATCGACGGGATGGTTTGGCACCTCGATGTCGGCTCGTCGCATCCTGGGGCTGGAGTAGGTCCCAAGGGTTGGGCTGTTCGCCCATTAAAGCGGCACGCGAGCTGGGTTTAGAACGTCGTGAGACAGTTCGGTCTCTATCCGCCGCGCGCGTAGAAACTTGAAGAAGGCTGTCCCTAGTACGAGAGGACCGGGACGGACGTACCTCTAGTATGCCAGTTGTCACGCCCGTGGCACGGCTGGTTAGCTACGTACGGAAGGGATAACCGCTGAAAGCATCTAAGCGGGAAGCCTGTTCTAAGATGAGGTTTCATTTGAGGTTCCCTGAAGACTACAGGGTTGATAGGCCAGAACTGGAAGCACAGTAATGTGTGCAGGTGACTGGTACTAATACACCGACAAACACACAAAACAAACAAAGCATCAACACAGAGAAGAATTGTTGATACGCCCGCGTCCACTATGCAGTATCTGACACAACACCCCACAAACAAAACAACAACTACAGCAACACAACAACAAAAGAGATGTGTCGGTGGTTATAGCGTCGGGGC
>NZ_JANIKD010000042.1 GCF_024580955.1 Corynebacterium sp. 122RC1 | reverse complement strand
ACAATACCAGCGCACCGCCCACAGGATCACATCACCCTGGAAATGGCGCCACTTGAAATCCGTCATCGTTCCGTCCGTCCAATCTCCGCCAAGCATGCTCAAGCTTCACGATTTTTGCAACAGAGCCATATCGACAACCTCTCGCGCAACCAAGACATCGCGGTCGGACTGCAAGTGATCTTGAAGCCACGGGCCCGTCCCACCCCGACATGGACCTCGATGCCCGAACGGACGTTAGATTTCGAGTTCTAGGCGTTCTGCGATGAAGGTTGGATCCCAGCCGGGATTGAAAGTGTCGACGTGGGTGAATCCGAGCCGCTCGTATAGGCCACGCAGGTTCGGGTGGCAGTCGAGCCGCAGCTTGGCGCACCCCTGCGTTCGCGCGGCATGGCGGCAAGCCTCGATCAGCGCGGAGCTGACACCCCGGCCCGCATGTGTCCGTCGCACCGCGAGCTTGTGCAGATATGCGGCCTCCCCCTTGAGGGCGTCGGGCCAGAACTCGGGATCCTCGGCCGACAAGGTGCAACAGCCGACGATGCCGTCGCTGCAACTCGCGACTAGGAGCTCGGATCTCAGGACGAAGGTCTCCGCGAATGTCCGGTCGATCCGCGCGACGTCCCAGGCGGGCGTTCCCTTGGCGGACATCCACGCCGCAGCGTCGTGCATCAGCCGCACAACCTCGTCGATATCACCCGAGCAGGCGACCCGAACGTTCGGAGGCTCCTCGCTGTCCATTCGCTCCCCTGGCGCGGTATGAACCGCCGCCTCATAGTGCAGTTTGATCCTGACGAGCCCAGCATGTCTGCGCCCACCTTCGCGGAACCTGACCAGGGTCCGCTAGCGGGCGGCCGGAAGGTGAATGCTAGGCATGATCTAACCCTCGGTCTCTGGCGTCGCGACTGCGAAATTTCGCGAGGGTTTCCGAGAAGGTGATTGCGCTTCGCAGATCTCCAGGCGCGTGGGTGCGGACGTAGTCAGCGCCATTGCCGATCGCGTGAAGTTCCGCCGCAAGGCTCGCTGGACCCAGATCCTTTACAGGAAGGCCAACGGTGGCGCCCAAGAAGGATTTCCGCGACACCGAGACCAATAGCGGAAGCCCCAACGCCGACTTCAGCTTTTGAAGGTTCGACAGCACGTGCAGCGATGTTTCCGGTGCGGGGCTCAAGAAAAATCCCATCCCCGGATCGAGGATGAGCCGGTCGGCAGCGACCCCGCTCCGTCGCAAGGCGGAAACCCGCGCCTCGAAGAACCGCACAATCTCGTCGAGCGCGTCTTCGGGTCGAAGGTGACCGGTGCGGGTGGCGATGCCATCCCGCTGCGCTGAGTGCATAACCACCAGCCTGCAGTCCGCCTCAGCAATATCGGGATAGAGCGCAGGGTCAGGAAATCCTTGGATATCGTTCAGGTAGCCCACGCCGCGCTTGAGCGCATAGCGCTGGGTTTCCGGTTGGAAGCTGTCGATTGAAACACGGTGCATCTGATCGGACAGGGCGTCTAAGAGCGGCGCAATACGTCTGATCTCATCGGCCGGCGATACAGGCCTCGCGTCCGGATGGCTGGCGGCCGGTCCGACATCCACGACGTCTGATCCGACTCGCAGCATTTCGATCGCCGCGGTGACAGCGCCGGCGGGGTCTAGCCGCCGGCTCTCATCGAAGAAGGAGTCCTCGGTGAGATTCAGAATGCCGAACACCGTCACCATGGCGTCGGCCTCCGCAGCGACTTCCACGATGGGGATCGGGCGAGCAAAAAGGCAGCAATTATGAGCCCCATACCTACAAAGCCCCACGCATCAAGCTTTTGCCCATGAAGCAACCAGGCAATGGCTGTAATTATGACGACGCCGAGTCCCGACCAGACTGCATAAGCAACACCGACAGGGATGGATTTCAGAACCAGAGAAAGAAAATAAAATGCGATGCCATAACCGATTATGACAACGGCGGAAGGGGCAAGCTTAGTAAAGCCCTCGCTAGATTTTAATGCGGATGTTGCGATTACTTCGCCAACTATTGCGATAACAAGAAAAAGCCAGCCTTTCATGATATATCTCCCAATTTGTGTAGGGCTTATTATGCACGCTTAAAAATAATAAAAGCAGACTTGACCTGATAGTTTGGCTGTGAGCAATTATGTGCTTAGTGCATCTAACGCCGGAGTTAAGCCGCCGCGCGTAGCGCGGTCGGCTTGAACGAATTGTTAGACATCATTTACCAACTGACTTGATGATCTCGCCTTTCACAAAGCGAATAAATTCTTCCAAGTGATCTGCGCGTGAGGCCAAGTGATCTTCTTTTTGTCCCAGATAAGCTTGCTTAGCTTCAAGTAAGACGGGCTGATACTGGGCAGGTAGGCGTTTTATTGCCCAGTCGGCAGCGACATCCTTCGGCGCGATTTTGCCGGTTATTGCGCTGTACCAAATGCGGGACAACGTAAGCACTACATTTCGCTCATCGCCGGCCCAGTCGGGCTGCGAGTTCCATAGCTTCAAGGTTTCCCTCAGCGCCTCGAATAGATCCTGTTCAGGAACCGGGTCAAAGAATTCCTCCGCTGCCGGACCTACCAAGGCAACGCTATGTTCTCTTGCTTTTGTAAGCAGGATAGCTAGATCAATGTCGATCATGGCTGGCTCGAAGATACCCGCAAGAATGTCATTGCGCTGCCATTCTCCAAATTGCAGCTCGCGCTTAGCCGGATAACGCCACGGGATGATGTCGTCATGCACGACAAGGGTGACTTCTATAGCGCGGAGCGTCTCGCTCTCGCCAGGGAAAGCCGAAGCCTCCATAAGATCATTGAGCAATGCTCGCCGCGTCGTTTCATCAAGCTTTACGGCCACAGTAACCAACAAATCAATATCGCTGTATGGCTTCAGGCCGCCATCCACTGCGGAGCCGTACAAATGCACGGCCAGCAACGTTGATTCCAGATGGCGCTCAATGACGCTTAGCACCTCTGATAGTTGGTTCGAAATTTCGATGGTCACCGCTTCCCTCATGATGTCTAACTTTGTTTTAGGGCGACTGCCCTGCTGCGTAACATCGTTGCTGCTCCATAACATCAAACATCGACCCACGGCGTAACGCGCTTGCTGCTTGGATGCCCGAGGCATAGACTGTACAAAAAAACAGTCATAACAAGCCATGAAAACCGCCACTGCGCCGTTACCACCGCTGCGTTCGGTCAAGGTTCTGGACCAGTTGCGTGAGCGCATACGCTACTTGCATTATAGCTTACGAACCGAACAGGCTTATGTCCACTGGGTGGCTCTGTTGCAAAGATTGGCGGCAGTCAGAGGTAGGCTGTCGCTCTGCGCCGATCAGGCGGCTGCTGCGAAATGGTGGTTGAGCATGCCCATGGCCTCCGTCAGCGCCGAGGGCCCAATGCCAAAAGCTCTCTCCACAAGGCGCACCTCGCCCCTGATGCCGGGCTGCAGG
>NZ_JANIKD010000041.1 GCF_024580955.1 Corynebacterium sp. 122RC1 | reverse complement strand
TCATAGAAGGCAACCGCATCCCTTTTGAACTGCTCGTCATAGCGTTTCGCTGACATGGTGGTAGATTACCTTTCCCCCAGCCCGACTGAGCTGAGATTGGGTGTCTACCTAACGGGGGTCAGGTCCCAAGATGCTGAACCGCGTACTCAACAAACTGGAACAACTCGACACCCAAATCGTCTTCTACGGCCAAGAAAAACCACCAGACAGCAACGAGGAAACAGGCGAAAACGAACAATCACGCTACGACCATGCGATGAAACAGCTCATCCAACGCATCAACTGGTCGCTACCAGAAAACCAACGACATCTCATGGTGCTAGACAAACAAGGCCCAAAAGAACGCATGGAAATCTTCGCATCGAGCGCAGCCTTCATGTTCTCCCACCAGGATGCAGACAAACTCCTCGAACCACCACTCGAGGTCGAAAGCCATCTCTATCAAACTGTCCAGTGCGCAGATTGGATCTGCGCCCTTCTAGGACGAATCTCGGCGCTCAAATGCGACCCTGAGTTTGACGAATTCGAATGGGCCATCAAGTATTTCGGAAATCGATTAGCACATGAAAGCAGCCCGCACAGCAAAATCCGCGCAGCTGGTGAAGGCAAAGATACATATGCCAATCACCTCGGAAGCTACCGTCACTGCTATTCCAAGGACGAAATACCAATGAGCGCAACCGATTTCGAATCACTAAAAGCGAGGTTCAATGATTGATGCTCTCTTCGACGTCGCCGAGAATCGTGGCTACCGCATCGTATGGCACCGAGGTGGCCCCAAAGGTACGTGGCTCCCCCACCGCACGACGATCAGTCTCCGTATCGGCATGGATGACGTCGAGACGCCTTGCTCGCGCGCACACGAGTTGGGTCACGCCCACTACAACGACCCACCCGGCGCGCGTGGCCGTCGAACTAGGGGTTACGACCTATGTGGCTCGAACGTGACAGAACACATTAAGGGATTATGTTTCCTTACTTAGCACATAACGGCCTAGGGCGTTATAATGGTTTTAGTGCGGAGTGAAACGCACCAGAAAGAGAGGTGAAGGATGTAGACTATAGCAACATCATTGCCACCATAACCCTGGTAGTCATGGTCATTATCTGGCTAGACACCAGACGTAAATAAAGAAGCCCCCGGCTATAGCAACTAGGCGGGGGACTTCCCCAACCACACTACACGAAAGGGCACCTTACTAATGCGATTCACACTCATCGGAGCCTGCACCGCTATCATCATGGCCCTGGCCGGAGCCTCCGCATTCTTTATCCCAGCCTTCCTCGCCGTCGGATACGTCATCGACCACAACCGCAAGGAGACCGCCTAATGAGCCCCATTGAATCTGCCGCCGTCTATATACTCGGCGCCATCGTACTTTACGCACTTACCGGCTTTGGATGGCTACCCGCACTTGGCGGCATACTGGTAATATCCGCCATGGCACGCCACATCTACTCCGAGGAGCGTGGATGAACCCCATCATCACCGACAAAGACACCGGGCGCGAACTGTGGCGAGTTAAAGAGTGTGCGGCGCATTGCGGAATTAAACCCTCGACCTGGACAACCTACACGGCACAAGGACGCACCCCCGCCCCCATCGGTAACTTCGACAAGCGCACCCCCCTCTGGGATGCGCTAGAGGTCCAAGAATGGCACGCAGGCCGCCCCGGCAGCCCCGTACCTAACCATCCCTAGGATTGCGCAATTCTCGTCAAGACCTTGCCAGACACAACCTCCTTAACGAGATCACCAGCAGCAATTGAACCACTTGCAACATCATCCACAATGTGGCCTGCGCGGTAAACCATCACATGCGCATCCTTCGCCACATTATGGGCGACAATGCCGAAGGGTGCGGAACCAGCAGGCGCTGGCTTAACAACCGGGTTGAGCCCATCAGTCTTGCCTGAAATCTCAACAAAAGACCCCGCAGAAATCGCCTCAGCCGCCTTCACGGTCGGGTTCTGTGTAGGGGTGCAGCGAACAACGGTAGAAGCCTTTTATTGCCGCCTATGTGTTTGAAAACCGCCCCTTTGACTAGCCAGTGCGATGGATAAATGAAATCCTTTTCGGGCTGGGATGTTGAAGCGCCGGGCTTCAAATCCTCCACCGGATAGTCAGAGGGCAGCGCAGCCTTCTTCGCTGCCTCCACCTGCAGCGCACCGATACGCTGCGCATTCGCCTCAAACTTCTCCGGGTCGCTACCGAGCAGATCGGCATTATCCTCAGAAATGTCGTACTTAGCGAGAGCCTGGGCGCGCTTGAGTTGAATCTCGAACTAGCGCCACCGCGTGCACGTTCAGCCTCCAGGGCCTCCTGCGCCCGCTGCAGTTCAGTCTTCTCGGCTTCTTGGATTTCCTTGAACTTTTCAGCAATCGGCCTACGCTCCTACAACTAAACTCTGAACGCGGCCGCTTCAACACAAACCTTAGCGAGCACGTCCTAATAGTCGTCGATGATCATCTCCGGCTTATCATTCGCAGCCACCTCCTGGGCGCTCTGCGGTGCACGTGCGTCACCAGTGCCTTCGGTCGTGGTGGCGAGTGCTTCATCCAAAGTGTGACCTCCTGGGCCATCGTGGTGTGGCCATAACAAAACCCCGCCACCACAAGGTACGCGGGGTTAGTGCGTCGCCCGGACTCGGACCGGGGAACCTACCATCTAGGCGACGCTAATCATCTTCAATTCGTCGATACAGTTCATCGCGAGAAATATCAAGCATGCCAATAACGGTCACGAACGCAGGATTGCCTTCAGTTTCTACTTCGACAATCATGTCGCCATCATCATTAGCAACCATTTCCAAAACAATGCGGTGCAAAAGAATATGCCCCCCATTTCATACGGCCTCATCATGTGAGCTTTACTTACGAATGATTCCACTCCACAGGAACCACTTCCAAGGCCTCATCCCCCTCTGCTTCAGCCAGGGCATCCAACTCCGCCTGCCTCTTTTTCTCCGCCTCCCAAGCTGTCTGAACCTCTTCACGGCTACGGATCACATTCCCATCGAAATCAATGACCTCATAGACTGATGGGAAATACATAGGCGCCGAACTACCAGAGACAACAGTGCCGTCTTTTTCAAAGACGACAATCCAAGGGCTGTCTCCAAATTGCAGAGGGCTATCAGGGGGCGTCGCTTTTTCAAACACATAACGCCCTTCACCTCGCTCAATTAAATCAGAGACTAGACCCTTTGGGCCCGCTGATTTTTGCGCAATTTTGATCACCTCATTCAAAGTTAGCGCCATTGCTGCAAAGCACCTCCGATAACATCGAGAACGCCGTCAACCGGATCGCAATCATCAATTCTTACTGCCGCCAAAGACCCGGATTTCAAAACAGAACTGGGTTTATACTAATTCGAACCAGTTTTGACGGTTCCGACTTGTGGGTCATGGGTTGCAATCCTATTGCACTGAAGTGTCCCGGGTTTTGTTCCGTTTGAGTAGATGGGAAAATCTGGAACATGCCAAAGAAGTTTGATCAGGATGCGAAGGACCGTGTGGTCCGCTTGGTTGAGGATCGTATTCTGGCGGAGAATCTTTTGAAGCGGCCTGGGTTGGTCGGAGACTAGGTTTTACCCTAGGAGGACGATCAGCATGGCACGACCCAGTCAGTACGACGCAGCCACGCAGGAGCGCGCGGTGCGCATGTACTTCGAGCGCCTCGAGG
>NZ_JANIKD010000040.1 GCF_024580955.1 Corynebacterium sp. 122RC1 | reverse complement strand
CCTCGAGGCGCTCGAAGTACATGCGCACCGCGCGCTCCTGCGTGGCTGCGTCGTACTGACTGGGTCGTGCCATGCTGATCGTCCTCCTAGGGTAAAACCTAGTCTCCGACCAACCCAGGCCGCTTCATTGAAGTAGCTCCCGAGAATTGCCCCTCATGAGTGCGCAACCCAGCCTTTGCCAACCCCCGACATACAAGAGGCCGTGATCCTCGCAATCACGGCCCAATGGGTTAAGCAAAACTAGGTTCACAACTCCAAAAGGTTGAACTTCGTATCGCGGACGTCGGAAAGCTTACCCTTGTGCTTTTCCAGCAGTGCCCAGCGATCGTGGGGGATTGCCCGCTTTGCTTCCTGAATTACGGCGGTATCGGTGGTGCCCCATGCAATCGGCATGGGGGAAATCTCGTCCCAGCGATCTTGGCTGTTCATGGAACGCCTACCGGTCACCGCTACGGAAGGCACTTTCTCGCCTTCTTTGCGCTCGTGGCCCTCAATGCGTGTGACGTTGCGCAGCGCCAGGCCCCAGCGCGGGGGAACGGCGGTGTCTACGTTGAGGTTCACCAACGCGAGGAGCGTCATGTCCCTGGGGCGGACTTCTGCAATGATCGCGGGGACCAATTCGTAGTTGGCGTATAGCTCGGTGGGATTGCCAACCTTTTTCGGCAGCACCGGGATCAATACCAGGAAGACCAGTGCCATGAGGCCAAAGACGCCCAGGATGATCCCACCCATCGCACCGCCGAGCCAGCCGTAGAAGGCTGCACCGATACCACCCAGGATGAGTGCAAAGATACCCGAAGCGATCTGGAGGCGCTTGGTGTCTTTCAGCAGTTCGTTGTTTTTCCGTGCGTAGTGCTCGTCTACAGCAAAATTGAATCGTTGCATCTCACGTCCTTATCTCAGTTCACTAAAGCTGTTCATCTAAATCTTCTGCATCAATAATGCGGTACGCATAGCCCTGTTCCGCCAAGAAGCGTTGGCGGTGCGCCGCGTATTCAGCATCCAAGCTATCGCGGCTCACAAGGGAGTAGAAGTGGGCCTCCACACCGTCCGCCTTTGGCCTCAGCAGGCGGCCAAGGCGTTGCGCCTCCTCCTGCCGAGAACCAAAGGTGCCGCTGACTTGGATTGCCACCGCAGCTTCCGGCAAGTCAATGGAGAAATTTGCCACCTTGCTCACCACGAGCACGCTGAGCTCACCGTTGCGGAACTGTTCAAAGAGCTCCTCACGCTTCTTGTTGCTCGTTTTGCCTTCAATCACGGGTGCGCCGATGCGCTGACCAATCTCCTCAAGTTGATCAACATACGCGCCGATCACCAGCGTCGGTTGGCCTGCGTGGCGCCGCAAGAGTGCATCTACCACCTTGAGCTTCGCGCTTGCGCAAGCGGCCACCCGGTAGCGGTCCTGGCGCTCAGCGGTGGCGTAGAGCATGCGTTCGTTCTCAGTCATGGTGGAACGCACCTCAATGCATTCGGCGGTGGCAATAAAGCCGCGCTGCTCCAGGTCCTTCCATGGGGCGTCGTAGCGCTTGGGGCCGATGAGGGAAAAGACGTCACCTTCACGGCCATCCTCGCGCACCAACGTGGCGGTCAGTCCCAGGCGCCGTCTGGATTGGAGGTCGGATGTCATGCGGAACACTGGGGCCGGGAGGAGGTGGACTTCGTCGTAGATGATCAGCCCCCAGTCCCTGGAGTCAAAAAGTTCCAGTGCGCGGTACTCACCGCCGGTTTTCCTGGTCACCACCTGGTAAGTGGCAATGGTTACGGGCCTGATCTCTTTTCGCTCGCCGGAGTATTCGCCGATCTCGTCCTCGCTCAGCGTGGTTCGCCGCAGCAACTCGCTGCGCCATTGACGCCCAGCAACGGTGTTGGTGACCAGAATCAACGTGGTGCACTGCGCCTTCGCCATCGCGGCAGCGCCCACCATGGTCTTGCCCGCGCCACAGGGCAGCACCACCACTCCTGAGCCGCCTTCCCAAAAGCTCTCCGCGGCCATTTCCTGATAGTCGCGCAAAGCCCACTGTTCTTCGGCGGTGCTCAGAGCGATTGGGTGCGCCTCACCGTCCACGTAGCCGGCAAGGTCCTCCGCGGGCCAGCCAACTTTCAGGAGCTCCTGCTTGAGCCGGCCACGTTCGGAAGGGTGGACCACAATTGTTTCCGGATCAACCTGCGCGCCAAACATGGGGGAGATTTTCTTGTGACGCTGTAGCTCGGCAAGGATTGCGGGTTCCGAGGACTCCAGGATCAGCCCATAGGCGGGGTGTTTGTGCAGGCGCACGCGGCCATACCTGCCCATTGTCTCTGCGACGTCAATCAGCAAAGCCTGCGGCACCGGGAACCGGGAGAAACGCTCCAATACGTCCACAACTTGTTCGGCGTCATGCCCGGCGGCGCGTGCGTTCCACAGCGCCAGTGGTGTGATTCGGTAGGTGTGCACGTGTTCCGGGGCGCGCTCAAGCTCGGCAAACGGGGCTAACGCGGCTCGGGCGATCGGGGCAAGCGGATGGTCAATTTCCAGCAGGACAGTTTTATCCGACTGCACAATAAGCGGGCCGTCACCTAACGCCACAACATTGCCTTTCCATAGGAAGTCACACCACCAGCAACAGGCGGGAGCACAGGAGGCTCAGGGGGTGCGTATTCAACCCCACAATTCTACCGTGCTAGGCAAAAGACACTTCGGTAATCCGGTGCAGCAGGAAATGCTCTACTGCACCTGTGGCTTCGTTGAGTGCGGAAAGCTGCCCGGAGGCCAAGGCGATGGGCGTGACCTTTGTAAAGCTCGCAGCTCCGGAACGATCCACAAAGCCCAGCTTCACCGACTGTTGAGTTCGGATCGCCTCCTGCAGAGCCTCCAACGGGGTTTGGGAGCGAGAAAGGTTTCGGACGGACGCGGTGGCGTCGGTACGCTCACGATCCGTAAGCAGCGCCTGGACCGCACGCTCCACGGCTTGCTCGGCGCGCGCGTGCTTATCCGAGCTCGATGAGGGGCGGGGAGTAGGCACCACGCTCGGGGTGGGGCGCATCGCGATGGACGCGCCGTGCGAATCCTGCGCAACCACATGCACGCCGGCCTGCGCGGCCGCACGAATCACCTGCAGCAGCGGCACCTGAGCTACCGCGACGGTGGGCGCGAGCTGCTGTAAGCCGGTGGTTTCTGCGGCTGGGGAGTTGCACAGCGCGGTGATCGTGGAGGGGTCCTGGGAGGTGATGTAGGAAAGCGCAACGCCGCCGCGGACCTGACCGTGCTGCTTGCTTTCGGCTTCGATGAGGTAGCGCATTGAGCTCGGCACCTCCCCGAGCGTGTGCTGCTCCAGCACCCCAAGGATCTCCTGGCTGCTCATTCCGGCATCGAGTCCGCGGCGAATCGAGGCCGCACTCAGGCGATACAGCGTGGCAATACCCATCGATTCCCGTTCGGCGATCAGCGCCAAGCTCTGCGCGAGCGCCGCCGGCAGCGGACCGGGGGCGAGCACGGTCATATCCCCCTGCGGCACCAGTTGCTCCACGATCCCTGGGGTGTGGCGCTGCGTAAACGCCACCAGATCCGCGGGCAGCAACGCCTCCAAATCCTTCTGCAGTGCGGCGATGGGCTCAGCGCGCAGCACATCCAGCACATCAGTGGGCTCATTTTTCGCGCCGAGCACCCCAAGCCACCGCGCCTCCCCGAGCACTCCTTCCAGCAGCCCATCTTCTACACGCAGGCTGAGCAGGGGGTTCTGGAAGCGGAAGAGCGTGCCGACGCTGCCAGGCGCCTGCCGTGCCCCAGCGATGATCGTGCGGCGCAACGCTGGCAGTTGCTCGGAAACGGATTCTGGGCTCAGCAGACGAACTGAGTTGGTTGTGTTGGGTGTGTTGGTGGGGTTGGGTGGGTT
>NZ_JANIKD010000004.1 GCF_024580955.1 Corynebacterium sp. 122RC1 | reverse complement strand
ACACCAAAAGGCGTCACTCCTGGTGTGGATACCTGTCACCAAAAGAGTTTGAAGCCAAGACCGCGTGAGCTAACATAATCCCATCATATTGACCACCCGATGTGTCTACTTTCCGGGGGTCGGCCCCCTCCTCAGCTAACAGTTCCTCAACGACCTGCGTGTCGATGCGCACGCCATGGGCGGCGACGGTGGCGATGCGTTGCATTTTCAGATGCTCGCGCTGCAGGTAGTCCGCGCCGACGGCATCCAGAGTCATTGGCAACAACTTCGCGTACACCGCCGCCGTCGCGCGCACGTCTTGGAGCGCGTACTTAACGTAGTCGGCGTTATCGACGGGAATCTTGTCAAAACCGCCGTACAGGGCAGCTAAGCGCTTGAGTACGGATTCACCTCCAGTGAGAAGTTTGCCTCCTACGTGCAGGCGCTGGGCGACTGCATTGAGGTTGTACTTCTTCCTCTTGCGTTCCTCGCCGGATGGTGGAGGGTCGGCCAGAAGCGCCAGCACGTAGGTGTCATGCACCTTTCCCGCCTCCACCAGGGCGTCGCTGTCCAATCCGTAGTACCGACGGAGGGCAGGTAGATCAAACTGCAGAATATTGTGCCCAACGATCCGATCAGCACGCGTGAGCAGTGGGATCAGCTCACCGTCAATGTCGGTGGTGGCAACAGGCTCGCCGCCGTTGATCGAGTAGGTCGCCAGCCGAATGTAGTCAGCGCTCTCGCTCATATGCAGGTCAGCGGCGTCACCCGTCTCCAGATCGAAAACCACGACAGTCTCGCCAGACTCAGCAGCCTCCACCGGCTCTGGGGTGACCGGTGCGTCTGGTTCGTCAGGACCACCGCCGGAGCTGCCATCGTCGCCAGGGTCGCTGTCGTCGGAGCCACCGCCGTCGACGACCTCCACGTAGTACGTGTTGGTGTTGTGCTTGACGGCGCCTTTACGAAGTACCAGCTCAAAACCCAAGTTCACATCCGCGAGCTTGGTCAGTGCCTTGCCCAACAGTCGAGATGACAAATCGTTCATCAAACCAACATCCGCAGGAAGGTACTGTTCACCGTCAGGCGCCGTTTTGAGTGATTTGTAGGCGTCATATGCCTTGAAGGTTGCTGTCCCGAACGTTTCGTGCAGCCACGCGATGAAGGACCTATTGGAGAGCACACCCGGGTCGTAGCTTCCACGGAATTCATCTACGCCGTCCATGATGTCTGCATAGCCTGCGTGGTAGAGCACGCCGCCGAGGACACGGTGCCACTTCGTGAACGTTGCGAAAGGCTTGTCCTCGTAGGAGGGAACCACCGGTTGACCAGCAGCAGCCCACGCGCTAACCAGTGTCATGAGAGCATGCACAGTAGCCCCACGCTGCAACCGCACATAATCCGGGAACTCCGCGTGTTTGAATTTTCGCTCATAAGCACGCACGGCTGGGTCGTTCCACTGGAAGAACACCATGCAGACACGGCGGATGGTGTCACCACCAACCACCACGTTGTTACCGGCCGCATAGAAGGTGGAAGCATTTGTGACAGTGATGTCACGCGACTCACCCAACTTTCGGTCAGAGATCGACTCACCTGTAAGAACTGCGTTGAGCGACGGGTCGTTGATGTACTCCAACTCGTCGAGGAAGATCATTGACTTACCAGCAAGGAGCTGGGCAAAAGTCGCTTTTCTCAGTTCTTCGGCACTGTTTGCAGGCAGCTTGACATCGATGGTCTTTCCCGTAGATAGGATCGAAAACACGTCGGCAGCCGTGCCCTTGCCTGTGCCGGGGCCTGTCGCCGTCAGGACAAACATCGGCGCCAAATCGATAGCTGACCTCACAAAAGGGGTCAGCGCTCCGGCCAACAGTCGGCTGAAATCAGCCTCATCGCGAACGGCAAATTCACCAAAAATGTCATGGAGCACCTCTTTGGCAGCAGCCAGATCACCCGCAGTCGGATTCTCAGGAACCTGCATCCCCTCGAACTCCGCCGGGAGGTGCAGCAAAAGCCCTGTTTCCTCGTGGTAACCCGAGTGCGCCAGCCAAGTCATGTCATCAAGCAACACAGGTACGTAGCGAATGCCGTTCAGTGGCGGTAGCCGCAGTGCAAGGCGACGCAGCACCACCTCAGCAAATTTCGTCGATAAGGCATCGATGCAGACGTCGCCGCCACCCAAGATATCGAAGAGCAAGACCTGCTCCAGCGTGGCGGAGATGAGGTCGTAGACGTCCAGCGGCTCGATGAACACCGAAGCTCCACGGTAGACAGCCTTCACGACGAGAGTGTCCTGCACGAAGAGTGTTTTGCCGCCCTGTGAAGAGACAAGGATGTCTACGATTTTCTCGACCAGCTCCTGCTTATCAACGGACTTGCCGATCTCCAGTGGCGTGCGGCCGGAGGCACGTGCTACCTGTTGAGCCTCACCCTTACGGGCTTCGCCCCACGCAGCACCGCTGGGGCGACGTTTCGCAGGCTTCTTCGTTGCCACCTTGACCAGGTTCTCGACGGCGCCCTGGCGCTTGTCTTCCGGCAAATGGGCCAGGTAGTCGTCCATACCCGTCGTGCCACCGCCAGGGACAGACACAAAGGCCACTTCTTTTGCGCCGACCTGGACGCAGTATTCGCCCAGCTCAGTGGCGCCATCGAACACATAAGGATTGGTCGCAGCGTCGGCATCAGGGATGATCACGACCTTGTGCCCGCTGAAACCGAAGAAGGCAGGGTTATAGGCGCCATTGTGCAGCGTCTTCCAGGTGTGGATGCCGGAGAAGCTGTACAGCGCCCATTCTTCGGGGAGAACGCTCTGAACCGCTAACGGCTGTTTCGTTCCCTCGACGATCAGGACTACGTCAGTGTCGTCGGTAACGGCGATGTGCTCCACGAGGCTAAGACACGGCGAAGCCGAGCCTTTGCCCGGGGAGATGTACTTCGGGGACCGACCGTTGTCACCAGGTGGGATGACCCCGGGCTGCGGCTTGACCTGCCAGGAGTCCCCAATGGATGCGACCTTCTTAGGGAATACCAGGACCGGGTAGATGCCAGAGCCGTGCTTGCCGAGGTACTGAGCATCCTCAGGCAGCTCGTCCTTTGTGCGGGCCGAATAGATACCGGCCGCCGCGATGACCTCGTCCGAGATGACAGACGCACGTAACTCAGCCAAGTGCTCGGGTGTCAGCGTTTCACCGAAATCCAACTCTTGACCAACACCAATAAGAGCACTATCCTGATCGGTGAAACTTGTTTTTGTTTGAGGCTCCTCGCTGTTGGTCGCAGCGGGGGCCTTTTCTTTTGTCTCCATCAGGCCACCGCCCCCACGGAAATGACTTCCGCAATACGGCGACGCTGCTCAGGAGTGAACTCCGGCGCCAGTGCGACAACAGTGTCCACAAACTCGCTGTAGAGGCTGGGTGTGACAACACGTGTGGTCTCAAGGAAAAGGTCGAGATCGGACTGGGAGACACGGTAAAAGCGGCCGATCTTGTGGGCTTGCAAGTTGCCCTGCGAGACGTATTTGCGCAGGTTAGCAACGGTACCGTAACCAAGATCGGAAAGTTCTTCGAGAGTGTACAGCTTTTCGGCTGCGACAGACGCGACAGACATGGCAAAACTCCAAGACAGGATTAACTGTCCGGGAGATGGTCTTGTCTTTCCGGCTGGTATCAGGCCATGGCTCGCCGCAGCGGCTCTTCGGACGGGTGCGACCCGTCGCCTGTCTCCTCATGTTCCTCAGGTGCCGCCTGAGGTTCTTCCACGTCTGTTATATCTCGTCGGGAGATTCACTGGCTAGGTGTGGAGGTGCTACCTCCAAGCACATCGGCTCTCCGGGGTTATCCCTGTGGAAGAGGCAGTAGCCACACCTACAACCACACTGTTGAATATCCTACCAACACTGTCACGACGCAACAAGACCCTAAGGCAAAGCAAGTGACAGGCGATCAAGGCAGGGGATCAAAACGCAGTAACCACCACCCAACCACCACATAAACCCCCCTCCTAAAAGACCTGCTCACGATATATTTCTGAGTAGAGGGGGGTTTAGGGGGTTGGGTGGCAACCCTATATACGTGAAAAAACACAAAAACAGGACGCAAGGACAAGGTAGGTAAAAGTGTTTTTTTCTGCTTATGTGTAGCCGAAAGTAACCACCCTAACCCCCCTCTTTGTAAAACCTGTCGTTGACCTGCGGTTATGGGGTGGGGGTTTGAAGGGGGGTTGGGTGGTGGTTGGGTCGATTCAACCCCCACTTTTCTCGGCCCCCACTACCGTTCTCGCACACCAGTTCGCCCATACTTTGCGATCCCGTTTCGAGACATGACGAAGCCCACAGGCGTTGGGGGGTCACGCCTGCGGGCTTCTGGCGCCAGGGGCTTATCAATAGGCTGGGGTGTACCCCGACGAGCCGACTCTGACGTTGTGGTCAGTGTCTCACAGCTCCTGTCATCTCGCAGTGCAACTACCCCCATAGTAGCCACAATCCTCATTCGTTTAAGAGTGAGCTGTTGCGCAGCCTGGTGGTGGTGATGGCCGCTACGCACAGCCCTGATGACCTCAATTTTGTGTTGGTGGATTTCAAGGGTGGAGCCACCTTTTTGGGGTTGGAGCACCTGCCGCACACATCGGCGGTGATCACCAACCTTTCAGAGGAGGCGGTGCTGGTGGAGCGTATGCATGACGCCCTCGCTGGAGAGATGCACCGCAGGCAGGAAGTGTTGCGCCAGGCGGGCAATTTTGCCAACGCCACCGAATATAACCAGGCGCGCTCACGCGGTGAGGATCTGGAGCCAATGCCGGCGCTGTTCGTAGTGGTAGACGAGTTCTCCGAGCTGCTTGGCCAGCACCCAGATTTTGCGGACCTTTTCGTGGCCATCGGCAGGCTTGGGCGCTCGCTGCACATCCACCTGCTGCTCGCTAGCCAGCGTTTGGAGGAAGGTAGGCTTCGCGGCTTGGAGGCGCACCTGAGTTATCGCATCGGGTTGAAAACATTTTCGGCGGCGGAATCGCGCCAGGTGCTGGGCATTCCCGACGCCTACCAGTTGCCTAGCAAGCCGGGTACTGGATTTTACAAAACGAGTGCTGAGGCGCCCGTGGGTTTCCGTGCCGCCTACGTTTCCGGACCGTTGATGTTGGAGGCGCACAACCCCCAAGGTGTTGGCAAAGTACGCCGTTTCGATGGCTGGGACAGTTACACCCTTGGCGGGACAAGCGCAGAGGTGGAGGCGGCCTCAGCGGAAGCCTCTGCGGAAATGGCCTCCCCAACCTCCCTTGTCCCGGACCCGCGTGGGGTGAGCATGCTCGGCGCTTTTGTGCAGGCAGCGGCTGAACTCGGGGAACAAATGGGCAGTGCCGCGCGCAAGATTTGGCTGCCGCCGCTACCCAAGGAGTTGCCCACCGCGCATGTGGTGCAGGGGTATCAGCGGGACCCGCAGGGTCTGCTGCGGGTCCCGCTGGGTATTTTGGATCGCCCGTTTGAACAGCGCCAAGACACCCTTGTTGCAGACCTGCGTGGCGCCGGCGGCCATGTGGTGGTCTGCGGCGGGCCGCAGACCGGCAAGTCTACGGTGTTGCGTGGGCTCATGTTGGGTGCTGCGGTGATGCACACGACTGCGCAGATGCGCATGTATGTCCTCGACCTCGCGGGCACCGCGCTGGCCTCTACCACCAGGTTGCCGCACGTTGCGGGTGTGGCGCACCGGGGCGAGGAGGAAAAAGTCCACCGCGTGATCGATGAGGTCATGGGTATCCTGCGGGCAGAGGACTCTGGTTCCGGCACCGGAACCGGCACTGGCACCGGCGGCAATGGGCAGCACACCTTGCTAGTGATCGACGGCTGGCACGCACTCGCCCAAGATTTTGAAGAACGCATGGATGATCTGGCAACCATCGCCGCGGATGGCCTCGCGGTGGGGGTGCATTTGGTGGTGAGCATGCCGCGTTGGAGTGCGATGCGTCCCACGGTCCGGGACCTCATGAACACCCGCTACGAACTCAAACTGGGTGAGGCTCTGGACTCACTGATTTGTAGGAAGACGCAGGAAAAGCTCCCCGCACTGCCGGGGCGCGGGATTACCACGGATAAGGAAATGGTGCTCTTCGGCTTGTGCTCCACCCAAGATGTGGTGCATGTGGCCCAAATGTGCGCGCAGCAACCCAGGGTGGAAGCACTCAAAATGTTGCCGCAGACGGTGGACTTGGCCTCGCTGCTTCGCGGGCAGAGCGCCGAGGCTGCAACACAGCAGATCACCTTGGGGATTGGTGGCCCGGACCTCGCGGCATTGGGTTGGGATTACCAGGCTACGGGCCACCTGGTGTGCGTCGGTGGGCAGGGCAGCGGCAAGTCCACACTCCTTGCTACCGTGCTCACCCAAGTGTGCAACCTTGGGAAAGAGCAGGCGCGCGTGGTGTTGGTGGATCACCGCCGCACCCACCTCGGGGCGTTTCCTCAAGAAATGCTCGCGGCGTACAGCGCCACCACGAGCGCAACGGAGGAGGCACTCGCGGCAGCAGCGGTGACATTGCGCGGGCGTTTGCCCAGCCCAGAGATCACCGCGCAGCAACTGAAGGAGCGAAGTTGGTGGCAAGGCCCAGAAATCTTCCTGGCAATCGATGACCTCGACCTCGTCCCCGAACACCTCCTTCACGAATTCGTGGAACTCATCCCGCACGCCCGCGACATTGGCCTGCACATCATCATCGCCCGCAAAATCGGCGGCGCCACCCGCGCCCTCTACCAGCCGTTTCTTCAGGCGCTGCGCGACCAATCGCCCACGGCAGTGGTCTTGTCCGGGGAGCGTGACGACGGGCCCATCTTTGGCGTCCGCCCAAGCGCCCAGGGGCCCGGTCGCGGCAGCCTGGCGGTGCGGGGCAAAGTGCTGGGCGCCATCCAAGTAGCGCGCCCCGAAGCCCACCCAACCCAAGTATTGGAGGTGGCACCATGAGCACGGCAAGCACTCAGCCCGCGCACCTTCTGGAGGGGGTCACCGTCACCGTGCTGGAAGCCGCAACGGTGGTGGAAGGGATCGACACCTTCTACCGCTACGACCTGCCCGGAACCGGCATCGTAGAAGGCTGGGCGGTGCAGGCCACGGTGGAACAAATTGAACAAGCCGCAGGCGAGGCCTGGCCCCACGTGGAAGTTGAACTGCTCGGCATGGAGCAAGCTGTTGCCGCGCTTGCAGTGGCACTCAAAGGCACAGGGGCAGTAGTGCCCGGCATCGCCGCTCCACCCAAACATGAACTCAACGAGCCGCCACCAGCGCCAACCCGGGCGAGCACCCCACCACGCAATGCCCAAGGCGCCGCTGCCTCTGGCTGGCGCGCCGGGCTGAAACCCGTGCACGGTGTCATCGCCTGCGTGCTCATCGGCGCCGCAGTGATCTCCTCGGTTGCCTTGCGCGGGATGAGCGCTCCAGCGGCTGAATCAGTGAGTACTGCCGCCGTGCCGACGTCGACAAGCGCCGCACCAATCACCGCTGCTCCCGCGCGCAGCCAGGCAGTGGTCTACGAGCGGGCTGCGTTACGAGTGGAGCTGCCAGGCGGCTATGAGCTCAGCGAACCTGAGCACCTGCCGGGCACCGTGATGGCCACCGGACCTGACCCCAACCTGCGCGTCTTGCTGCACGCAGACCTTACCGCCGGCGCCGGGGTGGATGAGGTGCTCGCCGAGGTCAAGCTGCTCATCGAACAAGACGAAACGCTGGAACTGCGCACCCCAGGGCACCCGCTGGTATACCTGGAACGCCCCGGCGATGGCAGCGAGGTGGAATGGCACATCCGGGTGGATGCCACACACATGTACTCGGTGGGCTGCCACAGCAAACAGGCCCCCACATTGCCACAAAAAGCAGCCTGCCGCATGGCCGCAAATAGCCTCCAAGCTCGGTAAATGATTGCCTAGAAATTTTTTCAATTTCCAGGGAACCGTTTGGGTGGCCAGACAGTCTAAGTAAGTGGGCCTTGAGCTCAACCGCAGCCCGCAGCCACACAACGTGGCACGGGGCGCCACCATCTCGGGGCGCTACACCAACTAGGGGGAAGCTGCGGGAAACCACAACATTTTCAGGGAGGGAACTCATGTCTGAGCAATTCAGGACAGAAGCCGATGTCATGGTGGCCACCGCTGGCCGCGTAGATGACACCAACGAACAAGTACAGGGCGAACTCAACCGCCTGCGCGGCGTGGTAGATGGCCTGCGCGGCTCCTGGGCGGGCTCCGCACAAACCAGCTTTGACGGCCTGATGGAGCGCTGGAACACCTCCGCGCACGACCTGCGCCAGGCACTCACCGCGATCTCTGACAACATCCGTAGCAACGCCACGAATTTCTCCAATGTGGAAGCGGAAAACGCCGACGCCTTCGCCCAAGTGGGTGGACAGGGCCTCGCACTCTAAACCACGGGCATTCACAACGCACTGAAAATACAGAAGGGGATTACTTCCATCATGTCCATGATCAAGTACGGCTTTGGCTCCATCGAAGCTGCGGCAACAGACATTCAAAGCACCTCCGGGCGTATCAACTCCCTCCTTGAAGGGCTCAAGGGTCAGATCCGCCCAATGGTGAACACCTGGGAAGGTGAGTCCGCAACCGCATACCAAGCTGCACAACAGCAGTGGGATAAGGCGGCAGCGGAACTCAACACCATCCTGGCCACCATCGCCCAGACCGTGCGCGCAGGCAATGACCGCATGAGCGACATCAATCGCCGCGCCGCAGCCTCCTGGGGCTAAACCCCAAGGAGGAGCACAGCAACCCATGCGAAAGATAAGGAGCGCCCTATAGCGAGAACGATTCCACTGCAGTAGTCACACCCATTACGAAACCCCACTTCAGCTCGGCGGAGCAACCCCATGAACGCACATGGGAAACCCAAGACAAGCCGTGGCAGGCGAGCTGCCGAAGCGAAGTGGGGTTTCCCATGCCCGAAGTTCGCATTGGTTGGAGCGAGTTTGCTTGGGGTGCGCTGAGTGCAGTATTATTGCACTTCTGTGTGTTCAAAGCGCCTCGGCGCAGCAGCACTGCGCGGGTCTCCACCGGCCGCCGCGCAGGATGAGCTTTTGTTCAACACCTTGGCTGGCAGTTCTAGACAGACTTGAGTAGGAGTCATTGCATGTCTACTTACCACCCGAAGAGCGGTGACATCACCCGTAAGTGGTACGTCATCGACGCTACCGACGTGGTGCTGGGTCGCCTTGCAACCCACGCAGCGGACCTGCTGCGCGGCAAGGGCAAGCCACTGTTCGCACCGAACGTTGATTGCGGCGATCACGTGATCATCATCAACGCTGACAAGGTTCACGTTTCCTCCAACAAGCGCGATCGCGAGATGCGCTACCGCCACTCCGGTTACCCGGGTGGTCTGAAGAGCATGACCCTTGGTCGCTCCCTTGAGATGCACCCAGAGCGCGTCATCGAGGAATCCATCCGCGGCATGATGCCACACAACCGTCTTTCCCGGGCTTCTGTGAAGAAGCTGCACGTGTTTGCCGGTTCCGAGCACCCATACGCTTCCCAGAAGCCAGAGACCTACGAGATCAAGGCGGTGGCCCAGTGACCGATCAGAACGTGACCGAGAACACCGAGGCTTACGAGGCAGACGCTGCAGAATTCGCTGCTGCAGCTACCGAAGAGTTCACCAACACCATCGGTGATTCTATTGCTGTTGAGTCCGAGGTTGAGGCTGCAGCCCCTGCATACCACGAGGGCCCAATCCAGACCGTTGGTCGCCGTAAGCGCGCTATCGTGCGCGTGCGCCTCGTTGAGGGCTCCGGCAACTTTGTGGTGAACGGCCGCACCCTGGAAGAGTACTTCCCGAACAAGCTGCACCAGCAGCTCATCAAGGCTCCTCTGGTGCTGATCGACCGCGACGGCCAGTTCGATATCCACGCCAACCTCGTTGGTGGTGGCCCAACCGGCCAGGCAGGTGCATTCCGCCTCGCAATCGCGCGTGCGCTGAACATCTACAACCCAGCAGATCGCCCAGCTTTGAAGAAGGCTGGCTTCCTGACCCGTGACGCTCGTGCAGTCGAGCGCAAGAAGGCAGGTCTGCACAAGGCACGTCGTGCCCCTCAGTACTCCAAGCGCTAAGCTGTACTGCCTCGAGCGCCGCTTCCACCGCACTGGTGGGGCGGCGCTTTTTGGTATGCACAGCGCCCACTGCGCCAGGGAAACAAACGAGAGGGCGGTGGAGATGGTGGCGTCGGAACGCGCTCTTCCATGAGGGCTAGGGTGCGGTGTGCCCGCGCGCCAGCATCCGCTGCACCGATTCACTCACATGCCCACGCATCACGAATTTGATGTTGCCTACGAGCTCGGTGGGGTCCTCGGTCATGCCTTGGGCGATCCAGTGGAGCAGGTGGCCCACCACGGCGAGGGTGTAGTGGTCGATGAGGAACTTGCGGTCCCTGGCGTTCAACGGTGCATCGCCTGCGATGTCCTGCACCACCGCGGCCATCATCTCACGCAAGGCATGGAAGAAGAACCGCTCGGTGCGCTCCAAGGAAAGCGTGTGGATTACCCCTGCTACCTGCTCGCGATGGCGCTGCATATAGGCGAGGAGCTGCTCAAAACCCTCCGCCCACTGTGCGTAGCTGGCGTGGCTGAGAATGTGGTCGGCGATCTCGGTTTCAAAGACCCAAATTGCGGCGTCAAAAACATCCTCAAAGTGGTAGTAGAACGCCTGGCGAGTCACCCCGGCCTGCTTGGCAACCTGCGTGACCGTCACCTGAGCAAGGTCATGGGTGGCCAGCAGCTCCTTGACCGCCTGGCCGAGGCGGACTTTCGCGGCGGGTACAGGTGGGGGATCAGGGTGAATGCTCGGGACTTTACACATTGCAAAAAGTGTCTATATACAGGGAAAACGGGTGGGGATAGGCTGAAGTTGTCCATGAGGGCAACGCCTCGCCAACGCGGTTGCGCACTCCAAAAGTTGAGGCAACGCCCCAATGATTTTGCTCGAAGGCTGAGGTCCTGAAGACCCTTGGCGCTGAGGCCCTGGAGGCCCTTGGTGCTGAGGTCCTACTGCCTAGCGTTCGGGCGTGTGGAAATTTGGAAGTGAGGAAACGATGTTTCTGTTTGCAACGATACCTTGGTATTCCTGGGTGGCGTGGTTTGTGGTCCTGGCCCTGCTGATCGGCCTGAACGAGGTGGGCCGGCGGTGGCGCCCTGCGGCGTGGGTGCTGTTTATTGCGCTGCCGATCGTGCTTACGATTTTCGTGTGGCCAACCACTGCGGGAGAGGGCTCGTCCACGGGCACCTGGTTCCACTGGGTGAAGGTGTACTCCGCGCTGGCGGGTGTGCTCGGTTTCATGGCCCTGCGTTACTACCCAAAGCTGCAGCGCAACAAGTGGGCGCTGGCCTTCCCACCGGCCATCCTGGCGCTGAACATCCTGGAGGCGTGTATCCGCGACTTCGAGGTGGGCGCGATGGGCGCCGACGGCATGGTGGACGGCGTCTACATGGTTTCCGGCTCGTGGAACTACATGAACGGCATCGCCGGGCTGATCAACCTGATCACTATCTGCGGTTGGACCGGAATTATCATTTCTCGCGACAAGTCCAAGGACATGGTGTGGCCGGACATGCTGTGGTTCTGGATCATTGCCTACGACCTGTGGAACTTTGCTTACGTCTACAACTGTGTTGGTGACCACGCCTTCTATGCCGGCGCCGCACTGCTGATTTCCTGCACCATTCCAGCATTCTTCATCAAGAAGGGCGCTTGGTTGCAGCACAGGGCCAGCACTTTGGCGCTGTGGATGATGTTCACCATGGCTGTGCCAGGGTTTGTCACCGACTCCCGCTTCGCGGTGGAAGCCTCCCACGACCCGGTGGCGCTGTTCACGGTTTCCTTCATCGCCCTGGTGTTCAACGTGGGCGTGCTGGTGTACCAGATTCGCGCGATCCTTGCGAAGAAGCTGAACCCATTGCGCGACGAACTCTACCGCGACCACCCCGCCTACCAGGAAGTGTATGCCGCGAACGTGGTTGTTCCAGAGTCTTTCGAGGCTCGCGAAACCCGCAAGCCAATGGCCATGAGCTAGCGCGAGCAGACGAAGCACCGCACTCACCAAGCAAGGTGGGGCGGTGCTTTTTGCCGACGCCGCCAAGGCCGAACGCGCAGCTCACCGCACGCGGGTTACGGCCCCTTGCGAAACATTATGCTAAACATTAATATCGTAAAACGTAAGTATCGTTTTTCATTATGTTTGATCTGGGTTGTGTGGAGGTTTGCAATGTTGGAACAGCAGCAAAATGGCGGGGCCAAAAGGTCCAGTGCCTGGGATGTCAACGCAATGGGGGTGCTCACCACCCTGTTTTTGGCAACGTATGTGATCAACGTGCTGGTGGATCAGACATTCCATACTGAATTGAGCCCTGCGGTGCCCGGTGGGCTGACGTTCGAGGCCACCCAAGGCGGACCTTTTGCATTCTTCCTGGCGGGTTTTCTGCTGAAAAGTGGAAGCCTTGCCGTGGCAATTGCAGCGATGTGGAAGCTGCTCAACGGGGTAAAGGCGGGCAAACTCTACAGTGAGCGCACCGCGCGCCAGGCAGCGATCGTAGCCTCGGCCTCCTTCGCCTGGATCTTTGGTGCAATGGTGGAAGGCATGGGCAACAATTTCATGGCGAATCGCCTGGGGATCGGTGACCAGTGGAGCGGCTCCATGCTCACCAATACTTCGGTGTTTGTGGTTGTCTTCTTGCTGATCTCGATCCTGTATGTGCTGCAGCAAGCAATTAAGGATGCCAGCGTGATGCAGCAGGAGGTGGACGGACTTGTCTGAAAGCCTCATCGAATGTCGCCTAGGGGAGCTCCTTGAGCAGCGGGAGATGACGCTCACCGAATTGTCAGACCGGGTGGGTGTTTCGGTTGTCAACCTTTCCAAGTTGAAAAACAATCACGCAAAAGCCGTCCGCTTTTCCACCCTGATTGCAATCTGTGACGTCCTTGAGTGCACCCCTGGGGACCTGCTCGTGCTCGCGCATTAAGCCGCGCTGCGAGGTGAGTGAGTGCCAGCCTTGGCCGCGTCGCTAAGCCAGGTGGTGGTGAATGCGGGTGATAGCATGAACAGTTATGACTCGACTCTTTGGCACCGATGGCGTGCGAGGCCTTGCGAACAAGAAACTCACTGCAACCATGGCACTTCGCCTGGGATCGGCTGCCGCAGAGGTGCTCGCCAAGGAGCATCGATCCACCAAGCGGCGCCCCGTAGCCGTGGTGGGCCGTGACCCCCGCGTGTCCGGGGAAATGCTTGCCGCCGCGCTTTCCGCTGGCATGGCTGGGCGAGGCGTAGACGTACTGCGAGTGGGGGTGCTGCCCACCCCAGCGGTGGCTTACCTCACCGACTTCTACGGCGCTGACCTGGGTGTTGTGATCTCGGCTTCCCATAACCCCATGCCAGATAACGGCATCAAGTTCTTCTCCAAGGGCGGCCACAAGCTGCCCGACCATGTGGAAGATGAGATTGAGGCCGCCATGGAAACTGTCCCGGAAGAAGGCCCCACCGGCCACGGGATTGGCCGAATCATTGAGGAAGCGCCAGACGCCAAGCAGGCCTACCTAGACCACCTCGCGCGCTCAATGCCGCGCAGCCTTGAGGGCATCAAGGTGGTGGTGGACTGTGCAAACGGTGCTGCCTCTGATGTTGCACCGGCCGCCTACGCCGCGGCAGGCGCCGAGGTGGTGGCGATCCACAACCGCCCCAACGCCTACAACATCAATGACAACGCCGGCTCCACCCACATCGGCCAGGTGCGCGACGCGGTCCTGGAACATGGCGCAGACATTGGACTGTCCCACGACGGCGACGCCGACCGCTGCCTCGCCGTAGATGCCCAAGGCAACGTGATTGACGGCGACCAAATCATGGCAATCCTCGCTCTGGCCATGAAGGAAAACGGCGAGCTGCGCAAATCCACCCTGGTAGCCACGGTAATGAGCAACCTGGGGCTGCGCTTGGCCATGGACCAGGCCGGCATCAAAATTGCCACCACCAACGTGGGGGACCGCTACGTCTTGGAGGAACTCAACAAGTTCGGTTACTCCCTTGGCGGCGAGCAGTCCGGGCACATCGTGTTGCCGGACTTTGCCACCACCGGTGACGGAACGCTGACGGGCCTCGCGTTGATGTCCCGAATGGCAGAGACGGGGCTTTCGTTGCAGTCGCTAGCGAGTGCTATGAAGGTGCTCCCGCAGGTGCTGATCAACGTGCCCGTATCCAACAAAGCTATTATTGAAACCCACCCGGAGGTGGTGGCCGCAATCGAGTTTGCGGAGCACGAGCTCGGGCAGGAAGGCCGCGTGCTGCTTCGCCCCTCCGGAACTGAGGAGCTTTTCCGCGTGATGGTGGAGGCAAAAGAACAGGAAACGGCGCGAAGGATCGCTGGTGCGCTCGCCGCGGTAGTTTCCAAGGTGTGACGCCGCAATGCTGCTGCAATGCGGCTAGTTTTCCGCCTGTTTGCCCCCACAAGCAGGCGGTTTTTCTATGACTTGTTACCTCTTGGGGAAAAACTTTGGTTCTCAGGGAACCAAGTTGTGGCTTGGGGGAGTCTAAGCAAGTGGATGTGTTGATGAAATAAGAGATCCATTTGAACCAAGGGGGGACAAGGCTCATGACCTTGCAACTAGACCCGCGCGCGGTGCCGGAGTTATTCGCAAAGCTGCGCGCTGAGCTTGAGGAACAACTTTCCAAGCATCAACGTGTGCTGCCAAATGTACCTGCGCAGGCCGCGGGCAAAGTGTTGATGCAGCACTCACGCCGGCTTGCTGAACTGTACGTTGAGCTCCACGCGCGGCAGGCGCGGCGGATGATTGATCTGGTGGAAAGCGCTGAGGCCGCGGTGCGAGACACAAATGCGCTTATCGGCACCGAGGGCGCAAACACTCGCGCAGTAGGGGGTGTGATGCAGTGAGCCTTTATCTCCGCGCCATCCAAATGTTGCTGAGCAGTTCCCGCGGGTTCTACACCGGTCCCGCAGTCTCTGCAGCAATGCTCATCAACGCCTTCAATTCCACTGAAGGACAGGACACCGGCTCGATCCGCAAAGGTGCACGGGTCGCCGCAGGCAGCAGTAATACCTCGACGGGCCGAGGACTGGTGTCCAACCTCAGTGACATCGCCCAAGGCATGCTCTACCAGGCAATCGGATCTTGGTTAGCCAGGCAGTTTGAGAGTTGGGACCTATCCATCTTCGGTGCCGAAGATGCGGCCGACGAGACCGACTCCGCCATGGACGCAATCGACTCCCTCGACGAGCAAACCCGCCAAAGCATCGAGCAACTCCTGCAACAGCTCAACGCCGCAATTGCACAGATCAGTGTGCTGTTGCAGGTAATCAACCCGCTGCTCAACCCCGCCGGTTTCATGGCCTGCGTGCAAGCCGGTTCCCAGCTCATCGACCACGCCGGCAACAGCATTCTGGACCTCTGCAAACAACGCGATACCCTCATGGACCAATGCTTCAGCCAGTTGGTGCAGCGCTGTGAGGCCGAGTGCAGCAAACCCGAGCCGGAGAAACCCAAAGCGCCTGGCTGTACGCCAACCGCGGAAGCCCCCACCACTCCCGCCAAGGCCGCCCCAACCTGCGATGCCCCCGCCGGAATGGGAACTGGAGGCGGTGGCAGCAGCGGCGGCGGTGGCGGTGGGTCAGGTGCCCCGCAGGCACCACCATCAAGCGCATTGCCGACGAGCCCAGCGCAGACAGCGCCACCGAACAACTCGGCCCCGCCGAGCACCCAGAGCACGCAGACTCCGCCGCCCACCGGATCGAGCACTGGACCGGGCACTGGACCGGGTGCTGCGCAGTGTCCTCCGCTGCCAGGGAAACCGGGGAAACCGGGAGCGGGTGATAAGCAGCCTACGGAGCCGTCGAAGGTGGCGCCGCCACCAGCACCAACTCCAGAGCAGGAGCCGAAGGAGCAGCCCAAAGAGCAGCCGAAGCCAACACCAACAACTCCAGCGAGCACGCAGTGTCCACCGGACCCGGACCCGGATCCGGACCCGGATCCGGCTCCAAGCCCAACCCCGGACCCGGGTCCGGCTCCGGAGACGGGAACCGAAACCGATACCGATACTGATACTGAGAAGTGTGAGCCTCCCGTTGCAGAAGAGGCTGAGTGCCAGCCGGAGGAGAATGTAGGCTCGACGGTGTTCCAAGGGGTCCTCGGACTCGTGGGATTCGGCATCCTCGCAGTAGGCATTGGGTGTTTGGTGAACTTCATCCAGGAGCAGGTGGAGAACTGGTGGGAGCAAGTCCAACCACCGCCACCACCTCCACCACCTCCGCCAGCTCCACCGGCTCCACCGGCGCCGGAACCCGTGAAACCAGCAGGATATGAGCCGCCGCCGATTCCTGAGAAGATGGCTGCCAAGGTTGCTGCCATGCAAGCAGCCACCGCCCCAGCACCAGCATCTTCCCCAGCTCCAGCACCCCCTCCACCGCCTCCTCCTTCGCAACCTGGGGGCGTCGGAAGTTCTTTTGGGAGCTCCGGTAGTAGCTCAGGTGGGATTCAGATTCAGAAAGCAGGTGCATGGTGAGCAGCGACTACCAGCAGTTTGTCGAGCAATTTAAAGCCCGGGCCGAGCAGCACATCCAAGCCTTTGAAGAGCAGGCGCGTAAGGCACAGAAAGTTACAGAGGAGGCCTCAAAAGCCGCGGACACGCAAACACCCCGCACGGCTGGGAAGGTTCCCAAGGGGCGCGTGCGGGGTGTGTTGAAGCCTTCTACATCTTGGTGATGTTGGCGCGCTCGGCTAGTTTCTCGCCCCAGTAGGAAGTGATCTTCTTTCCTTCGGCCTCCGGGTCGGAGAAGGCGGAGTACTTCTTTTCGGTGGCGAGCTCGGAAAGCAGGAAGCCGGTGGTGAGCCCGCGGACCTGTTCGCGCAGGCCAGGGTTCACGCGGCCGGTGCCGGTGAGCAGCTTAAACAGTGAGTCCTCGGTGACTACGCTGTGGGTGGCTTTGTCGATTTCGCGGTACACCACGTCGCCCTTCCACTGTGCGGCCAGCAGGGGAGCATTTCCGTAATCGAACACCGGCAGTTCGCCGGCGCCGAGCACCATGCCGGTGGCCTCCACGTTGGTGGCGGCATCTGTCGCGGAGGGGCTCACCTGGGAGGGGTACAGCGCCGCTATGGCTTGGATGTTTTCGCGCCCAGCAGCGGCCAACACTGCCGCTCCGGCGCCCAGGCCGTGGCCCACAATACCGATCCTGCCTGGTGAAACGGTGATATTTCCGGTGCCGAGTTTCACGCCGGTGAGGATCTGGATGCATGACTCAATGTCTGCGGCCAAATCCAGGGCATTCGGATTGATCCCGCGCTCAGTGTCTGGCGCGGCAACGGCAAAGCCCCAGCTTGCGAGGTGCTTCATGAAGCCGTGGTACTTTTCAATGCCTTTCATCCAGTCATGCGCAAACACCACACCGGGGATGGCGTTGCCCTCAGAGGGTGCGTACACCTTGCCGGGCAGGCCAGCGTAGGCGAGGTCACCGGTCAGCACGCGGTGAGGGCCGCGCTTGGACAGCTTTGGAAGATGCTTGGAAAGTTTTTCAGCCACGCATTCCAGAATAGAGCAACAAGTGCGCGCCGGGAGCATTTGCCCGAGCGTGACCCCAGTTTCGCTACCCGACGCACCCAAGGCCGCACCCCGCACCGCGCACGCGGGTGCGTCACGGCGGCAGCGGCGCGTGGCAGAATAAGGGATCATGAATCTGCTTGAGGCCCGCATCGACCTATCCGCGATCGCCCACAACACCCGCCTGCTGGCGGAATATGTGGCACCGGCAAAGCTCATGTGCGTGGTCAAGGCAGACGCCTACAACCACGGAGCTCCCGAGGTAGCCAAAGTGATGGCCCAACATGGCGCCCATGCGTTCGGCGTGGCCACCCTGGACGAGGCCCTCGCTCTGCGCGAGGCCGGGATCACTCAGGAGATACTGGCCTGGATTTGGGCACCTGAACAGGACGTGCGCGCGGCCTTGGAACACCGCATTGACCTTGCGGTTATCAGCCCACGGCACGCGCAGGCCCTCATTTCCCTGGGCATCCCGGCGCGGGTGTATATCAAGGTGGACACTGGTATGCACCGCTCGGGGGTGCACCTCGATGACCTCCATGAAGTGTTCGTCCTGCTGCGCGAGCACCCACAGATTGAGGTGCTCGGTGTGATGAGCCACCTTGCTTGCGCGGATGAGCCCAACAACCCTATGAACGCCCGCCAGAAAGACCTCTTCAGCCAAGCCATTGCAATGGGTCGCGAGCTGGGCTTTGCGCTGCCCACCAACCACCTGGCCAATAGCCCCGGCGTTTTTCTTGGCCAAGAGTTCCACTACAACATGGTGCGCCCGGGCGTGGCACTCTACGGCATGGAACCAATCCCGGGCACCACACACGGGCTGCGCCCTGCGATGCAGTGGGTGGCCAGGGTGACGGTGCTCAAGCACGTTGCTGCAGGGGAGCCGGTGAGTTACGGCGGTACATGGCACGCGCCTACCGACGGCGTGCTGGCCGTCATCCCCGCGGGCTATGCCGACGGCGTGCCGCGTGCCGCGCAGGGCCGCCTCGACGTCACCATCGGTGGGCACGCCTACCCGCAGGTGGGCCGCGTGTGCATGGACCAGGTGATCGTGGATTTGGGCGATAACCCCCATGGCGTTTCCCAAGGGGATGAGGCAATCATCTTTGGCCCAGGTGGCGTGAGTGCGGAGGAGCTCGCGGGGCGGTTGTCCACGATTCACTATGAGGTCATTTGCCGCCCAACCGGGCGCACCCACCGGGTCTACACAACTGATCTCAACACCGGAGCTGATGAGGGAGAGCGCAATGAGTAACGTCGATTTTTCTTTGCCTGGCGAGCGCCGCTGCGAAACACCTGAGCAGACGCAGCAGTTGGCACAGGAGCTCGGCGCGTACCTCAAGGCGGGCGACGTCGTGATTCTGGATGGGCCTTTGGGTGCGGGCAAGACCACCTTTACTCAGGGGCTGGCGCAGGGGATGCAGGTGAAGGGGCGAGTGACCTCGCCTACGTTCGTGATCGCTCGTGAGCACCGCTCGAAAATTGGTGGTCCTTCGCTGGTGCATGTGGATGCGTACCGCTTGTTCGGTGAGGGCGAGCAGACGGAAGTGGATGCGGTGGGCGCGCTGGACTCTTTGGATCTGGATACGGAGCTGGAGGACGCCGTGGTGGTTGCCGAGTGGGGTGGTGGGCTCGTGGAGCGAATCGCCGCGCGCTACCTCGAAATCACCATCGACCGCACCACCGCCAACTTGGAGAACCCGGAGTCGGAGGCGCGCATTATTTCTTGGCGCTGGGTGTAGGCGCACCCGCGCACCCCTAACTACCCGAGCACCCTAACTACCCGCGCGCCGCACCTACCCGCTGCCCCTCAGGTCTCATGAGGGGTGAGAAGTGTCGCATTGCAGCACGCTTTTTGCAGTTCTGTTTGCGCCTGAACCAACGCAAGAGCACAATCAAACACAGATATTCGGAACTAAATCAACACTCCGAACCGCTCAAGCTCCACCACTACATCTGTGAAGGTGCACTTCGTGCTCGATTTCCTTTCAACGCAACCACTGCTCACGCTCATCCTGGTCCTCGCGGTGGGCCTCGCCTTGGGCAAACTCAAGATTTTCGGAATCTCCCTGGGGGCCGCAGCCGTGCTGTTTGTGGCGCTCGGACTGTCCACGCTGAACCCAGACATTGCGCTGCCGCCGCTAATTTTCCAGCTCGGTCTGGCAATGTTCGTCTACGCCATCGGCCTGAGCGCGGGCGCGGACTTCTTTGCGGAGTTCCGCCACCGCGGTTGGAAGCTCTCGGTGTTCATGGTGATGTTGCTGATCGCTGTGACCGCGGCCTGCTACTTCGCCGTGCGTGCCTTTGGCCTGGACCCCAGCGTCGGTTCGGGCATGTATGCCGGCGTGCTCACGTCAACGCCGGGTATGGCGGCGATGGTCGCGGTGATGGAGGAAATTGCCCCGGACCTCGCCTCGAACCCCGTCGTCGGCTATTCGCTGGCGTACCCTGGTGCGGTGCTCGGCGCGATCCTCGTGGCGGCGCTGGGCGCGAAGTTCCTGAAGGTGGACCACATCGCAGACGCCACGAAGGAGGGCCTGATCGCGGACCCTCTGGAGTGGGGTGGCGTGCGCATCGGCCCTGGTATTCGCGGTGTGATTGCGGATTTGCCGCGCCTTTCGGGGGCGGACATCATTGCCACTCGCGTGGTGCATAGCGCGCACGATCATTCTCTGGCTCGCCCCATCGACCAGCTTCATGAGGGGCAGGTGTTGGTGATCAATGGAACGCCGCAGGCGCTGGAGCAGGCCGTTGCGGCGCTCGGGGAGCCGGTGGACGTGAGCATCGAGGGCACGGACCTGGAGTTCCGCCGCTTCACCATCTCAAACAAGCAGGTCGCCGGCAGGCGCATCGACGAACTCAACACCGTTGACCACGGTTTCATCATCGCGCGTTTGCGCCGCGGCGACCAAGACGTGGTCCCCGAGCCCGACGACGTCCTCCAACTCTCCGACCGCGTGCGCGTGATCGCGGCGCCGAATCGCATGGCGGAGGTGCGGCGGTTCTTGGGCGACTCGGAAAGATCGCTTGCCGACGTTGACCTGTTTCCTTTCACCCTCGGTTTGCTCGTGGGTCTCGCACTGGGGCTCATCCCGATCCCGCTTCCGGGTGGCAACGTCATGTCCTTGGGCTTCGGTGGCGGCCCGATCGTTGCGGGTTTGATTTTCGGCGCGCTGTCACGTTCCGGCCGCATCCAGTGGCAGTTGCCTTACCATGCGAATCGCACCATTTCCACGTTCGGTTTGGCGATTTTCCTCGCTGGCGTGGGAACCTCAGCCGGCGCGGGCTTCCGCAAGGCGCTTTCTGACCCGAGCTCGCTCACCATCATCGGCGTGGGCTTTGTGCTCACCGTGGTGGCAATGATCATTTGTGGTGTGGTTGGCATGAAGGTGTTCAAGCTCACCTGGGACGAATCCATGGGCGTTGCCGCCGGCTCCACCACCAACCCGGCAATCATTTCCTACCTCAACGGCCAAACCGGCACGGACCTGGCCACCCGCGGCTACGCAACGGTGTACCCAACAGCGATGATTGGCAAGATCATCACGAGCCAGGTGCTGGTGCTCCTCCTCATGGGTTAAACAATCGCAGGGCATTGGGCGGCAATGCTCAGGAACTTTCCAGTGTTCTACTTGGGTTTTGCACAGTTTCCGTGTTTATATGCTCCAAGTAGGTTGGCGCGCACAACGAAGGAAAGACAGCCTGACAAGCAAGCGCGCCGCAACGTCACCACAACTTTCAAGGACCTCACCTCATGGAACAGCTCTCCACTCGCGCAAAACAGTTGCTCATTCTCTGCATCGTTGCTGTGGCCGGCCTGATGGCGATCATCTTGGCGGCTTCTGCAGTGTCGCAGTCCTCTCTCAGCCAGCAGGACAAGCTGGACCAGACGTTGAGTTCGTTTAACGCCCAGGGTCTGACTGCCTCCGCGGTGTCTTTGACGGACATGTACGGCAGCGAATACGTTGCCGGCGCCGTGCTCTGCCCAGGGCTGAACTCCCAGTCCGTGGCCAGCATGTACGGCGTGGAGGAAAGCCAGTTGAACTTCACCGGTGAGATCGCTGAGGATGAAAACTACATCCTGCTCGCCGCCGAAGACGGCACCGCCACCACCCGCCACTTCGAGCGCACCCAGTTGGACATGTGTTCCTCCGGCAACGCCGGGCAGCCATTCAACGCATCCGGCCTGCTGCCCGTGGTGCGCACGGAGCAAGGTGGCTGGGTGTTGATGAGCTAACGCCTCACCCCGCCACCACACGCGCCCCCTTTCTTGGATTTGTCCATGAGGGGGCGAACGCGTGCGCGGGGGACTATTGTTTCTAAGAATGCGAGTGCTTGCGATTGATACTTCAACGCCGGACATGGTGGTCGGCGTTGTTGATACCCCCACGGTTCCCACCTCCCGCCAGCAGATCACCACGTTGGCGCAGGAGATTTTGGAGGATTCCCGCCAGCATAACGAGCTGCTCATTCCCACCACGCAGGAGGTGTTGGCGCAGGCGCAGCTCACGTTCGCGGACCTTCAGGCGATCGTGGTGGGCTGTGGCCCCGGGCCGTTCACCGGACTTCGCGTGGGCATGGCCACCGCAGCGGCACTCGGCGACGCACTCGGCATCCCCGTCTACGGTGTCCACTCCCATGACGCCATCGCAACATTCATTGCCGACGCGCCCACGGCCCTCGTCATCACCGACGCCAGGCGCCGCGAGGTCTATTACTCGGCGTACAAGGAAGGCACGAGGGTAGCGGGGCCGGAGGTGTGTTCCCCAGCATCCCTGGACTTGGCGGCGGACCTGGGGGACACTGCGGGCGCTGTGGGCGTCGTCAGTGCTCCGCAGGCGTTGTTTGAGCAGCTCCCGCAGCACTACCAAACCACTCGCGTGCTGCATCGCCCCGAGGCTGCGGCGCTGGTTGCCGTGGCGGATCTTGAGGCGCCAGCGCAGCCGTTGGTGCCGTTGTACTTGCGTCGGCCGGATGCGAAGGAGCCCGCGGCGAAGCCACGTTCGGCGGCGATTCCTGAGGTGGACCTGGGCTAGTGGATTTGCAGCGTATTGCTTTGACCCCGGCGCACATCCCGCGGCTCGTAGAGCTGGAAGCGGAGCTGTTTCCGGAGGATAGCCCGTGGCGGGAGCAGGATTTCGCGGCGGAGATCGCCCAGCCGCACACGGTGTATGTGGGCGTGACCGCAGGCGAGTTGCTCGTGGGCTACGGCGGCCTGGCCATCATGGGGCCCAAGGATGCCCCGGAGTGCGAGGTGCATACAATTGGTGTGGACCCAGCGTTTCAGCGGCGCGGGGTGGCGCGGATGATAATGGACAACTTCATCCACGTGGCCAACACCCTGGGCGCACCGATTTTCCTGGAGGTCCGCACGGACAACGAGCCCGCCAAGGCCCTCTACCGCGCCTACAACTTTGCCGAGGTAGGCGTGCGCAAACGCTACTACCAGCCCTCCGGCGCCGACGCCCTAGTGATGCTGCGCCAGCCAGACCCGAAGGAGAAAGGACCAACCCCATGATTGTGCTTGGCATTGAATCCTCCTGCGACGAAACCGGCGTAGGCATCATCGAACTCGGCGCAGACGGCTCCATGACCATCCTGGCCAACGCGGTGGCTAGCTCCATGGAGCAGCATGCGCGCTTCGGCGGGGTGGTTCCCGAGATCGCCTCCCGGGCACATTTGGAGGCAATCGTCCCGGTGATGCGGCAGGCGCTTGCAGAGGCGGGGATTGCGCGCCCCGACGCCGTGGCCGCCACCATCGGCCCAGGTCTCGCCGGTGCGCTGCTGGTGGGTGCCTCCGCGGCCAAGGCGTATGCCGCCGCGTGGGGCGTGCCCTTCTACGGTGTGAATCACCTGGGTGGGCACGTTGCCGTTGCCAACCTGGAGGGCGAGGAGCTGCCGCACGCCATCGCGCTGCTGGTCTCCGGCGGACACACCCAAATCCTGGAGGTGGATGCCGTTGGCAAACCCATGCGGGAGCTAGGCAGCACGCTTGACGACGCAGCCGGCGAAGCATATGACAAGGTTGCACGGCTGCTCGGGCTGGGCTACCCAGGCGGACCCGTGATTGACAAACTGGCGCAGCGCGGCAACCGCAACGCCATTGCCTTTCCGCGCGGCTTGAACAAAGCCGAGGACCTGCGCGGCCCCCACCGCTTTGACTTCTCCTTCTCCGGGCTGAAAACCGCCGTGGCCCGCCACGTGGAAGCCGCCGAGCGCGCCGGGGAGACCATTAGCGTGGAAGACGTGTGCGCTTCCTTCCAGGAAGCAGTGTGTGATGTCCTTACCAAGAAAGCCATCATGGCCTGCCAAGACACCGGCGCAAAAGTTTTGCTTTTGGGTGGCGGCGTGGCGGCCAATGCGCGCCTACGCGAGCTCGCCGCGGACCGCGCCCGCTCAGCCGGCGTGGAACTGCGCGTGCCCAGCTTTTCCCTGTGCACAGATAACGGCGTGATGATCGCCGCCCTTGCCGGCCAACTTATCGCAGAGGGCGCGCAGCCTTCGCCGCTGTCCGTGGGCACGGACACCTCCCTGGAAGTGGAAACGCCGATCGTGAGCTAAATCAGTTCACGCAAAGTTCGCCTCGGGGTAGTCAAAATGTAGGAATTGCTCCATACATTTGCGCGGGAATGTCTCTTGCCTAAAGAAAGTGAAATCCCCGTGCTCACCGGCTTGCTTGTGAACCCTGACCTCACCCACCGCGTTATTGAATTCGACCTGGAACACGCCAACCAGTTCCTGGGCGGCACCGTGGAAGATCGCGTTGCCGTTGCTTTCCAGGAGGACGGCTCCACCTACGCTGCACTGTTCAACCCCGGTGCGAAAGCTGAGGGCGCGGCACCAAACCCCGTAGCCTCTCTGGCGCGCAACACTGCGGCGACCCAGAACCCCGCATTTCTCCAGGACCCGATGAATGCGATTTGTGGCTCGGTGATCTTCGTGGAGTCCGAGGGCAACGAGGTCTCCGATGGGATCGTCCAGGCGGTGAAGGATTCCATCCGTGCGGTGGAGAACTACCTGGAGGACTTCCCGGAGGAGTACGCGCTGTGGCGCGCCGCGGTGCGCAACTCCGCCTAGCTGCCTTGCTTTGTACGACGGCGGGGCGCGTCGAAAATTGTGCGAGCCTGCGTGTTCGCGCTGGGCGTACACCTGTTGTTGAGGGGTTAGCACTTGCGGGGGTAGAGTGCTAGTCAGGTTGTTTGACCCACAGTTGTTCACCCGCGACGACGGCTGTGCTGGTAGTTGATACAACCGGCGCAATGGAACTACTTCATGACACGGAGGAAAATCGTGGCAAACGTCAACATCAAGCCGCTGGAAGACCGCATCCTGGTCAAGATCGCCGAAGCAGAGACCACCACCGCATCCGGCCTGGTGATCCCTGATTCCGCCAAGGAAAAGCCACAGGAAGGCGTGGTTATCGCCGCGGGCCCAGGCCGCTTTGACGGCGACGACCGCGTGCCAATGGACATCAAGGAAGGCGACACCGTGGTCTTCTCCAAGTACGGCGGCACCGAGCTGAAGTACAACGGCGAGGAATACCTGCTGCTGAACTCCCGCGACGTGCTCGCGATCATCGAGAAGTAAAAGAAGGCCGCATTCAATATGGCAAAGCTGATTGCATTCGACCAGGAAGCCCGCGAGGGCATCCTCAAGGGTGTGGACACGCTGGCGAACGCGGTGAAGGTGACCCTCGGGCCACGCGGCCGCAACGTGGTGCTGGACAAGGCTTTCGGTAGCCCAACCGTCACCAACGACGGCGTGACCATTGCCCGCGACATCGACGTGGAAGACCCCTTTGAAAACCTTGGTGCGCAACTGGTGAAGTCCGTGGCCGTCAAGACCAACGACATCGCCGGCGACGGCACCACCACCGCAACCCTGCTCGCACAGGCCCTCATCGCAGAAGGCCTGCGCAACGTGGCTGCAGGTGCAAACCCAATCGAGCTTAACCGTGGCATCGCGGCTGCAGCCGAGCGCGTGGTGGAAAAGCTCGCCGAGCGCGCCACTGAGGTAGCCTCTGCGGCAGACATCGCCAACGTGGCAACCGTGTCCTCCCGCGACCCCGAGGTGGGCGACATGGTTGCCGCCGCCATGGAAAAGGTGGGTAAGGACGGCGTAGTTACCGTTGAGGAATCCCAGTCCATCGAGTCCTACCTCGACGTCACCGAGGGTGTCTCCTTTGACAAGGGTTTCCTTTCCCCATACTTCATCACGGACACCGACTCCCAGCAGGCCGTGCTGGAAAACCCACTGGTGCTGCTAGTCCGCAACAAGGTTTCCTCCCTGCCTGACCTCCTCCCACTGCTGGAGAAGGTTGTGGAGTCCAACAAGCCGCTGCTCATCATCGCAGAAGATGTGGAAGGTGAGCCGCTGCAGACTCTCGTGGTGAACTCCATCCGCAAGACCCTCAAGGCCGTTGCCGTGAAGTCCCCGTACTTCGGCGAGCGCCGCAAGGCGTTCATGGATGACCTCGCAGTAGTCACCGCAGCCACGGTGATTGACTCAGAGGTTGGCGTGAACCTCAACGAGGCTGGCGCAGAGGTGTTCGGCACCGCCCGCCGCATCACCGTGACCAAGGATGAGACGATCATCGTGGACGGTGCAGGCACCGCCGAGGACCTCGAGCGACGCCGCGAGCAAATCCGCCGCGAGATTGCCAATACCGATAGCACCTGGGACCGCGAAAAGGCCGAGGAACGCCTGGCAAAGCTCTCCGGTGGCGTAGCCGTGATCCGCGTGGGCGCTGCCACGGAAACCGAGGTTTCCGAGCGCAAGCTGCGGGTGGAAGACGCCATCAACGCAGCCCGCGCGGCAGCGCAGGAAGGCGTGATCGCCGGTGGCGGCTCTGTGCTGGTCCAGATTGCCAAGGAGCTCAAGGACTACGCGCAGGAGTTCGAGGGCGACGCCAAGATCGGCGTCAACGCTCTCGCAGCCGCGCTCCGCAAGCCTGCCTACTGGATTGCAGACAACGCTGGCCTAGACGGCGCAGTGGTTGTTTCCCGCGTGGAGGAACTGCCAAACGGGGAAGGCTTCAACGCCGCCACCCTGGAATACGGCAACCTGCTGGAGCAGGGCATCATCGACCCAGTGAAGGTGACCCACTCCGCAGTGGTCAACGCCACCTCCGTGGCACGCATGGTGCTCACCACGGAAGCATCCGTAGTGGAAAAGCCAGCTGCGCCTGCACCTGCACCGCAGCACCACCATCACCACTAAAAGGCTCAACACAACAAGGCCCAGGGATTGAGTCCTTGGGCCTTGTTGTATTAAGGGATGAGGGGTGTTCACACCGTTCGTATAGCCAACTCCCAGCGGACTGAGGGGGACCGCCGCCGGAGGAGGAGGGGGCTTTGTTGGGCCTTAGCGGCGACGGAGCACCTGCATCCGCTCGGTTTCGCTCATACCACCCCAGATGCCGTAAGGCTCCGCCACGGCCAGGGCGTGGTCGCGGCAGGCCTCCAGCACGGGGCAATCGCGGCAAATCGCCTTTGCACGGCGCTCGCGCTCCATGCGTGCGCGGCCTCGTTCGCCTTCGGGGTGGTAGAACACCTCAGAGTTTTCACCACGACACGAGCCGTGGAGTTGCCAGTCCCAGAAGTCAGCGTTGGGCCCGGGCAAAAGTTGTGTAATTGAGGTGGTCATGTTGTGCACATTCCCTTCACGCGAGGTTGAGAGCTGAATAAGAGCTGTTCGGTTCGGCGGGCTGCGAAGAGGGGCGCGAACCTGGAGCCAAGTGTGGGCGGCAAAGGTGAACGGTTGGTGTATGAATGTTTGAATTGGCGTTTCATTGAAAAGAAAACCTGCGCAACTTTCTGCCGGGCCCGCCAACTCTTCAACGCCGTGCCTACCGGACCTCCCGCTGGAGCTTTGAGCCCTGGCGCCTTGGGTGCGTCGACACGCTTTTGGCTGATAAGGGCGCTGGAGAGTATGAGAGGGGTGAAGCGACTAAAGTAAATGTGTTGTGTCCGAGCACGGAGGCCGGCGCAAGCGGCGGAAGTAGAAAGGTGGTGAGAAGGTGGCTGAACTCGAAGATGAGCTTGGTGAGCTCGTCGCGCTGGCACGCACGGGGCAGGGGCGTGCGCTGCAGCGGATCATTGAGTTGATTCACCCTCTCGTGCTGCGCTACGCCCGTGCGAGGCTCGGCGGTGGGCGCCAACCAACGCCCGAGGACGTGGCGCAGGAAGTGTGCTTGGCCGTGGCAACCTCGATTCATTCCTATTCGGACCGCGGGCGGCCCTTCATGGCCTATGTGTATGGCATTGCCAGCAACAAGGTAGCCGACGCCCACCGGGCGTACGCACGGGACATCGCAAACCCCACTGAAGCTGTCCCGGAGGTAGAGATAAATGAAGATTCGCCTGAGGAAATTGCCCTCGTAGCTGCGGGAAGTAACAGAGTGAGGGAACTTCTCGATCTCCTAAGTGATAAACCACGCGAGATCCTTACGCTGAGGATTTTTGTGGGGCTTTCCGCTGAAGAAACCGCGGAAATTGTAGGAAGTACACCAGGGGCTGTGCGGGTAGCGCAGCACCGCGCTCTTGCCACCCTGCGCAAGGCGCTCGAACAGGAGAAGATGTAGATGGCCAACCTTGGCTCAGGTTCCGGTTCCGGCACTGGTTCCGGTTCTGGCAAGCCGTTTTCCGCGGCGCGGCATTTGGATGAGCTACATGCCGACGATGCCTTGTTGACCGCCATCGCCCGCGGTGAGGACCCCACCTTTGGCTCGGATCCCCTCGCGGCAGCACTGCTGGGGCTGCGCAAGGAGGTTGCCAAGGACATGCCCCCTGCGCCGAACCTGGCGGACTTTGGCTTCGATCTCAGCGACCGCAGTGACCGCAGTGATCGCGGTGACCGCAGTGATTTCAGCGCAGTGAGCCAGAGCCAAGATGCGCAGGTGGTGCCGTTGCAGGCGCACCGACGTCGCGTGGGCAGGGTCGCCTCCGGTTTGATCGGTGCTGCGGCAGCCACCCTGGTGATCGCCGGTGGCGGTTCAATGATCTACTCAGCAACCCCCGGTTCCCCGCTTTACAGCGCCAACCAGGCAGTGTTCGGTTCCAATGACGCCGTGGTGCAGCTCGCCAGCAAGCTTGAGGCCGCAGACTCCCTCAACGCCCGCGGCGACGTAGAGGGCGCACGGCAGGTCCTCGCGGAGGCGGAGGCGCTGCTGGAGCAGATGTCGCAACGCCAACGCGAACAGGCCCAAGCAGACCTGGAGCGCGCGCAAGCTGCAATCCCGCAAACCGTGACTGAGGTGCGCGAAACCACCGTCACCCCAGAACCGGGCGCGCCGGAAACCGTGGTGGAAAAGATTACGGAGACCGTCACCGAGACCAAGACGGTGACCGTCACCCAAACCCCAAGCCCGACTACGAGCGTCAGCTCCGGGGCGGAAACGCCAGCGAGCACGCCAGCGCCGGTGCCAGCTCCGAGCGAGCCGGAAAGCGCAGGATAGGCAGGCTAGAACAAAAAATGGTGGCCCAAAGGCCACCATTTTTTTAGCGCTGCTGGATGCCGTCCAAATACCCCAAACAGTAATCCCACGGCACATAGTTGTGCGGGTCCGGGTTCGGGCTCGGCTCATGGACCGCCGACTGCTCCTCAGCCAACGTGGACAACATGTTGGCTTCCATGATGTCCCAGTCGTAGAAATGCTCCTCCGTGCAATCCTCACAGTAAAAGAAGATCCCCTGCACACCCTTTGGAGCCAGCACCCGGCGGAACTCGCGCATGAGCTTCAAATCCTGCTTCATACGCGCGCGTTCCTCAACCGAGAGCGGGGGAAACGGCTCGTCATCTTCAAAAAACGAGGCCGGATCATTTGGATCATTTGCAAAAGGATCCGGGGGAAGCTGCCAATTAGAATTCACGCCCCCAACCATATTGCGGCCAGCGCATGCCGTGCAAGCCCCAAAGACACCCCGAGAAGACACCCCTAGAAGACAACCCGAGAGAAACCCCCGCCCAGCCTTCAGTACCCCGCCTGAACACCGTGCGGCAGCCTGCTCGCGTCGGGCGGCGTCGGAACGCGTGGAAAGTGAGGTGTGGCACCAACGTGAGGGGAAGTGACAACACGAACACTTGGTTTTCACGCGGAAGGAAAATGGCTACTCTTAAAGGAATTGGTTGGTCATAAGGGAAGGATTTGTATTCAATGACGCAAAACGTGGTGTCCACTGGCGGCGATGATCCAAATAAGGTGGCCCTCGTTGGCCTGACCTTTGATGATGTGTTGTTGATTCCGGATGCTTCTGACGTAATCCCGAGTGAAGTGACCACTTCCACCCAACTGACCCGCAACATTTCACTGAACATCCCTATTGTCTCCGCGGCGATGGATACTGTGACTGAGTCCCGCATGGCGATTGCGATGGCTCGCGAAGGCGGCTTGGGTGTGATTCACCGCAACCTCTCCGTTGAGGAGCAGGCGGCGCACGTGGAAACGGTGAAGCGCTCCGAGTCCGGCATGGTGACCGACCCCGTCACCTGCAGCCCTGACATGACCATTGCGGAAGTAGACGCCCTCTGCGCGCGCTTCCGCATTTCTGGTTTGCCGGTTGTGGATGCCGAAGGCAAGCTGCTGGGCATCTGCACCAACCGCGACATGCGCTTTGAGCAGGACTTCCAACGCAAGGTTTCCGAGGTCATGACTCCAATGCCGCTGGTGGTGGCGGAAGAAGGCGTGAGCAAGGAGCGTGCCCTAGAGCTGCTCAGCGCCAACAAGGTGGAGAAGCTGCCGATCGTGGACAAGCAGGGCAAGCTCGTTGGTCTGATCACGGTGAAAGACTTTGTGAAGACCGAACAGCACCCCCTTGCCTCTAAAGACGCTTCCGGCCGCCTGCTGGTGGGTGCCGGCATCGGCGTAGGCGAGGAATCTTGGGAGCGTGCAGGAGCCCTGGTGGATGCCGGAGTGGACGTGCTCGTGGTGGACTCCGCCCACGCACATTCCCGCGGTGTGCTGGACATGGTTGCCCGCGTGAAGAAGGGCTTCGGTGACCGCGTGGATGTCATCGGCGGCAACCTGGCCACCCGCAGCGCAGCGAAAGCCATGATCGAAGCGGGTGCCGACGCCATCAAGGTGGGCATCGGCCCAGGCTCCATCTGCACCACCCGCGTGGTCGCCGGTGTGGGCGCGCCACAGATCACCGCCATCATGGAGGCATCGGTTCCAGCTCACGCGGCAGGGGTGCCAATCATTGCCGACGGCGGCATGCAGTACTCCGGCGACATTGCGAAGGCCCTCGCCGCAGGTGCGTCCTCAGTGATGCTGGGTTCCATGCTCGCAGGCACCGCCGAGGCCCCAGGTGACATCGTGGTGGTCCAAGGCAAGCAGTACAAGCGTTACCGCGGCATGGGTTCCATGGGCGCGATGCAGGGTCGCGGCCTCACCGGTGAGAAGAAGTCCTACTCCAAGGACCGCTACTTCCAGGCGGATGTGAAGAGCGAAGACAAGCTGGTGCCGGAAGGTATTGAGGGGCGCGTGCCGTTCCGCGGCAACCTGGACCAAATCACCCACCAGCTCGTGGGTGGCCTCCGCGCCTCCATGGGCTACACCGGCTCGGCAACCATCGCTGACCTGCAAAAGGCACGATTCGTCCAGATCACCGCCGCTGGCCTCAAGGAATCCCACCCGCACCACATCCAGCAGACGGTGGAAGCGCCGAACTACCGCTAGAAACAGAAAGCACCCCCACACACCATGCGTGAATACGTAGAAATTGGCATTGGGCGCGAGGCGCGCCGCACCTACCCCTTGTCACGGGTTACCGTGCAGCCTTCCCGGCGCACCCGATCCTCCAAGGATGTAGACACCACCTGGCACATCGACGCCTACACCTTTGCCATCCCCTTCATGTCCCACCCCACGGACGCTCTGGCCAGCCCAGAGTTTGCCATTGAGATGGGCAAGCAAGGCGGGTTGGGGGTGCTCAACGCGGAAGGCCTGCTGGGCCGCCACGAAGACCTCCACGCCGCAATCGCAGAGGTGATCGAGGGCGTGGACGATCACAACGAGCTGGCCTCCTCCGGCGCCATCAAAGCACTGCAAAAGCTGCACGCGGCACCGATCAACCATGAGCTGCTGGCTCAGCGCATCGGCGAGGTCCGCGACTCCGGGCAGGTAGTGGCGGTGCGCGTCTCCCCTCAGAACTGCCGCGAGCTTGCGCCAGTGGTAATCAAAGCTGGCGCAGACATTCTGGTGGTCCAAGGCACCATCATTTCTGCAGAACACGTTCAGGAGGACGGAGAGCCACTTAACCTCAAAGACTTCATCGGCACCCTGGACATCCCCGTGATCGCAGGCGGCGTATCGGACTACACCACCGCGCTGCACCTCATGCGCGCTGGCGTGGTAGGCGTGATCGTCGGCTCCGGTGCCTCCACCCAAGATCTCTCCCTGGGCATTGGCAGCGCCCAAGCAACAGCCATCGCCGACGTTGCCGCCGCGCGCCGCGACTACCTGGACGAAACCGGCGGCCGCTACGTCCACGTGATCGCCGACGGAGAGATCTCTTTCTCCGGCGACGCCGTCAAGGCAATCGCCTGCGGTGCCGACGCCGTGGTACTGGGCCAGCCGCTGGCCAACGCTTCCGAGGCGGCAGCGCAAGGCTACTACTGGGAATCCGCAGCCGCGCATCCACGCTTCCCCCGAGTGGAGGTGAACACCCCCTATGGTGCTGAGCGTGTGAGCCTGGAAACCATCCTGCACGGCCCCTCCACCAAGGTGTTTGGCGAGGAAAACTTTGTGGGCGGCCTCAAGCGGGCGATGGCGAAGTGCGGCTTCACCGACCTCAAGAGTTTCCAAAAAGTGGAGATTAGCGTCTACTAGACGTCTAGTAGACGCTGCCATCCCGGACGGGTTTCTGCGGGCGCGGCGTCCTGCTTATCGTGGAACCCGCCGAAGCGGCGATCACCAGTAGGATCGCAAGCCCCACCAAAGGGGTGATCGGCTGGTCCAGCAGCAGCCAACCAAACAGCGCCGCGAACGCCGGCTCGAGGCTCAGCAGAATGCCGAACACGGATTCAGGCATTCTGCGCAACGCCGCAAACTCAAAACTGTACGGCAGCACCGAGGCAAACAAAGCGCCCGCGGCCGCGATGCCAAACAGCTCCCAATTGAGGTTCCCCAACCCCGGGATGCCGAGCGGAAGCGGCACGCACGCAGCCAGCAGCATGCCCAACGCCAGCCCGCTTGAGCCTGGGACTGTCTGACCAACCTTCGCCGAAGCCAAAATGTAGGCCGCCCAACAGGCGCCCGCGCAGAGCACATAGAACACGCCCACGGGGTCCAACGGCGTGCGGATCAGCGAGTCCAAGCCGAGCAGCGCCACACCCGCAAGCGCGAGAGCCACCCAGAGGAAGTCGCGGGGGCGCCTCGAGAGAACAGCCGCCAGCAGCAGCGGGCCGAGGAACTCGATGGTCACCGCAGCCCCCAAGGGGATACGGGCAATGCCCGCGTAGAAAAAGGTGTTCATCAAGCCGAGCGAGAGGCCGAACAAGGCCATCGCCCGCCACTGCATCCGCGAGTAGCCACGCAACTTCGGCCGCACGATGAGCGTCACGATGATGCTCGCGATGCCTAGCCGCAGGGCAGTGGTGCTCGCCGCGCCGAGGTGCGGGAACAACTGCATTGCCAGAGCTGCGCCCAATTGCAGCGAAATGCAGGAGCCAATCACAAAAGCCACGCCACTGAGTGAGGTGTGGCCTGAAGTGGGTTGTGGGGTTGAGTGCGGCTGTGGGGGCTGCTGCATGCCTTTCATCTTGGAGGAATGGGTGAATCAAGTCCAATAGGGTTTGCAGTGGCAACTTGCGGCAGTGATCCGCATCCGTGCGTGCGGGAGGGTGGTGGCGCTGGGCAGCGTCGATAGGCAAAGCGAATTTGGTGCGGGGCCGCCTCGGAAAAATCTTGGGCGCGAAGCATAAGTTTTTTGCCGGTGGCGGTGCACGAGATCCTGCGCCGCGCGTATCCGGGTGAAGCTTCACGCCCACATGTGCACGTCGGATGAGCTTTTCGGGATGGCCGGCAAACGCTAGCGGGGTTCAGGAAACAGTGGCTGGCAGGGTAGACTGCCAACTTGTGACACAGAAAACTCCACAACCCAACAATACGGCCCACAAATCGGTGCTCGTGGTGGACTTCGGCGCGCAATACGCCCAGCTCATCGCGCGCCGGGTGCGTGAGGCGAGCATCTACTCCGAGGTTGTTCCACACACCGTCACCTTGGAGGAAATCAAGGCGAAAAACCCCGCCGCGCTGATTCTTTCCGGCGGCCCTAGCTCGGTGTACGAGGACGGCGCCCCGCAGCTTGACGCGGCCATCCTGGAACTCGGGGTGCCGGTGTTCGGCATTTGCTACGGCTTCCAATATATGACCCGCGCACTCGGCGGCACCGTTGCTTCCACCGGCGACCGCGAATATGGCCGCACCGACCTCAACGTTGCAGGTGGCGTGCTTCACGACGGTCTAGAGGAAACCCACAAGGTGTGGATGAGCCACGGCGACGCCGTCTCTGAAGCCCCAGCGGGATTCACTGTCACCGCGAGCACCGCAGGCGCGCCCGTTGCCGCCTTTGAGTGCGTGGAGCGCCGGATGGCTGGCGTGCAGTACCACCCCGAGGTGCTGCACTCCCCGCATGGCCAGCAGGTGCTGGAACGCTTCCTCACTGAGGTTGCGGGCCTGGAGCAGAATTGGACCCCCGCAAACATCGCTGAGGAACTCATCAACGCGGTGCGCGAGCAGGTTGGCCCCGAAGGCCGCGCGATCTGTGGTCTGTCCGGCGGTGTGGACTCCGCGGTAGCTGCAGCACTCGTGCAGCGCGCCATTGGTGACCGCCTCACCTGTGTCTTTGTGGACCACGGGCTGCTGCGCGCGGGCGAGCGCGAGCAGGTACAAAACGACTTCGTGGCGTCCACCGGCGCCAAGCTGGTTACCGTAGACGAGCGTGAGGCGTTCCTTGCCAAGCTCGCCGGCGTGACCGAGCCGGAGGCAAAGCGCAAGGCAATCGGTGCGGAGTTCATCCGCTCCTTTGAGCGCGCAGTGACCTCCATCCTGGAGGCGGCACCCGAAGGTACCACCGTGGACTACCTGGTCCAGGGCACCCTGTACCCAGACGTGGTGGAGTCCGGCGGCGGCACCGGCACCGCCAACATCAAGAGCCACCACAACGTGGGCGGCCTGCCAGACGACGTGGAGTTCGAGCTGGTTGAGCCCCTGCGCCTGCTCTTCAAAGACGAGGTCCGTGCCGTTGGTCGCGAGCTCGGCCTGCCCGAGGAAATCGTGGCGCGCCAACCCTTCCCAGGCCCCGGCCTCGGCATCCGAATCATCGGCGAAGTCACCGAAGAGCGCCTGGAGACGCTGCGCCAAGCAGACCTCATCGCGCGCACCGAGCTCACCAACGCGGGCTTGGACGGCGAAATCTGGCAGTGCCCGGTGGTGCTGCTTGCCGACGTCCGCAGCGTTGGCGTGCAAGGCGACGGCCGCACCTACGGCCACCCCATCGTGCTACGCCCCGTCTCCTCCGAGGACGCGATGACGGCGGACTGGACGCGCCTGCCCTACGACGTACTCGAGCGCATATCCACCCGCATCACCAACGAGGTAGCCGACGTCAACCGCGTGGTCTTGGACGTCACTTCCAAACCACCGGGAACAATTGAGTGGGAGTAACACAACGCGCGGGCACAGGAAATGATTCCTGTGCCCGCGTTGTTATGCCAAGACAACACTCAAGGGAGCAACATGTTCATTGATCAATACTGGGGCGAGGTCAGCGCAGCCGCCCAGCACGACGCCCAAACGCTCGTGGACTACCTGGGCAGTAAGAGCGAAGAGATCGTTGCTGTGGCAGACATCTTCTCCGACCTCGGGCTTACAGACCTTGCCGGCAACTTCACTGGCGGGGAGTTCGATGCGGGCCCAGATTCGGGCGCGGTCCACTTTTCCTATACCTACAACCCCGTGTTGGTACTCGCGGTGCTGCTGCTGGAATCCAAAAAGGTGGGGCGTTTCAATCTGGCCCGGGTGGGTGGGAAGCAAGACCGCATGATGCGCATTGACGCCGATCCCAAGACCCACACCCAGATCACCACCGCACTGAAATACTTTGCGTTGAGCCCCGAAGACCACGAAGCCGCGCAGTCCTACGAGGAACCCTACGACGTAGCGGACCTCAGTGAGGAACTGCGCGGCAAATTGGAAAGCTAGCTTTCTTGCACCGTCAGGTTACCAACGCCGCTTTCTAGGTGCAGGTGCAGGCGGGGCGCGTTCGGGTCCACGCCTTCCGGCACCACGGGGGAGTCCGGGCAGGTGACGTTGCCAGCCGAGTTGGTGCACGTCAGCTCCACGGCCACGTGTTCGGGCAAGGTGACCATCACGTGGCCGATGTTTGCGCGTACGGTCACATCGCGTGATTCCTCAAGGGGCTCCAGGTCGGAGAAATCCACGGTGATATTGCCAATGTCGGTTTGGTAGACGGGCTGAAGCTGATCTTCCACCGCCACATCCATATTCTCAACCTTCACATCAGCGCGGTAAATCCCGAGGCCCGCGGCGGAAGCAAGGGCCACCAGCAGCGCCACAGTGACTCCCACGAGCACGATCTTGCGCCCCCTGCGCGGCTTTTCAGGGGCGGGCTCAGGGGCATCCCCGGGGTTAGGCAGGTGCCACAACCCCGGCGCTGCGCCCAGCGGATCCCAAGCGGGCGGCGTGGGCGTTTGGAATGGGGCGCTGTGCCCGTCGGCAGGCGCGTAGGAGCTGAGATCATGGGTGGGCTCGCGGCCGGCGTCGCGGACCAGCAGCCCGACGGGAGGTTCTGGGGTGCGCGCGTGCAATGCCCACCAAGCCAACGCGGCGAGGACAACCCCGGAGAACGCGGGGATGTCGGAGAGTGAGAACGCGCTCAGACCGCCGAGGAGGACGAAAGCGATGATCAGCGCGATGCCGTTGCGACGTTCCTTTTGCTGGGCTTTGTCAGCTTTGTCGGTGACGGGCTTGCCGCCGAACAGTGCCTCCATGGGGGACTGCGCCAGGGAATATTTTGGCATGAACCCCCAGGCTAGGATATATAGCGGGATGCCGGCGCCGAGGAAGGTGAGCACCACGAAGGCGATGCGCACGAGGGTGGGGTCGATTTGGTAGCGAACACCAATACCTTCACTGACGCCAGCACCAGCAGTGTCCGGCATGCGAACGGGACGGGTGTTCCACATCTGAGCCCATGTGTGAGTGAAGGTTTCCATGCATTCATTGTGGGCCGCCGCCTACCGTTGGCACATCGGGGAGTACCCCCAATTCTGCGCGACCCGCCGTTTCAGGGACATTCCCGATTCCACCCGTGTAAGCCCGCGTGGGAGAATCAACACATGCAACCTGCCTACCCCACTTTCCAGCGCCGCGCCGACGGGGCAGTCCTCGCGGGAGTGGCATCGGGACTCGCCGCGCATCTTAACGTGAATGTGACCTGGGTGCGCGTCGGATTCGTAGCCCTGACCTTGTTCGGCATCGGGCAATGGATTTATGTTCTGGTATGGATCTGCAGCAAATCCGTGAAGCAGGGCGCGCCGATTGACCGCAAGCACAGCTCCATGCCGCTGAACATCATGCTCGTGGTGGTGGGGCTGCTTGGCTCGGGGGTGCTGCTTCGCCCAGGCCTCCCGATCGGGCTGTTCATCGCACTGGCCGTGATTGGCGTCGGCGCGGCCCTGGCCTGGTTTGCCTATGACAGGCTTGGCACCAAACAATCCGTATTCACCGTGGTTCTGGGCTCAACGCTGGTGTTTGCTGGCGTGATCTTCGGTGCGCTCCAACGCCAAGACGGGGCATTGTTCGGCCAGGCGGTGGTTGCGGTGGCGCTCACCTTGTTCGGCGTGGGCGCGCTCGCCGTGCCCTTCGGTATCCGCCTGTGGGAGAAGATCTCAGAGGAGCGAGCGGAGAAGGCCGCCGCGGATGAACGCGCGGAAATCGCCTCCCAATTGCACGACTCCGTGCTGCAAACCCTGGCGCTCATCCAGAAACGCTCCGAGGAACCTGAGGTGCAGCGCCTGGCCCGGAGACAGGAGCGCGAGCTGCGTCAGTGGTTGTTCGATCCGCGTGAAGACGCCACCGTGTTCACCGCCATCGAGAGGGCATCCGGTGAGGTGGAGGACCTCTTCGGGGCGCGGATCGCCCCCGTGATCGTGGGGCAGGACGTGCCGCTCGACAACGCGGGCAAGGCGGCCGTGCTGGCAGCCCGCGAAGCCATGGTGAACGCCGCCAAGCACGCCGGGGTGGATACCGTGGATGTCTACGCAGAACGCTTCGACGAACTCAATATTTTTGTCCGTGACCGCGGCCCCGGTTTTGACTTGGCGCTCGTTGATGAGGACCGTCACGGTGTTCGTGAATCCATCCTTCAGCGTGTGGAGCGTGCGGGCGGGACCGTTGATATCCGCAATGAAGGTGGAACTGAGGTTGTGATCCGCATGCCCTTGGGGTGAGGGCGGTTGAGTGATACAAATGGAACTCATGAAGGTGTTTCTCGTTGACGATCATTCCGTGTTCCGCGCCGGGGTGCGCGCTGAGATCGGGCAGCAGGTGGAGATCGTCGGCGAGGCGGGCAGCGTCGCGGAGGCCGTTGCGGGGATCGACGCCACGCAGCCTGACGTGGTGCTTCTCGACGTGCACATGCCCGAAGGTGGCGGCGTTGCAGTGCTGCAGCAGGTCAGCGGATCTCCGCGCTTTTTGGCCCTGAGCGTTTCCGACGCCGCCGAGGATGTGATCAACGTGATCCGCGCCGGTGCGCGCGGCTATGTGACCAAGAGCATTTCCGGTGTGGAGCTGGTAGCCGCCATTAAGCGGGTGGCTGAGGGAGACGCCGTATTCTCCCCACGCCTGGCAGGTTTCGTGTTGGACGCTTTTGCCAAGCCAGACCCAGCCGGCGCGGGCGTAGTGGACGCGCCGGAACAAGACGCTGCGGTGGAGCATGGCCAGGAGGTGGACCCAATCGTGGATGCCCTGACCCGCCGTGAACTGGAGGTGCTTCGTCTGCTTGCACGCGGCTACACCTACAAGGAAATTGGCAGCGAGCTGTTCATTTCCGTGAAAACCGTGGAAACCCACGCCTCCAATATCCTGCGGAAGACGCAGCAGTCCAACCGGCACGCGCTGACCCACTGGGCGCATGCCCGCGATTTGGACTAACCCCGTGGATTAATCCTTTGCGCCTGCTTTGCTCTCCAGGAATGCGAGCGCCCTGGTGCCGTCGATATGCGGAAACACCCAGTATGTCCATGCGCACACGCCCGCGCCGAATAGCAGGGTGATCCATATTGGGGCGGGGGCGAAGGTGGGCGCGATCATGAGGGCCAGCCAGATGATGAACATCGGCACAATCTGCGCGAATTTGGGCGTGTAATGCAGGTTGCGTTCCTCCAGGAAGCTGCGGATTTTTGCTCGGTAGGGGTGGGAGAAAATCAGGGTAATCCCAGCACCAACAAAGAGGACCATCAGCACCACTTGCACGCCGCGGGGCAGGGCTGTGGTGAGGACGGCCGCACCCGCCCCGAGCAGGAACGACGCCCCCAGGCGCACAGTGGGTGGGGTGGGAATCGGGGTGATGAAGGCTCCAGGGTTGAACATGGAAGGGTTGAGCATGGGCACATCCTAGCAACTGGCCCGGACACGCCCTGGTGGGGTTGGTTCTGTGGTGAGTTTTGGGTGCTGAGCTGGCAGTTGGGGAGGGGCTTGACGCGTGTGCTGAGCGGGGTTAGCATGAACCCATGATTCAAACGGGTGTGCGAGAACTTGAAGCGGCCGAGGGGTGGGCATTCCTTAGTCGCGAAGAGCGCATATCTGCACTGCGAAAGCAGATGGATCAGATGTTGGGAAAACAGCCGCAGGTAGACGTTTTGCCTGCGGAGGAAGTGCTTGCGTTGCATCCGCCGCTTGGGGAAGTGTTGGTTGGTGGCGGCTTGCCGCGCAGGGCCATTACTGAGTGTAGTGATACGCCCTCACTTCTTGCTGAGATAATCGCACAGGTGAGCGGATCTGGCGGTTTTGTTGCGGTAGTGGGGTGGTCAGATTTGGCGTATGCTGCTGTGGCTACGCAGGGCGGGAGTTTGGAAAGAATCGTGGCAATCCCTGACCCCGGCCCGGATCCGCTTTCTGTGGTGTCGGTACTGGTGTCAGGCGTGGACCTGGTGGTCTACCGCGGTGCAGCGCGGCAACTGACTCCCGTGCAGGCGCGCCCCTTGCTGGGGAAGCTGCGCACAGGCGTTGCGGCGTTGCTCTTGGTAGGCGTAACGGTGGCCTCCCCGGCGGCGCGCATACGCGCCTCGGTCACGGGCTTTCGTGGAATTGGGGAAGGCACGGGCAGGATTCGTGCAGTGGACCTGCAGGTAGAGGTGATGGCGAAGGGGGGCCGGACACAAACATCCATGAGTATCGGTGAGCAGCGCACACTGACGGTGATGTAACGTGCGCACACTCGCACTTTGGTTTCCGGACTGGCCGGTGCAGGCAGCACGGTTTGAAAAACTCTTTGAATCACCTGCGGTGGCGGTTGTTGCCCAGCACCGAGTGGTGGTGTGTGACGCCGCCGCGCGCTCCCACGGGATTCGTCGAGGCATGCGCGCGCGGCAGGCCCAGGCCATCTACCCGCCGCTGACCTTGGTGGATGCCAATGAGGAGCGCGACGCTCGGGTGTTTTCCACCATTGCAGACGGCCTCGACGACGTGGCCTCCAGCGTGGAAATCCTCCGCCCAGGACTCGTTGCCGTAGACGTGCGCGCCGCCGCCAACTATCACGGCAGCGAGGACAAGGCCGCGAGCATGCTCGTGGATGCAAGCTCCCGCGCGGGCCTGGACAGCTTTGCGGGTATCGCCGATGACATCCCCACCGCCATCATCGCAGCCCGCGCCAGCCAGGTTGTTCCGCCGGGAGGTGCGCAGGCCTTCTTGTATAGCCAGCCCATCGGGGTGCTCGCCGAGCCCGCGCTGGCCTGCGACCCAGACACCGTGCACGCCTTTGAGGAACTCGGCCTACATACCCTCGGTGCGCTCGCAGACCTCGACGCGCGCTCAATCGCCACACGCTTTGGTGCTGCGGGCGCACGCTGCCACGCCATCGCCCAGGCCCGCGACACCAGACTCGTCGCGCCGGAACTCACACAACCAGAGCTCACCGTCACCTACCGCCCCGAAGAAGCAATCCAACGTGTCGACGAAGCGGCCTTCGTGGCGCGCCAACTCGCCGCCCAGCTCCACGAACGCATCGCGCGCACAGGTCTGGTGTGCAGCAGGCTCACCATCAAAGCTCACGTGGGCGAGCGCGAGCTCAGCCGCACATGGCGCACCACCGAACCACTCAGTGAACACGCCACCGCGCAACGCGTGCGCTGGCAACTTGACGGCTGGCTCACCACCGGCGGCCAAGGGCAACTCGAAGAACTCACCCTGGAGCCCCAATGCGCCCCCGCGCCCCCAACGGAACTGTGGGGAAGCCGCGGCGAAGGCCAGCAGGCGGTGGCTCAGGTGCAATCCACGCTTGGCACCGACGCCGTCCTGCAACCCTTCGAAGCTGGTGGCCGCGGCGTCGCCGAAAGAATCCAATTCGTCGCTTACGGTGAGCACGCGCAATCCGATACCCGGCCATGGGCTGGAGCTATCCGCGCGCCCCTGCCCGCGTCGATACGCCACCCCGCAACCAAAGTGCGTCTCCTCACCGCCGACGGCACCGACATTGGGCTTGCCGACGCGGCCCTGACCGCCGCGCCTGCGACGCTGCTTCGCGGCCGCACTGCCTACAGGGTCACGGGCTGGGCGGGGCCATGGCCGGTGGACGACGCGTGGTGGCGCGGCGGCGAACCCTGCGTGCGGCTACAGGTCACGGGGGAAGGCGACGGTCCGCGCGCGTGGCTGCTGGTGTGGGCGGGGCAGTGGCGCGTGGAGGCGGAGTATTAGATTTAGGGCTGCTGGATGTCACTGCTGGATGTCAATGACCAGCCGCGTGGGGTTTTCGAGCAGCGTCACCGAGTAGGGGCGAGGTTTGTCGATGCCCGCCACGAACTGCTCCTGCCCCTCAAAAATGCCGTGGGACTCCACCGCGTTGATCGCGCCTGCGCCGTCGCTTCGAAGCGGGCCTACGTCCACGCCGGTTTCGAAGGGCATGAGGATGCCGCGGAGGTGGATGTCGAGCGCGGTGCCGCCTTCAAACTCCACGGGGAAGCCGCTGCCTTGCTGTGCGGGCTCGGTGGTGTAGTTGATGAACCAGCCGGGGGTGCCGGTGCCGGAGAACTCGAAGACGATGCGGTCGTAGCCGTCGTGGGTGCCCACGCGGACGTCCTGGACCTGCAGCTCAGCGGCGGTGCCTGCGGATTCCTTCGGGTCGAGGTCCCCGACGGGAGTGGTGGTGGTGGTCGTTGCGGTGGTTGTGGAGGTTGTTGCCGTGCTCGTGGCGGACAGCGTGGCGAGTGAAGGTTCGGGGGCGCTGCACGCGGCGAGGCCGATGGCCAGGATTGGGGCGAGAACTGGGGCCAGAAATGGGGCGGAGACGAGGCGGTAACTCATGCCCCAAGGGTAACTTGCGTAACAACGGTGGTGGCGGGTGTGCGGGAATCGTTGCGAAACCGAGATACAGACGCGCCACAGGTACGCTAGGCAACCATGAACCTCGCCCCGCGCTGCTCAGACAACAACGAGCCCCTCCCCGGCACCGCGAAACGCGGCGACACCTTCGTTCTCCTCGAACACCCTGGCCCCTGGAGCCACGACATCCTGGACGGCCACACCTTCGGCGCCGACACCGAACGCCTCAGCGCTCTCCCCGGGCTCACCCTCATCCGCCGCCCTGGCCGCGAAGGGCACCAACGCAGCCATAAGCGCACGGTCTACCTGGTGTTCAGTGCCGAGGGGGTGGCCGAACGCCTCCACATCACCAGCCTCGACGACCTTTTCACCCTCGATCTCACCGGCCCCGGCCGCAACGGCGCAGAACCCGTGAGCACCCTCATGCTGGTGTGCACGCACGCGAAGCGCGACCAATGCTGCGCCATCAAAGGCCGCCCCATCGCCGCCGACCTCGCCGCCCGCGGCGCGCACGTCTGGGAATCCAGCCACACCAAAGGCCACCGATTCGCGCCGGCAATCGTCATCTTCCCCCACGGCTACGTCTACGGCCGACTCAACGCCGAAGCCGCGCTCCAGGCGTACACCTTTGCGGAGCGCGGCGAGATTTTCCTCCCCGGGTTACGCGGACGCGGCCTTTACGACGCCCCCGGCCAAGCAGCGGAAATCGCAGTCCTGGGGGAGTTGGGGCAGGCGCGCTTCGGTGACCTCAGCGTGCACGGCACCGAAGTGCGGCACAGAGATGGGCGGGTGTGGCACATCGACGCGCGCCAGGAAACCATGGATGTGGTGGCCTCCTGTGGCGCCGCGTCGAAGCCGGGGAAGGTGTGGGTCGCGAAGATTCGTCCTTAGCGTCACTAGCGACGCATGATCTTCTTGGACAGCCAGTTGCCGAACAGTTGGGCAACCTGGACGATCAGGATGATCACGGCGGTGGCAACGAACGTGACTTGCCAGTCGTAGGCGCGGTAGCCGTAGACGATGGCGAAGTCGCCGAGACCGCCGCCACCGATGTAGCCCGCCATCGCAGACATGTCCACGATTGCGATGAAGATAAAGGTGTAGCCCAGCACCAGCGGACCCAATGCTTCGGGGATGATCACTGTGGTGATGATTCGCCACGGGCTCGCGCCCATGGAGCGCGCGGCCTCGATGACGCCGGGGTCGATGGCCACGAGGTTTTGCTCCACGATGCGTGACACAGCGACGGTCGCGGCGATGATCATCACGAAGATCGCCGCGTTCCTGCCGATCGTCGTTCCCACGACCAGGAGGGTGAGCGGGCCGAAAGCGGAGATCATGATGATGAACGGGATCGGGCGGATGAAGTTCACCACAAGGTTGATGAGGTTATACACCGGCCCGTTGCGCAGGATGCCTTGGGCGCGCGTGGTGTAGAGAAGCACACCGAGGCCCAAGCCCAGGAGGCCGCCTACTGCCAAGGTGACGGACACCATGATGAGGGTGTCCAGGATGGCGGTGGTGAAGGTGGGGCCGAGGCGCCCCCAGTCGGCTGCCAGCGTGGTTGTCATCGGATCTCCTTGATGTCGGTGGTGCCGTTGAGGTGGGCAAAGAAGTCGTCAATGGCCTGGTCTGGACCCTGGAGACGCACTGTGATCTTGCCGAAAGAGTGCCGTTGCAGCGTCGTCACGCCGCCGTGCACGATGTTGATGGAGGCCCCGGCTGCCTTGGCGTTGGCTGCGGCGGTGAAGAAGTCGGAGGACTCGGACAGCGTGATGGTGAACAGGCGGCCCTCGTGGGCGAGGAGATCCTCGGACTCGATGGCGTCGGGCGTGTTGCGCAGCGCGGTGGCCACGAATCGCTTGGCCACGCCGGTGCGCGGGTTGGAGAACACCTCGTAGGTGGAGCCGTACTCCACCACGCGGCCGTTTTCCATCACGGCGACCTTGTCCGCGATGGAGCGCACCACTTCCATCTCGTGGGTGATCACCACGATGGTGATGCCGAACTCGCGGTTCACTTTGCGCAGAAGTTCCAGCACGTCGTGGGTGGTTTCGGGGTCCAGGGCCGAGGTGGCTTCGTCGGCAAGCAGCAGCGCGGGGTTGTTCGCGAGCGCGCGTGCAATGCCCACTCGCTGCTTCTGGCCACCAGAGAGCTGTTCGGGGTAGTTGCGGCCGCGGTCGCCGAGTCCAACGAACTCCAGCAATTCCTGCACGCGGCGCTCGCGCTCCGGCTTCGGCACACCCGCGAGCTTGAGCGGGTATGCGATGTTACCGGCGGCGGTGCGGGAGTTGAAGAGGTTGAACTGCTGGAAGATCATGCCGATGCCCTTGCGGATTTGGCGAAGGCCGGACTCAGGCATGCCGACGATGTCTACGCCGTCGAGGCGCAGGTGGCCGCTGGTGGGCGTGTCGAGGCCGTTGATGAGGCGAACCAGCGTGGACTTACCGGCACCGGAGTAACCGATGACGCCGAGGATCTCACCTGGCTCAACCGTGAGGGTGACGTCTTCAAGCGCCTGAATGGTGCGTTTGCCGGAAGTGAAGACCTTGGAGATGCCCTCAAACTCAATACGAGTTCCGCTCATGGTGTTCCTTAACTATGTCAACGTGAACTATGTCAACGTGTGGATTTCGCGCGAAACGCCCCATCGTTCGACGGGGCGCTGGCGTATGCGGGAGGGTTAGCTGCGGGCGTCCTCTTCGAGGCGGGCCAGGATGGCCTTCAGCTCGTCTTGGGTGCGGGTCACAGGGATTGCGGTGCCCTTGGAGTCCTCGTCCACGGCGGCGAGCACGGCTGGGTCGTGCCACAGCTCGGCGAGCTTGAGGATGGTTGGGTCGTTGGCGCGGTCGGCGGTGGTGACGAACGCGTTGATGTAAGGCTCGGCCTCAGCGGAAGCTGGGTCGTCCTGGAAGACGGCCAGGTTGGGGTCGATGCCTGCGCGATCCAGGAAAGAGTTGTTGATGATCGCGGGGCGGCCTTCGCCGTATGCCACGGTGGTCTGGGCCGCGTCGACTGGCGTAATGGTCACCTTCGAGGCGGCCTCATCGATGTCCGCTGGGGTTGGGGTGACGAGACCCTCCTCCTTGAGGGTCACCAGGCCCGCCTGCACGAGGACGTTGATGGCGCGGCCCTGGTTGGAGTCGTCGTTCGGGATCACGATGGATTCGCCCTCAATGCCGTCGAGGGAGGTGTGGTCCTTCCAGAACAGTGCGAGTGGCACGATCTGGGTAGCCCCAACGGGGGTGAGGGTGGCGTCCTTGCCCACGTTGTAGGCGGCGAGGAACTTCAGGTGCTGGAAGAGGTTGACGTCGAGCTGGCCCTGGTCAAGTGCCTCGTTTGGGGTGTTGTAGTCGGAGTAGTTCACCACGTCGAGGGTGATGCCGTTTTCTGCGGCCAGGTCCTCCAGCACGGCCCAGGACTTTTGGGTGGCGTCGGTGGTTCCGATGCGGATGGTGGTGTTCTCGCCGGACGCTGCGGTCTCTCCGGTGGAGTCGCTGGAGTTGCTGGAGCAAGCGACGAGCGAAGTAGCTGCAACCAGTGCAGTTGCGGCCACGAGGGTCTTGCGAATGTTCATGAGTCTTCCTTTTGTTGTGTCAATCCCTTGGCGCCGGGCTCGTGCTGCGCGCTTGCTGTGGAGTCGCATTGCCGACGTAGGCAGGCGCGGGGCGGCGTGAGCAGGGCTCCTCGGGGGTTGCTTCGTGCATTGTGAACCAAAGGGCAACGTCGGAGGCGGGTGGGGTTTGCGCGCTTGCTTTTTGCGCGTTTTGTGCGTGCTGTATGCGCGCTTTATGTATGCCCGTGGTGCCTCTGAGGTGGCCATTTAAGTCCAAAATGAACCAAGCTGTTCAGTTTATGTTGGGAAATACTACACACATGGCCAGAAAATGTACAGCTTGGTCTATCTTGACGCCTTCTTGTGTTGTCGCTAATCTAGAACATGTGTTTGGAGAAAGGGGGGTGCCGGGAGTATTGTAGCGACCTGTGAAATGGAGTAGTGGGATCAGTGGCTTCAATGGTAAGCCGCTGAGTTGGTCCCGGCTTGAGCGCATCCTCTCCGGCAAGCCAACCCCTGAGTTGAAACCAGTTCTACATGTGGTTTCCGATGAGGGTTCTGGCGGAAATGTGCCGGTAGCGCCGCGGAGTGGGTTTGCAGAGCTGCATGCGCGCGGTTCCTACAACTTTTTGTTGGGGGCGAGTGAACCGGACGCAATGGTAGCTGCTGCAATCGAACGCGGAATCGAAGCTTTGGCATTGCTCGATAGGGATGGCCTATACGGCGCAATGGCCTTTGCTGAGGCCGCGGCAAGCCGGGAATTGGCAACGGTGTTCGGCGCGGAACTCACCATTGACCACCGCGTGCTTTCGGTGCTCTGCAAGAACCCGGAAGGCTACCGGAGGCTGTCTCGGCTCATCTCTGCAGCAAGGATGCGAGGTGATAAAGACACCACCGAGTACCCTCCGCTGCCAGAGATCGCCAGGCACGCTGACGGGCACTGGTATGTCCTCGCTGATCACACCTGGGAACCAAGCGAACTGGCCTGCTTTGGTGACAACGTAATCCTCGAATACGTCTACACGATGACACCCGAGGATGCCGACAACCACCGCACCCTCGATTCATACCCAGGGCGGCGCATCGCCACCTCGCGCCCCAGCGCGGCAACCCCGCGCGACTCCCGCCTTGCCGCGGCGAAGCATGCCCTCTACCAACGAGAATCCCTCGACGAGGCGCGCTACCGCCTCCACCCAGCAGGATCCACCTGGCTACGCATCCCACCGGCGCCCCGCGAACAGCTCGACACCGCTCTGGATATCGCGGCAGAGTGTTCCTTCCCCCTCCACCTCATCGCGCCCGGACTACCGCACTGGACCGTCGACGGCGTGGCCGTCGATGAGCAAGCCCACCTCCGCGCGCTGGTCGAGTCTCGCTTCGACGCGCGCTACGGAGCGTCGGAACGCGCGGACGCGGCCCGAACGCAGATTGCGCATGAGCTCGCAGTGATCGAGCAGCTCGGCTTCCCGGGATACTTCCTGATCGTGTGCGACATTGTGGATTTTTGCAAAGCCCAAAACATTCTTGCGCAGGGGCGCGGGTCGGCTGCGAACTCCGCCGTGTGTTACACCCTGGGCATCACGAATGCCGAGCCGATTGCGGCGGGCTTGCTGTTCGAGCGTTTTCTCTCCCCGGAGCGCGATGGCCCGCCGGACATTGACATCGACATCGAATCCGGGCGCCGCGAAGAAGTGATCCAATACGTCTACGCAAAGTACGGCCGGGAAAACGCCGCGCAAGTAGCAAACTACATCACCTACCGACGTCGAGGCGCGGTCCGCGACGCCGCGCGTGCCCTCGGCTACCCGCAGGGAGTGGCCGACGCATGGGCGCGTCGAGGCGGGGTGCCGGCGCGCGTCGAGGCGCTCGCCGAGCAATTCATTGGCCAGCCGCGCCACCTGGGGATCCATTCTGGCGGAATGGTGATTTGTGACCGCGCGATCGCGGACGTGGTGCCCGTGGAGTGGGCGCGTATGGAGAATCGGTCGGTGGTGCAGTGGGACAAGGAGGGCTGCGCGGCTGCGGGCCTGGTGAAATTTGATCTGTTGGGCCTTGGCATGCTTGAGGCGCTGCATCATATGATCGACCTCGTCGCGGAGACGGGCCGGGAGATCAATCTTTGGGAAATCCCTCTCGACGACCCCGCCGTCTACGACATGCTCTGCCGTGGCGACGCCGTGGGCGTGTTCCAGGTGGAGTCCCGCGCGCAGCTCGCCACGCTGCCCAGGCTGAAGCCGCGGTGCTTCTTCGACCTCGTGGTTGAGGTCGCGCTCATCCGCCCCGGCCCCATCCAAGGCGGCTCCGTGCACCCCTACCTGCGGAGACGAAACGGCGAAGAACCCGTGACCTATGAACACCCGTTGCTAGAGGCCGCGCTCGCCAAGACGCTCGGGGTGCCACTTTTCCAGGAACAACTCATGCACTTGGCGGTGGACGCCGCTGGTTTTAGCGGGGGAGAGGCAGACGAGCTTCGCCGCGCGATGGGTGCCAAGCGTTCACCGGAGCGTATGGCAGAGCTGAAAGGGCGCTTCTACGCGGGCCTCGCGCGCAACGGCATCAAAGGGAGCACCGCCGATGCGCTGTGGAACAAAGTCACTGCGTTCGCGGCCTACGGCTTCCCGGAGTCGCACGCGCAGTCCTTCGCCTCGATCGTCTACTTCTCTGCATGGTTCAAGCACTACTACCCGGCGCAGTTTTGTGTGGGGCTGCTCCGCGCGCAGCCGATGGGCTTCTACTCCCCAGAGTCGTTGCTGCATGACGCCCGCCGCCATGGCGTCACCGTCCTTCCCGTCGACATCAACCGCTCCCAGGCGGAAGCCAGCATCGAAGACGGCGCCATCCGCCTGGGGCTCAATTCCGTGCGCGGCTTAGCCCGCGTCGACGCGATCGTCCAAGCGCAACCCTTCCGCGACATCGCCGACCTCGCGCGCCGAGCCGAGCTCACCGTCACCCACCTCGAGGCGTTGGCGCGCGCTGGGGCGCTGGGGGAGCGTCGGCAAGCGCTGTGGCAAGCAGGCGTCGCCGCCACCGAAAAGCCCTCCATGCTGCCGGGGCTCAGCGTGATCGCGCCGCCCGCGCTGCCGGGGATGAGCGCGTTCGAGATGATGGCTGCCGACGTCACCGCTACGGGTATCACCCACACGCATCCCATCGAGCTTCTGCGCGCGGGCCTGGACCGCCTCGACGTGACGCGCGCTTGCGACCTCCTCGGGCAGCCCGACGGTGCCAGGATCCGCGTCGCGGGCGTGATCACGCACCGGCAACGCCCCGCCACGGCCTCCGGGGTGACTTTTTTGGGGATGGAAGACGAGACGGGCCTCATGAATGTCGTCGTCAGCGTTGGGCTGTGGCGGCGCGAGGCGTTGGCGCGCACGGAACGTGCAGTCATTGTTCGCGGGATCGTGCAGAACGCGAACGGGGTGGCGGCGGTGGTCGCGGACAAATTCGAGCCGCTGCCGTTTGCTGAACTCCTGAGCAGGGGGTCTCGGGATTTTCGCTAAAGTGGGGACATGCAGCGATTAGACCTCGAACACAGTGTGAGCCCGAAGCTTGTGACAACGCGATGGATCACGATTGGCTCACTAACCATTCCTGTCCTCATCGCGCTCATCATCACCGCGACGTTCTTCCCATGGGTTTGGTGGGGCGTCGGCGTCGTTGCGGCCCTGGGCGTTGCTGCCGCATGGATCAACCCGCTCCAAGTGCGTCGAATTCGCTGGCAAGAAGACCGCGACGAGCTACTCATCGCAAAGGGAAAGTTGTGGCGGACGCTCACCGTCGTGCCCTATGGGCGCATCCAATACATCGAAGTCCTCGAGGGGCCCGTCGACGCGCGCTATGACCTCGCGAAGATCAAACTGCACACGGCGTCCGCCTCGAGCGACGCCACCATCCCGGGGCTCGAGCGTGAGCTAGCCCGTGACCTGCGAGTGCGTCTGTCCGAGCGCGCGAAGAAAATGCAGGCGCTATGAATCGCGTTCACAGGCTCACTCCGCTGCTGCAGTTTTGGCAGGGATTTATCGCGATTGTCATCGCAACAGTGGTGCAAATCGACTTCGACCTCATCCGCGAACACCCACTAGTACTCGCATGGACGCTCGGAGGATTCGTCGCGGCCTGCCTCATCATTTGGGCCGTCTCGGGGATTTGGTGGCGCGCAACGACGTACGACATCGGTGATGAAATCGTCCTGCGTCAAGGCGTGTTCAACAAGAAGCGCACGTCAGCCAGGCGCGAAAAGATCCAAGCGGTGGACGTCGTTGAGCCATTCCTTCCCAGAATCTTTGGCCTCGCGGAGCTACGCGTGGAAACCGCGGGCGGCGCGGGCTCGACGCTCACCATTTCCTACCTCCGCAAGCACGAAGCGGAGCGCATCCGCGCCGAACTCACGGGCGTGCACAGCGACCGACAGCACGAGCTGCCCATTCTTCGAAGCCTCACCGCAATCGCGCTCAGCCAGGGTTGGGGCGTTGCGTTGATGATTGCAGGCGCGATCCTTAACCCGGCGCTCCTCCTCCCCGCGGCCCTCGGTATCGTGCCGGCGGTATGGAGCGCGCTCGATCGCGCGTGGCGGTTCAGCATCCAAATCGACGACACCATCCGCATCACCTACGGCCTCGCCAACCGCCGCCGCCAGTCCATCCCCATCGACCGCATCCACGCCATCCAGCTCGAACAACCACCGCTCTGGCGAATCTTCAACTGGTGGCGTGTCCGAGCCACAGCAATCGGCTACGAAGACGCCTCCACAATCCTCCCTGTCTGCACTTACGACGAGGCCAGCGCCCTAGCGCAACGTCTAGGCGCGCCCCTCCCTGTCGACTCCACCAACCCGGCCTACCGCTCGCCCGAACGCGGAAAATGGGTCTCTCCACTCGCATATCGGCGCCAAGCCGTGGAAGTGGGGGAGTACATCACCATCTTCTCTGGCCGACTCATGCGTCGAAGCGCGACCGTAAAGACGAAGCACATCCAAGAACTATCCCTGACAGAAGGACCAATTCAACGGCGACTGCATCTGCGAAACCTTCGGCTTGACCTCGTGCCGGGACCAATCAAGATGACCGCCCGAGATCTTGATGCTGACGACGCTGTCGCGCTACTCAGTGCATTGCGACGCCGCGACGTGGAACTCATACACCAGGAAACCCAAGCTGACGCCACGCCTCATACGTCGCAACAGCGGCGGCATTGGACAGATTCATCGAACGACGACCCTCAAGCATCGGGATCCGAACAACTGCAGTGACACGTGGATGCGAAAGCACCGCATCCTCCAGCCCAGTTGGCTCGGTTCCAAACAACAGTGCGTCGCCCATGCGGTACTCGATGTCTGTGTAACTCACGTCGCCGTGCGCACTGAACGCGTAGACCCGCGCCCCGGGCAGCGCTTCGAAGCAGGCCTCGAGGTTTTCATGCACGGAGACCTCGGCGAGGTCGTGGTAGTCCAAGCCTGCTCGCCGAAGGTTCTTTTCCTCCAAATTGAAACCCAGCGGCCCAGCGAGGTGAAGATGCGCACCCGTGCCTGCGCACATTCGAATTGCATTTCCCGTATTTGGTGGAATCACGGGCTGGTCAAAAATCACGTGCGCAAAAGCCATATGAACAATCTTAAGCCAACGATGTAAGAGCCAGATCGTGCAATAATCGTGGAGTGACTGCGACAAAACTTGACGGAAATCTCTACCGCGACGAAATCTTCGACGACCTTGCCAAGCGCGTGGCTGCACTTCGAGAGAAGGGTATCACCCCTGGTCTCGCCACAGTACTAGTTGGTGATGACCCAGCCAGCCAGGCATATGTCAAAATGAAGCACCGCGACTGTGAGCAGGTAGGCGTAAAGTCGATTCGAAAGGATCTACCAGCGGATACCACACAAGAAGAGCTGTTCGCCGTGATCGACGAGCTCAACGAGGACCCCGAGTGCACGGGCTACATCGTGCAGCTCCCACTTCCCAAACATCTCGATGAAAACGCCGTGCTGGAACGCATCAATCCAGACAAAGATGCGGACGGCTTGCATCCCGTGAACCTTGGAAAACTCGTACTCAACGAACCCGCGCCTTTGCCGTGCACACCGAACGGTGCAATCCATCTGCTGCGCCGCTTCGGCGTTGAACTCGATGGGAAAAAGGTCGTGGTTATCGGCCGCGGCGTCACAGTGGGTCGTCCAATCGGGTTGATGCTGACGCGGCGAAGCGAGAATGCCACCGTGACTCTTTGCCACACAGGTACTCGCGACCTGAAGGCCGAGACTATTGAAGCGGACGTGATCGTCGCGGCTGCTGGCGTCGGGCACATGTTGACGGCGGATATGGTCAAGCCTGGTGCTGCGGTGCTCGATGTTGGAGTATCGCGCGTAGACGGCAAGTTGGTTGGCGACGTGCATCCGGACGTGTGGGAAGTGGCGGGCGCCGTTTCGCCGAATCCAGGAGGAGTTGGCCCCCTGACCCGAGCGTTTTTGGTGCGCAATGTGGTGGAGCGTGCTGAGCTTGCTGGATAATCCACATGATCGTGGTTTGAAGCCATCACCGCTACCGAGGGGGGTTCAGATAGCGGGGGTGGCTGCTTTCGTGGCGCTTGTGTTGGTCTCGGGATTGTTTGCGTTGACTGATCACTGGCGGCGTGCCACTTTTGCCTTGGGAGTTGGCATGCTTTGGTACGTCGTTATCCGCTGGGCATGTGACTCTAAGATTTTGGGAGTTCTTGCGGTCCGCTCTCGGCTGTTTGATATGTGTTATGCGGCTGCGGTGGGCGTCTTGATGGTGTTCTTGTCTGCGTCGGTGGACTCTTTGGGTTCCTGACGGCGGTAGTCTTGGCGCCGGCGCTGGTGCTCTGCCCATGATTGACCGAACATGATATCGGTGATAAGCGGACCACCTGGGGTGGAGGTCTTCGTTGCGCCGTTGGGGAAGTAAAACGTAGCTGTTCGGTCAGGGTTCATTTCGTAGTGGAACCGTTGGCTGGATTTCATGTTGTGGTGGAAGCGGCAGAGGCATGCGAGGTTGTCGACGCTTGTGCTTCCGCCTTGTTCGAAGGCAACGACATGGTCGAGGTCGCATTCGGTTGCTTGGGTGGTGCAGCCGGGGAAGCGGCAGGAGCCGTCCAGCGCTTGGACGGTCGCGCGGATTTCTGGGGTGGGTTGATACTTGCTGGTCTTCGCTGAACTGCTGTAGTTGACGTTTTTGGTGGGTTGCTTGGCCCAGAAGTCGCTGTGATCGTCAATGCGTCCGCCTCCCAGGAGATGAAGGGCCTCGCCGAGTTTGAAGGTGACGTGCTTAACCCTGTAGCGGGTCTTGGAGCGGAAGAAATCCAAGAAGGTATCCGGGCACGTGGGATCTCCCGCGGCACTGAGAGCCTTGTACACCTCCTGCATTTCGCCGTCGTCAAGCTGGACTGACATGCGCGCCGTGCCTTCGTTTCCCTGACGGAACGACACCTTTCGCCCAGTGCGCTTCGGTGGGGTGGAGGCAGCTTCGGGATCGAGCTTTTGCACGAATTCACGCAAATGTTTGGTAATGGTCGGCGGTTGCGGGATGGATTGATCGGCGTAGCGCGGCGTGAAATAGGAAACCAGAAACTCGTCCAAAGCGGCGATGTGGCTCGGGTCCTGAAGTGCCATCATTTGGCGCTCTATGGCGGAAAGTCGGTTCATGCTGACGTGCCAAAGCGTGCTGAGGAGCTGGAAAAATTTAGGGAGCTGTCGGAGCATTGTGCCCACGTTGAGCAGGTTTTTTACTTCCGCACGGCTCATGTTTGTGAGTGCGCTGACCTCGGCAATTTGGGTATGATAGTCCTTTTCTGGGTCAGGCTTGTAGCGGTACCATTGCTCGATTTCGAGCTGATTTTTCCTCCGTTGAAATTCGCTGAGTTGGTTTGAGTGGTCAGTGTGCAAGAAATTTGCAAGAGACATTGGATTCCCCCGAAAATCGAATGTTTGTTTGAGTTGATTGCGATTATAGCGTTGGGGAATCTGTTGGGCAAGGGGTAGGGTGCTATGTCTGTAAAAGGCCAGTTAGGCGGCTATAAATGGTATTCGATGCCGGCGTCGCGAACGCCATCTGCGAGCTCAATGAAGTGCCGCAAGATTCGATCCATTTGGCGCGACTCAGTAAGGAAAGCGTCGTGCCCAACGGGGGAGCTGATCTTCGCCATGGCGAGCAAATTTCCGACGTTCCGCGAAAGGTGTTCCTGCTGGTGGTACGGATAAAGGATGTCGGTGTCTACGCCCACGATCATCGTGGGTACCTGGATTGCGGCCAGGGCCTTGTTGAGTCCGCCACGATCACGGCCGATATCGTGCCTGTTCAAAGACTCGGTGAGGGCGACGTAGGAGCCCGCGTCGAAGCGTTCGGTCAGCTTCAGGCCTTGGTAGTCCAGGTAGCTTTGCACTGCGAATCGCTGATTTGGATCTCGATACGGACCCAGAGGATTTTCACCACGCTGCGCCGTGGTGCCAAAACGCTCGTCGATCTCCAATTCGCCGCGGTACGTCAAATGTGCGATGCGGCGGGCGGCGGCGAGGCCCGCGGTCGGTGGAGCCGCGTCGTAATAGTCCCCACCCTGCCAATTCGGGTCGCGCTCGATCGCGCTGATCTGGGCCGTCTGAATACCGATCTGCCAAGCGCTAGCCCGCGCCGACACCGCGATCACGCACGCCGCGTCGACGCGGGCTGGGTAGAGGAGGGTCCATTCGAGGGTGCGCGCGCCGCCCATTGACCCGCCGACGACGGCGTGCAGGCGGGAAATTCCGAGCACATCCAAGAGTGCGGCCTCGGCGTTGACTTGGTCACGGATAGAGATAGCGGGGAAGCGTGAGCCCCAAGCGGTGCCGTCGGAACGCAAGCTGCTGGGTCCCGTGCTGCCCTTACATCCGCCGAGAACGTTCGTGCAGACGACGCAGAAGTGGTCGGTGTCGAGGGCCTTGCCGGGGCCGATGACGTCGCCCCACCATTCGACCGCATTCGAGTCTCCCGTGAGCGCGTGCTCGACGAGAATGACGTTGCTGCCCCGGAATGTGCCCCACGCTTGGTAGGTGATGGAGGCATCGATGGTCACGCCGGCCTCAGTGGTGAATTCCCCAATAGATACGGATTGTGGGGTGCCGTTCGTGACGAGCATCGAGCCTCCTGAATCGTTAATTAGGACATACTGTACGTTAGACCGCGTCGAAGCCCGCAGTCAGATCAGCGAGGATGTCCTCAATATTTTCGATGCCCACGGAAAGGCGGATCGTTGCCTGGTTGATGCCCGCCGCTGCGAGGGAAGCCTCGTCGGACTGAGAGTGGGTCGTCGTTGCGGGATGGACAACGAGGGAACGGACATCGCCGACGTTCGCCAAGTTGGAGTGCAGCTTGAGCGCATCGATGAAAGCCCACGCCTCGTCCTTGCCGCCCACAATGTCAAAGGAAAGCACCGAACCGGTGTACTTTAGGCCGAGCTTCTGCTTCGTCTCGTACCACGGCGAAGAAGGCAGGCCCGCATAGTTCACCTTGGACACCTTTGGGTGATTCTCCAAGAACTCGGCGACCCGGGCCGCGTTCTCGTTATGACGCTCAACACGAAGAGACAGCGTATCCAGACCCTGCGCGGTCACCCAGGCGTTGAAAGGGGAAGGGGCTGCGCCGGTGTCGCGGAGCAAGCCGACGCGGGCCTTCAGGCCGAATGCGGCAGGGCCAAGGTCGGCGTACTTGAGACCGTGATACGCGGGATCAGGGGTAACGAAATCTGGGAAGACAGGCTCGCCGTTGCGCTTGACAGTCCAATCAAAGGTGCCGCCGTCAACCAGAACGCCGCCGAGGCCAGAGCCGTTGCCGGTGTAGAACTTGGTAAGGGACGCGACCACGATGTCTGCGCCGTGCTCCAGTGGGCGGACCAGAGCGGCGGTTGCGAGTGTGTTGTCCACAATGAGAGGAACCTGGTTCGCGTGTGCAACCTCGGAGACGGCTGGAATGTCCAAGACGTCTGCCTGTGGGTTCGCGAAAGTTTCGGCGTAGAACGCCACAGTGTTGTCTTGCACTGCGGCCGCCCAGGAAGCGGGGTCGTCGGGATTCTCCACGAATGTGGTTTCGATGCCGAGGCGGGCCAACGTCACCTTCAGCAGCGTCTCGGTGCCGCCGTACAGGCGTGGTGATGCGACGATGTGGGAGCCCGCGCGCGCGAGGTTGAGGATCGCCGCGGTCTCCGCAGCTTGACCGGAGGCAAACAGGACCGCGTGGACGCCTCCCTCGAGGGAGTTCACGCGCTCTTCCACGGCCCCGACCGTTGGGTTGGTGATGCGGGAGTACACAGGGCCGGCGTCGGAAAGATCGAAGCGCTTGGAGGCGTGCTCAGCGGAGTCGAAGACGAAGGAGCTCGTGAGGTAGATCGGGAGGTTGCGGGAGCTGGTGTCAGAGTCCACAGGCTGGCCCGCGTGGATGGAGCGGGTTTCAAAGCTCCAGGCGGCGGAATTTGAATTGTCGTACTTCGTGGTCATATTCAGTCCTTTTCGTTAGTGGGATTCCTAGACTTTAAGCCTCGGTCCGAAAAAAGTAAACAGCTCGGTCTAGTTTTTGTGAATAAAACCTTCTTTAACTGGTGCAGCGCGGGCGCGGGATTCCATCTCATGGAGTGTGCCTTGCGCGCGTCGGAAAGCGGATACTATGAATCTGCCCCGAATACATAGGGTCGAACATGGAAGGAATGCCAAGTGACTGATCGCGTCCGCGAAGACATCCGACTCCTCGGCAGGATCCTGGGCCAGGTCATCGCCCAGCAAGAAGGCCAGGAAATTTTTGAGCTCGTCGAATCCACACGAGTGACGGCCTTCGCGGTAGCGCGCGGCGAAGCGCGCCCCGACGACCTCCTGGCAATTTTCCGGGACATGGACGTGAGTAAAGCAAACTTAGTGGCGCGTTCATTCAGTTACTTCGCGCTCCTCACCAACCTTGTGGAAGACCTCGACGACGAGTCGCAGACAGCCGCGGTGTCGCTGGAGCGAACCTTCGCGAAACTTCAGCAAGTCCCGTCGACGCGGGCCCAAATGATACGCGACGCCCACGTTGCGCCCGTGCTCACCGCGCATCCGACGGAAACGCGCCGCCGCACAGTGTTCGACACACAACTGCGGATCAAAGCATTGCTCCAACAAATTCATCTCCGCGGCCTCGACGACACCATCGAACGCGAACTGTTGCTGCGCATGACGTTGCTCTGGCAAACCGCGCTCATCCGAATCGCCCGCCCCACACTGGAAGACGAAATCGACGTCGGACTGCGCTACTACAAACTCTCACTGCTTGAGCAAGTGCCGGCGCTCAATCGCGCGATCCAAGCGAACATGCGGGACACCTTCGGCATCGAGCTCGGCGACGCCGCTGTGGTGCGCATGGGGTCCTGGATCGGCGGCGACCACGACGGTAACCCCTACGTCAACGCCGAGACCCTCAGCTACGCCACCCAGCGCGCAGCCGAGACGATCCGCGAATACTACGACGAACAACTCGCCGAGCTCGAACGCGAGCTTTCACTCTCTGACCGCTACTCCGCGTGCTCACAGGAATTGCTCGCCCTCGCGGATGCCGCCAACAACAATTGGGAGTCCCGCGTCGACGAGCCCTACCGACGCGCTATCTACGGCATCCGCGAGAAACTCCGCTCGGGATACGCTTCGCCGCGGGACCTGCTGCGCGACCTCGACATCATCGATAGTTCGTTGCGCGCCTACGGCGGCGCGATCATTGCTGACGATCGGCTCGCCCACATTCGCTCGGCCGTCACCACGTTTGGCTTCCATCTCTATACCTTGGACCTGCGCCAAAACTCTGACACTTTCGAGCATGTCCTCACGGAGGTGTTCCGCATTGCAGGCCGCGTCGACGACTACGCGGGCCTCGACGAAGCGGAAAAGATCGCGTTGCTCACCGAGGAATTGCAGACCCCGCGCCCATTGCTGTTTCCGGGTGTGAAAGTCTTCGACGAGGTCACGGAGAAAGAACTCGGAATTTTCCGCGCGGCGGCTGCGTCGGTGCGCGCTTACGGGGAGGACATGATCTCGCATTGCATCGTCTCGATGACCGGTGCGGTCTCGGACATTCTCGAGCCGATGGTGCTGCTGAAGGAAGTTGGTCTGGACAATCTGGACATTGTGCCGCTTTTCGAGACCATCGACGACCTCAGCGTCGGCGCGGGCATCCTCGAGGCGCTGTGGGAGGTGCCGGTGTATCGCGAGCATCTGCGTCGGCGTGGGGACGTGCAAGAAGTGATGCTCGGATATTCCGATTCCAACAAGGACGGCGGGTACCTGGCTGCCAACTGGGCAATCTATGATGCCGAGCGGAAATTTGTTGAGCTCTTCGAGCGTCACGGCATCGAATTGCGACTCGCGCACGGTCGCGGCGGGGCAGTGGGTCGCGGCGGCGGCCCGACGTATGACGCCATCCTCGCCCAGCCCCAAGGCGCTGTCACGGGGTCGGTGCGCATCACTGAACAAGGTGAAGTGATCTCTGCGAAGTACGGTGCGCCCGATACCGCGCGTCGACACCTCGAAGCCTTCGTGTCTGGAGCGCTGGAGGCGTCGTTGCTGAATCATGAGCCCACGAATGACCGCGCCTATGCTGTGATGGCCGAGCTGTCCGATCTTTCGGGGCGCGCGTACAAACGGCTCACCCAAGACCCCGGGTTCATCCAGTTCTTCACGGAGTCCACGCCGCTGCACGAGATTGGGGATCTGAATCTCGGCTCGAGGCCCGCGGCGAGGAAGCAAACCACCGCGATCTCGGATCTTCGCGCGATTCCGTGGGTGCTGTCGTGGTCGCAATCCCGAAGCAATGTGCCAGGTTGGTTCGGCGTGGGCTCGGCGGTCGCAAGTTGGGCGGGCGAGGACGACGCGCGATGGTCTGAATTGTCCGATCTCTATCACAACTGGCCGTTTTTCAATTCGGTGCTCTCAAATATGGCGCAGGTGATGGCGAAAGCGGAGATTTCTTTGGCCCGCCTCTACGCGGACTTGGTGGGCGATCAAGAAATCGCAGACCGCATTTACGAGATGATCGTCGAAGAGTACAACCTCACCCGTGCCGCCTACCTGCGGATCACTGGGAACCGCGACCTGGTTTCGGAGAATCTGCGGCAGGCGAGGTCGCTGAAGCGGCGCTATCCCTACCTCCTGCCGCTGAACGCGGTGCAGCTCGAGTTGCTCCGACGTTACCGCGCCGGCGACGATTCGTTCTTGGTGTCCAAGACCATCCAGGTCACGATGAACGGGCTCGCGACGGCGCTCAGGAACTCTGGATAGCAAAAAGGCGGGGTATGTACCCCGCCTTTCGTGTTACTTCAGCGAATCGATGATTTCGTTGAATGCTGCCGATGGCCGCATCACAGCGTTCGTCTTGTCATCGTTTGGCTGGTAGTAGCCGCCCAGATCCGCTGGTTCGCCCTGGACCGCCAGCAGTTCGGCGTCGATCTGCTCTGCCTTGGCAGCCAGTGCCTCAGCGACGGGAGCGAAGGTCTGCGCAAGCTCGGCGTCGTCGCTCTGCTTCGCCAGTTCCTCAGCCCAGTACTTGGTGAGGTAGAAGTGGGAGCCGCGGTTGTCGATCTCGCCGACCTTGCGGGATGGGGACTTGCCCTCATTCAGCAGGGTTTCGGTGGCGCGGTCGAGCGCGTCTGCAAGCACCGCGGCCTTTGCCGTGCCACCGGTGTTGGTGATGTGGCGCAAAGACTCTGCCAACGCGAGGAACTCTCCAAGAGAATCCCAACGGAGGTGGTTTTCCTCCTGCACCTGCTGGACGTGCTTTGGCGCGGAGCCGCCTGCGCCCGTCTCGAAGAGGCCGCCGCCAGCCATCAGTGGCACCACGGAGAGCATCTTCGCGGAAGTACCGAGCTCCAGGATGGGGAAGAGGTCGGTGTTGTAGTCACGCAGCACGTTGCCGGTAACGGAGATGGTGTCTTCACCGCGGCGAATGCGCTCGATGGAGGTCTTGGTGGCCTCTACTGGGGAGGCGATGGTGATGTCGAGGCCCTCGGTGTCGTGGTCGCCGAGGTACTTCTCCACGAGCTTGATGAGGTTGGCGTCGTGGCCGCGCTCTGGATCGAGCCAGAAGATCGCGGGCATGCCGGAGAGACGTGACCGGGTGACGGCGAGCTTGACCCAGTCCTGGATTGGGGCGTCCTTGGTCTGGCACGCGCGCCAAATGTCGCCCGCCTCGACCTCATGCTCGATCAGCACGTCACCTGCTGCGTTGACAACCTGCACGGTGCCGTCGGCTTCGATCTTGAAGGTCTTGTCATGGGAGCCGTATTCTTCAGCCTTCTGCGCCATGAGGCCGACGTTCGGCACGGTACCCATGGTTGCTGGGTCGAAGGCGCCATTGGCCTTGCAGTCGTCGATGACGGTCTGGTAGACGCCCGCGTAGGAGGAATCAGGGATGACAGCGAGGGTATCCTGCTCCTCACCTGCAGCGTTCCACATGTGGCCCGAGGTGCGGATCATTGCGGGCATGGAGGCGTCCACAATCACGTCCGACGGCACGTGGAGGTTGGTGATGCCCTTGTCGGAGTTCACCATCGCGAGGGCGGGGCCGTTTTCCAGGGCCGCGTCGAAGGCAGCCTTAATCTCAGCGCCGTTTTCCAAGTTCTCCAGGCCCGCGTAGATCGCGCCGAGGCCGTTTTCACCGTTGAGGCCCGCCGCCTCGAGCTGCTCGCCGTACTTGGAGAACACATCGGCGAAGAACGCGCGAACAACGTAGCCGAAGATGATCGGGTCGGAAACCTTCATCATCGTGGCCTTGAGGTGGGTGGAGAAGAGAACGCCTTCCTCCTTCGCGCGAGCGACCTGCTCCTTGAGGAAAGCATCCAGTGCCTTAGCAGACATGAAGGTGCCGTCGATAACCTCGCCCTCGAGGACCTTGAGGCCGTCCTTGAGCACAGTCTCGCCCTCACCGGTCACGAGCTTGATGGTGAGCGTGTCTGCGGCTGGCATAATGACGGACTTCTCGTTGTGGCGGAAGTCGTTCGCATCCATCGTTGCCACATTGGTCTTGGAGTCAGCGGTCCAAGCGCCCATGCGGTGGGGGTGCTTCTTGGCGAAGTTCTTCACCGCGATTGGAGCGCGGCGATCGGAGTTACCCTCACGCAAAACAGGGTTCACAGCGGAACCCTTCACGGCGTCGTAGCGCGCGCGGACGTCCTTTTCCTCATCAGTAGATGGGGAATCTGGGTAATCGGGAAGCTTGTAGCCCTGAGACTGCAGCTCCGCAATCGCGGCCTTGAGCTGTGGCACGGAAGCGGAAATGTTTGGCAGCTTGATGATGTTCGCTTCTGGAGTCTTGGCGAGTTCGCCCAGCTCAGCGAGGGCATCGTCGAGCTTTTGCTCGTCAGTGAGGTACTCAGGGAACTGAGAAATGATGCGGCCTGCGAGTGAGATATCGCGGGTCTCCACCTCAATGCCAGCGGTGCCCGCAAACGCTTCCACGACCGGCTTCAGTGAGTAGGTGGCGAGCAGCGGCGCTTCGTCGGTGCGGGTGTAGATGATCTTTGCCATGAGTCTCCTTCGTAGGCGTGTGATTTCAAACCCATAGGATAGCGCGCACAGAACCTAAAGCGTGCATAAAAGTGGGAAAACGGGGGTAGGGCCCAGTTGTGGCGAAGTTTCACGTGAAACCATCAAAAATGCGGGCAAGTGTAAGGTGTGCTCGGTGAGTTTCCGACGCCCCTTACCCCGCCAAACCGAAATCACCGAACGCCGCCGCATCATCACCATGATTGCGCTCGCCTTGGGAGGCTTCGGCATCGGCGTAACCGAGTTCGTGACCATGGGTTTGCTCAACCAAATCGCCGCCGGCTACGCGATCACCGAGGACACCGCAGGACACATCATCACCGCCTACGCCCTCGGCGTCGTCATCGGAGCGCCCCTGATCACTGCCTTCACCGGCATGATCCCGCGCCGCCGCCTCCTTCTTATCCTGATGGCGGCGTTCACGGTGGGCAACGGGTTGGCAGTCGTGGCGCCGAGCTATGAACTACTCGTCGTATCGCGCTTCCTTGCGGGCCTTCCCCACGGCGCGTACTTTTCTGTCTCCGCTCTCGCAGCGGCGTCGATGTCCCCGGGGCAACGTGGACGCGCGCTCGCGTTCGTAGGCATGGGCCTGCCGGTGGCAACGGTGGTCGGCGTGCCGATCGCGCAAGCGTTGGGGCAGGGCTTCGGCTGGCAAGCGGCCTACGTGTTTGTCACACTCATCGGCGTGTCCACCCTGGTGGCGCTGTGGTTCCTGATGCCGCACATGTCCAAGATGCTGCCCACGAGCCCGCTTGGTGAGCTCAAGGCGCTGGGGCGCGCGCAGGTGTGGTACTCGCTGGCCATCGGCGCGGTGGGATTCGGCGGTATGTTCGCGGTCTATACCTATATCTCTTGGACAATGACGCAGCGAGCAGGCCTACCGGAGCAATGGATGTGGCTGGTGCTACTGGCGTATGGCGTGGGCATGGTTGGCGGCAACTGGCTGGGAGGCAGACTCTCGGACTGGAATTATGAGCGCGGGATCCTGCTGGCACTGTGCGCCATTGTGGCGTCGCTCCTCTTCTTCTACGCCGCGTCCACAACAGCGTGGCTCGCAATCATTGCGTTCCTGTGCGTCGGCGCCTCCGGCTCCACGTTGGTGCCATGCCTGCAGGTGCGACTCATGGAGGTGGCGGGGCCCGCGAAGACACTGGCCGCCTCGCTCAATCACTCCGCGTTGAACATCGCGAATGCGGCTGGGGCGTCCTTGGGTGGTGCAGTCATTGCGGCCGGGTTTGGGTATTCGGCCCCAGCGCTGGCGGGGGCCGCGCTCGCCGCGGTGTCGATTCTCATTTGGGCATGGGCGTTAGGATGATGGGCATGCAAATTTCTACCGTCAACGTCAATGGCATTCGCGCCGCCGTGAAGCAGCGCAGCGAGCAAAACTTGGGGTTCTTGCCGTGGCTGGAGGCATCGAACTCCGATGTGGTGTTACTCCAGGAGGTGCGTGCGTCGGAAAAAGACACCCTCACCGCGCTTGCCCCGGCTCTCGACGGCGGCTGGTTCTACGCGGGCGCACCGGCGGCTGCGAAAGGCCGCGCCGGGGTAGGCATCCTCTCGCGACATGAGCTTCACGACGTGCGCATCGGAATCCCCGGCTTCGAGGAGTCCGGCAGGTATATCGAAGCGCGCCTCGACGCGGGCGTCACCGTCGCGTCGCTGTATCTGCCCTCCGGGTCCGCGGGCACGGAGAAACAGGATGAGAAGTACCGCTTCTTGGATGCGTTCGAGCCGTATCTCGCCGAAGCCGCCGCCGAGCACGAAAACATGGTGGTGGGCGGCGACTGGAACATTTGCCACCGCGAACAGGATTTGAAAAATTTCAAAACCAACCGCAATAAGAGCGGATTCCTGCCCGACGAGCGCGCGTTCATGGACGCAGTGTTTGGCACCTTCCCCGATGAGGTGTCCCAGATCCCCGCCCACGGTGACTGGGCTGGGGCCGTGGAGTACGCGGACGGCCCGCGTCGAGAAGCAAACACCGCACCGGTGTGGTTTGACGTCGCGCGTCGACTCGCGCCGCAGGACGCGGAGTACACCTGGTGGACCTACCGAGGGCAGGCCTTTGACACGAACGCGGGGTGGCGCATTGACTACCAGGCCGCCACCAAGGCGATGATGGATCGCGCCGAACGCGCGTGGGTGGACAAGGCGCCGGCCTACGACCTCCGCTGGTCCGATCACTCGCCACTGACAGTGGTGTATGGCTAGCCGGGGGCACCTGCAGCGCCACGGCGGCAAAAGTTACTGGCGAAGGTTGATAAAGTAAGCGGTCAGAACGTAGGCACTGCCGTGCCGTCCCACAAATCAAGGAGCTTTTCATGCGCGTTAAGGGCATCATTCTTTTGGTACTCGGTGCCGTTTTGTTCGGCCTTTCCTTCCTTCTGCTTGGCGCTCACGACGTCAACGCGTTGCTCGGCGCGCTGTTGATGGGTATCGGCGGCGCGAGTGTGGTGGCGTCGTTGCAGTTCCTGTTCGGTGAGAAGCCACGCACCCAGTAGCAGCCCCTCCCGGCGCCCAAACACTCGAGCGCTGTGAAGGCGCGCGCCTGCGATAGGATGGCATGCATGACTGCCATCCAATCTTCTGCAGATTCTCCGAAACGTGTTCTTTCGGGCATCCAGCCCACCGCCGACTCCTACCACTTGGGAAATTACCTTGGTGCGTTGAAGCAGTGGATTGACCTGCAGGATAAGTTCGAGGCGTTCTATTTCATCCCTGACCTGCATGCGATCACCGTGGATCAGGATCCCAAGGAGTTGCGCCAGCGCACGATTGCAGGCGCCGCGCAGCTTCTCGCGCTCGGCATCGACCCCGAGCGTTCCACCTTGTTTGTACAGTCGCACGTCCCTGAGCACGCGGAACTCGGCTGGGTTCTCACCTGTCTCACCGGCTTCGGTGAGGCGAGCCGCATGACGCAGTTCAAGGACAAGTCTGCAAAGCGCGGCGCTGACCGCACCTCCGCGGGCCTGTTCACCTACCCCATGTTGATGGCGGCGGACATCTTGTTGTACCGCCCGCACGTCGTTCCCGTGGGCGAGGACCAGCGCCAGCACCTCGAACTCACGCGAACCCTCGCGGAGCGCTTCAACTCGCGCTTCAAAAAGACCTTCGTGGTGCCCGAGGGCTTCATCCCTGAAGGCTCGGCAAAGATTTACGACCTGCAGGACCCCACCTCAAAAATGAGCAAGTCTGGGGAGAACCCCAAGGGCCTCATCAACCTGCTGGATGACCCCAAGGTCTCCGCGAAGCGCATCCGCTCGGCCGTCACCGACAACGAAGCGGAAATCCGCTACGACAAAGAGAACAAACCCGGTGTGTCCAATCTGCTGGTCATTCAGTCGGCGCTCACCGGCACGCCTATCGACGCGCTCGTCGCGGGCTATGCGGGCCAGGGGTACGGCGCGCTGAAGGCGGACACGGCGGACGCTCTCGAAGCATTCGTCACCCCGCTGCAGGAGAAGTTTGATTTCTACATGTCGGACCGAGCCGAGTTGGAGAGGGTACTGGCCCGAGGTGCCGAGCGCGCCCGCGAGGTGGCTTCCAAAACGCTCGCTGATGCGTACAAGAACATTGGTTTCCTGCCAAAGCTGGCGTAACGCTTTTGCAACGATCTTGCAAGAATCCGGTGCTCAATTTCCCCCGAGCGCCGGATTCTTCATATCGTAGAAGCATTGATTTTCTAAGAGAAAGGCATCCGTGGCTACATCGACGCGAGCTGACAAGGACAAGGTCGACGAACACGGCATCGAGCGCGTGCACGCCGACGAACCCACCATGCTGGACAAGCTCCGGGCAAAGTGGGGGTGGTTCGACCACATCATGCGGATGCAGGAACGCTTTGGCACCGAGGGCGGAAATCAGTATTCCGCGGGCATCACCTACTTCTCCGTGCTGTCCATGTTCCCTCTGCTGATGCTGGCATTCGCGGTGGCGGCAACCGTGCTGAACAACCGCCCCGATTTGCTCCAAGAGATCAAGGACCAAATCGTCGCGGCAGTGGACGGCTCGCTGGGTGAAACGCTCAACAGCATCCTCGACGCGGCCATCGAGCAACGCACCGCAATGTTCGGCATCGGTGGTCTGACCGCGCTGTGGTCCGGGCTCGCATGGATGAACAACCTGCGCTACGGCGTGTCCAAGATGTGGAAGTACCCAGTCAACGAGGGCAACTTTGTGGTGACAAAGCTCCGCGACCTCCTCGGCCTCGTGGGCCTGCTGGTGGCCTTCGCACTTGCAGCCGCCGCCACCGCCCTCGGCTCATCCAACGTATTGCAGGCCATCCTAGAGTTCTTCAACCTCGACGAAGTCCCCGGCATCTTCATCCTGACGTTCCTGCTCAGCCTCGCCGTGGCGCTGCTCGCCAACTTTGCCGTGGCCTGGTGGTTCATGAAATTCCTCCCCCGTGGCGAAGTACCAATGCGCGCGGCCGTGAAAGCGGCCTTGATCTGCGCGGTGGCCTTTGAGGTTGTGAAGCAACTCGGTGCGGTCTTCTTTGCCAACGCGCTGTCCAACCCCGCGGGTGCAGCCTTCGGTCCGATCATCGGCCTGATGGTGGTGCTCTACCTGATCTGGCGCATCGTCATGTACGCCTCCGCATGGGCCGCGACCACCGACGAAGCCCTCGCGATAGCGCGCCAAGACGTCCCCGCCCCGGCGATCATCCGGGTGCGCGATATCAAGGACCGCCGCCTACGCAGGTAGCCTCCGCTGCAACCACCAGGTTGCAGCTCCCAGGACCACCAACGCCATCGCCCCCAAGCCCAACCACGGGACGGGGGAGGATGGCGTTTCCATTTCGGGGATTGACACCTCTACCTCCTCCACTGCGGGTGCTTCCAGTACGCCCGTCGGAGCTTGCCCCTGCGCGGCGGCGAAGAGTTCCATCGCTTGGTACGAGGGCATGGTGACGGCGGGGTCGACGCCGAGCATGACCACGCCCAGGCGCGCGTCGGAACGCTGTGCTCCCGCGAAGGCGTAGAGGCCGTCGCTGAGTCCTGCGGTGCCGCCGAGGGAGTCGGGGTCGGAGAGGAAGTAGGCGTTGCTGTTGCTGATGAGGGTGGTGCCTTCGGTGGTGGTGATTTGCACGCTGGGGCTGGAGAAGATTTGCATGTACGCCGGGAGGCGGAAGGCGTAGCGGTAGAGCAGCGCGAGGTCGTGGGCCGTGGTTCGGGGGTTCGCGCCGAGGGTGGTGTTGGTGGCACCTACGCGTTCGAGGATGTTTTGTTGGGCGTCGGGTTCGATGGCGGCTTGGAGGGCTAGGGCGGCGTCGGTGGCGTCGGTGTGCAGGAGCGCGCCGACGAGCTCAATCACCGAATATGCCTGCCCCTGGACCAGCATGGGGCGCTCGCCTGGGGCGGCGATGGTGAGCTCTGAGGTGGGGTCGAGTTCCTCGAGGGCCGCGAGGATGAGGGTGACGTTGATGAGGGTGGCCGGGTCGAAGTGAGTGTTCGGGGCCTGCTCGGCGATGATCTCGCCGGTGTCAATGTTGAATACCAGCCACGAGCCAGAGGTGAACGGGGCAGCGAAAGAGGAGGTGGGGGTGGCCTGTGCTGTGGTGGAGGCTGTGGAGGTGGCTGTGGTGGTGAGCGCGGCCTGCGCGGGGATGGCGGAAAGCGTCGTTGAGAGCGCGAGGCCGCAGGCGACGATCAGAGGTTTCATACCAATGATGGTGCACGGGTCTACGCTGTGAGCTATGTATAACACCCCGATTTTCACCGCAGATTTCAAAACGCTCACCCCTGAGGTCATCGATCTTGTGCCCAAGGTGCTGCTGCACACCACGGGCGAATTGAAGGAAGTCCTAGCCCGCGTCGAAGGCGAGCCCGTTGTCTACATCGAGCACATCGTTTCAGGCCGCGTCGACGAGGCTGTGGCCGCGGCCCAGGAGGCGAAGACGACGGTGGGGTTGGTGGTGGACCTGGATGCGTCGCCGGACGCGGTGGATGATCTGGGCAAGCCGTTCGTGGTGGGCGGGTGTACCGTCGACGCGGGCCTCGCCGCGCGGCTTCGTGAGCAGTTGGTGCCAGTGATGCTGCGCGGCCCGATTGCGGAGCAGGTTCGCGTCGGTACGCCGTACATCACCCAGGCCACCGCGCTGTTTGATGATTTCCAGCTCACTGATGACCTTGTGCCGGGGCCGCTTTCGGCGTGGGTTCGTGACCGCGGAATCCCGGTGGTGTGTGACCCGCGCGCGGATGTGACGGAGGGCGCCATCGAGGCGTTGGCCGATCACCCCATCGAGTTGCTGGACAAGCTTGGGTTCCGTGTTGCGGTTGCGGGCTTCGATGCGGCCCTCATCGCCGACCTCGCGGAGAGCCTAGAAATTGGCCTCGATGAGGTGTTCGCGTGGACCGTCTCGACGCTCCAGTCCAGCTTGCTGCCGGCCCCGCTGCGCGCGCGGTTGGAGCAGGAGGTGGTGTGGCCGATGTTTGCGCAGTTCACAGATGAGAATCCGCAGGCCGAGCAACAAGAAGCCCCGGACGTCACAGACGCCCAAGAAAGCCAAGAGCTCGGTGAGATCGACCCACTGTTGCTCGCGGAGCTGGGGATCGATCCGGAGGATTTGCAGCCGCGCGCTTAGGCAGCCGCGCGCTTAGAAATTACTGGTTAGAACTTGCTGAAGCGCGCGGTGAGCATGGACTCGAGCTCCTTCCATGCTTCTGCGTGCTCGATGAACGGCGGGGTGGGGGTGTAGCCGGTGGCGCGGTTGGAGCCGAGCATGTAGGAGATGTAGTCCTGCATGCGGGGGTTGGCCAGGAAGTAGGCGTTGAGGGAGTCGTCTTGCGCCCAGTCGGCCGCGTCGGCGAGCAGTTCGTAGGCGCGGGCCATTTGGTCGGTGTCCACGGCGTCGATGCCTTGCTCGATGGCCTTGGCGATGCCGTTGAAGGAGTAGACGTTGTCTGGGTGGACCGTCACTTCGAGCTCGCCGGCGTTGATGTGCACCATGAGGTCTTCCCAGGTGGCCACTTTGGCGAGGTCGTGATCCTCGTGCTCGAGCCAGCGCAGCATGGCTTTGGAGGAATTGAAGGTGAAAATCTGTCCGAACTTACCCAGGAACACTGGCTGCGCCTCGATGTAGGTGCGCAGGGTGTAGAGGGTGCGCCCGTCGATGTGGATCTTGATGGGGTCAATGCCCGCGGCGGCCCAAGGGGTGGAGTCATAGGGATCCGACGCCTCCGCGGCCTGCTTCTTTCGCGCTTCCTCCTCCTCGCGGGCAGCGCGCGCCGACGCCTCCGCCTCGTCGATGCGCGCCTGGGCGGCGTCGAGAAGCGATTCGTCTACTTCGGTGGTGGTGGCGTTGAAGGAATCGAGCACCTCTTTGTAGTTGCTCAGGATGACGCGGCCGATGGCGGACCATTCCTGAAGGCCTTGGTCGCCGGCGAAGTGGTCGGTGCCGCGGTTGGGGTTGGCCAGGATGGAGTGGGAAGCGAAGAACATTTGGCTGGTGGTGTTGCCGGTGACCTCGCCGAGTGAGCGGCAGAGGTTGAGCGCGCGGGCTACGCCGGAGACGTTTTCGTGGCTCGGGCGGCCGGCGAGCATGCCGGGGACACCCACCAGGTCATAGTGGTGGCGTGGGACAACGCGGTTCGCGCCGTTGGACTCGAAGGCGCCCCACTTAGGGTGGGTGGTGAGGTCGTGCTTCGCGCCAGACTCTAGGAACACCAACAGGTGTGCTGCGGAGGGGAAGAGGTAGAGGTCATCGTCTGAGCCCAGGAAGGCTTGCCACTCGGCGCCGTGTTCGCGCCACTTTGGGGCCCACAGGGTGTAGTAGTCGCCGCTTGGCAGCGAAAGTGAGACAGGTACGATGCCTTTGTTTTCCATAAGGCAACATGTTAGCGCGAATTGGCCGTGACCTTAAACCACCCTAAATGCAACAAACCCGCCGCTAACCGACGCTAACCGGTGGGCCGGAAGTAGCCTTTGAACGCCATGCCCATATTTGTTGTGCGCAGGGGGTTGGTTTGAACGGGGCTGCCAGCTTCAATGATTTGGCCATCGCCGGCGTACATGGCTACGTGCCCGTCCCACACCAGCAGGTCGCCGGGGATGAGTTCGTTCACGCTCACTTGCCGGCCAACGTTTTGGTGTTCGGCGAGCCTGGGTAGTTCCACGCCGGCTTGGCGCCACGCCCATTGGGTGAGGCCTGAGCAGTCGAAGCCCTCGAGGGTAGTGCCACCCCATTGGTACGGCACGCCGAGCGCGCTGCGGGCCGCGGCCACTGCTTTCTCCCCGGCTGAAGTGGGCGCGGGTGGTGCAGGGGCGTGCTGGTTGGGGGTGTTGTTGCTGGTGGCAGCCACCTCCTGCAGAGTCGCGGTGGCGTGCTGCAGGTTGCTGGCGCTTTGATCCACCTGTGCGTACGCCAGTTGCATGTACTTTTCCGGCAAATGTGAAAGCTGCGCCTGGACGGCCATGAAGGAGGCCGGGTTGGTGGTGATCAATTGTGGGGCAAGGGCGGCCACTTCACCGAGGAAGTCCTGCGCAAGCCCACCCAGCGCCCCACGCAGGCGGTCGAACTCCACAAGCGCCTGGGGGAGCACGGCTTCGGCGCGGGCACGGTCCCGCTCGAGCGCTTGGGTGGCAGCGGTGAGAGGGGCTGCGGTTGCACCGAATTGCTGGGCTACGGCCTCCGCGCTGGGGAAGTGCGGGGCGTGCGGCAAGGTGAGCTGGGCTGCGGGGTTCGGGTTGGGGAGCAGGGCCAACACACCGCGCACGAAACCGGTGAGATCTATCATGGCGCCCCCAGCCCGGTGGGCAACGCACCCAGTTGGTTGCCCAGGCCGCGGTCAGTAGCCTCAATGTCTCTGAGGCTGGCCCGGCTGCTTTGCGCGAGGTCTTCGGCTTGTTCGCACAATTCAGCGCCGCGCCGCGCGAGGGTGTCTGAACAGGCATTGAAGGCCTCGATGAACGCCTGCGCCGCCGGCGCCAGGTCCCCTGGAGCCCAACGAGCCTCTGGGACGTTGGCGGCTTCGGCGCGGAGGGCGTCGATAAGCTTGGTGGTGTGTTGCGGGTCGAGCTGGAGTGAAGTGTGTTGGCTCATACCATTATTGGACTGTTGCGCGGCCCAAACGGTTCCATGAAGCGCAAATTTCCTGCATCATCAAAGGTCACAGGGGCAAAAGGGGGTCCGTGTCCGGGGGGAAAGCTACGATGATGGGCATGGATGTAAGAATCGTTGATCACCCTCTGGCCGCCGCCCGCCTGACCATCATGCGTGATGCCCGTACAGACAACGCTGGGTTCCGCGCAGCGCTCGCAGACTTGGGCGCAATGCTCGTCTATGAAGCCTCCCGTGACCTCGCAATTGAGCACTTTGACGTGGCCACCCCGGTGGCAACGGCGCAAGGTGCGCGGCTACAGGACCCGCCGATCGTGGTACCGGTCATCCGCGCCGGGTTGGGAATGGTGGATCCCGCGCTGTCCATGATCCCGGACGCGCAGGTGGGATTCATTGGCATTGCGCGTGATGAGGAAACGCATGAGCCCGTCCCGTACCTGGAGGCGCTGCCTGAGGATCTTTCTGGGCGCACCGTGTTTGTGGTGGATCCAATGCTCGCTACGGGCGGCTCGCTGCTGCATTCGATTCGCCTGCTCGCCGCGCGCGGAGCCACGGACATCACTGCCATCTGCATGGTGTCTGCCCAGGAAGGCGTGGATGCGCTGGCGAACTCCGGCCTGCCTGTCCGCCTGGTCACCGCTACAGTGGACCCGCAGCTCAACGAGGATGCTTACATCGTTCCCGGTTTGGGCGACGCAGGAGACCGCCTCTACGGCCCCCGCAACATCAATGTTCACGACGGCAGCGTGACCAACTAGCGCCACGTCCAGCGGTTGCCCCAATTGAGGGGAGAATTTCTAGCGCATAGGGGAGGCGAAGCCTGGCGCCGTCCCTCGCGCTGAGGGCTGCTTTCGCGTACCGACGTCACCGCGTCCGCCTGTCTGCCAAATATGTTTGGCGTGTACCGGTAGAAAATCTAGAGCCGGGTTGCCAAGGTGGACACATGGATAAACGACCAATGCATTGGGCAAGCTATGGGTATGAACTGGCGCAACGACTCAAGGCGCTGCGCAAGATGCGTGGCCTGAGCCAGGAGATGCTGGCGGAACTCGCGGGGCTAAGCCGCAACCAGATCTCCAACCTGGAACGTAATGACAACAACAGTCTCGCACCCGCGGACCCGCGCCTTTCCACCGTGTACGCGCTCGCGCAGGCCCTGGAGGTGCCCCCGGTGGTGCTGCTGCCAGGGGCGACGTTCCCGGTGAAAGACCGCTGCAAGAGTACGAAGGTGCTCAACGTGGAGGTCGCCTGGCCAGATGCGGAGCGTTCCCAAGTGCGCTTGACGCACGCCGCGGAGGACATGGCGGCGATCGACCACAAGCAGGACAAGCGGAAAAACGGCCCGGCAAAAGCGAAAAAGGCCAGCAAGGCAACAGGAGCGGCGAAATCAACCAAGCCCACAAAGCCAGCCAAAGACGCTGAGCCACACGGCGAATAACGCTTAGAGCTGGCGCATCCTGCCCTGAACGGCCTCGGTGATGTCTTCCAGCAGCGCTTCGGCTGCCTCCCGGTTTTGGGCTTTGGAAATTTCCACGTACACCTTGGCTTTGAGTTCGGTGCCAGAGGAGCGCGCGATTACGCGGACCTCGCCTTGCGGGGTGCAGCCGTTGAGGAGCACGCCTCGACTATCGGGCAGTGTGGTGGCCTTCATCGGGACTCCGGCGAGCTGCGTAGGTGGCTCGTTGATCCACGGGGCGATCAGCCCTTGGGGGTCGTTGGTTCGCGTGGACACTTGGGCGCCGGTGTACACACCGTGGATGCGGTGGAGTTCGTCGAGCTTGTCACCCAGCGTAATGCCCAATGCTTTGAGCTCTGCGGCCCAACTGCAGATGATGATCGCGGTTGCGATGCCGTCTTTGTCATCCACCAGGTGCGGCGCGGGCGCGATACCAACCGCTTCCTCGCAGGCGTAGGCCACGGTGCGTTCACCGGCTGCGTTCATGAGGTTCTTAAAGCCGGTGGGTGTTTCGCGGTAGTCCCAGCCCTTTTCCTTAGCGATTTCCTTCAGCAGTTGGGAAGAGACCTGCGTGGTGGCAACAATCGGCGGCTCATTCCCATCATTCCCATCACTTCCAGCGCCCCCTGTGAACTCCGGGACGAGCCGGGTGGCCAGCAGCGCGCCGGTATCGTCGCCTCGCAGCATTTTGAGGGCGCCGTCGTTGTTGCGGATGCCCACGGCGCAGCGGTCGGCGTCGGGGTCGAGGGCGATGAGCACGTCGGCTTCGATCGCCTCACCCCACTGCAGCAGCTGCGCTACGGCCTCGGGTTCTTCGGGGTTGGGGAAGTCCACGGTGGGGAAGGTGGGGTCCGGGTGGAGCTGCGAAAGAACGGGGAACACTTGGGCAAAGCCGGCCGCCTCGAAGGCCGCCTCGAGGGTTCGCCCGCCTACGCCGTGCATCGCGGTGAAGGCGATTCGGATATTCGCGCGCTCCGAGTTCACCCGCAGTAGGTCCGCTTGCTCGGGCAGGGTGAGCGCGGCAATGGCGTCTACATACCGACGCTGCTGGTCGGCGCACGGCCTGATAGGCACCCTTGGCACCTCTACTGGGTCTTCCACTTTGCGCAGAAAAGCCTCGATTTCCCTTGCACCAGCGGTGGTGAGCTGGCGCCCGTTCGCCATATACACCTTGATGCCGTTGTCTGAGCTGGGGTTGTGGGAGGCGGTGATTTGGATGCCGCCGTCCAATTCCCAGTCTTTGATGAGCCATGGGATGAATTGGGTGGGCGTTGCCGTGGGCATGAGGAACACCTCGAAGCCGGCGCCGGCGAGCACCTCGGCGGCGGTGGTGGCAAACACGTGGGAGCCGTAGCGGGCGTCGTATCCCACCACCACGCGCAGAGCCGCTTCCTCATTGAACGCCGAGCCAATGCTCACACCAGAATCCTGCGGGTACACCGCAGGGTGGGCGTGCGGCGAGGCCGCGGCTTCCTTGGCCAGCCACACCGCCACGGCGGCGCAGATCCTGGTCACTTGCCCCACGTTGATCTGATGCAGGGCGGGCCCCACGGGTGCACGCATGCCTGCGGTTCCAAAGGTGAGGGTCATGGAAGTCTCCCAAGCAAAATCATCAGGGGCAATCATTAAGGGTTAACGATCCCAAGCGTAGCAACAACCCCCCAACCTCCCGCGATGGCCCTGGTGCCCTGGTTAGCGCGCGCTGGGCGTCGGAACGCTCGCAATGAATCTGTGAAATGTGGAATGTGCAGCTCATTGGGGTATTTGGGGTGAAGGCAGTAGTATTGGCAAAGGATTTTGAAAGGGGATGCGTGAATTGAGCACTTCGGTGGCGGAGCATGTGCAGGCTTGGTGTGAGCAGCATCAACAGGAGGTGCTTGGGTGGTTTCGGCACCTTCACGCGCACCCGGAGCTTTCCCACATGGAGTTCCAGACCACCGAGTTCATCGCAAGCACACTGCGCAGCTACGGCCTGAACCCCACGCTGTTTCCCACCACCGGTCTCATGGTGGACATCGGGCCGGAAGGGGAGCGGGTGGCAATCCGCGCGGATATTGACGCCCTGCCAATCCACGAGCACGAGCACGAGCACGCCTCGCAGGTCCCCGGTGTGATGCATGCCTGCGGGCACGACGTCCACATCACCGTGGCGCTCGCCACCGCCTGCGCCCTCGCAAGCGCCGACCTCAACGTGGGTGTACGGGTGATTTTCCAACCCGCGGAGGAGGTCATGGACGGCGGCGCGCCGGAGGTCATCAGCTTCGGCGCCTTGGAGGGCGTGACCAACATTTTCGCGGTGCATGCTGAGCCAAAGCTCAAGGTGGGGCAGGTGGGCGTGCGTACCGGCGCGATCACCTCCGCTGGCGATGTCATTCGCATCGACGTCCACGGCCCCGGCGGCCACAGCTCGCGCCCGCACCTCACGGTGGACGTAGTGTACGCGCTGTCCAAGCTGGTCACGGACTTGCCGGGGCTGCTTTCGCGCCGGGTGGACCCGCGCACCGCAACAGTGATGGTGTTTGGCCAAATTTCCGCGGGCCACGCCTCCAACGCCATCCCGGAAAGCGGCTTCGTTACCGGCACCATTCGCACCGCAGACATCTCCGTGTGGCGCCGCATCCAGCCTCTGCTCGAGGAACTCGTGGCGCAGGTGCTTGCCCCCACGGGCGCGGAGTTCACGATCACATACACTCGTGGCGTCCCGCCGGTGCTCAATGACGACGTCGCCACGGCCGTACTCGCGGACGCCGCACGCGCGCTTGGACCCCACGTTGTCATCCAGGCGCAGCAGTCCTCTGGCGGGGAGGACTTCTCCTGGTATCTGGAGCATGTGCCGGGCTCGATGGCGCGTTTGGGCTGCTGGGACGGCCAGGGCACCCCGGGGGATCTGCATCAGGCGGATATGCGCGCCGATGTGCGTTGCCTCAGCGTGGGCGTGAACCTGTTCGGGCAAGTAGTTTCCCGGTACAACGAATCTGACGCGGTGTTCGTACAGGCCTAACCCGCCTGCGATGTGGCTTTGGTGTGCGTTAGAATACAGTTTGGCGTGCGCTTTTTGCGCCCGAACACCCAAGCAACTCTCCCATACAGCACACCCATACTGGAGGAATTTTGACTCGCATTGTAATCATCGGCGGTGGCCCGGCGGGCTACGAGGCAGCCTTGACCGGCGCGAAGTACGGCGCGGAGGTGACGCTGATTGAGGATCGCGGTATGGGCGGTGCGGCGGTGGTCAACGACTGCGTACCGTCGAAATCTTTCATCGCAGCAGCCAACATTAAAACCGACCTTCGCCGCGCCGATGACATGGGCCTGGGGGAGGGCATTAATGAGGTGCGCCTGCACATTGAGGCCATGAACCATCGCGTGCAAGCCTTGGCGCACCAGCAGTCTTCGGACATTCTGGCGTCCATGGAGCGCGCAGGCATCCGCGTGATCAACGGCCGCGGTTCCTTTGACGACTACTCCGTGAAGCAAACGCTGCACTACATCAAGGCAGAGCATGCCGACGGCACCGTGGAGACCATTGAGTGTGAGTTGGTGCTCGTGGCCACCGGTGCTACTCCGCGCATCCTGCCGGGGGCACAGCCAGACGGCGAGCGCATTCTCACCTGGCGCCAGATCTACGACATCACCGAGCTGCCAGAACACCTCATCGTGGTGGGCTCCGGCGTGACGGGCGCTGAGTTCGTTTCCGCCTTCGCGGAGCTGGGCGTGAAGGTGACGATGGTTGCCTCCCGCGACCGAATCCTCCCGCACGATGATGCCGACGCAGCCGACACCCTGGAAACCGTGCTGTCTGAGCGCGGCGTCTCCCTGGAAAAGCACGCCCGTGTGGATACTGTCACCCGCACCGAGGACGGAGGGGTGTGCGTGCGCACCGCCGACGGCCGCGAAATCTTTGGCTCCCACGCCCTGATGACCGTGGGCTCCGTGCCGAACACCTCCAACCTGGGCCTGGAAAAGGTGGGCATTGCCACCACCGAATCTGGCCACATCAAGGTGGACCGAGTTTCCCGCACAAACGTGACCGGTGTGTACGCCGGCGGTGACTGCACTGACCTCTTCCCCTTGGCTTCCGTGGCTGCGATGCAGGGGCGCATCGCGATGTACCACGCCCTTGGTGAGGGCGTGAGCCCACTGCGTTTGAAGACGGTGGCAACCGCCGTGTTCACCCGCCCCGAGATCGCGGCCGTTGGCGTAACCCACGCACAGGTGCTTTCCGGGGAAGTGGCGGCCCGAAGCATTACGCTGCCGCTGGAAACCAACCCGCGTGCAAAGATGCGCTCCCTGCGCCACGGTTTTGTCAAGATCTTCTGCCGGAAGAACTCCGGCATCATCATCGGCGGCGTGGTGGTTGCCCCCACGGCATCTGAGCTGATCCTGCCCATCGCGGTGGCCGTGACCAACCGCCTTACCGTGGAGGACCTTGCCAATACCTTTGCGGTGTACCCTTCGCTTTCCGGCTCCATCACGGAGGCGGCGCGTCAGCTCGTGCAGCACGACGACCTCGAGTGACGCCTAAGCGCTGCGGCTTTGTACGCTGCGGCTCTGTGGACTACTCCCCACGGGTTGGTACTGAGAAATCAGGTTCCGGCCCGTGGGGATTTGTTTTGGGTTGGGCTTGCGAGCGCCCTGGCGTGCCCGCTGAGATCCTACTTTCCACTCCAACCGTAAAAATTTTTGCTTATGCCCATTTGTGTTTGTTTAAATCAATAACCAGGAGTTTTGTGGAGCTGCCCGCCTTGAAACCCACAAAAATCTCAATCAATACCACAGTATTTCAGGGGGCGAGGGCGCGCGATATAGCTCACATAGTCTAAGTTTTGTGGGTAGAGAACACAGACCTCCTTTTCTTGGAGGAAGGGATAGGAACACATGAACAGTCACACCGGTTTTTCCAAAATCCTGGTTGCAAACCGCGGCGAGATCGCGGTGCGCGCATTCCGCGCCGCTTTTGAAACAGGCGCTTCCACAGTTGCTGTCTACCCAAAGGAGGACCGCAACTCCTTCCACCGTTCTTTTGCTTCTGAGGCGGTGTTGATCGGCGAGGGTGGCTCGGCCGTCAAAGCATATCTGGACATTGATGAGATCATCCGTGCCGCCAAACTCACCCGCGCTGATGCGGTTTACCCCGGCTACGGCTTCCTTTCTGAAAACGCCCAACTGGCTCGCGAGTGTGCAGAAAACGGCCTGACCTTCATCGGCCCACCGCCCTCGGTGCTGCAGCTCACTGGTGACAAAGCAGCTGCCGTTGCCGCAGCCCGTGAGGCCGGCCTGCCTACCCTCACCGAAACCAAGGCCACCTCAGACCCAGCAGAGCTCGCTGAGCTGGCAAAAGACCAAGTCTTCCCGGTGTTCGTGAAGGCCGTAGCTGGTGGTGGCGGGCGTGGCATGCGCTTTGTGGAATCCCCGGAGGTGCTGGAAAAGCTCGCCGCTGAGGCCTCCCGCGAGGCCGAGGCCGCGTTCGGCGACGGCCGCGTGTACGTGGAGCGCGCCGTGCTCAACCCGCAGCACATCGAGGTGCAGATCCTTGCCGATGCCACCGGTGACGTGATCCACCTCTACGAACGTGATTGCTCCCTGCAGCGCCGCCACCAAAAGGTGGTGGAGATCGCCCCTGCACAGCACCTTGACCCCGAACTGCGCGAGAAGATTTGCCAGTCCGCCGTGGACTTTGCCCGCCACATCGGCTACCAGGGCGCAGGCACCGTGGAGTTCCTAGTGGACGAGGCCGGCAACTACGTGTTCATTGAGATGAACCCTCGCATCCAGGTGGAGCACACCGTGACGGAAGAGGTCACGCAGGTGGACTTGGTGAAGTCGCAGATCCAGATCGCCGCCGGCGCCACCCTGAAGGAGCTGGGCCTCACCCAGGAATCCATCCACACCGAGGGCGCGGCGCTGCAATGCCGCATCACCACGGAGGATCCCTCCAACGGTTTCCGCCCAGACACCGGCACCATCACCGCGTACCGCAGCCCGGGTGGCGCGGGCGTGCGCTTGGACGGTGCGGCCTCCCTGGGCGGTGAGATCACCCCGAACTTTGACTCGATGCTGGTGAAACTCACCTGCCGCGGCGTGGATTTCCAAACGGCCGTGAACCGTGCCCAGCGTGCGCTCGCCGAGTTTACCGTGTCCGGCGTGGCCACCAACATTGGCTTCCTGCGCGCGTTGCTGCGCGAGGAGGACTTCCAAACCAAGCGCATCTCCACCGGCTTCATCGCCGAACACCCATGGCTGCTTCAGGCACCACCGGCCGACGATGAGCAGGGCCGCATCCTGGACTACCTCGCCGACATCACCGTGAACAAGCCACACGGCACCCGCCCAGCGGTGGTCAATCCGGTGGAGAAGCTGCCGGCCGAGGTGCCTGCCTCCCTCCCTCGTGGTTCGCGTGACCTACTGCTGCAGAAGGGGCCAGCGGAGTTCGCCAAGGCACTGCGCGCGCAAGATGCCCTCGCCGTTACGGACACCACGTTCCGCGACGCCCACCAGTCGCTGCTGGCCACCCGCGTGCGCTCCAACACGTTGGTGGATGCCGCCCGCCATGTAGCACACCTGACGCCACAGTTGCTCTCCGTGGAGGCTTGGGGTGGGGCAACGTACGACGTGGCCCTGCGTTTCCTCCACGAAGATCCCTGGGCCCGTCTCGATGAGCTGCGCGAGGCGATGCCGAACATCAACATTCAGATGTTGCTGCGCGGCCGAAACACCGTGGGATACACCCCGTACCCAGATTCCGTGTGCAACGCATTCGTGAATGAGGCGGCGCGTTCCGGTGTGGACATCTTCCGCATCTTCGACGCCCTCAATGACGTCTCCCAAATGCGCCCGGCCATCGATGCGGTGCTGGCAACCAACACCGCCGTAGCCGAAGTAGCCATGGCCTACTCCGGTGACCTCACGGACCCAGGCGAGAAGCTCTACACCCTGGATTACTACCTGAAGCTGGCGGAGCAGATCGTTTCCTCTGGCGCTCACATCTTGGCTATCAAGGACATGGCTGGGTTGATGAAACCGCAGGCCGCCGCCAAGCTGGTGACCGAGCTGCGCCGGAACTTTGACCTCCCCGTGCATGTGCATACCCATGACACTGCCGGTGGGCAGCTCGCCACCTACTGGGCAGCGGCGAACGCAGGGGCTGACGCCGTGGATGGTGCGTCGGCACCGCTTTCCGGCACCACCTCCCAGCCTTCGCTGTCCGCGATCGTTGCCGCCTTTGCCAACACCTACCGTGACACCGGCCTTTCCCTGGATGCGGTGGGTTCCCTGGAGCCGTACTGGGAGGCCGTGCGCAAGCTGTACGCGCCGTTCGAGTCTGGCGCCCCTGGCCCAACCGGGCGCGTGTACCACCATGAAATCCCAGGTGGGCAGCTTTCCAACCTCCGTGCGCAGGCAACCGCGCTGGGTTTGGCGGATCGCTTTGAGCTCATCGAGGACAACTACGCCGCGGTGAATGAGATGCTCGGCCGCCCAACTAAGGTGACGCCTTCCTCCAAGGTGGTCGGTGACCTCGCGCTGTACCTGGTGGGCGCGGGCGTGGACCCTAAGGACTTCGCGGCGGACCCGCAGAAGTATGACATCCCCGATTCTGTGATTGCCTTCCTCCGCGGCGAGCTGGGCACCCCTCCCGGTGGTTGGCCAGAGGAGCTGCGCAACAAGGCGCTGGCTGGGCGTAAGGAGTCGCGTGATTCCCTGGCGCCGCTGGCCAAGGAGGATGAGGAGGCGCTGCGGAACCCCGAGACCGTGCGCGCCACACTGGATCGCCTGCTCTTCCCGGCGCCGGCGAAGGAGTTTGCGGAGCACCGCCGGAAGTTCGGTGACACCACCGCGCTTGGCGATGCCGAGTTCCTTTATGGCCTGGTGGAAGGCCAGGAGACGGTGATCAAGACCGCTGATTCCAACGTGCCAATGATCGTGCGCCTGGACGCTGTGGGCGAGCCGGACGCCAAGGGCATGCGCAACGTGGTGTGCAACGTCAATGGTCAGATCCGCCCGATCTTGGTGCGCGATACCTCGGTGGAGTCCGTCACTGCCTCCGCGGAGAAGGCCGATCCGAACACCCCAGGCCATGTGGCTGCGCCGTTCGCCGGTGTGGTTACCCCAACCGTGGAGGTGGGCCAGGAGGTCAAGACCGGTGAGGAAGTTGCCGTGATTGAGGCGATGAAGATGGAGGCATCGATCTCCGCAACCAAGGACGGCAAGGTGGCCCGCGTGGTGCTCACCCAGCCAACCAAGGTTGAAGGTGGCGACCTTCTCCTCGTGATCGAGTAGGCGCCAACCAGTTAGTCCCGCACCTCGAGCCCCTGCGCGCGAGCCCAGCGAGTGATCGGTCCCCGGATCTCGCTGGCTGCGTCGGCAGGGGTTTTTGGTGGGAGCACCGGGTCGTTGGGCAGGACGCGCTGCGGATCGCCGATCGGGGTGATGCTCAGCGTGCCTTCGTTGAGTTCTGCAAAGGCGATCATCTCCACGTTCGTTTGCTCGCACACCGCCCACGCGGCGTAGCTGCTCCCGCTGCTGGTGTCGGTTTCGGTGTCGGGGTTCCAGTCGCGGGCGCGCTCGGGGTCGATCTTGCGGCCAAGCTCGTTTTGGAGGGCTGCGAGGGCGGGGCGGTCGTCGATGCGTTCGTCGGTGTGGATGGGGCGCGCGTAGAAGCGCCCGCCGTTGATTTCGGTTGGTTCCATGTCCACCATCGTAATTCACGGAGTTGAACGCTGTTTAGTTCTTGGTGGGCGAGGCTTCTCAGCGTGCGGTGTACCATAATTGGATGCGCAAAAAAGGAGGTCACATGGCGCGCGAGCACACCCACAAGCCAACCCCAAAAGGGGCGCTGCTCGCACGCTATGATCGCACCGCACAGCGCGCCGCGGCTCAAGTGATCGCAGGGTATTCCACGAGCTTCTCCGCCGCAACCAGGCTGCTTTCCGCCCCGATCCGCCAAGACATCCGCAACCTCTACGCGATGGTGCGCATTGCAGACGAGATCGTAGACGGCACTGCCACCCAGGCCCGGAGCACCCAGGCCCACAACGCCCAGGCGCAAGCCAGCCACACGCCCAGCGAACTGCTGGAACGCTACCGCAAGAAAGTCCTTGACGCGCCAAAGCACCGTTTCCACACCGACCCCATCCTCCACGCCTACGCGCTCACGGCCAGGCGCTGCGACTTCCAAGTACACGAGGTGGAGGCGTTCTTCTCCGCCATGCACACCGACCTCACCCCGCGCGGCTTCACTGCCGAGGAGCTGAGCCGCTACATCTACGGCTCCGCGGAAGTCATCGGCCTGATGTGCCTGAAAATCTTCCTGCGCGGCCATAGCGTCACCCCAGTGCAACGCGAGTTGCTGGAACGCGGCGCACGCAGCCTCGGCGCGGCCTTCCAAAAGGTGAACTTCCTGCGCGACGCATCCTTTGACCAGCAGCAGCTCGGCAGGCATTACATTGCCGACGCAGCCAGCCACCGCGAGCTCGCAACGCAGGCACGCGAGGATCTGGCGCACGCCAAAGCCGCAATCACGTTGCTTCCCGCGCAGGCGCGCTACGGGGTCGCCGCGGCAACAGAACTTTATGAACACCTCTTGGAGAAGGTGGAACAACCACAGGAGGTTCGGCGGCGGGTGCCGGGTGCTGCCAAGGCGTTCATCGTTGCACGGGCGGTTGCGCGCACAACGCTGCATCCGAAATCGAAGTAGGAAATCAAAACCGAAGAAAGGTGTGCGCAATGGCTCGGCACGCAGTGGTGATTGGCGCGGGTATCGCGGGACTGGCAACTTCGGCGTTGCTTGCACGCAGTGGCATGCAAGTCACCGTGATTGACAAGCTCGAGGAGCTAGGCGGGCGCGCGGGCAGTTTTGCCCATGAGGGGTTCCGCTGGGACACCGGCCCGTCCTGGTATCTCATGCCAGAAGCCTTTGACCACTTTTTTGAACTCTGCGGCACCAGCACCGCCGCCGAGCTTGACCTTGTGGAACTCGCCCCGGCCTACACTGTGTGCAACGAGCAGGGCCGAGTTGCCCAGGTGACCTCGGGCCTTGGGCACGTCGAAAAGCTTTTTGAATCCCTGGAACCTGGGGCGGGGGAGAAGGTGCGTGCCTACCTTGAGCAGGCCGAGAAGCTTTACCAGCTTGCGCTGCGGCATTTCCTCTACACCAACTTTGCGCGCACGGCGAACTTCCTCAACCCGGCGATCCTGCGCAACGTGGGGCTGCTGGGCCGGCTGCTGCTGAACAGTCTGGAACGGCACGTCGCTGCGCAGTTTGCCCACCCGGTGTTGCGGCAGGTGCTGAGCTATCCGGCGGTGTTTTTGTCTACCTCTCCGGGGCGGGCACCGGCGTTGTACTCGCTGATGAGTCACACGGATCTGGTGCAGGGTGTGCGCTACCCGATGGGCGGGTTCCGGGCGGTGGTGGAGGCGATCGCCCGCCAAGCTCGCAACGCTGGAGTGGAGTTTCTGCTTGGGCAGGAGGTGTGCGCAATCACGGTGGAAGACGGGCGCGCTATCGGCGTGGAGACGGCGCAGAAGCAGCTCCGCGCGGATGTGGTGGTGAGCTGCGCGGACGTGGAGCACACCAAGACGCTGCTCCCGGGAACCGCTGCGGATTCCGGGGTGGTGCGTGCGGCCGACAAGCACTCCAAGGGCTCCAAGGTCCCCAAAGAGTCCAAGGAGCCGGGAATCTCGGCGGTGCTGCTGCTCCTCGGCGTGCGAGGCTCACTGCCGCAGCTCACGCACCATACCTTGCTGTTCTCTGAAGACTGGGGCCCGGATTTCCAGGCGGTGTTCGGTGATGGGAAACAGAAGGCTTCGAGGTCGCTGTACATTTCCAAAACCTCAGCCACCGACCCCAACGTGGCCCCCAAAGGCCACGAGAATCTCTTTGTCCTGGTGCCTACGCGTGCCGACGAAACCCTGGGGCACGGCAACGCCTATGGCACCCAAAGCCCTGAGGTGGCAGCGATCGCCGACCAAGCCATTGAGCAGATCGGCGCCTGGTTGGGAATCAAGGATTTCCGCGAACGCATCACCTGTAGCTTCAGCATTGGGCCGGCAGACTTTGCGCAGCGTTACCACTCGTATCGCGCCGGGGCGATTGGGCCCGCGCACACCTTGCGGCAGTCCGCGATGCTGCGCGGACGTAATGACTCAAAGGTGGCGGGGTTGTACTTTGCCGGGGGAACCACCGTGCCCGGAGTAGGCGTGCCTATGTGCCTCATCTCAGCCGAAAACGTGGTGAAGCGCCTGGCGGGGGATCGCAGCGACGCGCCCTTGCGGGAGCTGCCTGGTTTGGAAGGGTGAGCTCCAAAGGCATGAAAAAAGGGGCCGAAGCCCCTTTCTATTCAGCCTAGCCAGCTGGGCCAGCGAGGCCAGCTAGTGAGCCTTACTTGATGTCAAGCAGTGCCTGGCCCTTGGTCACGCCCTCGCCAGCGGCGACGGCGAGGCCCTCCACCTTGCCGGACTTGTGAGCCTTCACTGGGTTTTCCATCTTCATGGCCTCCAGGACCACAACCACGTCACCCTCATTGACCTCGGCGCCGTCTTCAACGTTCACCTTGATCACGGTGCCCTGCATTGGGGCTGCAACGGTGTCGCCGGAAACGCCCGCCTTGGCGCCACCGGAGCGGCGCTTCTTGGCCTTCTTCTTCACGGCGCCCGCGCCGCCACCGAGGGCGAGGTCGCCTGGGAGAGCAATTTCTACGCGGCGGCCGTCGATTTCCACGATGACCTTCTGGTTCGGGGTTGCTGCCTCTTCTTCGTCGGCCTCTGCAGGGTCAACGTAGGCTGGGATTGGGTTCTCCCACTCCTCCTCGATCCACTTGGTGTAGACGTCGAACTTTTCGCCGTCACCAACGAATGCAGGGTTCTCCACGATGTGGCGGTGGAATGGGATGACGGTTGGCATGCCCTCCACTACGTACTCGCCGAGTGCGCGGCGGGAGCGCTGCAGCGCCTCCTCGCGGGTTTCGCCGAAGACGATGAGCTTGGCGAGCATGGAGTCGAACTGACCGCCGATGACGGAGCCTTCCACGATGCCGGAGTCCATGCGCACGCCTGGGCCTGCTGGCTCGATGTACTTGGTTACCTTGCCTGGTGCAGGCATGAAGTTGGAGCCGGCGTCCTCGCCGTTGATGCGGAATTCAAAGGCGTGGCCGCGTGGGGTTGGGTCTTCCTTGATGTGCAGCTCTGCGCCTTCAGCGATGCGGAACTGCTCGCGCACCAGGTCCAGGCCGGTGGTGGCCTCGGTGACTGGGTGCTCCACCTGCAGGCGGGTGTTCACCTCGAGGAAGGAGATCAGGCCGTCGGAACCAACCAGGTACTCCACGGTGCCTGCGCCGTAGTAGCCAGCCTCGCGGCAGATGCGCTTGGCGGAATCGTGCAGGGACTTGCGCTGCTCGTCGGTGAGGAATGGCGCTGGTGCCTCCTCAACGAGCTTTTGGAAGCGGCGCTGCAGGGAGCAGTCGCGGGTTCCGGCAACGATCACGTTGCCGTGTTGGTCAGCGAGCACCTGGCACTCCACGTGGCGTGCCTTGTCCAGGTAGCGCTCCACGAAGCACTCGCCGCGGCCGAAGGCGGCAACAGCTTCACGGGTTGCGGACTCGTACAACTCCGCAACTTCTTCCATCTTGTAGGCAACCTTCATGCCGCGGCCACCGCCACCGAATGCAGCCTTGATGGCGATTGGCAGGCCGTGCTCTTCGGCGAATGCCACAACCTCGTCGGCATTCTTCACCGGCTCCTTGGTGCCAGGTGCCATCGGGGCGTCTGCGCGCAGTGCGATGTGGCGTGCGGTCACCTTGTCGCCAAGATCGCGGATGGACTGTGGGGAAGGGCCGATCCAGATGAGGCCGGCGTCGATCACTGCCTGTGCAAAGTCGGCGTTCTCGGAAAGGAAGCCGTAGCCTGGGTGGATTGCGTCCGCACCGGACTTCTTTGCGGCGTCCAAGATCTTGTCGATCACAAGGTAGGACTCGGCAGAGTTCTGACCACCAAGGGCAAATGCCTCATCGGCGAGGGAGACGAATGGCGCGTCTGCGTCTGGCTCTGCATAGACCGCAACGCTGGCAATGCCTGCGTCACGGGCCGCGCGGATGACGCGAATTGCGATCTCGCCGCGGTTTGCAATGAGGACCTTAGTAATCTTCCTAGTTTCCACAGACACTGAAAGCTCTCCTGGTTCGTTGTGGCGCTTGGGCGGAAAGTCCACAGTTTCTTGCACAAAAGTTCCCCGGCTTTCGTTGGCTCGGGGGTGCAAGTTTGCAAACTTTGAAAACCACCGCAAGTGATGTGAGTTTGTTCAAGATAAATCCCTCGCGTTGCTGCACGAAGGACGTAGCAGGAACATTCTTACATAAATCCAAAGCAAAGAAAGCAAAAAGCCGCGACCTTTTGAATCGCGGCTTTTCAGGACACAAACTAAACGCTGTTCAAGTATTCCTGCCTACCCTACGCGGGGGTGACCTGGCTCATTCGCCTGTCTCAATTGGCATGCGGGTCATATTGCCCCACTCGGCCCAGGAGCCGTCGTACACGCGTACATTTTCCTTGCCCAACAGGTATTTCAGGGCAAACCAGGTGTGCGCAGCGCGCTCGCCGATGTGGCAGTACACCACGGCCTCCTCCGGGCCCAGGAAGTCCTTGTAAATCTCCTCCAGCTCCTCCCGGGAGCGGAAACGGGCGTTCGGGTGTACCGCTTGGCTCCACAGGATGTTCACCGCTCCTGGGATATGGCCGTGGCGCAATACCCCTGAAGAGGGGGAAACTTCGCCTTCGCCCGTAGGCGCGGCAGTGCCTTGGAACTCTGCCGCCTCGCGCACGTCGATAAGCTTGAACTCATCGAGCTTGGCGCGCAGCTCGTCAACATAGATGCGCGCGGTGGCGTCATTGCGTGTTGGAACGGGGTAATCGGTGCGGGGGAGTTCGGGGACGGCGTAGGAGGTGTCGCGTTCCTCGGCCATCCAGGCGTCGCGGCCGCCGTTGAGTAGGCGGACGTCCTCATGGCCGAAGATGTCGAAGATCCACAGGGTGAACGCCGCCCACCAGTTGGACTTGTCGCCATAGACCACCACGGTGTCGTCGCGGGAAATGCCCTTCTCGCTCATCAGGCGGGCAAAATCCTCGCCGGTAATGTAATCGCGGATCGTGGCGTCGTTGAGATCCTTGAACCAGTCAATACGCATGGCGCCGGGGATATGGCCGATGTCATACAGCAACGAATCTTCATTGGACTCCACCACCTTCAGTCCCGGCGTGCCCAGGCGCGCGCTCAGCCACGCTGCAGAAACCAGGCGCTCAGGGTGCGCGTATTCCTGGAGCAGCGGATGGGGGTCAAACGGTGCAGGCATGGTGGCTCCTAGAAACGCGGGAAAGAATGGGCGTCAAAGTACGGTTACAGAGTAGCGGCACCCACGGACACGCGGAGGAGCAACGGCCAAAAACCCAAGAGGGGCCGCAAAACTCAATATTTCCTTAAGATCTTTCGCGAGCGTGCCGACGCCCCCAAGGTGGCAGGTGTGGTGGGCAAACGGGGGAGTCGCGGAAGCAGGGGGAGGGGGTGTGAGAAGCGGGTGTGGCGTTGATTACTCTCAGGCTTTGTTGAGGCGAAAACCATAGTTGTGCCGCGTAGAATTGCTGCCTAGTGAACTCCTGCACGCGGGCCATCACATGTTGGGTTTTGTGTGGTTTGTGGCTTCTGTGTGCTTGCCGGTTTGCGCCAATAGTTGGTTTTTCAAGTTTTCGCTGAACGTTTTGTTGAAAATCTGCGAAAACTTCCACAAGAAGTTTCCATATGAAAGGGAATACGCACGTGCACAAGAGCATCGTTGTCTTCGAGGTTGAGGGTGGCTCCGACAAGTTCATTGACGGGCACCGCAAGGACACCATGCCCATCGTCAACGCCATCAAGGAAGCTGGCTACCACTCTGAGGTGGTGTACTTCCGCCCCGAGTGGGCTGACACCATCTTCGAGTACGTGTCCAACAACTTCGATGCCTACATTTCCCGCGTGAACCCTGGCAACATTCCAGGCGGTGAAAAGGGCTACTTTGCCCTGCTTACCAAGCTTTCCGAGGCCGGCCTGGTGGGTATGTCCACTCCTGCTGAGATGATGGCATACGGTGCCAAGGACGCACTGGTGAAGCTCAACGACACCGACCTCGTTCCCTCCGACACCGCCGCATACTACGACGTGGAAACCTTCCACAACACCTTCCCAACCTCCATTTCCTACGGCGAGCGCGTGCTCAAGCAGAACCGCGGCTCCACCGGTGAGGGCATCTGGCGTGTGCAGTTGGAAGACAAGGAGCTGGCCGCTTCCGTGGAACCAGGCACCGCACTTCCACTGGACACCAAACTGCGCTGCACCGAAGCAGTGGACAACCACACCGAAATCCGCGAGCTCGGCGAGTTCATGGACTTCTGCGACCAGTACATTGTTGGCGACAACGGCATGCTCGTAGACATGCGCTTTATGCCTCGCATCGTTGAGGGCGAGATCCGCATTCTGCTGGTTGGCCCACACCCAGTGTTCGTGGTGCACAAGAAGCCAGCTGCAGGTGGCGACAACTTCTCCGCAACCCTGTTCTCCGGCGCAACCTACACCTACGACAAGCCAGAGCAGTGGCAAGAGCTCGTGGACATGTTTGCTGAGGCTCGCCCAGTGATCGCTGAGAAGCTCGGTGGAGACAACATCCCACTGATCTGGACCGCAGACTTCATGCTTGCAGACGGCGAAAACGGCGAGGACACCTACGTCCTCGGCGAGATCAACTGCTCCTGCGTGGGCTTCACCTCCGAGCTGGACATGGGTATCCAGGAGCTCGTTGCCAAGGAGGCAATCGAGCGCGTGGAGAAGAAGTTCGCCTAAATCACTCCTCACAACTGGGGCCCGAGCTCGTTCGGGCCCCTTTTTGGTGTTGGTGGGTTAGTGAAAACTGGTCTGCTTGCATACACTTTGAGGGGTTAGCCCGCGCCCAACCGGCGTGAGCGTTGCACCCCACACTTTGTGCGAACAGAGCGAGAAGAAGGCACCCGAAGATTGTGAACAAGTACCGGTACGACCTTGACGGACTTCGGGGTATCGCCATCGCCTTTGTGGTGATCTTTCACGTTTTCGTGGGCAAGGTGTCCGGCGGCGTGGACGTATTCCTGCTGCTTTCCGGCTACTTCTTCCTTGGCTCCCAACTGCGCTACGCCGCCAAACCCCAAGCCAGTGCAAACATGCTGTGGCCGCTGTGGCGAACCGTCCGAAGGCTCGTGCCGGCGCTGGTGTTGGTGCTGGTAACTACTGCGGTAGCGGTGGACCTATTCGCGCCGCAATTAAAGGTGAACAACTTGGGGCCGCAACTGGTGGCCAGCTTGGGGTACTACCAAAACTGGCAACTCGCTGCAGATGGCCAAGCCTATGGTGCTGCGGCGGATTCCGTGAGCCCACTGCAGCACTTGTGGTCCATGTCCGTGCAGGGGCAGTTTTACGCAATGGCCATTGTCTTTGCTGCGCTCATCACGCTGGTGGTGCGGCGCTTGCGCTCGCGTGGGAACACCGTGCAGACGATCAAGCACCTGGCCGGCATCCCGCTGCTCATCGCTACCGCCATCTCCTTCGGCTACGCCGCCTACCTGCAGGGAGTGGCGCAGGACCTCAACTACTATTCAACCTGGTCCAGGTTGTGGGAGCTCACCTTGGGTGGCGCCCTCGCAGTGTACGCAACCACCGCCCGCACTCCAGCCCCCGTGCGCGTGGCTGCCGGATATGTGGGGCTAGGCATGGTGCTCAGCACCGGTTTCTTGTTCGATGGAGCCCTGCAGTTCCCCGGCCCCGCCGCGCTGTACCCGCTGGGTGGGGCGGCGCTGATGATCCTGGGCGGCGGCGCCGGCATGGGCTGGCTGGGTTCCAAACCCATGCGTTGGCTGGGCAACATCGCTTACCCGTTGTACCTGTGGCACTGGCCGCTGCTGATCGTCACCCTCGTGGCGATTGGGCAACCTGAGCCCACGGTGACTATAGGCCTGTTGGTGGTGGCAGCCTCCGTGGCGCTGGCCTGGCTGAGCCACACGATCATCGAGCAACCCCTGCGCCAGCATGCCCCACGCCCGCAGCGAGGCGAGCAGCGCGTTGCGGCGGCGGCTGCGTCGGTACGCACTACCGGGCTTGGGAAAATGCGCGCGGCGAGCGGCGTGCTTGTGGCGGCGCTGGCGGCGTCGGTGCTGTGGGTGCCTGCGGCCTGGCAGGCGGAGGCTGAGCAGTTTGCCAACATTCGCCTGGACCCGCGCGTGTACCCAGGGGCGATGGCCACGGCGGGTGCCAGGGTGCCCAACGTGCCCGCGGAACCGGACCCGTCCTTGCTGGTGTCTAGCCTCTCGCCGGCGTGGAGCGACGGCTGCATGGCCGAGGTGGGGGACCCGCCAACGCGGATCGCCATTGATGATTTCCCGACGGAGCACTGCACCTACGGTGACCCGAACGCGGAGTTTACTGTGTATGTGCTGGGTGGTTCGCACGCGGAGCAGTGGATGGCCGCGCTTGATGGGCTGGGCAAAGCTCACGCGTTCAAGGTGATCCCTCTGGTGCGCCAAGGATGCCCCGCCTACGCGGAGGAATTGGACGGCGTGTTCACCCAAAGCTGCACCACTTTTAACGAATTGGTCCTGGAGCGCGTGGCGCAAGACAAGCCGGACCTGGTGATCAGCAACTCTACCCGCCCCCTCCCGGAGCGCCTACGCTTCCAAGACGAGGTGCCACTGAGCTACCGAACCTTGTGGAACTTCCTAGAGGAGCAGGGCATTGCCTTTGTGGGCCTACGGGATAATCCCTGGTTCATTGAGGAAGGCGGCGCCGGCAAGCTCGTGAGCATCTGTGCTGAAGAAACCGGCGATCCAATCGCTTGCGGGCAACCCCGCGCGGAGGTCTACAGTGCCGTAGACCCCGCCGCCGCGCTGCTGAACAGCGAGACTATGAAATCCGTGGATACCTCCGCATGGTTTTGCCCTGGCTCCGACTGCCCCGCGGTGATCGGCAACATTTACGTCTACCGCGACGGCAACCACATTTCCGACGACTACGCCCGCTCCACCATGCCGCTGCTGTGGGCGGAAATGGAGCCGGTGTTCCGCGCAGCAGGGCTGGTGGGGGTGTAACCGACCCACGCGTGTGCGGGGGCGGGCCTATGCTGGGCTGCATCGGCAATACAGCACCCGAGCTCGATCATGGGAACCGGACTGTACTTTTTGGGCTCCCTGGCTGAGCTGCGTGCGAAAGGAGACCCGCAGAAATGAATGCACCACAGGGCGCACCAGATATCAAGGCCTTGCCTGGCAAGGTTCCAACCGGCCTACTCATCGGGGGAGAGTGGGTGGAATCGGCCTCCGGCGACACCTTTGACGTGCTCAACCCAGCCACTGAGGAAGTGCTGGCAACCTTGGCCTCTGCCGACGCCGACGACGCCCTACGCGCCTTAAGCGCCGCCGCGGACGTACAGGATGAGTGGGCACGCACCGCACCGCGTGAGCGCGCGGAAATCCTGCGCGCGGGCTTCGAGGCAATCGTGGAGCACCGCGATGAATTTGCTACCCTTATGACCCTTGAGATGGGCAAACCACTGGCGGAAAGCGATGCCGAGGTGACCTACGGGGCGGAATATCTGCGCTGGTTTAGTGAGGAAACAGTGCGGCACTACGGGCGGGTGAGCAGCACTCCTGAGGGCACGCTGCGCATGATTACTCGCTACAAGCCGGTGGGGCCCTGCCTGCTGATCACTCCCTGGAACTTCCCACTTTCCATGGCCACCAGGAAGATTGCTCCGGCGCTTGCGGCGGGCTGCACGATGGTGGTCAAGCCCGCCAAACTCACCCCGCTGACCACGCAGTATTTTGCCAAAATTATGCTTGAGGCCGGGCTGCCGGCGGGTGTGCTCAATGTGGTGTCGGGGAAGTCTGCCTCCGCGATCTCGGAGCCGATCATGGCGGATTCGCGCCTACGCAAAATGTCTTTCACCGGCTCAACGGCAGTAGGCAGGGTGCTGCTGGAATCGGCCGCTCAGAATATCCTGCGCACCTCCATGGAGCTCGGAGGCAACGCCCCGCTCATTGTGTGTGAGGACGCCAACATTGAGGAAGCCGTAGCTGGTGCCGTGGCGGCGAAGATGCGCAACGGCGGGCAGGCCTGTACCTCCGCAAACAGGATTTTTGTTCATGAGGAGGTGGCCCAGGAGTTCACGGAGAAGTTTGTTGCGGAAATCGCTGCTTTCAAGGTAGGCAATGGCCTGGATCAGGGCGTGCGCATGGGGCCGCTCATCGAGCCTGCGGCGGTGGAGAAGATGGAAGAGTTTGTGCGCGACGCCACGCGAAAGGGTGCCCACGTTGCCACAGGTGGTGCGCGCATTGAGGGCAAAGGCTACTTCTTTGCCCCAACGGTGCTCACCGGCGTGACCCCGCAAATGCGGGTGTTCCAGGAGGAGATCTTTGGCCCGATCGCCCCGGTGCTCACCTACCGCAGCGAGGAGGAGGTGCTGCGCCTTGCCAATACCACCGAATACGGCCTGGCCTCCTACGTGTTCACCGAAAATGTAGACCGCCTGTGGCGCATGGCGGATGGCCTGGAGTTCGGCATGATGGGCTTTAATGCTGGCGTGATCTCCAACGCGGCGGCACCTTTTGGTGGCGTGAAGCAATCCGGTTTGGGCCGCGAAGGCTCAGCCGAGGGAATCAACGAGTACACCAGCGTGCAATACCTCGGCCTGCGCGACCCGTACAGCCAACGCCGTTAGTTGTCCAGTAAGTCGGCCACGACCGTGGGGGCGGCGTCGGAGAGCATCTGCCGGCAGCGGTCGTATTCGGCTTCGTCGCCAATCAACGCCGAGGCCTTCGCCAGAGCGGCGATTGCCATGAGCACCCCGCGATTCGGCTCGTGGCTCGCCGGAACAGGGCCAAAGCCCTTCCAGCCGTTGGCCCGCAGGCGGTCCAAGCTGCGGTGGTAGGCCGTGCGCGCAAAGGCATACGCCACGGCCTTCGCTTCTGCTCCTTCCGCACCCTCAATTGCTGCGGCGGCAGCGATGCGCTCTAAGGCGAGCGTCGCCCACGCATACGGGCTAGCCGGGGCTTCGAGGACAGTGGCCACCGTTACCTCGCCGCTGTAGTCCTCCGGCAGGTGCACTGGTGGGGGAGCAAGCATGTCATTGACGGTCTTTGGGTTGCTGTGTGCTTGGTTCATGCCCACCATCATGCCATCCATCAATCCCAGGCGGCAGGGGCCTCCCACAACTCGTGGACTTGGTAGCCCAAGGCGTACAGCGCGCGGCGTACCACCGGCAGTGAAAGGCCGATCACGCTGGAGGGATCCCCCTCGATGCGGTCAATGAACCAGCCCCCGATCGCCTCTAAGGTGAACGCACCCGCACATGGCAGCGGCTCTCCGGTGCGGGCATAGGCCGCGACGTCGGCGTCGGTAGCCTCCGCAAAAAAGACGGTGGTTTGCGAGGTCTCGCTGTGCCTGCCGCGCGGAGTGACGATGCAATGCCCCGTGAGAAGCACTGCCTTCTTGCCTCGCTGCGCGTGCCAGCGCTCGATGGCTTTGTCCACGGTGTGGGGCTTGCCCTGCAACTCACCGTCTAAGAGCAGCATGGAATCCCCACCGATCACCACGTCATCCGGGTAGTGCGCCGCCACCGCTTGGGCCTTGGCCTCGGCCAGGGCCGCCACAATGTCCTCCGGCGCGGCACCCTGCAGGCGCGCGGCAATGGCCTCCTCATCCACGTCCGCGGGATGCACCACCGGCTCCACCCCCGCCGAACGCAGGATTGATTGCCGGGAAGTGGAGGCTGAAGCAAGAACGACGCGCATAAGGCCCAATTCTAGCTGGGCAGCTCGGCGTCTTGCGTTGGGTAGGAATCCTGAGCACCCACGCCCTGCACGGCATACGCGCCCACCCTGTTGGCAAACTCCGCAGCCTCCTTCAGGGAGGCGCCCTGGAGCAGCTTGGCCACGAAACCGCCGGCAAAGGCATCCCCTGCGCCGGTAGTGTCCACGGGTTGTACGTCCAACGGGGAGATGTGTTCTGTGGCTTCGGCAGTGGCCAACAACGCACCCTTGGAGCCCAGGGTGATCACCACGGAGGTGAAACCCAGATCCAGCAGCGCCTGTGCCAATTCTTCCGGGGCTTGTGGGGTTGTTGTTGGCTGGTTGGGGGAGCCGAGCTGATCCAGGACCAGCTGCGCCTCATGCTCATTGACCATAAGCGGATCAGCCTTGAGCAGCACTTCGCGGTTCACCTCCACCACGGGTGCCAAATTGATGACCACTCGTCCAGTGCTCAATTCCACGGCCTTTTCAATACCCGAGGCCGGGATTTCCCCTTGGAGAAGTAGGATGTCTGCGCCAGCGATGGTGTCTTTCGCCTGGGCCACAAACTCCGCATCCACCGCCGCGTTCGCACCGGGCACCACGATGATTGAGTTTTCTGCGTCCTCGGATACGGAAATGATGGCTAGGCCCGTCGGGCCGGACAGCGTGTGGACGTCCTCCAAACCCACCCCCGCCGCGCGCATGGTGCCGATCGCTGTGGCGGCGTTGGCGTCGCTGCCAATTGCCCCCACAAACCGCACCTCTGCTCCCTGCAGCGCCGCAGCTACCGCCTGGTTTGCCCCCTTGCCGCCAGGGCCAACCTCGCCGCCTGAGCCGAGGAGGGTCTCGCCGGGTTGCGGGTGGCGCTGCACTGTGACGCGGAGATCAGCATTGATGGAGCCAACGGTTGCAATGTATCCCATGGAGGTTCCTTTCCCAGGCCGATTAGACGTGTTTCCTAACCAGTCTACTGAGGGCCTAGGACAGGTTTGCCGATGCCCTGTTGATAAAGCTGGTGGGAAGCACCACATTGCGGGCGGGCTTGTGTTCGATGAGTGCGTAGAGCTGCTCAAATGCTTCGCTGGCTATGCACTCTACATGTTGATCCACCACCGCGATTGGGGGGTCAAAGAGATGGAAGAAGGAGATTTCGTCGAAGCCCACCAGAGCAAAGTCCTTGCCCAGGCGGCCTTCCGCCTTGTTGAGCGCCTCCGAGGTGCCGATGGTGGACATTAAGTCAGAGGTCAGCACAGCATTCACCCCCTGGGAGAGCAGGGCAGTGGCGGCCTTTTCGCCTTCATCTACCCGGTAGTTGCCGCACTCCACCAACACCTCAATGCCCAACTCCAGGGCAACCTGCTCCACGGCGCGCAGGCGCGCTCGTGCGGTGGAAGCTGATTCAGGGCCGGAGACAAAGCCGACGCGTGCATGTGGCAGCCCCGCAAGGTGAGTGAGCGCCTCACGGATGCCGGGGAGGGGATCAGCGGTGACTGAGGGTACCGCGAACTCGGTTTCTCGGTCCACGGTGATCACCGGAACACCCGCCTCGATGATACTGTTCAACGCTTGGTTGCTTTGGGCGTACGGGACCACAATGAGGCCATCTACCTGCTGGGAGGAGAGCATTTCGATACTCGCGGCAAGTTGGGACTCATCATCACCAAGGTGGTTCAGAAGGATGAAATATCCCTTATCATTGGCCGCACGTTGGATGCCCGCTGCGAGATTTGCAAAGAAAGGGTTGCGGATATCTGGAACCAGCACGCCAATAATGTTTGAACGCTGTGTGCGCAAAGCTTTTGCCAACGCGTTGGGCCGATAATCCAGTTCTCTTGCCGCCTGGCGGACTACTTCCCGCGTGCGCTCGGGAATCACCGGATTTTCGGATAGCGCGCGGGAGACCGTACTGACAGAGAGACCTGTTTTTTCAGCAATATCCTTCAGCGTGCCGCGTTTACGCGGCCGAGACTCTGCCATAAAGATTCCATTCCACTAGAGGCTATGGCACATCAATTGGCGCTAAGAGATGTATGCACGGTGCGTACACGGGGTGAGGGAAACCGCCAATTGAGGTGCATTTTGTTGAGGGGCTGCCTCTGCGATGCCGAAGCGATCCTGCAGAATCGCAGCGCTTCACGGCCGGTGCAGGCTCACCCGCCCCAGTCTGAGCGCGCCGCTCCAACCACTCGGATAAGTATAAACCACTTCAGATAACCGATTTTCTCTCTCAAGTGCCGCTGCCGTATGCCATAATTTTAGATTTCCGAGTGTCCGGCTCCAGTTTTGGGAAAAGTGCGCCGTAAAAGTGGTTTTTAGGCTACACAGCCTCTCATTGGGGACTGGGTGGGGAGCAAAATTTCTGGGAATGAAATTGCTTGCCAGATCACCAACGTTGGGGTATCGAGGGCCGGACGGTGCTGGAGACCGCAGCACGCACAAGCTAACCCCTCCCCGCCTTGATGTGTGAACTGGCTGGAAGGGGTTTGTGGCTGGGCTTGGTGCCCTTTAGTAGAGGCTCATGTTCCGAAATGCAGCAGGGTTGTAGGTGGTGGGGCGCTGGAGGCGCTCCTCCAGGCTGCCCCAGAGGTTGCGCTCACGCTCGGGTTCCTGCGCCTGCGCCGCGTTGTTTGCCATGGTGGCAAACAGGGCGGTGAGGGTTGCAACCTGGGTTGGGTCGGGGTTGCCCTTCACCACAGTCAAGAAAGGCTTCTTTGCGGCCTCGGCGGCGCCATCTTGCTGGGCATCCTGTGGCTTTTCAGATGCGGTATCAGACATGGTGTTCCTTTAAGGGTGTATTCGGGCTTGTGCGTGAACCTGCTGCTTGAATCTGTAAATCTGCAGTTTACAGTGGAATGTTGCCGTGCTTCTTTGCAGGGACGTTGACCACCTTGCGGTCGAGGAGGCGCAGGCCTTCGATGATCTGGCCGCGGGTCTCAGATGGAGGAATAACGGCGTCTACGTAGCCGCGCTCTGCAGCCATGTATGGGTTCACCAGAGTCTCCTCGTATTCCTTCTCGTATTCCTTGGCCACTGCCACAACGTCCTTGCCCTCTGCAGCCGCAGCCTTGAGTTCCTTGCGGTAGATGAAGCCAACGGCGCCGGAAGCGCCCATCACGGCAATCTGTGCGGTGGGCCATGCGAACACCAGGTCCGCGCCCATGTCCTTGGAGCCCATCACGCAGTACGCGCCGCCGTAGGACTTGCGGGTGATCACGGTGATCTTGCCAACGGTTGCCTCAGAGTAAGCGTAGAGGAGCTTCGCGCCGCGGCGGATGATGCCGTTGTACTCTTCGGAAGTACCTGGCAGGAAGCCTGGAACGTCCACGAACTCGATGATTGGGATGTTGAAGGCGTCACAGGTGCGCACAAAGCGGGCAGCCTTCTCGGAAGCCTTGATGTCCAAGCAGCCAGCGAACTCGGTTGGCTGGTTTGCCACGATACCCACAGAACGGCCCTCAACGCGGCCGAAGCCGATGATGATGTTGCCGGCGTAGCCCTCTTGGATCTCGAAGAAGTCGCCATCGTCCACAACGCGGGTGATGACGTCCTTCATGTCGTAAGGCTGGTTCGGAGAATCTGGGATCAGGGTGTCCAGCTCCAGGTCGGAGTCGTTGATGTTCTCCTTGATGGAACCCACCATGATGTCGGCTGCCTCACGCGGTGCCTCGGCGCGGTTGTTGGAAGGCAGGAAGCCAACCAGGTCACGCACCCAGTCAAGTGCGTCGGCGTCGTCAGCAGCGGTGTAGTGGGAGGTGCCGGAGGTAGCCATGTGGGTGTGTGCACCACCCAGCTCTTCCTGAGTCACTTCCTCGCCGGTCACGGTCTTGATCACGTCTGGGCCGGTGATGAACATCTTGGAGGTCTTGTCCACCATGATGATGAAGTCCGTCAGCGCAGGGGAGTACACGTGGCCGCCTGCACACGCGCCCATGATCAGGGAGATCTGTGGGATCACGCCGGAAGCAAGGGTGTTGCGGTAGAAGATCTTGGAGTACAGGCCAAGGGAGACCACGCCCTCTTGGATGCGGGCGCCGGCGCCCTCATTGATGCCGATCAGTGGAACGCCGGTCTTGATGGCCAGGTCCATGATCTTGACGATCTTTTCACCGTAAACTTCGCCCAACGCGCCACCGAAGACCGCGCCGTCCTGGGAGAACACGCAGACCTTACGGCCTTCGATGGTGCCGAAACCGGTGACCACACCATCGGTCACTGGGCGCTTGGCGTCCAGGCCGAAGTTCTTGGAGCGGTGACGCGCGAGGGCGTCCACCTCAACAAAGGAGCCGTCATCGAGCAGGTACTCGATGCGCTCGCGGGCGGTCTTCTTCCCTGCCTCATGGGTGCGCTCCACGGCTGCCTGGCCCATTGGGGCCTGGGTCTCAGCGAGGCGGGCGCGAAGATCGGCAAGCTTTCCAGCGGTAGTGGTGAGATCAGGAGCCTGTGCTCCGGTTTCATTCATCGTTGCGGCAGTCATGACTCCATAGTTTATGCGGTGAAGAAAGTTTTTGTGAACGGTTATCCAAGAAACTTTTGGATTGGGAGCTACTTCTCCACCTTTCGGGGGCGAATAGGCGCAGCCCCAGCGGAAAAGTACAGCTTGCGGCCGGTGAGCAGGCACATTCGGCGTAGAATGTGGGGGTGTGCTTGGGGGTGAAACGGTGGGAGTTTTCCCGCCAATTCAGGCCTAGCCAAAGCCCCCGCGCTACAGGTGGCTAGCTTTGCAAAGCCACCCTTTGCAAGACCCCAAAGCGCACCTATATATACGGAATATACGGAAGAAACGCGCGAGCCCGCGCTCCCCACGGTGATGGGTGTGGCGCGGGCGGCGTCGGAAAGCTCAGGATGAGCTCTTACAGCGGAATGTTGCCGTGCTTGCGTGCGGGGCGGGCTACATTCTTGTCGCGGTAGAGGCGCAGGTTGCGCGCGAGCTGGCCGCGGGTCTCGGAGGGGAGGATGACAGCGTCGATGAGGCCGCGCTCCGCAGCGAGGTAGGGGTTGAGCATGTGGTCCTCGTACTCAGCCTCAAAGACCTTGGCGAGCTCCACGATGTCCTCGCCGCGATCGGCTGCCTCCAGCAGCTCCTTGCGGTGCAGGAATCCGACGGCACCAGCAGCGCCCATCACCGCGATCTGAGCGGTGGGCCATGCCAGGTTGAGGTCGGCGCCCAGGCCCTTGGAGCCCATCACGCAGTACGCGCCGCCGTAAGCCTTGCGCATGGTGACGGTGATCTTGGGGACCGTTGCCTCGCCGTACGCGTAGAGGAGCTTGGCGCCGCGGCGCAGGATGCCCTCGTGCTCCTGACCTGCGCCGGGGAGGAAGCCGGGGACGTCCACGAGCATCACGATGGGGATGTTGAAGGCGTCGCAGGTGCGGATGAAGCGGGCGGCCTTTTCAGACGCGTCGATGTCCAAGCAGCCGGCGAGCTGAGTTGGCTGGTTTGCCACGAACCCCACGGATTCGCCCTCGATGCGGCCGAAGGCGATCACCACGTTCTCCGCGCGGTCGGCCTGGATCTCCAGGTACTCGCCGTCATCGGTGAGGGACTCAATCACTTCACGCACGTCATACGGGGTAGAGGGGGAGTCCGGGATGATGTGGTCCAGCTTGAGATCGTCTGGGGTGAGGTTGGTGTCAATGGAACCCTCCTCACGCTCGTATGGCTCCCGAGGTGCCATGCTGCGATTGTTCGACGGCAGGAAACCCACCAGGTCATGGACAAAGTCCAGGGCATCTTCATCGCTGGACGCGGTGTAATGGCTGTTGCCGGAGGTGGACATGTGTACGGAGGCGCCGCCCAGCTCCTCTTGGGAAATGACCTCGCCGGTGACGGTCTTAATCACGTCTGGGCCGGTGACGAACATCTTGGAGGTCTCATCCACCATCACCACGAAGTCGGTGAGGGCGGGGGAGTAGGCGTTGCCACCGGCGCAGGCGCCCATGATGACGGAGATCTGCGGCACCACTCCGGAGGCGTTGATGTTGTGATAGAAGGTCCGCGCGATGAGGTCCAGGGACACCGCGCCGTCCTGGATGCGGGCGCCGGCGCCCTCGTACAGGCCGATCAGGGGGCGGCCGGTGGTCACGGCGAGTTCCATGATCTTGCACATCTTTTCGCCGTACACCTCGCCCAACGCGCCGCCGAACACGGTGCCGTCCTGGGAGAAGATGCAGACCTCGCGGCCGTCGATGGTGCCCCAGCCGGTGACTACTCCGTCGGTCACTGGGCGCTTGTGTTCCATCCCGAATGCGGTGGTGCGGTGGCGTGCGAGCTGGTCGGTCTCAATGAAAGAGCCTTCGTCCAGGAGGTAGTCCAGGCGCTCGCGCGCGGTGAGGCGACCGGCGTTGTGAACGCGGTCAAATGCTTTCTCACCCATCGGTGCGGCGGCTTCCTGGCGCCGCGCCTTGAGGTCAGCGATCTTGCCCGCCGTGGTGTTCACGTTCTTCAAGGCAGCCGCGTCAACAAAAGATGAGGAAATGGTCATGTTTGGGGATTCTAAACAAGGTTTGCCCACGAAAGCTATAGGGACTTCGGCGTGTCGTGCTCGGGTCTGCCGCAAACCTGCAGGTCAAAATTATTTCCGGAGGGAAAAGATTTTTGCTGAACGTGTGCTAACTCACAGGACTCCGCGGTTCGAGGCGTCAAAGAGAGGGCTTTGGGCGGGCTTTCCGACGCCCCCAAGGCCGAAGCGTTCCCAGGGCAGATGGGGCGTGTCCGGGGAGCTGGCTATCATTGGCACCGTGAGTACACATCCAGACGATCACACAGCTCAACCGCAGCAGGAGTCGGGGAAGAAGCCGAGGCCGGGGAAGGGGCGCGCCACGAACGCGTACCCGGAGTGGCCAGTTGCGCCGCGCGATGAATACTCGAGCCCCCCAACAAAGGATTCCCGCAACCCGCTGAACACGAACTACCTGCGGGAACAGCTTGTAGAAAACGGCCCCTACAATGCCCTTGAGCATTCTCTTTCCACGGGTTCCACCAATACAGACCTGGTAGCCGCTGCGCACAAAGGAGCTGCTGCCTGGACAGTAATGCTCACCGAACACCAGGAGACCGGCCGCGGGCGCATGGGGCGAAAGTTTGGCGCACCAGCCGGTTCCCAGCTCACCTTGTCCTTTTTGATCCGCCCACCGCATTCAGCCCTGGAACGCATTGGCACGATGGCACTGGCCACTGGCCTTGCCCTGGTGGACGCCCTGCGCCAAGGCCCGCTTCCTGGGGCAACGGTAATCGGCGGCAAAGATACCCACGCCGCGGAAGTGGGGTTGAAGTGGCCCAATGATCTGCTTGCCGGCGGGCGCAAACTTTGCGGCATCCTTGCGGAGGCGGTGGACCTTGGGGAAAACCCAGCAGTGGTGATCGGCCTGGGGCTCAACACCTCAATGACGGTGGCGGAACTTCCCGTGGCCCACGCCACCAGCCTGGAACTGGAGGGAATCCCGTATGAACGCAACGAGCTTGCGGTCCGGGTCTTGCTGGCGCTCCACAAGCGCATGACGCAGTGGGAGGCGAATGATCCCAACCTGATGGATGACTACCGCGCCGTCTGCACTTCCATTGGGAAAGACGTGCGAGTCATCCTCCCAGGTGATGAGGAGTTGCTCGGCCGCGTGCTCACCGTCAGTGATGATGGCCTGCTCCACGTCCGTGACGCCCAAGGCGAGGAACACGCCCTGGCGGTAGGCGATGTAGTGCACCTGAGGTTGCAGTAGATGGCACAGCAACGCAAAGAACGCCTGCTGGTGGACGTAAGCACCCCGCTGGGCAGTCACCTCCAGGAGGTTGCCGAGCTGGTGGTTTATACGGGGTTGGCCTGGGCTTTCATCGGCTATCTGGATTCAGGAACAGCGCCGGCCTTTCTTGCCGCAACCCCCACGCTGCGAAATGCGGTGGTGTGGATCTGGGTGGCACTCGTGGTACTGCGTTTCCTGCTGCCAGTGTTGAGCTCAAGACGACGCCGCATCAAGGTCACAGACCAGCGGCTTAGCCTGCGCGGCCGGGGAATCAGGGGAAGGAAAGAGGATATCCCGCTTGAACAAATCCTTGAAGTTGGGCGTCACCGGAACACCCTCCACCTGGTGCTGGTGGGATGGGATCGCCCCTACCTCATTCCCAATGTGCCCAAAGCAAAACGGGTACAGGCGGTGCTCAGTGGAGCACGGGAGCGAGCCTTTGCCGAATTGGCGGCGCAGCGCTACGCCCAGTCCCACAGTGCTGCCGCGCTGGGACCTGCCGGGATGGGTGGCTAGCTGCGTCGGCACGCGGTGTGTGAGTGAGGGGAAGCGCAACGTATAGTGGGAACGTGGCTGAACAGACTTCCTCTCCTCATCCTTCCCACGCGCAGGGCATGCCAATTGTTGCCGTGATTGGCGATGGGCAATTGGCCCGCATGATGCACACCGAAGCCATCGAGCTTGGGCTCTCGGTCCGCCTGCTCGCGGGTGCGCCCGATGCATCTGCGGCGCAGGTGACTTCCGACGTACTGTACGGGGACTACACCAACCTTGAAGATCTCCAGCGCGCAGCCCAGGGGGCCAGCGCGTTCACCTTTGATCATGAGCATGTGCCAAACGAACATCTAGAGGTGTTGATCGCCCAGGGGATCAACGTGCAGCCGCAGCCGGCAGCGCTGGTGAACGCGCAGGACAAGTTGGTGATGCGTGAGCGTCTGGCGGCACTCGGTGCGCCGGTTCCCACCTTCGCTGCCATTGATTCGGTGGAGGATGCGCGCCAGTTCTTTGCGCTCACGGACGGGGCAGTGTGCTTGAAGGCTCGCCGCGGCGGCTACGACGGCAACGGCGTATGGTTCCCGGAAAGCGAAGCCGAGCTCGTGGAAAAAGTTACCGAGCTGCTAGGCCGCGGTGTGCCGTTGATGGCGGAACGGAAGGTCCGTTTGGTGCGAGAACTCTCCGCGATGGTCGCGCGCACCCCGAGTGGGCAGACCGTGGCGTGGCCGGTGGTGGAGTCTGTGCAAACCGGCGGGATCTGCACCGAGGCGGTGGCGCCCGCCCCCAACCTCCCGGAGGCACTCATGCTAGAGGCCCGGGACTTGGCCCAGCGTATTGCCACCGAACTTGGCGTCACTGGCGCGCTTGCAGTGGAACTGTTTGAAACTGAAGATGAGCATGGGCAGCCAGAGATTTGGGTCAACGAGCTTGCCATGCGCCCGCACAACACCGGGCACTGGACCCAGGACGGCTGCGTGACCAGCCAGTTTGAGCAGCACCTCCGCGCGGTGCTGGACTGGCCCCTCGGCTCCACGGAGATGCTCGCTCCAGTCACCGTGATGGCCAACGTGCTTGGTGCGCCTGAGGACCCAGACATGCCGATGCCGCAACGCATGCAAAAAGTGTGGGAAAAGTACCCCAACGCCAAGATTCACCTCTACGGCAAAAACCACCGCGCAGGGCGCAAGATCGGGCACGTCAACATGGTTGGCCAAGACGCAGACACTGTGCGTGCCGAAGCCCGCGACGCCGCGCACTTCCTGGTGCACGCCAAGTGGCAGGACTAGGACTACCACACCATCCATCACTTAATTTCTGGAAGGAAGCGATGAACGCAGCAAACAACGGCCCCTTGGTTGGCCTCATCATGGGTTCGGACTCCGATTGGCCCACCGTGGAACCCGCGGCAGAAGTCCTGGCGGAGTTCGGCATCCCCTTTGAGGTGGGCGTGGTTTCCGCACACCGCACGCCGGAAAAGATGCTCTCCTACGCACAAAATGCGCACACCCGCGGCCTCAAGGCGATCATCGCTTGCGCAGGCGGCGCCGCTCACCTTCCCGGCATGGTGGCTGCGGCAACCCCACTTCCCGTGATCGGTGTACCGCGTGCCCTGAAAGAGCTCGACGGCATGGACTCCCTGCTCTCCATCGTGCAAATGCCAGGTGGCGTTCCCGTTGCAACCGTGTCCATCGGTGGTGCCAAGAACGCCGGCCTGCTCGCCGTGCGAATTCTTTCCGCTGGTGACGCCACCCTGGTGCAAAAGATGGTGGACTACCAAGAAACGATGCGCAAGGAAGTAGAGGCCAAAGACGAGGCCCTTCGCAACAAACTGCTTGGGGAGTAGCAGGCAACGCTGCCCACGGGTCACAGGGTGAAAAGCGAGCGCTTCAACTCCCCGGAACCGGTACCGGTATCGGCACCGGTATCGGTATTGGGGCTTTTCCACGCCCGCCACAGCGCCACCGTTGCGATCACCAACACCAGCGCGAGCAGCGCGGGCCACAGGGCGGGCTCAGGCTGCAACAGGTTCATGGTTGCTTGAACCACGGACATAAACGCGAAAAACGCCACGAACCCCAAGATGGCGTCTTTCACCAGGGACTCACGCTGCTGCTGAGGCCCCGAGGGTGTAGGCGCCGGTGCCGGTTTAGGTGTTGGGTTTGGGGCAGGATGGTGTTCGGCGGGGTCCATGGCACTCATGGGCACCATCGTAATCAAAGCCTGTAATCAAAGCCTGTAATCAAAGCCCGTAACCGCCGAAACTCCTCTGAGCCCGCCCCGCACTCACAGCAGCGCTCACAGAAGCGCTTACTCCCCGTAGCGCGCAGCCACGCGGGCTAGGACTTCACGCCGCCCGCGGTCAGGCCAGAGACGATGCGCCGCTGGAAGATGAGCACCATGATTATGAGGGGGATCGTCACCAACGCGCCCGCCGCCATCGTGGCTGCGTAGGGGTATTCAAAGGAACTTGGGCCACTGAAGCGGGCAATTGCAACCGTGACCGGCTCGGTGGCGGTTGTGGAAAGCTGCCGGGCCAGCATGAACTCGTTCCAGGTGGCGATGAACGCCAGAATCGCGGTGGTAAACAGCGCCGGCGCGGCAAGTGGCAGCAGCACCAGACGGAACGCCTGGCCCCTGGTGGCGCCGTCCACGCGGGCTGCCTCCTCAAGCTCCCAAGGCAGTTGCCGGAAGAATGACACCAAGGTGTAGATGGTCAGCGGTAGCGCAAAGGAAATGTTCGGGATGATCAGTGCACGGTAGGTGCCAATCCATCCGAGGTCACCGAACAGTTGGAACAGCGGCGTCACCAGCGCAATTCCTGGGAACATGGAGGCTGCCAGGATGATGCCGGTTACAAAACCCTTGCCGCGGAACTCCATCCGCGCCAGTGCGTAGGCGGTGAACACACCAACCAGCACCGCAATAGTGGTGGTGGCCAGGCCAATGATTAGCGAGTTCGCGATGGCCTGCAGGAAGTTGTTTCCCTTATCCGTGGCCATCGCGTCACGGAAGTTCTCCAGGGTTACATGGGTGGGCCACAGCGTGGTGTCAAAGGTGTAGGCCTTGTCCCGTAGCGCGGTGATCACCATCCAATAGAACGGGGCAAGGCCCCACACCATGATCAGCACCACGCCGAGGTAGTTTGCAATACTGCTGCGCAGTTTCGAGCTCATCGCCGTCACCGTGCCCCTTCTGCTTGCGGAAGGGAGGAACGCTGCCGACGTCGCCACGCCTTCTTTTCCTCACGGCGCTGCCGCGAGCCTGAGACATCAGCGCCCAGGAATCGGATCATGATAAAGGCCACGGCGAAGATCAGTAGGAAGATCAGGGTTGATAAAGCCGAGGCGGAGTTGAAGTTGTTTTGGCGCATGTCCTCCACCACGAGCTGGGAAATGGTGGCCGTGGGGGAGTTGGAGGAGGAGGAAATCATGATGACCGGGAGGTCATACATGCGCAGGGCGTCTAGGGTGCGGAACAGGATCGCCACCATCAACGCGGGCTTGACCAGCGGCATTGTGATGAGGCGGAACTGCTGCAGGGTGGAGGCACCGTCCACGCGGGCGGCCTCGTACACATCCTTGGGGATCATTTGCAGGCCAGCCAGGATGAGTAGCGCCATGAATGGGGTGGTCTTCCAGACGTCGGCGATCACCACGGCGAAGCGCGCCGCCCAGGGGTCGGTGGTCCAGCGGATCGGCTCACCCAGCAGGGAGTTGATGATTCCGCGGTCAGCAAAGATGAATTGCCAGAGCTTTGCCGTCACCGCGGTGGGGATCGCCCAAGGGATCAGCACGGAGGCGCGCAGCAGGGCGCGGCCGCGGAACTCACGGTTCATCACCAGCGCCATCGCCATACCCAGCACAATCTCCAGGCTCACGGTAACTACAGTGAAGAACACGGTGTTGCCCATCGCCGGCCAGAAGTCGGTGGACAGCACGCCCGGAGGGCAGGTGCCGACGGTACCCGATGGCGTCATACACCGTTGGGTAAGCCAGTACAGGTAGTGCTGCAAACCGGCGAACCCGCCCTCGGTGAACATACCCGTGGTGGGGTCTAGGCCCTTGTTTGCTTTGAAGGAGAGGTAGATGGCGCGCACAATCGGGTAGCCAATGACCACTGCCAGCACCGCAAGCGCTGGGGTGATGAGCAGGGCGGCGTTGCGAGCCTGCTTTCGCCGAGCGTGTACGGCGGACTTCCTGGCCGATTGTGCGGCGAGTTGTTCGGCTGAGTGCGCCATCTTGATTCCTTACGTGTTGTGCCCACCGAACAGCCGCAACGCCCCAGCAAGAGTGGGGCGTGGCGACGTCGGTACGGATTCCTACTGCTTCCTACTGCAGTGTTCCCAAGCGTTGGGCCTATCCTGCGGCGTTTTGGATGGCTGCCTTCATGTCTGCGGTGGCGTCGTCTACAGACTTGGTGCCGTTGATCGCAGCGTAGGCGTTATCCTGCACAGCCTTGGAAATTGCAGGGTAGAAGGGGCTCACTGGGCGAGGTGCCGCGTTCTCCAGGGAGGTCTTCAGCGCAGGCAGGTAAGGGTACTTCTCTACCAGGGTTTCGTCATCGTAGATGGAGGCGAGCACTGGTGGGAAAGAGTTGTCCGCGAACCAGGTCTGGTTCTCCTCGTTCACGATGAACTCAATGAAGTCACGTGCCGTGGCCTTGTAGGGGGAGTTGATGTTGATGCCGTTGTTGTAGCCACCCAGGGTGGAAACGCCCACACCGTTTTGACCAACCAGTGGGGTGACCTCAAAGTTGTCCTTCACCGCGGAAGAATCCTCACCGGCGTTGGTGAACATGTATGGCCAGTTGATGGCGTATGCGGTCTCGCCACCCACGAAGGCAAGGTTGGTCTCCTCCTCAGTTGCAGAGGTGGAGGATGCAGAGATGGTGCCGTCGGAGTACGCATCCACCAGGGCCTGCAGGCCGGCCTTCGCCTCAGCGGAGTCCACGGCAGGCGCGCCGGAGTCATCGAGGATGTGACCGCCGAAGCCCTCAATGAAGCCGGCGGTGTTCACTGTGAGGCCCTCGTACTGCTTCAGCTGCAGGGTGAGGCAGTCCACGTTGGCTGCTTCTGCGGCCTCACAGCTTGCCACCAGGGCATTCCAGTCCGCAGGTGCCTCCGGGATGATGGCGGTGTTGCGGAAGAGCAACTGACCGTTGGTGTTTTGCGGCAGCGCGTAGAGGGTGCCGTTGTAGGTGGCGGAATCCACGGTGGGCTGCAGCAGATGAGAGGTGTCCACGGCGAGGTCACCGGTGAGCGGAGCAAGCCACTGGTTGGCGGCAAAGTCGGCGGTCCACACCACGTCCAGGGCCATCACGTCATAGTCTGCGTTTCCTGCCTGCAGGGACTGCACCAAGGTTTCGCGCTGGTCATCGGCCTCGCCGGCGAGCTCGTGGAGAGTCACCTGCTCATCTGGGTGCTCCTCATTCCAGCGCTCAATCACGGGAATCAGCTTGTCCGTATCATTCTTGCCCATAGCAAAAGTGATTGGGCCGCGGTCCGAGGCGCCTTCGCTAGCCTGGCTGGCATCCGCGCTGCCCCCACTCTGGGAGGAGCTATCGCTGGAACAACCGGCGAGCGCGAGCGCGCCAATCATCAAAGAGGCCGCAACCTTCTTCACACCGGAAATGTGTGATGAAGATGCAGTTGAGTTGCTGAAGAAAAGCGGGCGGGTACGCATCTGGACGTGGGCCTTTCTCTAGGGGACCAAAGGTGAGCGCACAAAGCTGTGCGCCGTGCTGCGCGCATGCGCTTCTGGGACGTGCACAGTTTTGGGACGTGCACGGTCCAGTATCTGCAGTATCTGCAGTATCTACCGCGCAGTGTGCACCTAAACCTAGTGACCTAAAACGCAATCGGGTAGACCCTGTGACTTGAGTTACCCACAAATGGGGGCGCTTAAGAAGCGGTGTGGGTGACTTTTTCCGATTCCCCAATGTGTGCCAGCCGCTGCGCGCTCACCAAGCCGGACACCACCACGGCCGAGCCACCCGCCGCGATTGGGCTCAGAACTTGGGCAAACAGCTCCTCAATACTGTTCCATCCCGTGGAAAGCACTCTTGGTGCCGGCCCCCAGGCAGATGCTGGTACGAGCTCGCGTAGATGAGGGGTGGGCTCAAAGAATTGGTCCCCAAACATTCGCACGGTGGGCCCAAAATCAATGAAGCCATCGGGGAGTTGCCCGCCGGTCTCCGCCACCCCACGTCCGAAGGGATCCTCGCTTACCACCACGACGTCACTTTCCTCATGGATCTGCTCGTGTTCTGGTGCAACAAACCACACTGCAGCACCCGAAGGATCCTCAAGCTCACCGGGGCTTTTCACATTCACCCCAGCCGCCAGCGCCCCGAGCACAATTGCCACGGCCTGCCAGGTGGAGGGGAGATCTAGTACCACGGTGTCCCCGGGGTTGAGGTCCAACTCGTCACGGAACATGTTGGCCACCTTGGCGGCCCAGTTGTCCAGGGTCGTTGCGGAAAAATCGAGCCTGGCCCCGGTTCGCTCGTTATAAGCGCTCAAGCGCGGGGCGGCGGGGTCCTGTGCCAAAAGTTCAGCGAGGAGTTCCATGCCCGCCCATTGTAGGCGCGCTCATTCCTTTGCGCCGGAAGGCCCAGCATTACCGACGAGCCCAAGGTCCCACATGCTCACACGAGCGGGGCCCGTGGCGGGAGGGAGCTGGCAAGTGCAGTCATTTCCCATTTCCGGGAAAGATCGTTCTTTTGGAACCCGTCCACTGGCGTACATCAAGTGCAAGGTGAATTTTGAAATTATTGTGTGAGTAACGGAACCGATCAGTAAGGCGCTGCAAACGTTTACTAGGGGATTTAGAGATACCTATGATCTACGTATTTCTTGGCGCAACAGTTGCCCTGTTCATTGCCCTATGCATGTTAGCGGTGGGCTACGTTGTCCGCGTTTTAACTGGATGGAAAGTGGTCACGCCAAGCCGTCTCCTTGCCATGATGGCCCTACTGGCGCCAGTTTTTCTGATTTATGATGTACTCAGCGATAGGTCATGCAATGGTTTCTACAATTATGCGGTCAGTGGCTATTTGATTATTGCGGTTGTTATTAGTCTCTCATGGTCCAGAGCTGCCGCAGCCACTAGGGATTAATTGCTTAAGGCTCAGCAGGTGAAGCGTAAGCCTACCCAGCTCTCTTCTATAGCTATTTGTAAAGGTAGTGTCGGCCCGGCTCCTAGCCTCCCAGCCTTCTAGCCGACGATCCATTTCCACCTTCAGCACGCCATCAGCCAGCAGCTGAAGTACCCTAGGGGGCATTCCAGAGTGAATGCCCTAACTTCCATAATTTCTGGGGCTGATTCAACTTGGATTCAACTTGGGGCGAGTAACGGGAAATCGGGGCCGCATTCATCCTTGCGGAAGCGGGTACTTTTCCAGCCGGACTGGCCCCGTTGTTGAGTTAGTGATGGCGGCGGTGTGCCGGAATTGCGTTTGAAGGTCGGCCGCTCGCCCGAAGGTGAGCTTATCCGGGTGAATGGGTGAGTGCCGTTTGGGCTATGACGGGCCAGGAGTCAGGAGGCTAGTTCACGCAGCGTGGACCCGTGCCGCCGGCATTGATCTCGGGGGACACGATCGCCTCGCCCGCGTCGGCACCCGGCTGGCCGATGGTCTCCTCGGTGCTCCCGGTATCAGTTGCGCTTTGGCCGTTGATGATGGGCTCCACCCCATATTCGGTGGGGCCGGCGTAGTCGGCGGCGGTGATCACCATGATGGTGCGCTCGTCCAGGGAGCTGTTCTCCACCACTGGCAAGCCCAGGAACTCTGCGATCCGGCGGGCTTCCTCGCTGTTGGCGTTGGCGGCCACAACTTGGGAGGAGATGTAGGAGCCGTTGTTGGCGTTGCCCACCTCAATGATGTTCTCGCCGTTTTGGCTCAAGGCGGCGGCAACAGCGGAGGCCAGACCGTCAATGCCGGAAGCGTTGAGCACGGTGACGTCGCTCGCGAACTGCGGTGCCTGGGTGGAAGTCTCAGCCGCATCCCCCGTCCCCGTGCCAAGAAGCTGCTCAAAGAAGGTGTGCACCTCATTTTGGTTAATGGTCACCACGGATTCGCCGTAGTCGCCCACACCGTCGATGGAGGTCACGGGGATGGTGTTGAAGGTGACGTTGCCACCGGCCAAGTTTTGCAATTGGGTGGCAAAGGCCATGATGTCCCAGCCTTCGTCGATGATCACTGAACGTTCCACCGCCTGGCCCATCTCATTGAGTTTGGAGGGGTTCGTCAGGGTGCCGGAAGAGAGTACGGAGTTCACCAGGGACGCCATGTACGCCTGCTGGCGCACAATGCGGTCCAGGTCGCCGCGGGGCAGGCCGTGGCGCTGGCGCACAAAACTCAGCGCCTGGGAGCCGTTGAGGGTCTGCACACCGGCGGCAAAGTCCGCGCCCGAGAACTCGTCCTGGGTTGCCTCGTTCAAACACACCTCAACGCCACCCACAGCATCGGTGAGAAGCACAAACCCCAACAGGCCAACCTCGGCGTAGTGGTCCACGGTGATGCCGGACAGCGTAGAAATCTGTTCAATGAGTGCCTGGCGGCCAGCCTCTCGGGCACGCAATTCCAGGGTGGTCTGATCAGTCACGCCCTGTTCAGTGAGTGCCAAAGTTTCCGCGTCTTTGTGTGCCTTGAACACGCCGTTGATCTTCATGTTGCCGTATTCGGCGTCATGAATATAGGTATCGCGCGGAATGGAAATGGCGGTGGCAGAGGAGCCGTCGTTTGGCACGCGGATCACCATGAGGGTGTCTGTGTTGTCATTCTCCTCGTCGCCTGCGTTGAGCATCGCCAGCTCTTCTTGGGAAAGTGGGTTGCCGTGCGCGTCGGCACGCGAGTCCGAGCCCACGAGCAGGATGTCCACGGCGCCGTCGGCGGGCTGCTTCATCCCTTGATCCCCGCCGAGCGCCAGGTTGCCCGCGGAGGCCACGGTGTTCCCGAGCTGACCCACCGTGTAGTACCCCAAGGCGGACACGGTCAGGCAGGCAGCGGAAAGCAAGGCCACCGTAGCCTTCACGCCTTTGTGCCCCATTTGGGTAGTCTGTGGCCCGAGTTGTGGGGGTGCCTGAATATCACGCGTGCGTCGGTACCGATCAGTCATGCTCGTTGGGGAATCCTTGCTTGGCAAAAATGAACCACGGGTGTGGAAATGCGAAATGCTGCACTTAAAAATAGCGCTCCGCCTTGAAAAAGTCTCCCTTCAGTATGCACCAAGAATCTGCGCTGCATGCGTACTGCAGAGGTAGGGCGCAGTGGTTTGTACGAATGCTTCGCGCCATGGCTCGGGGCAGGGGTGGTGCTTCCAGCGCGTGGCGTGGGCAAGAAAGCCCCAGGGTGGCCGTAACATGGCGAACGTGAACAAGCCACTTGCCGTGATTACCGTGACCTATTCCCCAGGTGAGCACCTGGACACGTTCCTTTCCAGCCTGCGTACCGCAACCAGCGCTGGCACCGTGGTCATCCTTGCGGACAACGGCTCAACCGACGGCGTGCCCGAGCAAGCCGCCAAAGATCACGAACATGTGGAGTTCTTCCCAACCGGCGGAAACGTGGGCTACGGCACCGCGATCAACCGCGCCGTGCGCCACCTTCAGGCGCGCCGGGAGGCGGGGGAGATCAGGGGAGACTACTTCCTATTTGCCAACCCAGATGTGGAGTTTGGCAAGGGCAGTATCGACGCGCTCATCACCGCACTCAACGACGCTGAGCAGGCGGCTTGCGCGGGCCCGTACATCGCGCAAGAAGACGGCAGCCCGTACCCTTCGGCGCGAGCGGTGCCGACGCTGCGCAATGGCATCGGCCATGCACTGTTCGGGCAGGTGTGGCCAAGCAATCCCTGGACCAAGGCCTACAAGGATGACGCCGACATGACCCAGCAACGCCCCGCGGGCTGGCTTTCCGGCTCCTGCCTGCTGGTGCGCTGGGATGCATTCGAGCAGGTGGGCGGCTTTGACGAGCGCTACTTCATGTATATGGAGGACGTTGACCTTGGGGACCGCTTTGGCCGTGCCGACTGGCAAAACCTGTTCTGCCCGCAGGCGGTGATAAGCCACGAGGTGGGCCACGCCGCCGGCAAGGTTCCCGAGCGGATGCTGCCCGCGCACCACGCCTCCGCGTACCGATTCCTGGCGGATCGCCACCCCGCAGCGTGGCAGGCGCCGCTGCGCGTGGCGCTGAAAGTGGGCCTTGGCTTGCGGGCTCGGGTTGCCGTTGCGGCGGCGCGGAGGAAGAAGTAGGAGAAGGTTTAGCCGGACTGGGGCGGGGGTGGGGATCAGCCGCTGCCCGGAGAGGCCGGAGAGGCCGGACAAATCTGCTGCAAAGCTGAGGCAATTTTGAGGCAATTTTGGGGCAATTCTGGGGCACAGAACCCCTCTGCCGTGGCGCGGCGTGTATACGTTTGGGCCATTGGCCAGATAGATTAAGTGGCAAATCGAGTTTTCGAGACTGAAGTTTGATCCTGAAGGAGTGCTCAAGGAATGTCTGCTGGGCAATTTGTGGCCCTTGGCGCGAGCGCAAATAGCGTGCCAAACGTGCCAAGCGTGCATGGTGCAACCACTGACGCAGTGATTTTGGTTGGTGGCAAGGGCACACGCCTGCGCCCACTGACGGTATCCACCCCAAAGCCAATGCTGCCTACGGCTGGCGTGCCGTTCCTCTCTCACCTGCTGGCACGCATCCAGGCTGCGGGTATTCAGCATGTGGTGCTGGGAACCTCCTTCAAGGCGGAGGTGTTTGAGGCCTACTTCGGAACCGGCGAGCAGTTCGGCCTGGAGATTGACTATGTGGTGGAGGAGCACCCGCTGGGCACCGGCGGTGGCATCCGAAACGTGTACGAGAAGCTGCGCGCAGAAACCGTGATGGTGTTCAACGGCGACGTCCTGGGCGGCACTGATCTGGGCGGCATTTTGGATTACCACCATGAAAAGGATGCCGACGTCACCATGCACCTCGTGCGCGTGGCGGACCCCCGGGCCTTCGGCTGCGTGCCAACGGACGCCGATGGTCGCGTGAGCGCCTTCTTGGAAAAGACCGAGGACCCGCCAACCAACCAGATCAACGCTGGTTGCTATGTGTTCAAGCGTGAGCTGATCGCGGAAATCCCCGCGGGGCGCCCTGTTTCCGTGGAGCGTGAAACCTTCCCACAACTGCTGGAAGATGGCCGCAAGGTGTACGGCTACGTGGATAATGCTTACTGGCGTGACATGGGAACCCCGCAGGACTTTATCCGTGGTTCTTCGGACCTGGTGCGCGGTATTGCGCCTTCACCGCTGCTGTCCGGCATGACCGGTGAGGCCTTGGTGGACTCCACTGCGGCAGTACGAGATGGCGCACTGCTGTTCGGTGGCACCGTGGTGGGCCGCGGTTCGGAGATCGGCGCGGGTGCCAGGTTGGATGACACCGTGGTGTTTGACGGTGTGACCATTGAGCCGGGTGCGGTGATCGCGGACTCCATCATTTCCTCGGGTGCGCGGATCGGCGCAAACGCTGTGGTTTCCGGCTGCATTATCGGCGAAGGCGCCGTGGTGGGCGCGCGTTGCGAGCTGCGTGATGGCATGCGTGTGTGGCCCGGTGTAATGATTCCGGATAACGGCATTCGTTTCAGTTCTGACGCCTAGCACGCGCCCATTCCCGGGGTGGTGCATGACACGCTGCTCTCAGTTTTTCTGATGGGTTTCAGCTTCAATACCGCCCCTATGGTGCTCAATCGGGAAAAGGGCACAATATCTAGTACCCCCGTGGCATGCCCCCGCCGCGGGGGTTCTGTGACTGTTGTGACTTGTCAATGTGTTGAACTGGGAAAATAAAATTTTCTGGCTATTAATCCTGTCTTCAGGTTGACGTGATCTTGTGTTGGCGTGTTGAATCGCAAGTGTGTAATTCGCTGCGTGGGACGCGCGGCGAAGGAATATTGATAGAAGTTTTGAACGTATGCCGCACTGGCAATCCGCGCTTGAAGCTCCGGCATGATGGGCCTTTCCTGATTCACACCTTTGGCCTTGAATCACCTGCTGGCGTATCTGGTGGGATGAAAAGCACCTATCGCGTATGGAGTGCTTTTTGAAGTGTTGGCCCAATGAAAGAAGAGGAGGGTGGCGTGGAAGAAATCGCTGGCAATGCCGCGCCTCAAGCTCGTGCAACGCGTGAGCTGACCCTCGACGACATCTTTGGTGTTGTTGAGCAAGAGTGGCAGGAGCAGGCCCTCTGTGCTCAAACTGATCCCGAGGCATTCTTCCCGGAAAAGGGTGGTTCCACCCGCGAGGCAAAGCGGATCTGCAAGGCCTGCGCCGTGCGCGATGAGTGCCTGGAGTATGCACTCGAGCACGACGAGCGCTTTGGTATCTGGGGTGGCCTTTCCGAGCGTGAGCGCCGCCGCCTGAAGCGAGACATTATCTAAAGGGTCAAAGGCGGCCGCGGAAACATTCCGGTTGGCACTGAAGTAAGCCCCAGAAAAAAGCGCCCTAAGCGGATTCCATGAGAACCGCAGGGCGCTTTCCTTATTGAATTGCTCAGGGTGCGTAGTTGGGATCAATGTCCTCCGGGCGCACGTTAAGGTAATTGGCTACTAGGGACGTGAGTACTTTAGTGAGCAGCTCTTGGCGGTCCAGAGCGTTTTGTGCCCGCTGTTCGATGGGCATCCGGAAGAGCACAATCCGGGCTCGGGTTGGCCGCCCCGAAGGGTCAATGCCCGCAGGGATCACACGGCCAAGCGGGATGGGACCGTCCGCGGTGATCTCGTCCGGGAGTTGGTCGTGGATGCTCAGCCGCATCCTGGGAACGGTGTCCACTGCGATGTCGAGCTGCCCGAGCTGGCGGCCAAAGCGCTGTTGGAGTGGTGCGTATGCTTCCAATACGGCCGCGTCGAAACTCTCTCGCCGCGTGCGGTAGCGGGGGACCTGTGTGGGGATGAGTGGCCCCCGAACGCCTCTTCCGTGACGATTCCGATTGGGGCGAATGTGCATAGTGACCAGCCTAAAGCCTGGCGGGAACCGCAAGCGGCTCCCGCGCCGAGAAAACTCCCACTACCTAAACCTCAACTTGGGGTCTAGACTCTACTTCCGTGAATCACTTTCGACGTTGCTCCCGTCCCGGCTGCGGCAAACCCGCAGTGGCAACTTTGACCTACGCATACCAGCAGTCCGTGGCTGTGGTTGGCCCCCTCGCCGCCAGCACGGACCCGCATAGCTGGGACCTCTGTGCCCACCACTCACAGCGCATCACCGCCCCCCTTGGCTGGGAATTGCTCCGCGTGGATGCCATCGAAGAGGACGATGAAGACCTCACCGCACTGGCCGAAGCTGTGCGTGAGGCTGGCCGCACTACCACCGGCCTGGTGGAAAACCCCAGTACCCAGCCCCCGGTTTTCCCGGAACCCAATCATCCGGTATTCCGCACGGACCGCAAAGAGGCCCGTCGCGCCCACCTGCGTGTGGTGCCAAGCCCTGAGGATGACGCGAACTAGGAGCGAATGAGCTTCACATCCGGGCCCAATCCTTGACCGCCGTGGCTGCCCTGTGCAACCGTTGGCGGTTTTCGGCGTTGGTGCGCGTACAATGCCCTGAGGAAGAATTCGAGCAAGCCCAGCAGGTGCTCACCTGCACTGACTAAGTGGTCTTTCTCAGTGGTCTTTTTGGTTCGAATGTTGCTCGAAAGAAAGGGAAACTCCATGCGTACTCGCGAGCAGGTTGCTCAGATCATCAAGGCGTATGACGTCCGCGGGATCGTCGGCGAGCAGATTGATGAGGTATTCATCAAAGACACCGGCGCCGCATTCGGCCACCTGATGCGCCAGGAAGGTGCAAGCCAGATCGTGATCGGCTACGACATGCGGCCTTCTTCACCCAGCCTGGCGGCCGCGTTTGCGGAAGGCGCCACGGAGCAAGGTGTGGACGTCGTGATGCTTGGCCTGACCAGCACTGATGAGCTGTACTACGCCTCCGGCGTGATGGACTGCCCAGGTGCCATGTTCACCGCCAGCCACAACCCCGCCGAGTACAACGGCATCAAGATGTGCCGCTCCGGCGCTCGCCCGGTGGGGCAGGAGACGGGGCTCGGCACGATCATTGACTTCCTCGTGGAGGGCGTGCCGCAGTACGACGGCACCCAGGGCAGCATTTCGAACCGCGATGTCCTGGCGGATTACGGTGCATACCTGCGTGAACTTGTGAACCTTTCCAACATCCGCCCACTGAAGGTGGCTGTGGACGCCGCCAACGGCATGGCTGGCCACACCGTGGAAGAGGTATTCCGCGGGCTGCCGCTGGAAATTGAGCCTCTGTACTTTGAGCTCGACGGCACCTTCCCCAACCACGAGGCCAATCCACTGGACCCGAAGAACCTCGTGGACCTGCAAGAGTTCACCCCAAAGGTGGGCGCAGACATTGGGCTTGCCTTTGATGGCGACGCCGACCGCTGCTTCGTCGTTGATGAGCGCGGCGAGCCCGTGAGCCCCTCCGCGATCTGCGGCATTGTGGCCAAGCGCTACCTCGCCGCACGCCCTGGTTCTACCATCATCCACAACCTCATCACCTCCAAGGCTGTGCCGGAGATTATTGAGGAAAACGGCGGCACCGCAGTGCGTACCCGCGTGGGCCACTCCTTCATCAAGGCGCAGATGGCACAGACCGGTGCTGTGTTTGGTGGCGAGCACTCCGCGCACTATTACTTTTCCGAGTTCTTTAACGCGGATTCCGGCATCCTGGCAGCCATGCACGTGCTGGCAGCACTGGGTGAGCAGGATCAGCCGCTGTCCGTGATGATGGGGGAGTACACCCGCTACGCTGCTTCGGGCGAGATCAACTCGGTACTCGCCAGTGCAGAGGCGCAGAAGGAACGTACGCAGGCAGTGCTGGACGCCTTCGCTGAGCGCACTGAATCAGTGGATCATTTGGACGGTGTGACGGTGGAGCTCAAGGGCACCCCGGCGTGGTTCAATGTTCGCGCCTCCAACACCGAACCTCTACTGCGCCTCAACGTTGAGGCACCAACCCAGGAAGAGGTGGATGCTTTGGTGCAGGAGATTCTGGGGATCATTCGCGCTTAGGTGCGGTTTCCTGCCAAGTGCTCGAACGAACGTTCGAAAGTTTGTGGGTTTGGTGCGGCGGTGCGTCGGGGTGGCTCACTACAATGGCCACCATGGCTCGCACTGAAAGCACAGAAAGTACTGAAAGTACAGACAGCACGGATAGTTGGGACGATGGCAGCCGCTACTCCCCGGAGGCAGTGCGCTTCTTCGACATTGCCCATGAGGGAGCGCAACTGCGTAATGTGGCCGAGCAGCTTCAGCATGGGCTGTTTGAGCGAGTAGGTGTGCAGCCACGCAGCTTGGTGGTAGTGGCTGGTGACCATATTTCCCACACCGCCGCCCGTCTGGGCGCTGCTTTGCAGGCGCCCTACGCCTTTCCGGTAGTGGTGGCAAAACAGATCCCGCGCTATGTGAGTGCGCTGGATGTGGTGCTGGTGGTCACGGAACGCCGGCAATTCGAGCGCCTAGCTAATGAGATCTCGGTCGCTGCGAACAAAGGTGTTCCCGTAGTGCTCGCCGCAGGTGGGGAGGGGCCCTTGCAAAACGACGCCCCCGCCTCCGTAATTACCGTTCCGCCACTGCCCGCAGTCCAAGGTCCGAGCCCCGCGCGCGTGGTAGCGCTTGTGCATGTGCTTGCACAGTGCTTCACCCAAGAAAGCAGCTTGATTGCAGAGGCATTGAGCCGTGCTGCGGAGGAAGTGGACGATGAGCTGTTGAAATGCTCACCGGAACGTGACATATTGGTGAATCCCGCGCGCCAGCTTGCAGAGGCTGCTATGCGGCATTCGATGCTGCAAACCGGCGTTGGGCAGGACCCTTCTGCGCCTTATGATCCGGACAACGCCGCTGGGGTGACCAGCGCAATAGCGGAATTGATGGCCACACTTTGGTCCGCCCAAGGCGTACTGAGTAGCTACTTGGAGCACGACACCCTGCAAGCAAGCATGCGAGAGCTGGATCGAAGGTACCGGGAAAGGGGCCGGAATGGCACGGAACGCGATGTCTTTTATGACCCCTTCATTGACGGTGATGCAGGCCCTACATCTGGGGATGGGGCCGGCACTAGTACAGCACCGGCGGCATTGCCGCTGAAAGTGTTGGTATGGGGCGATCCCACCGTGGCGGACCCTGTTGCCCAAGAAGGAGTGGCGCTGCGCAATCTAGACTTGGCTGCCACGCTCCGTTTGGTGACCCGCGGATTCGCAGCGAGTGCCTTCTTTTAGCAATTACATATAAGCTCTATTGGGAAAATGGCGGCCTACGGCAGACGCTGAGGCTGGCCAGGGCTTACAAGGCCCAAACGTGAGGAACCAAAGGATACAAATGCAACTGCTCACCCCGATTGCCCAGTACTACCCTTGGGGTTCGCGGACACTGATCCCGCAAATGCGCCAGGGTCAGCCCTCCGCCGCTGGCAACGCCAGCGAACAACCCAACGGGGTAGTTGCAGAAAATCTGAGTGGTGAAAAGCCAATCGCAGAGCTGTGGTACGGCGCCCACCCCGGTGGGCCATCCCGCACCCCAGGCGCTCAGCAGGAAACCTTGGCGGTACTCATTGATGCTGATCCGATGCAGCAATTAGGTGCCCCGGTGATTGATGCCTATGGCGAGCGCCTTCCGTTCCTCCTGAAACTGCTGGCCGCTGACCAGCCGCTATCTCTTCAAGCGCATCCATCGTTGGAGCAGGCGAAAGAAGGATTTGAACGAGACAACGCCGCTGGCATTCCGCTAGGTGCTGCCAATAGGAACTACAAAGACAACAACCATAAGCCGGAACTCATCGTGGCGCTCACCGAGTTCCACGCCATGGCTGGTTTCCGCCCATTGGCGAAAACCCGAAAGCTGTTCGCGGCGCTGGGCTGCACGGGATTGGATCGCTCGCTCTCCCTACTCAGCGACGACCCCGCCGCGGAATCCGAAAACCTCCGGGCCCTGTTCACCACCTGGATCTCCATCCCACAACCGGCGCGAGTGGAGCTCATCAACTCCGTAGTGGAGTGCGCACAGGCGGTGCTGAGCGGCGCTGAAGCTGGAACGGATGTTGCTGATCAGCAGGCCGTTGAGGAATGGATGCTGGTGACACTACGCAACATTGTGGAGCTGGCCGAACGCTACCCAGGTGACATGGGAGTCCTCGGCGCGCTGCTGCTGAACCACGTGGTACTGCAGCCCGGTGAGGCCACCTACCTAGACGCCGGCAACCTGCACGCCTACGTCCGCGGCCTCGGCGTGGAAATCATGGCGAACTCAGACAACGTTCTCCGCGGCGGCCTGACCTCCAAGCACGTGGACGTCCCCGAACTCGTCCGCGTATTGCGCTTTGAATCCATTGAGGACCCCAAAATCCAACCCCACGGCGGCGTGTACCCCATCCCCATCAAGGAATTCGCGTTGGAAAAGCGCGCCATCAACGGGGAAACCACCGTGGAACACCACGGGCCAACTATCCTCTTGGTCACGAGCGGCGAAGTAGAAATCGATGGTCAAACGCTCAGGCCTACCGACGCCGCCTGGGTAGCAGCCAACGAGGCAGCAGTGCGGGTGCAGGGCGAAGGCGAAATCTTCATCGCCACCGTCGGTTAGTACGTCAGTTCAGTAACAGGAACTGGTCGGAGGGGGTTTGAGCCAACTCCCCCTCACATTCCCACTTACGCTTCTGCGCCAATTCCAATTCCAGTTCCAGCACTGGGGGAGGTTGGATTAGCTGGATTAGCTGGATCAACTGGTTCGCTCACCGGTTCCGCGGGGTCAGTGGGTGCATCGGGATCGCCGGGGACAAGTGGAAGATCCGGCTCATCAATCGGTGCAGTAATTGGTGGCTCAGTGGGATCCGTAGGCGTTGGCCCAACAGGCCCAACAGGGTCAGTGGGCTCAGGGAGACCGGTGGTTGGGGGAGTAGTCGGTTCCGGGTCACCTGGATTTGTGGGATCCACTGGCGTAGGTGTCGGAGGCGTGCCCGGTGGGGAAGGTTGCGGCGGATTGTTCTCAGGCGAAGTTGGCTCGTTGCCCCACGTCGGTGTGGTTGGGCGATTTCCAGCGCCCTGAGTGCCCGAAGAGTTTGCAGAACTCGAACCTGGAACCGGAGCCGGCGCTGGCCCCGGAACCGGAGTAGACGCAGTAACTAGCGGGATCCCTGTTTCCGCCTGCGTGCCTGAAGCAGTGGAGCGGCTGCGCGGCGTCGTAAAGCCGGAGGAGAAACCTGCAGCTCCTGGCCAGGTTGAGTACAACTGCGCATTGTCTTCGGCGCGTGCTGCAGAATCCGTTGCGCGGCGAGCGGAGTTGCGCTGCGCCGGCTGCGCGGGGTCTTGCGTGGAAGTGATCGCCGGGCCCGCATCCACCGTAGGAGCCGGTGGCTGCAGCGTGTAGCGCCATACCAGCATGCCGACGAGGAGCGCTACGGTGCACCCGGCGGCGACGAACAGGAGGAGTCGGCGCGCCTGTGGGGGCTCAGCCGGACGATGCGGACGCATGAGATTTCCTCCTGAGTGGCCTTCAAAAACACCATCACATTTTGATCACAAATCGGACACAATTCTCTCAGTAGTAGCGACGCTATCACACAACTACACCTCCTGGCACTGGTCACGGCGCATTCACGGCGCATTCGAGGGTGACAAAGTGGGATACCGGCGCGCCCGGTGGGACTTGGCTTGAGCAAGTAATCACAAAGGATCTGCATGCGTTCTGCAGATTTTGCGGGTATGAAAGTGAAGTATCAGCCTGAAAAATGAAATCGACTGAAACGTGAATGCCCCGTAGCACTCCGCAAGGAAAGGAACACCGGACGAATGAGCGGCTGGGACACCGAAATCTTTACTGAGGAAGCCAATACAGACTTCCTGGAGGAGCTGCTTTCCCTGGAAGCAGAAGACATCGTGGAATCCGTGCGTGATGCGTGCCTGCTCGCACAGGACCCCACCGCGGGGGAAACGGACAAACTGAATGCGCTGGCCGCTGCAACAATCGCGGCTATCTGGTCCGGCGCCCCGTACACCTCTGGGGAAATTGTGGATGAGTATCCATTCATCAGGGAGCTCAGTGGGCAAGCCGACGAAACCTTGCGGGAACTCGCCTCCGGGGTGTTGGAGCAGGCGGAGACTGAAGAGGACCTGGATCCCTTCCTGGAGGCGTTGAGCTAGCCGTTCCTCGGGTGTCAGCCGTGGCTGCCGTGGCGGCTGTGGCGTTCGGTGTGTCCGGCGCGTGCGGTGTGTGCGATAGACTCTAAAACCAGCTATCCAGCAATACGGCCAACCGCCTATCCAGCTTTTCCCCAAGGAGTACACCTTCACCATGGCAGCATCCTCTGACCTGACCCCGCAGACCGCACCTTTGGCCTTTAAGGTCGCAGACCTCAGCCTCGCGGAGGCAGGCCGCCACCAGATTCGTTTGGCTGAATATGAGATGCCGGGTCTGATGCAGTTGCGTGAGGAGTACAAGGATGAGCAGCCGCTGCGCGGCGCCCGCATTGCTGGCTCCATCCACATGACGGTGCAGACCGCCGTCCTCATTGAAACGCTGGTTGCCTTGGGCGCTGAGGTGCGTTGGGCTTCCTGCAACATCTTCTCCACCCAGGACGAGGCAGCCGCTGCCGTTGTGGTGGGCAAGGAAGGCACCCCAGAGGATCCGCAGGGTGTGCCGGTGTTCGCCTGGAAGGGCGAGACCTTGGATGAGTACTGGTGGTGCATCAACCAGATCTTTAGCTGGGGCGAAGGCGTGCTGCCAAATATGATCCTGGATGACGGCGGTGACGCCACCATGGCCGTCATCCGCGGCCGCGAGTTTGAGCAGGCCGGCGTGGTTCCACCCGTGCAAGACGGTGATTCGGACGAGTACCAGGCGTTCCTCAACATGCTGCGCGGCGTTCTGGCGGAGGAGGGCCCCAAGTGGGATGCCATCGCCCAGGAGGTGAAGGGCGTGACTGAGGAAACCACCACCGGTGTCCACCGCCTGTACCACTTCGCCGAAGAAGGCGTGCTGCCTTTCCCCGCGATGAACGTCAATGATGCGGTGACCAAGTCCAAGTTCGACAACAAGTACGGCACGCGTCACTCACTGATCGACGGCATCAACCGCGCAACAGACATGCTCATGGGTGGCAAGAATGTGTTGATCTGCGGATATGGTGACGTCGGAAAGGGCTGCGCCGAGGCCATGGCCGGTCAGGGCGCGCGAGTGAAGGTCACAGAAGCAGACCCCATTAACGCGCTGCAGGCACTCATGGACGGCTTCCCGGTGGTCACCGTGGAGCAGGCGATCGCGGACGCGGACATCGTGATCACCGCAACCGGAAACATGGGCATCATCACCTTTGAGCACATGCTTGAGATGAAGGACCACGCGGTGCTCGGCAACATCGGCCACTTTGACAATGAGATCGACATGGCCTCGCTGCTCCACCGCACCGACGTCTCCCGCACCACCATCAAGCCGCAGGTAGACGAGTTCACCTTGCCGAACGGCCGCGCGATCATCGTGCTTTCGGAGGGCCGCCTGCTCAACCTGGGCAACGCCACTGGCCACCCCTCCTTCGTAATGTCCACCTCCTTCGCGGACCAGACCATCGCACAGATCGAGCTGTTCCAAAACGACGGCCGCTACAGCAATGAGGTGTACCGCCTGCCCAAGATCCTCGACGAGAAGGTTGCCCGCATTCACGTGGAGGCACTCGGCGGCAACATCACCGAGCTCACCAAGGAGCAGGCAGAGTACATCGGCGTGGACGTAGCCGGCCCGTACAAGCCAGAGCACTACCGCTACTAGAGCGGGGTAGGGCTTCCGGCAGTAATTTCCCGACGCCCCCGAGACCCGAGTCCCAAGGCCCAAGTGTGGGGCGGGGAAGCGGAGGGGGCGTTCAGGTAGCGAAGTGGAAGGATTAGGCGCGTGATCATTGCGATCGAGGGGATCGACGGCGCGGGGAAAAACACCCTCATGGGGGCTATCCGCGAGGCGCTCCATGCGAGCGTGCTGGCGTTCCCGCGCTACCAAGAATCGGTGCACGCGCAACTTGCCAGCAAAGCGCTGTATGGCCAGATGGGTGACCTCATCGATTCCGCATACGCCATGGCAACCCTGTTCGCCCTCGACCGCGCAGATGCCGCCCAACAGGTCCGCGCATACCAAGCCAGCCCCACGGAGCACCTCCTGCTGGACCGCTACGTTGCCTCCAACGTGGCCTACAGCGTGGCCCGTACACAGGATCCGGCGATGCAGCAGTGGGTGGAGGAGCTGGAGTTCTCCACCCTCGGCGTACCCACCCCTGACCTGCAGGTATTCCTGGCCACCCCGCCTGAGTTGGCCATGGAGCGCGCGGCGCACCGTGCAAAACTGGACGCAACGAGGGAAAAAGACGCCTACGAGCAAAGCAGCAGCCTCCAACACCGCGTGGACCAGGCGTTCCACGCGCTTGCGGAAAGTGGGTGGGTTTCCCCTTGGATCGTGGTGGAGCCAAGTGATACACCGGCGGACGTTGTGCGCCGTGTGCAGCACCATCTGTCCTAGCAGTTCGGTAGCATTGCGGGTGTAGTGCTGCCGTTTTTCGGCGGCAACTCCGAATACGTCCCGCTGGTTAGTGAAAGGTGCTCCTCGTCATGGCTCACAAGATCCTCGTGGTGGATGATGACCCAGCAATCTCTGAGATGCTTTCCATCGTGTTGGAGGCTGATGGGTTTGACACCGTTGCGGTCATGGACGGCGCGGAAGCACTGGGCACCTTTGAACGCGAGCAACCAGACCTCATTCTGCTGGACCTCATGCTCCCGGGCATGAATGGCATCGATATTTGCCGTGCCATCCGCAAGGTTTCCCAGGTGCCGATCGTGATGCTCACTGCCAAGACGGACACCGTGGACGTGGTGCTGGGCCTGGAGTCCGGCGCGGATGACTACGTGAACAAGCCTTTCAAACCCAAGGAGTTGGTGGCACGCATCCGCGCGCGCCTGCGCCGCACCGAGGAAGAGGACGTGCACACCATCGAGGTTGGTGACTTGGTGATCGACGTCCCCGGCCACGTTGTGCGCCGCGGAAACGATGAGATCCCGCTCACCCCACTGGAGTTTGACCTCCTCTTGGAGCTCGCCCAAAAGCCTGGACAAGTGTTTAGCCGCGAGGAGTTGCTGGAAAAGGTGTGGGGATACCGCAACGCCTCGGATACCCGCCTGGTGAATGTGCACGTCCAGCGCCTGCGTTCCAAGATAGAAATTGACCCCGAACGCCCGCAGATTGTGCGTACCGTCCGCGGCGTTGGATACAAGACCGGCCAGGAGTAGTTCACCACCGTGGCACAAGTGTTGCAATTCGCCACAAAGATGCGCCACCGCTTCACGGAACGGTGGCGTACTTCTTTGCAAACAAGGGTTTTGGGCTCCATTCTGGTGGCCTCTGCCGTAGTGATGCTCGTGCTCGCCTTTGTGCTGGTGAGTTTTGTGACCCAACGTCTGGTGAACACCAAACTGGAGCTGGCCAACAATGAGATCGACCGCGCCCGCGCCGCCGTTGAACTGCAAATCGACGCCACCGGCACCGCCAGCAGCACTCAAGTCCGCCTCCAATCGGCCCGCGCGGCATTGGTGAACCAGGGCACCACTGCCGGTGACCAGGCGGTCTACGAGCCCGTGCTGATCGTCAACAACCCCGACGGCAGCGTCCTCGCATCCCCAGAGGGCTACCGCATCCCCGAACGCCTGCGGTCCTTCGTCAGCCAGGGGCAGGTGTCCTACCAGTACGCCACCATCGAGCGTGCCGACGCTTCGCCGTACAAAGCACTCATCATCGGCACCCCAACTGAAACAGACATTCCGAACCTGCAGGTGTACCTCGTGCTGTCTTTGGAGCAGGACGAGGCGACCCTCGCCCTGCTCCGTGGCCTGTTCTCCGGTGCGGCGATTGTGCTGGTGGTCCTCCTGGTGGGCATCGCCTGGCTGCTCACGCAGCAGGTGATCACCCCGGTGCGTTCCGCGAGCCGCATCGCCGAGCGCTTCAGTTCTGGGCACCTGCGCGAACGCATGGTGGTGGACGGTGAAGATGAGATGGCCCGCCTCGCCGTGAGCTTCAATGCCATGGCGGAATCCTTGAGCAAACAGATCAATCAGCTTGAGGAGTACGGCAACCTGCAAAAGCAGTTCACCTCTGACGTGTCACATGAGCTGCGCAGCCCGCTGACCACGGTCCGCATGGCCGCGGACATGATCGTGGATGATGCCGAGCACTTGCCAGCCAGTACCCGCCGGGCATCTGAGTTGATGGTCCACGAGCTGGACCGGTTTGAATCCCTGCTCAATGACCTGTTGGAGATTTCCCGCCACGACGCCGGCGTGGCCGACCTTGCCGCCAGCTCCATTGATCTGCGCCAGTGCGTGCACGCAGCAGTGCAGCAAACCGAACACATTGCGGCAAAGCTCAACGTTCCCGTCCACGTGGACATGCCAGACGAGCCGGTGCGAATCAATGGCGATTCCCGCCGCATCGAACGCATCCTGCGAAATCTGCTGGCCAACGCCCTTGACCACTCTGAGGGTAACCCGGTGGAGCTGACCTTGAAGGAAAACGAATACGCCGTGGGCGTGGCCGTGGTGGACCACGGTGTGGGCCTGGAATACGGCCAGGAAGACTTGGTGTTTAACCGCTTCTGGCGCGCCGACCCCTCCCGCAAACGTCACTCCGGCGGTACCGGCCTTGGCCTGGCTATTTCCCTAGAGGACACCCGCCTCCACGGCGGCATCCTGGACGCTGCCGGTATGAAGTCGGTAGGCACCATGTTCCGCCTCATCCTGCCCCGTGAGCCTGGACAGGAGATCATCGAACCGCCAATTGCCCTCGAAGCGCCGAAGGAGCGCTATGTGGACGTCACGCCAGCCATCGCCGATGCCCCAAACGCAACCGCCGCGGAACGCAATGAAATTGAGGTTGATGAGGACGCCGTGGATGAGGCCGAGCTCGCCGCAGCATACGATCCAGACCTTGACGGGCCAGACCTCAACGGCCCGGCGCACCTTGGGGAACCCGCGTCTGAATCCGAGGAGGGCAACCATGCGTAACTTCAGGTGGCGCTCACCGAATCCGAATCCGAATTCGAGTCCGTCTCAGGGTTCTCAACCAGTGCCCCGCAGCGCACGAGCCGACGCCGCGTGTGAGCCGGCCCCGCGCTGGCGCCGGGCAGCGTCGGCAAGCGGGTTTGTGCTGGTGTGCTCCCTGACCTTGGGTGCCTGCGCCTCGCTACCGAGCAATTCCGAGCCGCAGGTGCTGCGCGCCTTTGAAGGATCGGCGGAGCAGGCGCAGGTGGGCCCGATTCAGGATCGTGACCCGGACCTGCTGCTGCGCGACTTCTACATTGCGAGCTCGGACCCTTCGCAGTCCTACTTAAATGCCCGGAGCTTCCTCACGTCGGCCGCCAGCGAAACCTGGAATCCTGGCAGCGAGATCGTGGTGGTGGACCGCTTTGAGATCAACTCGGTGAACCTGGAGACGGAGCGGCGCAGCTATGAGGTGCGTGGCACGATCGTCGGTTCTATCACGGAAGGTGGTGCCTACCGGCCGCGGCAGGAGACGTTTACGGACAGGGTGACACTGCAGCGCATCGACGGGCAGTGGCGCCTGGATGAGCTAGGCAACCAGATTGTGTTTGAGCGCTCTGAGCTGCGTAATCGTTATAATCCCCGCGGCGTGTACTTCTTTGACCCTTCGGGCAAGGTGCTGGTGCAGGATCGCCGCTGGCTGTTCACGGGGATGTCCAACCTGGATTCCTCTCTGATGCAGCTTCTGGTGGCGGGGCCTTCCGCGGACCTCGCGCCGGGGGTGATCGATGAGCTGCCGGATACCGCGGCCTATGCAGGCAACTCCGACGGCGTGTACCAATTCACCGGCATGGTGGGCATGGCCGAAGACGCGCTACGCCGTTTCCTTGGCCAGGCAGTGTGGACGCTCGCTATGGCGGAAGTCCCAGGTCCGTACCGGTTCCGCTTTGACGGCGCGGACGTGCCGGGCCCTCTCGGCGAAACTGAATTCACCGCCGATTCCTTCCCTGAGTACAACCCGCAGGCAACACCCAACGCCGTGAGCCAGGTGTACTCCCTGACCGGCGGTGTGTTGTACCAGCTCAGTGACGATGCCGTGCAAAGGGTTGGCGGGGACTTCACCACGCTCAACACGTTGGAGTCGGCACGAGTGGCGGCTACCAACAATACAATCGCGGCGGTGCAGGTGACCGGAGACGGTGCAGGCGGTGAACGCGCGCTCGTGGTGGGGGCGATTGGCGGAGACGTGACCGAGGTTCTCCGCGCCCAGCGCATCTCCCAACCCACCTTTGAGCAGGGCGGAACAAGCGCCTGGGCAGTGGTGGACGGGGAGACGTTGGTGCGCGTCTCACGCTCGGCGGAAACCGGCGAGATCTCCACCAATGAAGTAGACATTTCCGCCCTCGGCGCAGACATCGGTGACCTCTCCCAATTCCAGCTCTCCCCAACCGGCGTGCGCGCGGCGTTCATCATGGACGGCCGCGTATACACCGCCGTGGTGGCGCGACCCAACGCGGGGGAGCGCAGGCTCACCAGCATCCAGGAGGTAGCTGCCGCAATTGGCGACACCGCCACCGCCCTGGACTGGCAGATGGACGGCTCCCTGGTGGTAGGAACCGCGAACTCCGAGGCCCCCGTATGGGCTGTGGCCGCCGACGGCGCAACCGTAGCCCCGCTGCCCAGCGGCAACATTGTGGCCCCCGTGCTCTCCGTTGCCGCCGGGCCATCGATGCTCTACGTCACCGACAACCGCGCGGCCCTCGAGCTCCCCAACGGCGGCACCACCGCCAGCTACTGGCGCGAAGTCCAGGGCCTGGAAGGCAACCGCTCCATCATGTTGGTCACTCGCTAGAATTGGCCCCATGTGGGGATTGGGGGAACTACTCTTGCCGCGGAGCTGCGTGGGCTGCAACGCGCCGGGACACACTATGTGTGCCGCCTGCCTGCGGGAATGGCGCAGCCCGCCGGGTAGGATCAGCACGCGCAGCTTTGCGCATTGGCCGCTGTGGGCGCTCGGGCCCATGAGCGAGGTCCGCAGCCGCACCGTGGTGCACTACAAGGAGCGGGGGCGTGCCGACGCCGCCCAGTACCTCGGGGCAATCACGCAGGCGGCGGTGTCACGGTTGATCGAGCAAGGGCATGTGAGCGGCCAGGTGGTGCTCGTGCCCGCGCCGAGTAAGCGCAGCTCAGCGCGGGCGCGCGGCGGTGACCACATGGCCCGCGCACTCGCACATTGCAGTTTCCCCTATGTGCAGGCCCTCTACCACAGCGAACAGGCCCTGGAGTCTGTGGGACTGAGCGCGCAGGCGCGTCGGCAAAACATGCAACAGGCGGTGCGCCTAGCGCCTGAAGCCGCCCTCCTGCGCGGGCGGGAAGTGCTCTTGGTGGACGATGTGATCACAACGGGGGCAACACTCATTGCGGCCGCAAGTGCTCTCAGCAGCGCAGGAGCGAAGGTGGCAGGGGGATTGGGGTGGATCAGCGCGTGATGCAGCTCCAACTTTTAGCGAACTTGTTATGACCAGATGTATCCTTGGATATGGAAGTTGATCCCCGCCATAGTTGGGTGGAGTGAGTAATCCGATTCACCTCCGCCAGGGCGGCTGAACAGGAAGGTACGTGATTATGTCCACGCCTGCTGCAAACAACGAGACGCTCTCCCCAGAGGTCCAGGTTTCCATTACTGGTCGCAACGTTGAGGTGCCAGAGCACTTCGCGGAACGGGTCAACGCAAAACTGGCAAAGATTGCACGTTTGGATCCCACCCTCACCTTCTTCCACGTAGAGCTCCAGCACGAGCCAAACCCACGCCGCGCCGATGCCTCCGACCGCATCCAGATCACCGCAACCGGCAAGGGCCACATCGCACGAGCTGAGGCGAAGGAAGATAGCTTCTACGCCGCACTGGAAACCGCACTCGCCCGCATGGAGCGCTCGCTGCGCAAGGTGAAGGCTCGCCGTTCCATCTCCCTTTCCGGCCACCGCGCCCCAATGGGCACCGGCGAGGCAGCCGCGGCGCTCGTGCAGGAAGCCGAAGAGGCGCGCGCGGAGAATCAGTACGACACCGACCCATACGCCGACATGGTCGAGGATGTAGTGCCAGGCCAGATCGTGCGTACCAAGGAGCACGAGGCCACCCCAATGAGCGTGGACGACGCCCTCTCCGAAATGGAGCTCGTTGGCCACGACTTCTACCTCTTCATCAACGAGGAGAACAACCAGCCATCCGTGGTGTACCGCCGCCACGCCTTTGACTACGGCTTGATCTCCTTGAAGAACGCTGAATAGGTGCTGGTGAGCACTTGATTTGGAAGCCCACCTGGTGGTGGGCTTCCTTTTTTGTGGGGTTGGGGTGCTGGTGTGTTGGCGTGTTGGGGTGCTGGTGTGTTGGTGCGTTGGTCGATAGGACGTGTTAGTGCGTTGATGCGTTGGTCGATAGGACGCGTAGGTCGATAGCTAAAAGTCGACAGGACGCGGATTTCCCCGAAAATGGCCGTCCTATCGACCAACGCAACGGCCTATCGACTTTTAGCTATCGACTAACGCCTAAACCTAACGCCTAAACCAACGTCAAGACCAACGTCAAGACCAGCGCCTAAACCAGCGCCTAAACCCCCACGCAGAGGTGCTCACGCCACGCGCACCACCAACCCCAAAGCATGAGGTTTCTCATTGGGGCCTTAACGCGTACAATCAGAAGACTGTATGTGTGCCCAGTATTTCGAGTGCTTTGGAGCTCCCGTGGTTGGGGAAGCGAAACGAAGCGCCGGCTAGCTCATGGGCGCGGCCTAGCGTAAGCAAAGCAACTAGCAAAAGCAACAAGCAAAGAAGGAATCTTTCGTGTTCGGACTTTCTAAGATCCTCCGCATGGGCGAGGGACGCGCTGTGAAGCGCCTCGACCACATTGCCAAGGAAGTAGCGGCTCTCGACGAGGAGTACGCAGCGCTCTCCGATGAGGAACTGAAGGCCAAGACCGCTGAGTTCAAGGAGCGGATCGCAAACGGTGAAACCGTAGACGATCTGCTCCTTGAGGCGTTTGCCACCGCTCGCGAGGCTTCCTGGCGTGTGCTCGGTCAGAAGCACTACCACGTCCAGATTATGGGCGGCGCCGCGTTGCACTTCGGCAACGTTGCTGAGATGCGCACCGGTGAAGGCAAGACCCTGACCTGTGTGCTCCCCGCGTACCTCAACGCCCTGGAGGGCAAGGGTGTGCACGTGGTGACGGTGAACGATTACCTGGCCAAGCGTGACGCCGAATGGATGGGCCGTGTCCACCGCTTCCTCGGCCTGGAGGTGGGCGTCATCCTTTCCGATATGCGCCCTGAGCAGCGCCGCGTTGCTTACAACGCTGACATCACCTATGGCACCAACAACGAGCTGGGCTTTGACTACCTGCGTGACAACATGGTCCGCAACCTCAACGAGGCGGTGCAGCGTGACCACCACTACGCCATCGTGGACGAGGTGGACTCCATCCTCATCGATGAGGCCCGCACCCCACTCATCATCTCCGGCCCTGTTGACGGTTCCTCCCAGTGGTATGGCGTGTTCGCCCAAATCGCGCCTCGCTTGAAGGAGGACATCCACTATGAGATTGACCGCCGCAAGCGCACCGTCGGCATTAAGGAAGAGGGTGTTGAGTTCGTTGAGGATCAGCTCGGCATCGACAACCTCTACGCCCCTGAGCACTCCCAGTTGGTGAGCTACCTAAACAACGCCATCAAGGCGCAGGAGCTGTTCACCAGGGACAAGGACTACATCGTGCGCAACGGTGAAGTGCTCATTGTGGATGACTTCACCGGCCGTGTCCTCGCGGGCCGCCGTTACAACGAGGGCATGCACCAGGCGATTGAGGCCAAGGAGGGGGTGGAGATCAAGAATGAAAACCAGACCCTGGCAACCATCACCCTGCAGAACTACTTCCGCCTCTACGAAAAGCTCTCCGGTATGACGGGTACCGCAGAGACCGAGGCCGCTGAGCTCCACCAGATCTACAAGCTCAACGTGATCCCGATCCCCACCAACCGCCCGAACCAGCGTGAGGATCTTTCCGACCTGGTCTACAAGACCCAGGAAGCAAAGTTTGCAGCAGTGGTGGATGACATCGCCGAGCGCGTGGACAAGGGCCAGCCGGTGCTGGTGGGTACCACCTCCGTGGAGCGCTCCGAGTACCTCTCCAAGCAGCTGCAGAGTCGCGGCATCAAGCACTCGGTGCTCAATGCGAAGTTCCACGAGCAGGAGGCGCAGATCGTTGCCCGTGCCGGTCTGCCAAGTGCCGTGACGGTGGCCACCAACATGGCCGGCCGCGGTACGGACATTGTGCTCGGCGGCAACGCGGACATTATTGCAGACATCAACCTGCGCGAACGCGGCCTTGACCCAGTGGAAAAGGCTGAGGAGTACGAGGCAGCCTGGGATGATGAGCTGGCCAAGGTCAAGGAGCGCGGCCAGAAGCTCGCCGAGCAGGTTCGTGAAGCCGGTGGACTGTATGTGCTGGGCACGGAGCGCCATGAGTCCCGCCGTATTGACAACCAGCTACGTGGCCGCGCCGGCCGCCAGGGCGACCCAGGCACCACCCGCTTCTACCTGTCCATGCGCGATGACCTGATGCTGCGCTTCATGGGCCCACAGATGGAGTCCCTGATGAACCGCCTCAACGTGCCAGACGATGTGCCAATTGAGGCCAAGATGGTGACTAACTCCATCAAGGGCGCGCAGGCCCAGGTGGAGAACCAAAACTTTGAGATGCGCAAGAACGTGCTCAAGTATGACGAAGTGATGAATGAGCAGCGCAAGGTCATTTACTCCGAGCGCCGCGCGATCCTGGAGTCTGCGGACATCGGTGAGAACGTGCAATCCATGATCGACGACACTGTCTCAGCCTATGTCGATGGTGCAACCGCCAGCGGCTATGTGGAGGACTGGGACCTGGAGAGCCTCTGGAACGCTCTAGAATCCCTCTATGGCCCATCCGTGGATTACCAGGCGCTCATCGACGATGACGTCCACGGCGCCAAGGGCGAGCTCTCCGCAGAGGACCTCCGCACTGTGGTGCTGGAGGATGCCCACAAGCAATACGAGGAGCTTGAGTCCAACGTGGCTGCAATTGGTGGCCCGGAGCAGATGCGCAACCTGGAACGCATGGTGATCCTCCCGGTGATCGACCAGAAGTGGCGCGAGCACCTCTATGAGATGGACTACCTCAAGGAGGGTATTGGCCTGCGCGCAATGGCACAGCGCGACCCGCTGGTGGAATACCAGAAGGAGGGTGGCGACATGTTCAATGCCATGAAGGACGGCATCAAGGAAGAAACGGTGCGCCAACTGTTCCTGCTGCGCAAGCAGTTCCAGGCGCCAGCGCCGACCATCACTGTTGCTGGAGATGACCAGCCAGACGGCGGCGTGCCTACCGCTCCAGTGGTAGGTGGCTAAGGCCCCAGGCTAAGGCCGGCACGAAGGCGTTCACAGCACCCTGAAGGATCGCAACTGCAATCCCAGGGTGCTTTCCTCATCGGCGGCCACCATGGCGGCGTAGCCCAGGTGGATGTCTTGGCCCGCGATGGTTGCTGAGCCGAGGGCATCGATGCGCTGTGAACGCACGCGCAGGTGCATGGACATTTTGGTGATCGCCCCGCCCTGGGCGGTTCCGCGCCGCCTGGCTCGGATGCTACGCAGCACCGGAGGGGCAAAGAGGGAGGGGCTGAGGCGGCGGACGTCGATAAGCCCGAAGCTCGCAGCCAGCGCAACCTCGATGAGGTGCCGGACCTTGCGCTGCACCTCCTGCGGGAGCTCCTGGTACGGGGCAGGCGGCGGGGAGGGGGAGTGCAGGCGCTCGGGGTTGAGAACTTTGAGCATGGCGCGCCCGGGGATGGGCTCCAGGGCTTGGGCCGTATGCTCAGGCACCGAAGGGGGAAGGTCCATAGTGGTCTTTCTTGCGTGGCAGGCAAAGCGACCGGTCAATCTTGTACCCCCAAGCTTTTGCGGATTGCGTGCGCTGGGGGAGCGAGAAAAGTATGAAACAGTATGCAACAATGGGCATGGTTTGCGCGCGGCTCGCACACGGGTGCTGGGGCGCAGTAAAAGCTCTCCTAAGAGCGCAAGTAATAGCATAGTGAAAACCCGCCACATTGAGGCCGTTTCATCAGCGTGAGTGCCCTCCTGGCGGGTCGAGTTTTGGAATTTTTCGAGGTGGTAGAAGGCGTGCGTGGCTTAATCGTGGACTATGTGGGAGTCCTGGACGGCTCGGAGGAGGAGCAGCGCCGGTGGCGGAGGCTTCTCCAGGCGGCGCGAGCAAACGGTGTGGCCACCGCAATCCTTTCCAATGACCCAGGTGGCCCAGGTGCGGCGCCCATCCGCGCGTTCGAAGAGCAGGGGTTGGTGGATGCAGTGCTGCTTTCCGGGGAAATTGGGGCGGACAAGCCCGACCAGGAAGCGTTCCGGGCCGCTGCGGATGCGTTAGGGCTGCCCATGAGCGATTGTGTGATGGTGGACGATTCCATCCTCAACGTGCGCGGCGCGGTGGAAAGCGGCCTGGTGGGGGTGTTCTACCAGCAGTTTGAGCGTTCCGTGGTGGAAATTACTGGCCTGTTTGGCATTGAAGGAGAGTTCTAGCATGCGCGTGTTCATCCCCGCTACCTTTGACATCCTCGCCGAGCTCGCAGAAAACGGCGCCTTCCACGCCCGCTCCGGCTACGGCTTCGCGGTGACCCCGGCGCTGCGCGAGTTCTTCACCGAGGGTGAGGACGAGGAGCTCAGCGAGATTGCGTTTGACGACGCGGCCCGGGCGTCCCTGCGGCTCCTGGCCACAGGCGAGGCAGGGCGCTACCCTCATCGCCGTGTGGTGATCTCCGTGGATATTGACGATTCCAAGGTGGCGCTGTACCCCGATGGTGGGGAAGCGGTAGTCAAGCTTGCTGAGCCTGAGGTGAAGCTTGCCCAGCTCGCGGCGATTCACGTGGACCTAGAGGCCGCTGAGGAGGCCACCGCCAAGGCTGTGGAGCTGGTGGATGCAGCAGACCTCGGCGATGAGGACGCGGAGCTTGCGGTTGGCGACGCCCTAGACAACTTCATGGCGTGGTACGACCCCTCCGAGCTCGCCATGCTCATGCTCTAGGTGGTGGTGGCAGGGGCGTGAGCTTCGCGCCTAGGCTGGGGTGGTACATCTTCCACAGCTCAGAGCGAGGCGAATCAATGGCACCCCAAACACAACACCGAACCCAGGAAACACTCGAGCTTGACCTGTTGGTCATCGGCTTTGGCAAGGCCGGCAAGACCATTGCGATGAAGCGCGCCAAGGCGGGGGACCGCGTGGCCATCGTGGAAAAGCTGCCGTCGATGTATGGCGGCACCTGCATTAACATCGCCTGCGTTCCCACCAAGCGGCTGCTGGAAAGTGCCGCCGCTGGGCTGGAATACCTTGAGGCTAAAGAAGACCGCAATGGCTTTATTGCCAAGCTGAACGCGGCCAACAAGGCGATGGCTGAAGGCGCTGGGGCGCTGGTTATTGACGGGCACGCCAGATTTGTGGGCCCGCACACGGTGCAGGTCACGGGCGAGGGCGAGCTTCTGGAGATCACCGCGCAGACGGTAGTGATCAACACCGGTGCTGCCTCCTCAGTGGAGGTGGATGAGCGCCTGCATGATTCCACCAGCATCCAGCAGCTTGCTGCCAAGCCGGCTTCGCTGGGCATCGTGGGTGCCGGGCCGATTGGCATTGAGTTTGCCACCATGTTCAACGAGTTCGGCGTGCCCGTGACCTTGTACAACGGCTCCAAGGAGTTCTTGGGTTTCCTCGACCCAGAGATCGCCCAAGCGGTGCGCGAGCACTTGGAGAGTCAGGGCATCACCATCAAGGATGAAAAGGTTGCTGACCCGAAAGCGCTACCAGAGGAGAAGGTGCTCATGGCGGTGGGACGCAAGCCCGTGGTGGAGGATCTGGGCCTTGATGCCGCTGGGGTGCGCTACTCCGCAGACGGCATTGAGGTGGATGAGCGCTGCCGGACGTCGGTAGACGGAGTGTACGCGGTGGGTGACGTCACCGGCGCCCCGCAATTTACCTACCTTTCCTACGACGACCACCGCGTGGTCATGGCTGATCGCTGGGGGTCGGGGAGTGAGCCACGAACCCGGGCTGGCCGGATTTACCCCCGCACCACCTTCAGTAACCCGCCGCTTTCCACCATCGGACTGAGTGAGCGGGAAGCCCGTGAACAGGGCTTTGAGGTGGAGGTTCGCCAGGCCAAGGTGGCTGATCTGGCTATTGTGCCGCGGCCGAAGATCCTCAAGCAGCCCGAAGGCGTGGTGCAGTTTGTGCTGGATGCAGGCACAAACCAGATCCTCGGCGCGGTGTTGTTCTGTGTGGATTCCCAGGAGCTCATCAATACTGTGGCGGTGGCGATGCGCGCCGGGATCACCGCGAGTGAGTTGGGCGATGGCATTTTCACGCACCCGTCTACGTCGGAAATTTTCAACGCCCTGTTGGCGTAGCAGTGGCAGCGGTGGATCTTAAGGAAAAATTACCTTTGACAATAAAACTTACTCTTGCGTAGGATACTGGAACGTAAGTTTCACCTATGTGCGGAAGAGGTTGCCCGTTGAAGCAACGCACCACCGATGGCCTTGCACGCGTGCGAGGCCTTTTGCATAGATTCACCACGCCATTGCTCCCGGATGACTACTCGGTGTTGCTCAACCCCCTGTGGTCCACGCGTGAGCTACGCGGAAAAATTGATTCCGTGGAGCGTCAGGGCGACGCCGTCCACCTGCGCATCACCCCAGGTTGGGGAGTGCCTACCCACTTTGAGGCCGGGCAGTACATCGGAATTGGGGTGGAGGTAGACGGGCGCTACACCTGGCGCAGCTACTCGCTCACCAACGCCCCGACGCCTGAAGACGGCACGCTCAGCATTACCGTGCGCGCGGTGGAAAAAGGCAAGCTCTCCAACCACTTGGTGGGCACTGCGACGCCGGGAACCACCGTGCGTTTAGCAGCCCCAGCAGGGGATTTCCACTTAAGCGACCCGCCACCGGCGCAACTCGCCTTTGTCACCGCCGGCACGGGCATCACCCCGATCATTTCCATGCTTCGCACGATGGAGCAGCGCGGCCAGTTCGGTGCCACGAACGTAGCCGTGGTGTATTCCTCGCGCCACGAAAGCGAGCAACTGTTCACCGAGGAGCTGCAGCGCTTCGCCGAAACCTACCCGGAAAACTTCACCCTGGTCACCCGCATTACCTCGGAAAGTTCGCGCATCACGCCGGAAAACATCGAGCAGTTCGTCCCGGACATTACGCAGCGCACCATCTACGCTTGCGGCCCCTCGGCAATGCTCGACGACTTCGAATCCTGGGCCAAGGCCAAAGGCGTCACCCTGCGCACGGAGCGCTTCTCCTTGGAGCGGGAGTCCGACGCTGAAGGCGGCACCATTACGTTCCCGTCCGGCCGCAGCGTCACCGTGGACGGCGCAACCACGGTCCTTGAGGCTAGTGAGCAAGCCGGGGCCCAGTTGCCTTTTGGCTGCCGGATGGGCATCTGCCACACCTGCACCCGAACCCTTGCTGAGGGGCATGCGATGGACCTGCGCACCGGGGAGGAACACGAGCCGGGCTCGAGGTTCCGCACCTGTGTATCCGTGGCCTGCGGGGACATTACGGTCCAGTAGCGCCAACACACCAACCACAACATTCAAGGAAAGTACCGAACACATCATGGCAATTGACAACATCAAGGCCTACGCGCACCTCAGCGATGAGGACATCGCGGAAATCGGCCGCAGGCTGGACGCCATCAGGGAAGAGGTCGAGCAGGACCTCGGCCCGCGAGACGTCGCCTACATCAAAAACCTCATCCGCACCCAGCGCAGCCTGGAGGCGGCGGGGCGCATCGCCCTCATTTTCTCCGGGAACCGTGCCGCTTGGTGGGCCGGCACCAGCATGCTCACCTTGGCTAAGATCCTGGAAAACTTGGAGATCGGCCACAACGTGCTGCACGGCCAGTGGGACTGGATGAACGACCCCGAAATCCACTCCACCACCTGGGAATGGGACATCGTGTGCCCCTCCTCGCAGTGGATGCACTCCCACAACTACGTCCACCACACCTACACCAACGTCCTTGGCATGGACAATGACGTGGGATACGGCATCCTGCGCGTGACCCGCGACCGCAAGTGGGGGCCATTGCACGCATTCCAGCCTGTGGTGAACACTGTGTTGGCCTCCATGTTCCAATGGGCCGTGGGCTACTACGACGTGGAGCTGGGCCGATTCCTCAGTGGGCGCGCCTCATGGGAGGACACCAGGGAAAAGTTCTGGGAAACCACCCGCAAAGCCGGCCGTCAAACGGCGCGTGACTACGTGCTCTACCCGGCGCTCGCGGGCAAGAACTACCCGAAGGCAGTGGCCGCGAACGCCGTAGCCAACTTTGCCCGCTCCGTATGGGCATACGCTGTGATTTTCTGCGGCCACTTCCCAGATGAGGTGGAAACCTTCACCAAGGAGCAGTTCCGTAACGAGGACCACAACCAGTGGTACCTGCGCCAGATGCTTGGGTCGGCAAACTTCCACGGCGGCTGGCTGCTCACCATCATGTCTGGCAACCTCAACTACCAGATTGAGCACCATTTGTTCCCAGACCTGCCCTCCAACCGCTTGGCGGCGGTGGGGAAGAAGGTCCAGGCGGTGTGCCAGGAATTCGATCTTCCCTACAACGTGGATTCCTTCCCGGTGCAGTTGTTCAAGGTGCAAAAGACTCTGCTCAAGCTCACCCTGCCCAACAAGTTCCTGCTGGCAAGCCCGGACAACGCGCCGGAGGTGCGCTCCAACCGGGCATTCGAGCCAGTGGAGGACCAGCTCTGGGAAGGCGAGCAGCAGGGGCGCCGCTCCGGGCTCAAGACGGGCCTCGGACTCATCAAAAAACTGCGCCCAACCGTGAAGGATGCAATCCGCATCTACTCCGGCCGCATCCCCAGCAAGGCTGCCGCAGCGCGCGCTGCCTAAGGGTAAGTCCGGGGCCTTTGGCTTTTCGTTCTATGCCGCGTAGGAACGCCTCGCGGGAATACGCCGCCCCGCTTTGGGGGTTGAACAGATCATGACTGACTTGTTCCAACCAGCCCAGGCGGGTGCGCTGCGTCTGGCGAACCGCATCACCATGGCCCCACTGACCAGGAAGCGCGCTGGTGAAGACGGCGTCCCCACCGACCTCCACGTTGAGTATTATGCGCAGCGGGCGTCGGTGGGATTTTTGGTAACAGAGGGCACCTTCCCGAGTTTCCGGTCCAGGGGTTTTGAGGGCCAGGCTGGCATTGCCAACGCCGAGCAGCAGGAAGGGTGGCGTCGGGTTGCGCGCGCCGTGCACGATCGCGGAGGAGTGCTGGTGATGCAAGTGATGCATGCCGGCAGGATGGCGCCGCCTCCCCTCACTCGCGGGGAGGAGCCGGAGGCGCCCTCGGCGATCGCGCCCGGCGTTTCCGCGCATACCCCGCAAGGCAAAATGGAGCTGCCAGTGCCCCGGGCGCTGGCAACGGCAGAGCTCAGCCGGGTGATCGAGGAGTTCGTGGCTGGTGCCCGCCGCGCAATCGACGCCGGTGTGGACGCCGTAGAAATCCACGGCGCCAACGGCTACCTGCTGCACGAGTTCCTCTCCCCGGTTTCCAACACGCGTACCGACGCCTACGGTGGCACGCCCCAGGCACGCGCACGGTTTGTGGTGGAGCTGGTGCGCGCGGTGGCCGCAGAAGTGGGCGCAGACCGCGTGGGCCTGCGCATTTCCCCAGAACACAACATCCAAGGCGTGTTGGAGGAAGATCCGCAGGATGCCTTGGCAACCTACGAGGCCTTGATTGAAGGCGTCAAGGACCTGGGCCTTGCCTACCTTTCCATCCTGCACAAAGACTATAAGGGCGAGTTGGTGACGCGGCTGCGTGAGCTGTTCGGCGGCTTTGTGGTGCTCAATTCCGGCTTCCAGGAGGTCACCGACCTCACAGAGGCTGAGGACATCATGGTCTCCGGCCTTGCCGATGCCGTAGCCGTGGGCCGCGAGCTTATTGCGAACCCAGACTTGGTGCGGCGTTGGCGCGAGGGCCTGGAACTCAATCCGATTGACTTTGACACCTTCTACACCCCAGGTGAGCACGGGTACACGGACTATCCGTTCGCGTCCGTTGAAGCCTAGACGCAGCTCGAGCTACTCCCAATCAACGTTGGTGCGCAGCGCGGCGAGCAGCTTGCGCACCGCCTGCACCCGACGTCCCGTGGGGGAATCCTCCGCAAAGGAATCCAACGCGCACTCTGGGTCCGCCGGGGGACCTGCATGGGTGCAGCCGCGCGGGCAGTCCTCCACTGCCTGGCGGAGATCCTCGAATACGCCGACCACGGTATCTGCGTCCACATGGGCTAGGCCGAAGGAACGGATGCCGGGGGTATCAATGATCCAGCCACCTGCGTCCAGTGGGAACGCCACCGCCTGGGTGGAGGTGTGTCGGCCCTTGCCCACTGAGGAGACCTCCCCGGTTTCCCTCTGGGCGTGCGGAACAATGCGGTTTACCAGCGTGGATTTGCCCACCCCGGAATGGCCGATCAACGCGCTGGTGTGATTATTTACCACATCCATTACGGCATCCAGGGGGTCATTGATGCCGCAGATCACCACGGGGACGTCGAGGGAGGCGAACTCGGAGGCGAACTCTGTGGGGTCGGCGAGGTCGGACTTGGTCAGGCAGATCACTGGCTGCAAGTTGCCCACAAAGGCTGCCACCAGGGCGCGTTCCACAAACCCGGAGCGTGGCGGCGGGTCCGCAACGGCGCACACGATGAGCAGCCGTTCGGCATTGGCCACAACGATGCGTTCGTAGGGGTCGGTGTCGTCCGCCGTGCGGCGCAGCACACTGGAGCGTTCCTCCAACTTGACGATCCTCGCCAGGCTGCCGGGCCTGCCGGAGGTATCACCAACCACTCCTACGCGGTCACCAACCTCCACGGCGGTGCGGCCCATCTCGCGTGCGCGCATGCACACGATGGGGTTGTGGCGATCCTCGCCATCCAGAACCACGCCCCAGCGCCCGCGGTCTTTGGTGACCACCATGCCAAAACGGGCATCGGCGTGCGTCGGACGATCCTTGGTGCGTGGCCGCGAACCTTTGCCCGGGCGCACCTTGACGTCGGACTCGTCCCAGCGCCTAGCCACGAAGCATCGTGTCCCACATCGCGGGGAAGTCCGGGAGCGTCTTTGAGGTGGTGTGGATGTCTTGCACCTCCACACCCGGCACCTTCAGCCCGATAATCGCGCCGGCCGTGGCCATGCGGTGGTCCGCGTAAGAATGCCACTTGCCGGCGTGCAGCGGTGCTGGAGTAATCTCCAGGCCGTCTGGCAGCTCCTTGCAGTTTCCGCCCAAGTTATTGATCTCATGCGTGAGTGCTGCCAAGCGATCCGTTTCATGCCCGCGAAGGTGGGCGATGCCCGTGAGCCTCGAAGGGGTGGAGGCCAGCGCGGCCATGGCGGCCACGGTGGGAGTGAGCTCGCCGATGTCACCCATATCCAGGTCAATGCCGCGTAGCGGCTGGCTGGAATTGGAGCTGGGGTCGGAAACAGGGCCGGTGACGCTGAGCACCCCATCCTCTAGGGTCACGGTGGCGCCCATACGCTCTGCGATCTCCCGGAACGCATCCCCTGGCTGGGTGGTCTGTGAAGGCCAGTGAGGCACACGAACGGTGGAGCCGGTGACGGCCGCCGCCGCCAAAAACGGGGTGGCATTGGAGAGGTCTGGTTCGATGTTCCACTCGCGGCCCGCGATCTCGCCGGGAGCGACGCTCCACTCATTTGACCCATTGGTGGTGACCGTCACCCCGGCCTCACGCAGCATGGCAATGGTCATCTCGATGTGCGGCATGCTGGGCAGGAACTCGCCAACGTGGCGCACGGTGATGCCCTGCTCAAAGCGGGCGCCGGCAAGCAGGAGGCCGGAGACAAACTGGGAGGAACCCGAGGCATCGATTTCCACGAGCCCACCTTTAGCACCGCCGGCGCCGTGGACGTCGAAAGGCAAAGAATGCCCCTCTACCTGCACGCCGAGGCTGCGCAGCGCGTCGAGGATCACGCCCATGGGGCGGTTGCGGGCGTATTCGTCGCCGTCGAAGCGCACCGTGCCCTCTGCGAACGCGGCAACCGGTGGGACGAAGCGCATCACCGTGCCCGCCAGGCCGCAGTCCACCTCACCGGCGTGGAGGGTACCCGGTGCGGGGACTGGGGTGACGCGGAAGCTGAACGGGCCGGCGTCCGGGGCTGCCTCGATGTCCACGCCCATGGCGCGCAGGCCGGCGATCATCAGGTCGGAGTCGCGGGAACGCAGCGCACCATTGATGGTGGAAGGGCCACTTGCCAGCGCCGCAAGGATGAAGGCGCGATTAGTAATCGACTTCGAACCGGGAATCTCAACGGTGGCGTCAAACGCGGTGGATCCAGCAGACACAGTGGGGGCGGCCCAATAATCAGACATAGGCACCATAATAGAGGCATGTGCGGACGCTTCGTATTGTTCACCACTGATGAACGCCTCTTGGAAAACGTGCCTTTTGCCACCATCGAGATGCCCTACGGCATGCCAAAGGCGCGCTACAACATTGCGCCTACCCAGGTGATCCCGGTGCTGCGCCCGGCGGGCGGCGGCGTTGGTGCTGGGGCTGGAGTTGGCGTTGGGGCTGGCGTTGGCGGCGCAGTGGCTACGGAGATGGTCCTGGAGCCCGCCCGCTGGGCCCTCATCCCGCACTGGGCAAAAGAACTCAAGGGCCCGCCGTTGTTTAATGCGCGGGCGGAAACGGTAGCCTCCAAGCCGAGTTTCCGTGAGGCCTTCAAGCGCGCCCGCTGCGCGATCCCCATGGACGGCTACTACGAATGGACCGGCGAAGGGGAGGCGAAGCACCCCAACTTTATCCGCACGGGCTCACCGATTTGGGTGGCAGGGCTCTACTCCTTCGGCTTGGATCAGCTTTCCGCAACGATGATCACCACGGACGCCCAGGCGCCCCTGGATCAGGTTCACCACCGCATGCCCAGGTTCCTTGCCCCCGAGGAAATGGAACAGTGGATCTTTGGCAGCCCCGCCGAGGCCGAGGAACTGCTCACTCCCGCCGACACCACCGGCTTCCACTTCACCCCCGCACCCAAAGAGGTAGGAAGCGTGCGCAACGACTACCCAGAACTCATGGGGCTGGAATTAGGAGAGAGCTAAAATTTCCGACGCTCCCAAGGTTCAAGTTGGTGGCGGCAGTGGGGCAGGGCTGCGGAGGCCGCGGCGCTAGTGAGCACGGCAGGCAAATTTCACCCAATCATTTCATGATTTGTGCGGTCATATTCTTGATTCATGGCAGTGAGGGCCAATTATGGTGTGTTGGACGTACAAGCGTGATCCGTAACCTTCGTAATTTTTGTTCATTGTAGAGCGACCTTCGCAGCTGGCATTTTCTTGGGCTGGAAGATTCTCATGGGCGTTGGCCATTGGGCGAACAAGGGAAGAGGCGTAAATAATGGAAAATGAGATAGAGATAAGACGCTTTATTTTAGTCAGTTTCCTTTCTTGATTGATATTTCTTCATGAAATAATAAAGGGGCACCCAGATAATTGTGGCGATAATTAACGTTCCAAAGAATGCTGCAATAATTATGGTAGCTGACCTGGGTTCCCAAAGGATTCCGGACAGAAGTAGTCCAACAAAACTGAACAGCACGATTGCAGCAAAAGATCCCCACAGGCCTTTTCTGTTCATGAATGCTCCTTTTTGTTCATTCTGATTTCCAATAGTAGGTTACGGTTTTCAAGTGGGAACTGCACGGTGTTTTATAAGAATTCATTTGGCGTTTACTGCACATTGCACGGCTGTGAAAATTCCGGGAAGAGAGTACTGGCCAACTAACACACTCGGTGACTAGAAACCAAAGCCAAGTTGCGCAATCCGATTGGCCATGACTTTCAGTTTGGCCAAGTTAACGCTTTTGGGCACACCTGAACAATTGATCTCAATGCCTTCCCGCCAGTACATCGCTCGCGAGGTGGCATCATCCAAACAAAGGGTTACTCACTTCGGCTATGGAAGTCGCGGCGTTGCACTAGGAAGCGCTGATGTCTGCGAAGCTGGCATTGATGAGCGAGGCGAGGTCCTGTGGTTTAAGTTCCACGTCAAGGCCCCGACGGCCACCGGAGACAAAAATCGTGTCCGCCAAAAGGGCGGTTTCATCGATCACGGTGGGCAGCACATGTTTTTGACCCAGCGGGGAAATACCACCAGTGATGTACCCGGAGGACTTTTCTGCGTCGTGGGGGTCAGCCATCGTGACCTTGGAAACCCCGTGCGCGGCGGCGGCCTTCTTCAGGCTCAAGGTGGTGGTAACGGGCACGCAGCACACAGCGAGACGTCGTTTAGCGCCCTTTCCTGCGGTGAGATCAATGACCAGCGTTTTGAAGATGCGCTCAGCTTCAACGTTGAGGGCTTCCGCGGCCTGCTGCCCAAAATGGTCCGAGCCGGACTCAAAGCTCTGAACGTGAAAATCCACCCCGGCGTCGCTGAGCAGTTGAAGAGCCGGGGTTCCTGCGCTGTGTTTTGCCTGCCGTTTGGCCATTTCCTCATCCCCATTAGAATGGTTGGAATCTACCTACAATTTTTGCGGGAGGAACGGTAACCATCGTGGCTGCAAAGACAACACCAGCTCCACATTCCGAGCTGGCCAAGCGTTTTGAGGCTGAGGCCTTGCCGCTCCTCGACCAACTCTACGGCGGCGCTCTGCGCATGACAAAGAACCCCGCCGACGCCGAGGACCTCGTCCAAGAGACCTACATGAAGGCCTACCAAAGCTTCGGCAGCTTCACCCAAGGCACCAACCTCAAGGCGTGGCTGTACCGGATCATGACCAACACCTACATCAATTCCTATCGGAAGAAAAAGCGCCAGCCGCTGCAATCCTCCACCGAGGACGTCACCGACTACCAACTGCTCGCATCCTCCCAACACGACTCCACCGGCCTCGAATCCGCCGAGCTCGAGGCCCTGAAACGGCTCCCGGACTCAGAGATCACCGAAGCACTCAATGCGCTTTCCGACGAATACCGCATGGTCGTCTACTACGCAGACATCGAAGGCCTGGCATACAAGGAGATCGCCGAAATCATGGACACCCCTCTGGGTACCGTGATGAGCCGCCTCCACAGGGGAAGAAAACAACTCCGAGAGGCGTTGAAGGGCGTAGCAAACGAATACGGCATTGGCCTCGACCACCCCAGCGGCGCCAAAACCGCAGCTCGAAATGGGGATGCGACGGACGCTTTGGATGCTGAGGCTAATGAGGCTCATGAGGCTCATGGACCCGCCACGGGAGACTCCGATGGTGTTCAACAACGCGGTCACGGTGACCGCGCGGGCCGCGCTGGCCAGGAAGGCAAGGAATAACGATGTCTCATCACTGTTCATGCGGTGAATTCCGAGCAGAACTTCACGCGCTCGTAGACCGCGAACTTAATGAACAAGAATGCGCCCGCCTGGAAGAGCACGTGCGTGGTTGCCCCTCCTGCACGGAGAAGATCAACAATGAACTCGAACTGCGCTCCATCCTGCGGAAATGCTGCCAAGGTGCCGCCCCGAACACCCTTCGGGAGCGGATCAGTTACACCATCCGCTCTACGCACATCGAAATCCGCAGCGAAGGCTTCTAATGCAGGTGGTTCCTCTAGCTTTGTAGTGGGGAAACAAGCTGGAGGTAGTTCCCGCAGGTGTCGTCAAGCACCGCGTATTCCACAGGGCCCGCAGGGGTGGGGTCTTGGGAAAAGCGCACGCCAGCTTCTTTAAGGTTTTCAACGGTAGCGGCGAGGTCCGCGACCTCAAACTGCTGTGCAGGAATACCTTCTGCGTACAGGGCCTCCATGTACGCCTTCGCAGCGGGGTGGACGTTGGGCTCGAGCAGGAGTTCTGTACCTTCCGGGTCTTCGGGGGAGACCACGGTGAGCCAACGGTGTTCGCCCACAGGGACGTCATGGCGCACAACAAAACCCAGTACCTCCGTATAGAAGGCAGCTGCACGAGCCTGGTCCTGAACAAAAATACTGGTGGTGGAAATCTTCATTGGGTGCTCCCGATGCGTTTTCGTGGGGGTTGCTGGTATCTGTGGAGTTTTGGAGTCTGTGGATGCAAAAGCCGCGAACCTGCAGGGAGAGCAATCAGATCATTGCCCGCTGCGGATCCGCGGCTTTCCGGTGAAACGCTTCGTACTTAAGCGTTTGGACGCTTACCGTGGTTCGCCTTCTTCTTACGGCGGTCCTTGCGCTTACGGCCACGCTGGCTCATGAGGCACTCCTTGCTGCTGGGGAAAAGATAACGCAATAAGTCTAGCCGCTTGGTGGGGGGAACGTGAAACCGGTTGCACGCTGCGGTGGCAGTGGAGGGGAGGAGAGGGGTGGGGCGGCGTGGTGGCAGGGACGCGTGGTGGCGCTGTGGCAGGGACGTGTGGTGGCAACAGGGGGATTTGGGCGTTGGTCGATAGCCCAAAGTCGATAGGACTCGGATTTTTCCGAAATGGCCCTCCTATCGACCAACGCAACGGCCTATCGACTTTGAGCTATCGACCAACGCGTGTAGGGGCAACAGAGTTAGGACAGGACAGCGCTAGGACAAAAGTGAAACGGCGGCCCCCATTGCTGGTGGGGCCGCCGTTGGCTGAAGATTTTCTAACGACTAGATGGTCGCACGGGTGCGGCCACGACCGCGGTTCTTGCGCCGCTTCAGTGCGCGACGCTCGTCCTCGCTCATGCCACCCCACACGCCGGCATCCTGGCCGGTCTCAAGTGCCCATGCGAGGCACTCGGAGGTAACTGGGCAACGGTTGCAAACAACCTTTGCCGCAGCAACCTGTGCGAGTGCTGGGCCGGAGTTGCCTACGGGGAAGAACAGTTCAGGGTCCTCATCGCGGCAAACTGCCTTGTGGCGCCAATCCATTGTGTACTCCTTGGGTGAAATTTTGTTGCTATCTAAATATTGAAAAAGTGTGCGCCAGCTGGAGCGCATCAGAAGACCCAGGGTGCCGCCAACTTCAATTCCCAGCCGGAACCCAACTCCTTTATGTGAGATGGGCGCACAAAAATAAACCAACCGCGAGGCGGTGGCGCGTGCAAAGGGGAAAGTTGGCAGGCTCGGTTGCCCAAGTGCTCCTGCATCACGCTGGCCAAGTGGTTTGACCGCGTTTGTTTACTTAAGTGATCTTGGCATGAACAAAACTTCATATCTAGGGTTATTCATAGAATGTGCGCAAGGTCACTTTGGCTCCTTGGTGTGTGGAGCCCAATGCTTCCAGTGTCCGCCGGGACTGAATCTTTATAAGCCCAGTTCAGGGCATGTCAGTTCCGTGCCGACACCAAGCATGATTAGTGTATCGAGGTCAAATCGTGCTTTTGGAATCCTTAAGGTTTGACTACAAAAGCAATATTGCTAAGCCCTGAGCACCTACGTGCACATGCAGAAAAATGAACCCCAGGTAAACTTCTCAGATGTGAACCGACCTCAAAACGAGCCTCGCAAGAACCCCCAAACTGCCAGCAGTGGCAACTCTCCTTCTGGCGCCACCCGCCCAACGCCCCCTGCGCCAGTGATGGTTGGCGGCTGGATCGCCCTGCTGCAATCCCTGGTGGGATTTGGCTACGCAGCGCTGCTGATTTACCGGGAGGCGGCGGGCTACCGCGACCCTTCGATCGTGTACGAAGCAGACAATGCCAACACGTGGGTCGGCTATGGAACGGCGATTTTTTTCATCATCATTTTCGGCGCGGTGGCAGTAGGCGCGTGGCGCATGATGCGCGGCTACCGCTGGGGGCGCGGCCCCGTGGTGATGCTGCAAATGATGCTTGTGCCCATCTCTTATTACATGTTCACCGCGCACGCGTGGCTTTTGGCCATTGCGTGCTTGGTGTCCGCGGTGGTGGGATTGGCCATGCTGTTTAGTCCTCGCGCCGTGCGCTGGACCGCAGCGAACTACCACTAAACGGCCCGCCCGCAAGACCGGCCAAGCGCCTACTGCCGCGGCTTGAGGATCGCCACTTCCTGGCCTCGCTTCTCCAGGATCACACCGTTGGCTTGAGCTAATGAAATGCTCTGGGTGGAGCCGTTTGCGCTGGTTGGGGGGGTGGTGGCGTCGGTAGTGATTCCGGGAACCTCGCGCTGCACTGGGATCTCAGCTTCCGTTTCTCCCGTGGTCCAGTTCACTTGCCGGATGCCCGCGGCGGTGGGGTAGTAGAGGGAGTTGGTGGCGGTGATGCCGATGCCGAGGCCGAGGGCGTCGTCGAGGACGTGGGCCACCTGCATGGATTCGGGGGTGAAGAGGAAGAGTTTGCCGTCGGCGAACCATGTGATGTGGTGGGGGAGGTCGGCCACGATTGGTTGGATCAGGCCGCGGCCAACATCGAGCGGGGCGTCCAGGGGAAAGCGGGCGGTTTCGATGCCTTGTTCGTCGAAGGTGAGGAGCATCGGCTTCGGCGCGGCCACATACACCACGCTATGGTGCTGGCCTACCGCAACTACCTGCACGCTTTCGGGGTCCGTGGTGGGGATTTGCACGGTTGCGTGCATCTCCGGCTCGCGGGAATCCTCCGGGGTAACCTTCTGCAGACTTAACTGTGCCTCCGCGCCACACGTCTGCACGGTGGCCAGCAGCTCGGTCCGGGTGAGGGCGGAATTCATGGCGCAGTCTTGGCCAATTTCGGGCTGCTGGTCTGCTTCCTGCGGCGCCTCCACATGCCCGAACTCCACGGTCCGCACCAGGTCAGAGCGCCACAGCTCCACGCGATCAGCGCTCAAAATGCCCACGCGGTCATTCGAGCGCACCGGCAGCACCTGCTCAGCGGCATTGGAACTGCGGGTGCGCTGGTAGGTGCCATCCGACGCCTGCAGCGCCACCACATCACCGCAGCCACGCTCCGTGCGGAACACCATGTTCACGTTGTTCCACCCGCCCATCGCGGCACACAGCGGGGCGTCCGTGCGCGAGTAGCTCCATACGTTTTGGCCGCTCAGGGTGTCAAAAGCGGTGACGGTGCTGCCCTCGCTGCCCTCGCTGCTCCCGCTGCCCCCGCTCCCAGCAGCCGTAATCAGCAGCCCATTGACTACCAACGGCACAGGCAGCGGGTTCGTATCTGCCAAAACCCCCGCTGTGTCATACGCCTGCGCCATCGCAGCCTCGGAATAGGTGGCCTGGAACTGTTGCGCCGCGGTCTGATGCTCCACATGGCGCGCGGGGGCAGTCCACCACACCGCAGTAATACCGAGCAGTGCCGCCGCCACAAAACCCCCGGCGAGCTGCAGGTCACGGCGGGTGGTCTTGGGGAAGGTGATGCTTTTCGACGCCGCCACCGCCGCAGCTTCCTCAGGTTGCGGGGCTGTTGCGGTATCGGCGGTATCCGCGGTATTGGCGGCATCGGCGGTATCGGCAGTTGGAGCGGGGCGCTGGTCCATGCGGGGTGAATCCTTTGCTGGGCGTGGAGCGATGAGCAGTGGAGCTTGGGCGAGGAGCGGTGACTGGCTCGCGGTTAGCGGCGCCGGCGCCCGCTGGAACGGCGTGCTTGCGGGGCACCCGCGCCGAAGACTTTGCGGGCGGGTCCCACGGTATCGGAAACGTTGGCAGGCAAGTCGAGCGCTTCCACGAGCTCAGGGGAGGTGGAGAACCACTGCGGTGGCTCGGGGTTGTCCAGGCTGAGTTCCTCGTTGATGACCTTCCATTTTTGCAGCTCGTCGTAGCCCACCAAGGTAATGGCGGTGCCGGTGTGGCCCGCGCGGCCCGTGCGGCCGATGCGGTGCACGTAGGTCATGGGATCGTCGGGAGTTTGATAGTTGATCACATGGGTGACGTCGTCGATGTCGATGCCCCTTGCGGCAACGTCCGTGGCAACCAGGATGTCGATCTTGCCTTCGCGGAACGCGCTCAGCGAGCGCTCGCGAGCCTCCTGGCCTAGGTCGCCGTGCACGCCTCCCACCATGAAGCCGCGGGTAGCCAACTCTTCCGCCAGGCTTGCGGCGCCGCGCTTGGTGCGGGCAAAGATGATGGTTTTGCCGCGGCCTTTGGCTTGCAATGCCTTGGTGACCACAGCGGGCTTATCCATTTGGTGCGCTTGGAACACGATCTGCTGGATGCCCTCGTGGGTTTGCGCTTCGTCGGCTTGCTCCGCGCGGATCTGCACCGGCCTGCGCATGAACGTGCGCGCTAGGGTGAGCACCGGCCCCGGCATGGTTGCGGAAAAGAGCATGGTCTGCCGGCTGGAAGGCGTGGATTCCAGGAGCTTTTCCACGTCCGGGAAAAAGCCCAAGTCCAGCATTTCGTCTGCTTCATCGAGCACCAGAACGGCCACATTGTCCAAGGTAAGGCTGCCGCGCTGGGCCAAGTCGAGCAGGCGCCCGGGCGTGCCGATCACCACATCAACACCCTTGGCCAGTGCCTGGGTCTGCTCATCGTAGGGCCGCCCGCCATAAATGGTGAGGGTGCGCACCCCGGTGTACTGTGCCGCCTGCTTGAGGTCTTCACCAACCTGCACCGCGAGCTCGCGGGTGGGCACCACCACCAGTGCGCGGGGTGTTCCGTCAAGCTCTGGGACGTCGGCCGCGTCGAACACGCGGTCAATGAGCGGCACACCGAACCCGAGCGTTTTGCCCATGCCGGTGCGCGCCTGGCCAATGATGTCACGCCCATCGAGTGCGATGGGGAGCGTGAGTTCCTGAATGGCAAAGGTGCGCAGGATTCCTCGGGCGGCGAGCGCCTTGGTGATCTCAAAGGCCACGCCGAGCTCAGCAAAGGTGGGGGATTGGCTTGAAGCAGACACACCTTGATACTAATAGGCCAGCCAGCAAGGTGAGAATCACTGCGCCTCCTGCGCTTTCTCCCGGCAGGTGCTGCATGTCCAACAGGTGGCATATAGTGGCGCCTATAGTTGCTTAGTGACCGCTCGCCGCGCCTCCTGTGCCTTTGGGGATCAAGGTGACGCGGGCGAATGAAGAATCTTGAAGGAGAACTGGGTATGGACATCAAAATCGGCTTCACCGATACCCCTCGTGAACTGGTGATTTCCTCTGCGGGCGAACAGGAGCAGCTCCTTGCCACCCTGCGTCAGGCGTTGGAAAGCAATCAGCCGGTGGTGGAACTTGCCGACGAACAGGGCCGCCGCTACCTCGTGCGCTCCGAGCGCGTTGCTTACGTTGAGGTTGGCACCTCTGCGCCTCGCCACGTGGGCTTCGCAGGAGCGTAAATACCGTGGGCAAGCACGGATCAGGGCGTGCCGACGCCCCCAAGGGGCATCAAGAGCCGCGGCCCCAAGGGGCGTCGCCGTCGGTAGGGAGTAGGGGAAACGCGCAAGGCAGCTCGAGCCCCTATCCGCTCAAGAGGCCGGCGGGTACTGCTGAGCGTTTCGCGGAGTTTGCCCGCGCATACGGCTGGCGTGCCTACGCGATCCCCGTGCTTGCCGTGCTCACCGTGTGGGTGCTGGTGGATATTTTCATCAATGCGCAACCCTCCTCACAGCCTGGAAATACTGGAAATACAGCAAATACCGCCGCTTCCGTGAGCGCCTCCGGGGACGCTTCTGGGGATGGCGCGGAAAGCCTCGCCGGGCCGAACCCTGCGGACCAGGATATTCCCGCTATTGCCAATAATGAACTGCCCGCCGGCGCCGCCTATACGCAGCGAGGGGAGGGGACCTTCCGCGCCGTCGGTACGCCTGGTGCGCGCGCCGGCCAAGCTGAGGCCCGGGAGTTTACCTACGCCATCGAGGTGGAAAACGGGATTGATACTTCCGCCTATGGCGGCGACGATGCCTTTGCCACGATGGTGGACGCAACCCTGACCGCGGCCAAGGGCTGGACCAATGATCCACGCTTTGCCTTCCGCCATGTATCCGCGGATGAGGACCCCGACCTGCGCATCCAGCTCACCTCCGTGGAAACCACCCATGAGCTGTGCGGCAACAACATTGATATGGAAACGAGCTGCTACTACGCAGATGGCGGCCGCGTGGTGCTCAATGAGTCCCGCTGGGTCCGCGGCGCCACGCCCTTCCAAGGTGATCTGGGAGCGTACCGCCAATACCTCATTAATCACGAGGTTGGCCATGGCATCGGCTTTGACGCCCACGAGGGCTGCCGAGCAGACGGCGAACTCGCGCCGATCATGATGCAGCAGACTCTCAGCCTCAACAACTCTGAGCTGCACCGCATTGATCCCAATGAGGTCTACCCGGACGACGACGCCACCTGCACCCACAACCCCTGGCCTTACCCCTTCGCCTAAAGCCCGTGCCCTAAGCTAGGTGGCATGGCTGAACACCCACCACTCGAACCCGCCGGCCTGGGCCACACCGCGTCAGCGCCTCACGATCTGAAAGTGCCCGCCCATGTACGCGAGGCATTCCACGCCCCAGAGGGCGAACAGGTTGCCATGGGCACCGCGTGGGACTACGGCGTGCGCGTGGGCAACGTGGTGTTTAGCCAGGTAGCGCACCCCACCCGCGCCGCCTGGTCCGCCAAAATCCGCGAAAAACTGAGCCCAAGGGGTGTGCGCGTGGTGCGCCCCCTGCGCTCCGCAGACGCCCGCTTCATGAACGCCGGTTGGCGCTGCTCTGGCTATGTGGAAGGCCAGATTGAGCGCCGCGTAGATGAAACCATCGCCGCCGCCCTGCGCCTGGACGAGGCCCTCGCCGAGGTTGCCGTTCCCGAGGGGCTCGGGGACAAAGACTCCACCAACGCCTTCACCCTGGCGGATTGGTATGCGCTGCGTATCGACGCCGCCGAGGCCGCGGACCCCTTGCGCTGGCTGCGCGGCGCAGGGTTGCACTTAGATACGGAGGTGCCCAAACAGCGCCTGGCCGCGAGTCTGATTCCGAAGATCGTGGAGGTGCTCGCACCTCTTGACGCAGCGAGTGCGCCGTTGCAGGTCACGCACGCGGACATGTTTGCAACCACGATTTACCACGGAACCCTCATGCCCGCGGTCACGGACCTTGTGTGCAGCCTGCGCCCCAAGGGGTACAGCGCGGCCTTGACGGCGGTGGATGCCCTGCTTGTGGAAGCCGTGGATGAGGGCGTGCTGCGCCGTTTCGCGGGAATGGCAGTGTTTGAGCAGGTGCCCTTTGTACAGCTTGCGCTGCGTGCGCTGCTCTATCGGGTAATCGTGCATGCCTTGCATGAGGGTGCTACCTCAAATACGGGCACAAACCTGGAGTGGGTGACATCCCTGCTGGTGGCCCAAGCCCGCGAGGGACTCTCAGAGTAATTTCTCATTTCTTAGATTTTGTTCGAATGATTGTGCGTGGGTGTGTCCCGTCTTTCTGCCATGATGGGCACTATGACTGCACAGCCCTCACCCAACGCTTCTGCATCTGAGCCTGCCGCTGGCTCCGCTTCTGCGCCGGCGGTGTCCGGAGGATCCCCTCAATCCGTACCGGAAGCTGCATTTTTGGTGCCGCCGAATCCCAAGATCGTTCCCATTGCCCACGGCCAGTCCGATCCGGAGCAACCAGCCGTGGAGTGGGACAACCCGCTTTTTGCCCAGCGCAGCGGGCATTGGCGTGTTCGAGGTGCCGCTGGAACTGGTGTGAGCACCCTCCTGATGGACTTGGCCGCGCAACAAATCGCAGACGGGCATCCCGCCAGCTCCATCTTGGTGATCGCAACCTCCTCCGGGGCGGCAAAACGCCTGCGCACCGGTATTGCGCAACGCGCCACGCAATACGGCTACTCCGCGGAAGGCCCCATGGTGCGCACGGTGCACTCCCTTGCGTTTGCCCTGCTTCGCACCTTGGAGGAGGAACAGTTCCGCCTCATTACCGGCGCGGAACAAGACGCAGTGATCCGAGACCTCCTCCAAGGTGCAGCGGAGGGGGTTTCCAAAGTCCAATGGCCCGAGGAAGTCCAAGGGGCTTTGCCGCTGGTAGGTTTTGCCCGTGGCCTGCGCGACTTCCTCCTGCGCGCCGCCGAGCGTGGCCTTTCCCCCGAAGACCTAGAACAACTCGGTGAACAGCACAACCGTCCATTGTGGCGTGCCGCCGGTGAATTCCTGCGGGAGTACGAGCAAACCCTTGAGATCGGCGGCAACCACAACCTCAGCGCATCGGAGCTGCTCAGCCGCCTGGCCACGCATACCATCTCCGACCAAGGGTGGCGCACCATCTTGGTGGACGATGCCCAACATCTGGACCCAGCCGCACTCGAGCTCATCGATCAGCTCCGCAAGTTTGCCACGTTCACCGTGATCGGCGGCAACCCGGATCAATCCGTGTTCCACTTCCGGGGCGCGGCCGAGGACGCAATGGAAAAGCTTCCCGTTGAGCACGACCTCAAGCTCAGCGCACCGCTGCGTGAGGCCCCAGTGCACGCGGTGATCGCAGAAAACGCCACGGTGCATGCAAACTATGTGGCAGACATCCTGCGCCGGGCGCACCTGCTGGACAATATCGCCTGGAGCCAACTCGCCGTGGTGGTGCGTGACGTCAAAGACATCGCCCCAATGCGCCGCATCCTCCTCGGCGCAGGTGTACCCGTGCACATCAACCCCACCGATGTGGTTCTGGGACAACAACCAATTGTCCGCTCCCTCATGCTTGCCGCAAAAGCAACTGTTGAGCCTCTGGAAAACTCCGAGGTGGAAGAGCTGGCACTTGGCCCAATCGGTGGTGCAGACCCCGTGCGCCTGCGCCGCCTCCTGCGCGCCCTGCGCCAAGTGGAAATGCGCCGGGGAAGTAACCGACGCGCCCTCACCGTACTTGCTGAGCTCGTGCAACCAATGCACGCCGAGGCTGCCCAGGAAATCCTTGCGGAAGTGCAAACCGTGCTCACCGAATCCGAGCTGGGTATCCTCACTCGAATCCGCGAAGTCCTGCACGCGGGCACGCAACCGGGCACCGTGGAGGAGGTCTTGTGGAACCTCTGGGATGCCTCCAAACTCTCCGGCCACCTCAGTGCAGTGAGTCTGCGCGGCGGTGCTCGTGGCTCCCAGGCAGACCGCGACCTCGACGCCATCATGGCGTTGTTCGACGCCGCAGGTGACTGGGTGGAACGTCGCCCAGGAACCACCGTGCACACCTTCCTACGAAACATCGAGGAACAAGAACTCCCCACCGGCGTGCGCGACCGCCGCTCGGTAGTCCCTGAAGCAGTGGAGGTGCTCACCGCCCACGGCTGTGTGGGGCGAGAATGGGACACCGTGGTGGTGGCAGGCGTGCAGGAGAACAGTTGGCCATCGCTGAAGGAAACCGGCTCCCTCTTTGGCCAACAGCAACTCGTGGACCTCATTGACAACGGGATTGACCCAGACCAGATCATCTCCCGAACCGCAGAACGCCTGCGTGATGAGGAAGCACTGTTTGCCCTGGCTACCACGCGTGCCCGCAGGGTCACCTACGTCACCGCGGTGAACAACCTTGAGGGTGAGGAAATTTCAGAACCCTCGCGGTTCCTCACCCCGTTGCGTCCCAAGACCCTCAGCGCAGAGGCGCGGCTCCACCTGCCAAGCGCCGACTCCGGGGAAGCCGCCGATGCTGCCGACGCCGATCAGGCGAATGGTGCAGTGAGGGCAGTGGGGGCAGTGGCGGGGAATCCGGAATGGGAATCGGTTGGGGATGAGCATTATGTGCGCCTGCTCAGCCAACCTACTGTGGTTGCGGAGCTTCGCCGCGCCCTCGCGGATGAAACCACGGGTGCCGCCACCAAGGCACAGGCAGCGCGCCAACTCGCCCGCCTCGCTCAAGCCGGCATTGCTAGCGCCCACCCGCATTATTGGTGGGGCGCCAAAGCACAGAGCGTGGATGAGCCACTGGACGTGCGCCGCCTCTCCCCATCAAAGGTGGAAGCCGCCCTTTCCTGCCCGATGTACGCCACTTTTTCTGGTGTGCTCCTTGATGAATCGAAGCCACTCGCCATGGTGCGAGGCACGCTCGCCCACGCCTACGCTGAGGCACTGGCCAAAGGAGTGGATCCGCAATTGGCGCGGGAAAAAGTGACCGAAGCCATGGAACGCCTCCTCGACGGCCCTCGCTGGTTCAATGAAGGCCAGCTCACTAAGTGGAAGATCATGTTGGACAACATTTTCAACTGGCACCATGCCCAACTCGGCCAAGCTGAGCTCGTCGGTGTGGAAGTGCCCGTCCGCGTGGATGTCAACGGCGTGACCATCGGTGGAAGCATCGACAGGCTTCAACACAGGACAGAGGGTTTTCAGATCTTCGATCTCAAAACCGGTAATTCTCCAATGTCTCAAGCAGACGCCGACGAGCACCTCCAGCTTGCTACCTATCAGCTGGCATTGCGCCACGGCAAGATCACCACAAAGCAGGCAAGTGGCGTGGAAGAGCAAGAGATGGGCCAGCCAGCATCTTCGGTTCGTATTGAAACCACAGACGCCGAAGGGCTGGAAGTATGCAACGCGGTGTTGCAATACCCGGCTTTGGAGAAAAACCCGTCGCGTGAACAATCAGCCAAAACAGAAGAAGAACTTGCCGAACTCGCAAACGTGCTGCCACAGCTTTTGCAGGACCTCCGCGGCCCCAAATTCACCGCGCGCCAAAACAAGTTCTGCGCACACTGCGAGCTTGTAGAAATCTGCCCCGCACAGGATGAGGGCAGGAGCGTGCTTGGATGAATACCCACGCAGAACACCACAGCAAGGATCACCACATCACCACCGGGGAAGCCATGACCACCCATACGCAACACCCAAAACCATTCGAGTCACGCATCAGCCCGAAAGACCTTTCAATCCTGCTGGGCCAAGAGCATCAACCTACCGACGAACAGGCAATGGTGATCGGCGCTCCACTCGAGCCGATGCTCGTTGTGGCCGGTGCCGGTGCCGGCAAGACAGAAACCATGGCTGCCCGCGTGGTGTGGCTCGTAGCAAACGGCATCATCCACCCAGACCGCGTCCTCGGGCTCACCTTTACCCGCAAAGCCGCGCAGCAACTCTCCAATCGAATCAGGGGTAGGCTCGCCCAACTCGCAGCAAGCGAAGGCATCAAAGACCTTGACCCAACCGGGGAATTGGCACGCACCCTCCAAGTTGTTGCCCCCACCATCTCTACATACGACTCCTTTGCGGGCAACATCGTTCAAGAATTCGGGCTCCTCGCACCCGTTGAACCAGGCTCGCGCCTCATCACAGCCACCGAGCTCTACCAAATCATCGACCGCGTGGTGCGCAACTATGACCAGCCACTCATCGAAAATCAGATAGAGATCAACTCCGTCGTCACAAACGTCCGTGACCTGATGAGCAACATGGACAACCACATGGCCAACTTGGAGGACATCCGTGAGGAAACCCAAGCATTCATCCACAACGTGGAAAATATCGCGGCGGAATCGAGCAAAGGTACAACCGCCTACGCAATGAAGTGGCTTTCAATTGCCCAACGCAGGCTGGAACTCCTCCCACTCGTGCAGCAGGTCAATGAGTATATGGAAGATCACCAGCTCATGACCTTCGGCCGCAAAATGAGCATTGCAGCAACACTCGCCGCCACACACCCGCAGGTCTCGCAGGCGCTCGCGCGCCGTTTCGACGTCGTCCTCCTTGACGAATACCAAGACACCAGCCACGCCCAGAGGGTGTTGCTTCGCGAGCTCTTTGCTGACGTTGCAACTACCGCAGTGGGTGACCCTATGCAATCCATCTACGGTTGGCGCGGCGCCACCGCGGCAAACCTCCTGCGGTTCCAACACGACTTCACCACAGCCGGCGAGCCATCGGAAAAACTCCAGCTCCTCACAAGTTTCCGCAATCCCCCGGAAGTGCTAGAGGTGGCCAATCACGTCTCCACCTCATTGCTCGGCGAGCCGGGCAACCCAAAGCGAACCGTGGCACCTCTCAAAGAAGGTCCCGCGAACCTCAAAGGTGAAGTCCAAATGGGGTTCTTTGCCAACCCGGATGAGGAACGCGCTTTTGTTGCGGGCGCCCTCGCGCAGGAGTACCACAGCAAAGCCAACCAACCCCAAACTCAAAAGCAATCCAACGAAGAAGAACCCAAGCCCAAGGCATTCACTGCCGCAGTGCTCGTGCGCAAAAAGAAGCACATGGCGGCAATCGCACAAGAACTCCAGCAGCGAGGTGTGCCCGTAGAAATCGTGGGCCTCGGTGGGCTTTTGGGCGTGCCGGAAGTTGCAGACATGGTTGCCGTGGCGGAAATGCTCATCCGCCCCCAGCGAAACCATGCTGCGCTGCGCATCCTCACCGGGCCGGCCGTACAACTTGGCGCAGCAGACCTCATGGCACTTTCAGAGCGCGCCCGAAACCTTGCTGGCCGCGCTACCGAACGCCGAAACTTCTCCGAAAACCCGGAACGGCGGCTTGAGGAAATAATTGAGGAAATCCTGGAAGAAAACCCCGAAGCAGCAGTAGGCCTCACAGACGCCATCGCAGATCTCGGGGAGGAACAACGCTACAGCCAGGAGGGCTACCGCCGTCTCAGCGAGCTGGCCTCCAAACTGCGCTACCTGCGCACCTACTCCCTCAGCGGATCGCTGCCTGACCTGTTTACGGATATTGAAACTGTGATGGGCATCCGAACTGAGGTGCTCACCAGGGAAAATCCACACAGTGACGGTGCGGTGGGCACCGTTCACCTTGACAGATTTGCCCAAGAAGTTGCTGCAATGGCCAACATCCCCGGCATGCAACTCACCAGCCTCTTGAACTACCTAGAGCTCGCAGCCAATGAAGAAGGCGGCCTGGCCCCCGGTGAAGTACAAGTTCAGGCAGACCGCGTGCAAATCATGACCGTCCACGCAGCAAAAGGCCTGGAGTGGGGAACCGTAGCGGTCCTACACGCGGACTCAGAAACCTATGACAAAACCCAGACCTCCACCTGGGCAACCGCCCCACAAGAACTGCCATACGCCCTGCGCGGTGATCTGCAAAGTCCGGACAACCCCACCGGCGTGCCCGAACTAGGGGAATTGGAAGCAGAAACACTTACTGCGCTCAAAAAGGCCATTGAGGCACAAAAAGCTGAGTTCAAGAGGCTCGAAGAAGACGAATCTGTGCGGCTGTTCTACGTTGCCGTCACACGAGCGGAGCACCGACTATTCATCACCGCATCCTCCAACCCAGCCACCAAGAAGGCTACAAAGCCCGCACAACAACTCGCTGCGCTCATGGACAAGTATCCCGGTTGGACCGTCGCCCGTGCAGAAGATGAGGAACCCGAACAGCCAGCACCAGTGGAAGCGGAGTTCCCACCTACCTACACCGTTGCGGGAGTGCAGGAAGTGGGCCGAGCACTCGAAGATTTACCAGCGTTGGAAAGCGACGGCGGGCTGTTTGACCGCTGGGAACAGGAAGTTACCGCGCTCATTGAAGAACACGAGGCAGCACAAGCACCGGTAGTCGAGGTGCCCTTAAGCGCAGAAATGACGGCATCGGACATCGTGGCGCTCACCGCAAACCCCGAACAGTTTGCCCGGCGCCTGCGGCGTCCCGTGCCATTTAAGCCCAACACCTTTGCAAAACGTGGCACCAAGTTCCACCTATGGCTCGAAGAACGCTTCGGCTCAGCAGCCCTCCTGGAAGAAGACGAACTGCCGGGAAACACCGAGCCGGAAGAAGATATCGAGGCCCTCAAGAAGGCCTACCTGGCCAGCGAATGGGCACAGCGAACCCCGGAATACGTTGAGCAAGGCTTCGAGGTAGCCCTAGGCAACACCGTGGTGCGAGGCCGCATGGATGCCGTCTTCGCACAAAAGGGAGTCCAAGGCCAAGATGCACCGGAGAAAGCATGGCTGATCGTGGACTGGAAAACAGGCCAACCACCAGCAGATGCCGCAGAAAAACGTGCAGTGCAACTCCAACTCGCCGTGTACCGCTACGCATGGGCCAAATTGAAAGGAATTGACCTTGAGCGCAACCCCGAACAAGTACAGGCAGCGTTTTACTATGTGCGCTACAACAAGCTGGTGCAACCCACAAACTTGCCGGGCGAACGTGAGCTAGTAGCGCTGCTGCAACGCTAGTTGTACGCTTTGGCGTGACGTGTGAGGGCAACCACCCAGCAATCAAGAAACCCACCTTCACACAAGCAATGCACAAGTTTTCTCCACAGAAAGCCGGAAAAGGGAAAGAACGCGATGGCCCGAAACCCCGCCAGGCGCAGCATCGAGGCGCCAGAAACTGGTGTGCCTGACCAGGCACAATTCGGCGTGGTTGGCCTGCCAAGCCCGCGCTACCGCAGCCCCGTTCGGCTCATTGCGCGGCGCTTCGGCTACGCCATGTTGCTGGTGCTCGCGGTGGCCCTGATCGTGTACTTCGACAAAGGCGGATACAGCGAAGACCTCACCTTCATCGATGCGCTCTACTACTCCGCGGTGTCCCTATCCACCACCGGCTATGGCGACATCACACCAGTTACTCAAGGCGCCCGCCTACTCAACATCATCATCATTACACCGCTACGTTTGGCGTTCCTGATCCTCCTCGTGGGCACCACCCTTTCGGTGCTCACCGAAGAGTCGCGCCGGGCATGGCAAATCCAACGTTGGAGGAAGACTTTGCGGAACCACACCGTGGTCATCGGATACGGCACCAAAGGCCGCTCCGCAGTAGCAGCCCTACTCGCAGACGGCGTAGCCCCCAAAGACATCGTGGTGGTAGACACCGACCAACACGCGCTGGACACCGCCGCGAAAAGCGGCCTTGTCACCGTCAACGGCAGCGCAACCAAATCCGAAATCCTCCGCCTCGCAGGTGTTCCCAAGGCAAAAGCCGTGGTGGTAGCACCCAACATTGACGACACCGCGGTGCTCGTCACCCTCTCGGTACGCGAGCTCTCCCCAAGTGCCTGGATCGTGGCCAGCGTCCGAGAATCGGAAAACCAACACCTCCTGGAGCAATCCGGCGCAGACTCCGTGGTGATCTCCTCCGAAACAGCAGGGCGCATGCTAGGCCTAGCAACTGTGACTCCATCCGTGGTGGAAATGATGGAAGACCTCCTCTCCCCAGACGAAGGCTTCAGCGTTGCAGAACGCCCCATCACCGAAGATGAAGTAGGTGCCAACCCACGCCACCTCGCAGACATTGTGCTCGGCGTGGTGCGCTCCAACGAGCTCTACCGCATCGACTCCCCAGAAGCGGAAACCGTGGAGCCAGGCGACCGCCTCCTCTACGTCCGCCGCGTGTTCTCCGAAGACCTCAAGGACCCCTCCGGCACGCTGCAAAGAGCGCCGCAGAAGACGGCACAAAAGTCTCAGCACAAAACCAAGCCCGCCAATTAGCAGCACGGTTGCACCATGGCCACACGCTACCTGCTTGTCGACGCGCAAGGGCGCGTACCCACCCACGCCCACGCGCGGGGCACCGTCCGCTACCTCCACGCCCCAGCACAAGACCAAGCCTCCCAGGCATACCAAGTCACCACTGAACTCTGGGTACAGCGAGTAGCGGACCTGCGGCCATACACAGACACCGCAAACCGCGTGGCAGACCCACTGGTGCAACGAGCCATCGGGCTGCTCGGCTACCGCGAACGCACCACCTACCATCCAGGCAGCGGGGAGGCCCTCCACTTTGCAAACCAACCGATGGCCGTCGGACGTACTCCCGCACAACACGAAGTGTTCCCTCGCATCGACCCCGCCGTCATCGGGCGCATCACCCTCCGCGCCGAACGCCAGCACCCACCAAAGTTGCTGCTCGCACAAAACCGGCTGCGCCCTGGTTACTACTCGCTCATAGCCGGGTTCGTGGAGCTCGGGGAAAGCATTGAACAAGCATTCATCCGGGAGGCATTAGAGGAGACCGGAAGACGCGTGGAGAACGTGCAGTATGTGCGCAGTCAACCATGGCCCTACGGTGGCTCGCTCATGCTCGGCGTGGATGCCACCACCGCTGACGAAGCACCCATCGCGCCCACGGACGAGGAACTCATGGACATCCGCTGGGTCACCCCGGAGGACATCCGCACCAGGACAATTACCTTGCCGGGGCGCAGCTCCATTGCGTACACAATGATCACGGAATGGGCCCAAACAGCAAGCACAGCAAATACAGCAAGCACAGCAAATACAGCAAGCACAGCAATTACAGAGGAGCCGGGGCAGTGACACCCGCACCACACAGCGTGAACCTTGAAGACCTGGACCCAGACCAGCGCGCGGCGGCACTCGCGCCCCGCGGGCCGGTTGCCATCCTCGCGGGAGCGGGCACCGGCAAAACCCGGACCATTACCTACCGAATCGCGCACCTCATCGACCAAGGGCTCGCCAGCCCCAATCGTGTGCTCGCCGTGACCTTCACGCGCCGGGCGGCCTCGGAGATGCGCCACCGCCTGCAAACCATGGGCGTTGGGGGAGTGCAAGCCCAAACGTTCCACTCTGCGGCGCTGCGGCAACTGCGCTACTTCTGGCCACAAATCGCAGGCGACCTTCCGTGGCGGATGCTGGACAACAAGTTTGCCCTGGTGGCACGTGCAACCCGTGGCGCTGGGCTGGACGCCTCCACCGAAACGGTGCGTGACCTCATCAGTGAAGTGGAATGGGCCAAGGCGCGCCTCATCAGCCCAGATCAGTACGCGGAATCCCTTGGCCAGCGCACCCCTCCGCAGGCAGCAGACAAGGTGGCAGAAGTGTACCGGCGTTACGAACAAGCCAAAAACACCCCAGAGGGATTCTTGCTGGACTTCGATGACCTCCTCCTGCACACCGCCGGGGCGCTTGAAAACTCCATCGGCATCGCAGAGGAGTTCCGGGAGCAATACCGCACCTTCGTGGTGGACGAATACCAGGACGTTACCCCCTTGCAGCAACGCGTGCTCGATGCATGGCTTGGCCAGCGCGACGACCTCACCGTGGTGGGCGACGCCAACCAAACCATCTACTCCTTCACCGGCGCAACACCGGACTACCTGCTCAACTTCTCCAGGAAATACCCCCACGCGGCAGTGGTGAAATTGCAGCGCAACTACCGTTCCACCACGCACATCACGAACTTTGCCAACACCGTGATCGGCAAAGCTACCGGCCGCGTTGCCGGTACCCGGCTCACCCTCCAAGGAATGCGCCAAGGTGGGGCAGAACCAGAGTTTCGCACCTACGATAGCGAACCCGAGGAAGCCCGCGGGGTGGCCCAAGAAATCAAGAAGCTGCAGCACAAAGGCGTGGAACTCAAAGACATCGCCGTGCTCTACCGGATGAACTCGCAATCGGAGGCCTTCGAACAGGCGCTCGCTGAAGCCGGCATCGTCTACCAGGTGCGTGGCGGAGAAAAGTTCTTTGAGCGCCCCGAGATCCGTGAAGCTATGGCGCGCATCATCCGCGCCCAGCAGCAAGGCGCCGTACCCGCGCTGCGGGGTGCGGACCTTGGCGGCGTCGTAAGAAACATCCTCGCCCCCTTGGGCTTGGACTCACAAGAACCCGAAGGCGCGCGTGCCCGCGAGCGTTGGCAGGCACTGCGGGCGCTTGTGGACCTCGTGGAAGAACTGGGGCGTGCCACCCCTGACCTTGACTTTGAAGGGATGCTCGCGGCGCTGAGGGAGCGAGCCAGCGCCCAAGTGCCGCCAACTATGCAGGGCGTGACTTTGGCGTCGCTGCATGCGGCCAAAGGTTTGGAGTGGGACGCGGTGTTCCTGGTGGGCCTCGTGGAGGGCACCCTGCCGATCACCCACGCCATCAAGGCAGATGATGAAGCCATCGAGGAGGAGCGCAGGCTGTTCTATGTGGGCGTCACGCGCGCCCGCGAGCACCTGTTCTGCACCTGGTCAAAGGCCCGCCAAGAGGGCGCCAAAGCCACCCGCAAGCGCACCCGATTCCTCGACGGCCTCATGCCGGAACCCACCGCATCCACAGAACTCACCCAACCGGACCGGACTCGCCGCCGCCGCACCTGCCGCATCTGCGGGGAACCGCTGCTCAGCCCCGCGGAGAAAACCATGGGCCGCTGCGAGGACTGCCCAGGTGGCAACGAGGAAGTCTTTGAGGCCCTGCGCACCTGGCGCGCCGGCGTGGCCAAAGACATCCAAGCCCCCGCATACATCGTCTTTACCGACGCCACCCTCCACGCCATCGCCGAAGCCCTCCCCTCAACCCCCGAGGAACTCCTCGCCATCTCCGGTGTGGGCCAAGTGAAAGTGCAGCGCTTCGGGCAAGGAGTCCTGGAAATCACCACCCAATTCCTCTAGCCCTGTTCGCGCTCCCAGCACACCGGGCAGCGCGGATGGCGCAGAACTGTGCGCTCCACCTGTCCCCACGCATCTACCCGCCATATTTGCCCTGGGAACACCTGCTTCGGCGCCACGCCGGGACTTGCCACATGGCTGTGCAGCGAAGCCACCACCGCAGCCACCGTGCCCGCCGCCCGCAGCAGCACGGGGAAGGCAACCTGGGCGCGTCGGTACTGTTTGCGCAGCACCTGCCAATGCGGGTCCACGTCGGCATGATGCAATTCCACGCACGCCAGGCAGGCGCCGGTGCCGCCAAAAATGATCGGGCCAATTACCACTTTGCCGTCCACGCTTTGCACCGGGATCACATTGCTACATTTGGCTAGCGCAAGCACCTGCTCGTGGTGGCTGACGTCGGGGTGGAAAGCAATGGTGAGGTCATTGGGGCCCAGGCGGTGCAGGAACGCCGCGCGGGACTCGTTTTTCATTTGGGTGCGCTGCCGGTAATTGCCGTGGCGCAGGTCCTGATCTACCAGTGGGCGGATCGGCCCGTTGCCGAGCATCGCCACCGCGGGAGTAGCGGAGCGAACCTGCAGCACCCCATGCGCCAGGAGGTCCTCCACCAGCGCCGTCGCGGCAACTGGCTCCAGCCCCGCGGCCACGCACCAGTGCTCCAGGTCTTGGCGTTTGATGGCTACCGCGCTGCGTTGCAGGCTTTTGGCGAGCTTTCGTTGTAGCGTTGCTGGTGTTTCCATCACCCCCACCACGGTGGCATCCATGCCGAACTGCAGGTGATGTGGTGGCCTCAGCAGCACCGCCGCCCCCGGCGCGAGCTGCACATATTCTTCCCCCGTGTGCATACCCACCATTCCACCACAGGAAAGGCGCTGCCGCATGCCCGAGCTCACCCCCGCGTCCATTCCCGACTTCCCCGTGGAAGTCATCCGCTCCACCAAACGCCGCAAAACCATCAGCGCCCGCTTCCACGGCAACACCCTCCAGGTGCGCATCCCGGCGCGGCTCAGCCGCACGCAGGAGCAGGAGGCGGTGGCGGAGTTGGTGGAAAAGGTTGCGCGCAGCCGCACGAGCAGCACAATTTCCGACGCGCACCTGGCCGCACGCGCCCACGCCCTCAATGCGGAGGTGCTGCAGGGGCAGGCAAAGGTGAGCAGTATCCGCTGGGTGGACAACCAGACGCAGCGTTGGGGTTCCTGCAGTCAGCTCACAGGGGAGATCCGTATCAGCTCGCGGCTCAAAGGCGTGCCAGCGTATGTGCTTGATGCGGTGATCGTCCATGAGCTGGTGCACACCTTCATCAGCACGGGGCACAGTGCGGAGTTTTGGCAGTGGGCAGACAGGGTGGAAAAGGCGGAGCGCGCCAAAGGCTTTTTGGAGGCCTGGGCGCGCATGCCTTAAACGCTACGCAGCAGCGTTACTTCTGCTCATCTTGCGAACCTGAATCCGATTCCGGGTCCGATTCCGTTTCAGGCGCTTCGCCCTCATCAGAATCACCCCCGTTGTTTTCGTTTCCCTTTCCGGAGTTTTCCTCAAGCATCGCCTCAAGCTTTGCGATCTCCGCGATGGGGTCAAAGGTGTCCGTGCCTTCGGCGGAGTCCAGCAGGGAATCAATGAACTCTGCGGAGTTGGCAACGTCGTCTGCCGTCGGCATGAAGTCTGGATGGTCCCACACGCGGTCGCGGCGCTCGGTACCTACGGCGATGCCGACGCGTCGCCACAGCTCACGGGCCTCATCCACGGCGATGTCCTCCATGATAACGCCCGTGACCTGCGCGAAAGCGCTTTGTGCGGAGCCGCCAGAGGTGCGGCGACGCCGCCACGCCTGCTCAAGCTCCTTCGTGTGCGGCATGCGCTCGCCCAAGGCTTCCGCCACTACCAGCTCGGCCCAGCCCTCGATAAGTGCCAGCAAGGTGGCCAGGCGGTTCTTCGCGCCGGTGTTGCGGGAGACCAGCATGGAGTTCATATCTATGCCTTGGAGGGATTCCATGGCCTCTTGCATCGCGTGTGGGTCGCCTTGAGCAGATTCCAGGGTGCGCATCACCTCATCAATTGCGGACGTGTCCAGCTCAAGGCCCTGGGCATATTCCTCCACGGAGGCAACCATGCGTTCTTTGAGCCAGGGCACATGGCGGAACAGGCGTTGGCGGGCTGCCTCGCGGGCAGCGAGGAATACGAGCACTTCCTGCGCGGGGACGTCGAGCTCCTTGGTTGCCTCCTCCAGGTTGTGTGGCAGCAGCGCCGTGACGCCGCTCGGGGCCACGTCAATGCCAAAGTCTGAGCCGGAGAGGGCGTGGGAGCTGAGTTCGCCGAGCCGCCCGGAGAGTTGCATTGCGTAGTTCATGCTGGCCATCTGCTGCATTGCGCCGGCCATCGGGCCCATCATTTCCGCCTGCTCGCTTGGCATGGCGTTGAGCTGCGCCTGCTGGGTTTGCTCGGCCATGGGGGAGATGAAGCGCTTCCAACCCGCCAGGGTGTTGTCCAACCATTCCAATTGGTTCCAGGCTTGGACTTGGTTGCCGGAGGCGGGGAGGATCGTGGCGTCGTCCAGCCAGAGCTCTACCAAGCGCACAGATTCTTCTACGGCAGTGCGTTCTTGGTCGCTGATCTTCTTGGGTTGGCCGATCATCTGTTTGGCCATGCGGGAAGCCACGGCGTAGTTCACCGGTTCGGAAGGGTCGGAGCTGTTCATGGCTTCGCTGAGCCCGGACATCATCTGCCCGAACTGCCCCAGGATGTCACCGAGGCCGCCGCCAAAGCCGAAGGGGTTTTGGTTGTTGCGATTGTTGGCGTCATCGTCATCGCCGCCAAACTGGAAGGAGAAACCAAAGCCGTTGCTGTTCATGCCATACACGCTACCGAAGGCCCAGGACATGCTGCCACGAAAACCCGCACGCTCACAGCGAACACACTTCACCCACAACTTCGCAGCGCATTGAAACCCAGTGATACGCTAGAACACCGTGAATCGACGCCTACGCACACTCATCCTCGGCTTTATCCCAGTGGGCCTGCTGGGGCTGTTGGTGACGGTGGACCACATCCCGGGCACCTCTATCAACCTCACCGTGCCCTACGCGGCGGAAGGCCCCGGGCCCACTTTCAACACCTTGGGGGAAGTGGACGGCCAGGACGTGGTGGAGATTGAAGGCGCAGAACTGGATCCCACCAGTGGCAACCTCAACATGACCACTGTCTCCGTGCGCACTGGCATGACGCTTGCCCAGGCGCTGGGCCGTTGGCTGCTCACCAATGACACTCTGGTGCCCATCGAGGAAATCTTCCCCCAGGACATGACTGAGGAAGAGGTCCAGGAGGCGAACCAGCAGGCGTTTAGCACTTCGGAGGCCGCGGCCACCATCGCGGCGATGAACTACCTCAACCTGCCGGTGAACATTAACGTTGCCGAGGTCCTCGAGGATTCCCCAGCCCAAGGGGTGCTCCAAGCAGGCGACACACTCCTGCGTGTTAACGGCGAGCCCGTCACCGGCGCTGCGCAGGTCAGAGACTCCATCCGCGCGCTGGCCCCCGGCACCGAGATCACCATCACCTACCAGCGCGATGGGCAGGAAAACGAAGGGAAGGTGGTGCTTGGGGCTTCGCCTGACGACGCCGACCGGGCGCTGCTCGGGGTGCTGATGGAGGCGGCGCCGGCGTCGGGAATTGATGTGACCTTCCACCTGGAAGATATCGGTGGCCCTTCTGCGGGCATGATGTTCTCTTTGGCCGTGATTGATAAGCTTTCACCAGGTGAGCTCAACGGCGGCAAGTTTGTGGCCGGCACCGGCACGGTGGATGACTCCGGTGAGGTGGGGCCCATTGGCGGCATTGTCCACAAGGTTGATGCTGCCCGCCAGGCTGGGGCAGAGGTGTTCCTTGCACCGCGGGCCAATTGCGCCGAAGCGGTGAGTCGGGAACACGGTGACATGACCATCATCGCGGTGGATTCAATTGAGGATGCCATCGCAGAGCTGGAGGCCTACAACAGCGGCCAAGCGGTGGAGACTTGCAGCTAGCTGGCTCCTGGAGCCTCGCTAGTGGGTTCCTCAGAGCCGCCAGACTTCTGCGCTGCCTCACGGTTGAAGCCCACCAATCCGAGCTCCTCGATGATCTCCTTCGGGTCCGATTCATCAATGGAGACCATCTGCTTCATCACCAAGCCAAGGTCATTTTCCACCACGGTAATCAGGGCGGTGTTGCCAAGAATGGACCAGCCCACCACGCGGGAGCCGGTATCTTCCATCACCCGTGAGCTGCGGAGTTCCGTGAGTACCTGGGTGGAGGATGCTGCATTTGAATCAGACTCGAAGAACTGGAACTGCCCCACGTTTGGGCCGGAGCAGGCCATGGAGTTTTCAATGCCTGCGCGGTCACAGGAATCAAACTGATCAAACAGGGAATCCGGTGCGAGTGCGCCGAAGCGCTGCCGTGCTTCCTCCACGTTTTGTGCACGGCGGCTTGCGGTGGAAGGAGAGGTGGAGGCAGCGGCGCTGCTGGTAGCCTCGGCCTGCGTGCTCTGGGCTGCAGCAGAGGAGGGAGCTGCGGCAGAGGTAGCGGCGGTGGCCGTTGCCGTGGTTTCGGCTGGTGCTGTAGCGGAAGGCTGCTCCTGGTCTCCGGCGGAACAAGCGGCAAGCGTGAAGGCCAGCGCGCACGCCAAAGACATCCCGCTGAGAGCGCGGGCGTGGGGGACACGAGCAACTAGACGCACGGGGCAACTCCTTGGAGACGGGCGCGGAAAACGGGCGCGGCGCCTTCGGGCGCAACGAGCAAACACTCACATTCTAGTCGAGCGTTGCACGCAACGCAGCAATCACCCCAGGGGCAATGCCAGGCCCGCCGCGCAGCTCAATGTTGTCATCTGCAAAGGCTCCTGCCGCGTCGAGCTCCTCCTCGGTGGGTTTTATTTGCAACAGCGTGAGCTCGGCACCTTCCCGCAGCACCCCTGAAAACAGTCGAGCTTCGCGCGCCGTGGGGGCGTCGGAAGCCGCGTCCTTGAACATGATCTCCTGCGCGAGCACCGCACCCACAACCTCCTGCGGCCAGGTGATGCGGGAGAGGTAGTCGCCGAGTTCCTCTGAGCCGCCGCTGATGTGGGTGGGCAGGCCGTCTTGGACTACGAGTGCGAGTGGGGAGGTGTCTTCCTCGGGGATGTGCTGCTCGATGAGCTCGGCTGGAACCAGCCCAAAGAGCGTTGGTGGGGCGTCCCAGCCTTCCGAGTGGATGAACTCTACCGCCTCCAACATCGCGCGATTCAGCGCTTGCGGGCTGAGCGTCCGGTCTGAAGGGGCGTCAAAATCTTTGCTGGAAGCCACGGTTGGAAAACCCTCACAATCTCAAAATGCAAAACTCCCGTAAACTTGAGCGTTGCATGTCTTCTGCCTGTGAAGCAGTCTAACTCAGCCTGTGCTGGGCCTGGGCGCGCAGGGCGGGGGAACACACAGCGTAACTAGCAATGTTCACACTCAACTAAGGGAGAGACAGTTGACGCAAGGCCTCAAGCCACCGTCTCCTGCAGCAAAGCGGCCATCGCGGATGTGGACCACCATTTTTGTGGTGGTGGGCATCCTCATTGCCGTGGTGCCAACCGCCATCGGCTTCTACACCGACTGGCTCTGGTTCGGCGAAGTTGGATTCAGGGGGGTGTTCCAAAAAGTCATCTTCACCCGCATCGCACTCTTTGTGATCTTTGCGGCTATCGCGGCGCTCGTGGTGTGGCTCGCGGGCTGGGTTGCCTACCGCGGGCGGCCCAGTGAGCTGGAGCAATTCGATCTCAGCGGCCCCATGCTGGAGTACCGCCGCGTGATTGAGGCCAGCGTGCGCCGTCTTCTGGTGGTCCTACCGCTGTTCATCGGCGCGATCGCCGGCATGTTTGGCCAGGCCAACTGGCGGGTGGTGCAAATGTTCCTCAACCGCCAAGACTTTGGCGTGCAGGACCAGCAGTTTGGCTTGGACTACGGCTTCTACGCCTTTGTCCTGCCCATGCTGCGCATCCTCGTGTCCACCTTCTCCGTGCTGCTGGTGGTGGCATTCCTGGTGGCGCTGTTCGGGCACTACCTTTTGGGTGGTATCCGCATTGGCAACCAAGCCGCGGGCATCAAGGGCGTGGTGTCTCAGCCGGCGCGCATCCAACTCGCAGTCACCGCGGGCCTGTGGATGCTGCTGCGCGTGGCCAGCTACTTCCTGGATCGCTACGAGCTGCTGTTCAACTCTCACCCCACCTTCACTGGCGGTTCCTACACTGACATCAACGCCGTGCTGCCCGCCAAGATCATCTTGATGGTGATCGCCGCCGTGGTGGCCTTGAGCTTCTTCGCTGCCGTGGTGCTCAAAGACCTGCGCATCCCGGCGCTCTCCACGGTGCTGATGATGCTTTCCGCGTTGGTGATCGGCACTGCCTGGCCACTGATGATTGAGCGTTTCTCCGTGCAGCCAAACCGCGCGGAAAAGGAAACTGAATACATTGCTCGAAACATCGAGGCAACCCGTTACGCGTACGGCATCACCGACGAGCAGGTGACCTACATTGAGGACTGGGGCGCAAGCGGTGCGAGCAACGAGGCCGTGGCAAATGATACGGCCACGGTGAGCAACATCCGCCTGCTGGACCCGGAGATCGTTTCCCCAACCTTCACCCAGCAGCAGCAACTGCGTAACTTCTACGGCTTCCCCGAGTCCTTGACCGTGGACCGCTATGAGATCGACGGCGAAATGCGAGACTTCGTTGTTGCCGCGCGCGAGTTGAATCCGAACTCCCTGCGGGAAAACCAGCGCGACTGGATCAACCGGCACACCGTATACACGCACGGCAACGGCATTGTGGCAGCCCAGGCAAACCAGGTGGATGAGGTTGCGCGTGACGTCGGCTCTGCCCGCGGCGGCTACCCCGTTTACACCGTCTCCGACCTCTACAACACGGACACGGACGCCCGCGCGATCGGCCTCGACGTCACCGAGCCGCGCATCTACTTTGGCCCGCTCATCGCATCCGCAGCCGACGGCGCAGACTATGCGGTTGTGGGCACTGCCGACGGTACCGCCGTGGAATATGACACGGATACGTCCACATACACCTACACCGGCCAAGGCGGCGTGGGCATTGGCAACGTGTTCAACCGAGCAGCCTTTGCGCTGCAATACCAGGAGCTCAACCTCATCCTTTCTGAGCGCGTGAATGAGAACTCCAAGATCATCTACCAGCGCGATCCCCGCGAGCGCGTACATAACGTTGCGCCATGGTTGACCACGGACTCCACCACCTACCCAGCCGTGGTTGATGGCCGGATCAAGTGGATTGTGGACGGCTACACCACCCTGAGCGCACTGCCATACGTCTCGCGTACCAATTTGCAGGAGGCTACGCAGGATACGTCGGCAGGCGTGGGCGCCGTGGACCAGCTCGCCGTGTTTGACCAGGTGGGCTACATCCGTAACTCCGTGAAGGCAGTGGTGGATGCATACGACGGCACCGTGGAACTCTACGAGTTCGATGAAAACGACCCCGTGCTGAAAGCCTGGGAAGGCGTGTTCCCCGGAACCGTGAAGCCAAAGAGTGAGATCTCTGAAGACCTCATGAACCACCTGCGCTACCCAGAGGATATGTTCAAGGTGCAGCGTGAAATGCTGGCTCGCTACCACGTTGATGACGCCCGCGAGTTCTTCACCAACGACCGCTTCTGGTCCGTCCCCGGCGACCCATCCGCAGACGAGGCACAGCAGAACATCGCTCAGCCCGCATACTACGTGGTGGCCGCAGACCCAGAGACGGGTGACCCAAGTTTCCAGCTCATCACCCCATTCCGTGGCTTGCAGCGTGAGTTCCTGGCGGCACACATGTCCGTGAGCTCCGACCCTGAGACCTTTGGTCGCATCACCGTGCGCGTGCTGCCCACCAACACGCTCACCCAGGGCCCGAAGCAGGCGCAGGACACCATGATGTCCTCGGACCAGATCGCCTCCGACCGCACCCTGTGGGGCGAAACCAACGAGCTGTTCAACGGCAACCTGCTCACGTTGCCTGTTGGTGATGGTGAGATCCTCTACGTGGAGCCCCTGTACTCGCAGCGCAAGGGCCAGGACTCGGCGTTCCCGAAGCTCCTGCGTGTGCTCGTGAGCTACAAAGGCCAGGTGGGCTACGCCCCAACCATCTCTGAGGCACTCGCCCAGGTGGGCATCGACCCACGCGCCGCGCAGGACCTCGCCGAAGCTGACTTGGACAACACGCAGACCGCCAGCGCGCCACGCGTGAACGAGGGCTCCACCGATGCGGAATCTACCTCAACCGGCGCGGCTCCGACGACCTCCGCGCAGGCACCGGCATCGGCACCGGATTCTGTGGGTACTGAGGCGGAGGCCGTGCAGGCAATCAACGACGCCCTCCGTAACCTCGAAAATGCTCGTGGCGGCACCAACGAGGAGTATGGCCGTGCGCTCGATGAACTTGACCGCGCCGTGCGCGCCTACCAAGGGTTGGTGAACAACTAGGGCAGTGGGTTGGCGAGCCTGCTCTGGGTTCCCCAATCCCCGTATTCCGATTTCCGAAACCTGAAACCTGAATCCCTAGCCTGAAGCCGAGCCTGAAGCCGGGTCTGAATCCCCAGCCGCCGATACCCGTGTGTGCTGGGGATTTGGTGTTTGTGGGGAAGCGGGTGTAGATTTAAAACCCGTTGCACCGAAGCAATCAATTCGATTACTTCTTGCACCGCGTCGCGGGGTGGAGCAGCTCGGTAGCTCGCTGGGCTCATAACCCAGAGGTCGTAGGTTCGAATCCTGCCCCCGCTACTAGATAAATGTCTCGCAGCATTCTTCACGGTTTGCTGCGAGGCATTTTGTATTTTTTGGGGTACTCGGTGTCTTGATGTTCAGTAACAATGGTGCGCAAACCAATTCGATTGGGTAAAGCGATTAGAGAAACGCCTTTGGTCTGAGGAAACGATTTTGAAACACAATCAATTGTTATCCATTTGAGCTGTCGTTGCCACGGCCCTGTTGGGTTTGTCACCAGCTGCGTCTGTCCACGAAGGCGGCGCGGACTTGCTTCATACTGAAATTGCGGAAATAGCCGATCAGTGGATGATTGAATTGGAAACCTCTGGGCCGCAGCAGAACCATGACTCTATTTCAGGTGCGGGGGTGGGGATCGGGCCTCTGGTCATGGTTGCAGATAACCCACACTTTTCTCAGGGAGATGTCTCGGCACATGGTTGCTATATAGGAGGACCAGCCGGTGGGCGGGCAGTGGTGAGGAACTGGATTGAGAAGAAAAACGGAGATGGAACCTGAGTGAGGGTAGCCACAGGCTCGCAGGTTACTGTTCCTGAAGGTCTGGCCTAGGGGTAATCGCTCGAACGCTCGAGCCGACTGCCGCAATCTCAACCGCACGCTCTATCGAAACGTTGTGAATGTTGCCATAATAGGCGCTGTAGACTCACCAATGAAGGCTTATAAAGAGAACTAGGTGAATTGTGGCGTTTAGCTGTGAGGTGCTTCGATGATCTTGACTCTGAGCGCCACATGGAAAAAAGATCCTCATGGACCGTTGCGGAACTCAGAGCAGTCCGAGGATCTCTGGAGTTTGATTAACGCTATTGGCTCGATTATCTCTGGATCCTCGTTATCTCCCTGGTTTTTGGGGGAAAGCAATGAAGAGGAATTGTGCTTTGACGGTCTGTGCGAAGATTTGGTATTAGAGTTCTACGCTTCTGATCAGACGCACCCATCTGCCGTCGAATATCTGCCAGTGATTATGCTTGCTACCGAAATCGGGTTGCGAAAAGGCTTTTCTTCTTTCGAGCTTTCGAAAATCGATGTCGCTCTTCATCCAGGGGAGAGCTGCCGAGTACCTACGGATCCGTGGTGGAGCAATTACTTCAATAATTCCCAGTCTCATCCTCGGTATGTGATTGAAGTTTCCCCAGAACCGAGTGACTTAGCACTTCTTGCAGAATCCATTTGCCCAAATTTGTTCAACAGCAACGGTAAGGCACTGCTAGCCAGCTCCTGGGGTCTTGTTGAATGTGCCTCCCTGGTGTCTGTTTTGTCCACCATCGAACCTCAATGGTCAGTACTTTCAGTCAAGTCACGGCCGTTGAACGCTCACTGAGAATAGGGAAGCAACGTCTTTTTAAGATCACGTCCCTTGCAAGTGGGGGGTGTTCCTATATAGGTTGTCAACTCCGTGGGTGAGATTGTTGGGGGTGTGAAGGGCTTCTGTTTTACTTCGGCGATGTTGTTTTCGGGCATGCTGAGGGGCCGATTGGGCTTCCTGCGCAATC
>NZ_JANIKD010000039.1 GCF_024580955.1 Corynebacterium sp. 122RC1 | reverse complement strand
AAGCCAGCGACTAGTTCCACTGTCCTTTCGGATGGCGGGAACGGACATAAACATAGCCCGCCCAATCGGGTGGACAGGCTATGTATCTTCGGTGCCCTGGGGTGGAACTGCTAACAACGTAATGGGGGGTGCTATTTCTTTGAGATTCCTCGGCCTTCAATGCGTTGTAGGTGGTCTCAATGTTGACCACGGAAACGTAGTAGGCCAGCAGGGTGATTTCGGTGGCAAAGAGTTCTTGCGCGTACTTCCGCGCCAGATCCTCCGGCGAAATCAAACCCGACTGCAGCAGGCGCACCGTAAACGTCGAGGTGCCAGCGAACGGATCCAGGATGCACACGCCTTCGTCGCTAAGCCCCTTGCCAAAGTGTTTGATGGAGACGTCGTTGGCGGCGCGCAGGATGAAGTCCACAATCTCGATTGGGGTGTACACAATGCCCAGGGCTTCAGATTGCTTCTTGAATGCCTTGCGGAAGAAGCGCTCGTAGAGCTCCTTGATCACCTGCTGTTTGCCGGAGGCGCTGGTCACCTCAGAGGCGCGCACACGCACCGAGGCGTAGAACTTCTCCAAGGATTCGGTTTCCGCCTCCAAGTTCTTGTCCGCGAGCGCATCCACCATGCGCTGCATCACCTGCGCCACCGGATTGTGCTGGGCAAAGTCGTACTCTGTGAACAGTGCGGAGAACACCGGCGCGGTGATCAGGTGCTGGGAGAGCATGTTGATGGCTTCGTCCTCGGTGATCGAGTCATTGAGGTTCGCCCGGAGCCCGGCCACAAATGCCTCAAACTCATCGCGAATCTCTGGGTCCGCGCCAGCAATCAGGGCCTTGATGCGGGTGATCTGGGCTTCCGCGATCTTGGCAACGTCGTCAGCCCAATCCTCCCAATACGTGCGTGTGCCCACCTTATCCACGATCTTCACATACATTGCCTCCTGCCACTTCTCCAGGGAGAACAGGGCGATCTGCTGGGCAACCTCGTGTGGACTTTCATAGGGTTCGGTCTTTGCGGTGTCAGCCTCGTTTAGCTTTACCTGCGGGTTCTGAACGTGATCAACCTCAACCCCAAGTTCCTGAGCGGCGCCCTCGTTCAAAGCGAGGGAGTTCACTTTCGCGTTGAAGCGATCGTCGTGGGCGCGCAGTGCGTTGAGGATCTGCCACACCACTTTGAAACGGGTGTTGTCATTCAACGCCTGGGAAGGGGAGACGTTCGGTGGTACCGCCACAGGCAAGATGATGTAGCCGTAGTCCTTGCCCTCAGACTTGCGCATGACCCTGCCTACGGACTGGACCACGTCCACCATGGAATTGCGGGGGCTAAAGAACACAACTGCATCCAGTGCGGGGACGTCCACACCCTCTGACAAGCAACGCGCATTCGTGAGGATTCGTGTTTCCTGCTCACCCACGGGCGATTCAATCCACGAAAGCTTTGTGTTGCGCTCCATGGCATTCATTGCGCCATCGACGTGCTGGATGGCCACCTTGAGATCCACGTTGTGCAGCGATACGTCGTTGAGAACGGCCTTTTCCTTCAACTGCTGCTGGTACGTCTCAATGAGCAGTGGGTAGGACTCTGCGATTTGCTTGGACGTTTTGATGTCTTTAGCAAAGGCCACCGTGCGCTGCATGGCTTGGGCAGACTCTTCAAACCCGCCCCTGGCGTTCTGGAGCGCGCCGGAGCGCTTGGCCAAACCATTCCACGCGCCGATCATTGCTGAGGCCAACGTGAGGTTCATCCCCTCAGAATCAAAGGCGCCCAGGGCCTCGGCAGCTACGGACTCATCCACCGTCATCACCAGCACCTTGTAGTCCGTGAGTAGCCCACGATCCACTGCTTCACCGAAGCCCAGGCGGTGGAACTCGGGGCCGTAAATGGCCTCGTCATCCATGGAGGCGATCTCCGCGGAGTGCTGCTGGGCTTTGTCCTTCACGTTGTCGTCGAACAGGCGCGGGGTGGCGGTCATATACAGGCGCTTGGTGGCCTTGATGTAGTCCGCGTCATGGATCTTGGTGAAATTGGAGGCCTCCTCACCGGCCAGGGTCACGCCCGTGGTGCGGTGGGCTTCATCGCAGATAACTAGGTCAAATTCATCCAGGCCGTGTGACTGCGCATCGTGGACAGCGGGCAGCGACTGATACGTGGAGAACACCACAGTGAGCCCCTTGGCGCGCTTGCTGAAGCTCATGCGTTCGGCGATGGCGGCGCCGTCGGTAGATACAGGAACGTCCAGGTCATAGGACGCAATGTCCTCCGCCTTCTTGGACACCTTGGAGTCCGAGCACACCGCGTAGAGCCGCAGGTCAAGGCGTGACTGCGCGGCCCATTCTTTCAGCGACTGAGAGAGGAGCGAAATCGACGGCACCAGGAACAACACTCGAGCCTTCCCACCGTTGTTCGCAGCTACTTTTTCCGCCAAGCGCAATGCCGTGAACGTCTTGCCCGTACCGCAGGCCATAACCAGCTTGCCGCGGTCATGGGTGTCAAACCCCTTGAGTACATTCTCAATTGCAGCCTGCTGATGCGGGCGCGGCTCAAAGGTTTCCTTTTGGGAGAGGTTGATTTGGATTTCCGAACCCGGGAATGCCACATCCCAGTTGATCGGGGACTCCGCAATGGAAGCCAGCCCAATGCGGCCGGTGGGGATCAACTGGTTTTCCAGGGCCAACTCAGCGTTGCTGGACCATTTGTCAGTGGTAGAGACGATCAGTCGATCCTTGAAGTACTGCTTGCCGTTTTCCGTTTCAAAGGCGCGGCCCGAGGCTTCAAAGAAGGAATCTAGGTGGGACTTCTGGATGGTGGTGGACTCTTTGTAAAACTTGCATTGAATGGCGGTCCAGGAGTCGTCTTCAATCCGGTGGGCAACCAGGTCGATGCCGGTATCCGCCTTTCCGCCGTTGTAGCGCCAGTCTACCCAGCGATACACCTCATCAAACTGGGCTTTTGAGGTCGGATCAGCACGGAAGTAATTGACCATCAGCTCTTCAAAAGCCAAGCCGTACTTGCTCTTCGGCTGATTTTCACGAAGCTGATCGAGGACCTCAGAAAACTTTGACATGGGGCCTATTCTTCTACAACTCGGCGGAAAGCGAATAAGAACGGGTGCACCATGGCTGGGAAAGTGGCGGGCAAGTAGGCGAGGGTTGGCTGAAAGGGGTGGCATGGTGAGGCGAAAGGGATTGGAAGCGTCGCAAAAGTGGGCGTGCATGTGGCGCTTAGGGGTTACGGAAAGTAATGCTCAATCACACATTTGGAGTCCGGCAAATCCGCGCGTTGAGTCTGGCAAATCCGCGCGCTGGGTCTGGCAAATCCGCGCGTTATGTTTAATGCGTCAAGCTCTCAGTCCTGAACATACTGAGTTTGTGACACTCGATGACCCTACAATGAGGGATTATGCCTCGACTGACCCTCGTGGATTTGTTGAGCAAGCGCCAGGCAAAACGCTTGCCATTGATGAAGCCCAGCGAGTTCCTGAATTGGCGCTCGCACTCAAGGCAAGTATCGATGAAAATCGAGCACCCGGACGTTTTGCGATTACCGGATCAGCGGACTTGCTTAAGGTCAAAGGTGTATCAGATTCATTGGCTGGTCGCGCTGAGAGTTTGATTGTCTATCCCTTGAGTCAAGGGGAAATCGACCGGCGTGAAACCCCCGAAAACTGGATTGAATGGATCTTGGGAGGCTGTGAAGGAGACCTTCTCCCGGGAAATGGAGTGGACGTTCGCCATCGCGTCATTCAAGGTGGATATCCTGAACCGCTAAAACGTCCAACTGCACAAGCCAAGCGATGGTTCCGCAACTATGTTGAACGCCTTGCTACCCACGATGCTAAAGAGCTTGTAAACAGGAGTTCCTTTCCCCTCCATTTAGAAAACCTGCTCAAAATTTTCGCCTCAGAGGGACAGCAAGGGCTCTGTTGCAAAGATTGGCGGCAGTCAGAGGTAGGCTGTCGCTCTGCGCCGATCAGGCGGCTGCTGCGAAATGGTGGTTGAGCATGCCCATGGCCTCCGTCAGCGCCGAGGGCCCAATGCCAAAAGCTCTCTCCACAAGGCGCACCTCGCCCCTGATGCCGGGCTGCAGG
>NZ_JANIKD010000038.1 GCF_024580955.1 Corynebacterium sp. 122RC1 | reverse complement strand
ACACCAAAAGGCGTCACTCCTGGTGTGGATACCTGTCACCAAAAGAGTTTGAAGCCAAGACCGCGTGAGCTAACATAATCCCATCATATTGACCACCCGATGTGTCTACTTTCCGGGGGTCGGCCCCAGGAACTGATCTTGTCCAGGTTGGACGCGATCACGCCGAGGGCCGTCATCGCCCAGTGACCGGCGAAGCCACGCACCAGACGCCGGGTCTGGTTTCCGATACTGGCGGACAGATTCTTGATGTTGCTGTTCGAGCCCTCGCATACGTTTCGGAGGGTGCCATAGATGTGTCTCCACTTCGGGGTTTGATAGTCGGGCCCGTCCTGTCGGAACTTCTCGCGCGCTGAAAGAGTTGCTGGCGCAGGTGACCGGTGCGGACGCAGCGGACCTGTCCGACGGCATGGACACGGACGAAGCAGTCTCGGCGCAGTTGGACGCAAAACTTGCAGCCCAGGACCGGGCGGCGAGCTCGGCCACGAACGTGACCTTTGTGGCGTTCACGGCCACTCCGAAGCCTAAGACCATGCGTATTTTCGGCACGTACGACCCTGAGACGGACGCACGCTCGGCGTTCGACCACTACACCATGGCCCAGGCCATTCAGGAGGGCTTTATCCTGGACGTGCTCACCAACTACACCACGTACAGCAACTACATCCCCGTATCGCGGTCTCGATGAACCGCGACGAGATGGTCAGCAAGGGCGAGGTTGTGGGCGAGATCGTTCGGTTTGCGCGGAAGCACCCGACCAACATTGCCCAGAAGGTGGCGGTGGTGGTTAACCACTACCGCGAGAATGTGGCAGGTCTGCTCGGTGATCAGGCCCGCGCGATGGTGGTGGCAGCCACCCGCGAGTCCGCGTTCCACTGGTGCCACGAGATGAACAAGTACATTGCCAAAAACAACTGGCAGGACGAGTTCAAAACCTTGGTTGCCTACTCCGGCTCGCTCGACGTTGCAGCCCCGCGCGAACCAAAACACACCCCGGACATGACCGACGAGAAGTTCGCAGAACTGATGGAGGATTATCAGCTCGACCTGGCATTGCGCGGGGGACGTGCCAGCGCTGACGGGGTGTACACCGAGACCTCATTCAATGGCCTGTCCGATACCGAGGGCGCGTACAAGGACTCCCACGGCGCGTACCGCGTACTGATCGTGGCCAACAAGTTCCAGACCGGGTTCAACGAGCCACGGCTGTGTGCGATGTAGGTGGACAAGAAACTCTCGGGCGTGGCCACCGTCCAGACCCTGTCCCGTCTCAACCGCACCTACCCGGGCAAGACCGCGCCGATGGTTGTGGACTTCGCCAACGACGCAGAGTCCATCCTGGCGGAATTCAAGCAGTTCTACACGGCCGCGACCCTGGCCGTGGACGTGGAACCATCTGCTTTGTTCGAGGTGGCCGAGCGCATTGACGGAGCCGGCTTCTACACCGACACTGATATCGACGCTGTGGCCGCAGCCGTGGTGGTCGATGACGTAGACCACGAGACCTTCCGCTCGCATATCTCCCCCATCGTCCAGCGCTCGAACGATGGTCTGCGTGCAGCGCGTATGTCCGGCAACGAGGACGAGGTGAATCGTCACAACGCGTTTCGCACCGACCTGTGCACATACGTTAAGTCCTGGGAGTTCCTGTCGCAGATCGTCAACTTCGAGGACACGACCATGCGCAGCGGGCAATCCTGGCCACCTACCTGGCCCGCAACCTGCACCTGGGTCTGTCCGATGTCATCGACGTCTCCACCGTTGACATCATCGGTGTGGCCGTGGCGCCGAAGTCGGTGGCCGAGAACCTGGGCCTGACGGACGGGGACGGGCAACTGGAGGTGCCGACCCTGGGCTGCGGAACCGCAGCCGCGGACTCGGACCTGGGTATCGCTTTTGACGAAGCCGTAGACGAGGCCAACGCCATCCTCACCGCAGCCGGTATCCCCGCGTCCAACAAGGCGGTACGCGGGTTCGTCATGCAGGTGTGGGGCACGCTGGCTCCGAACGAGGACGTGGCCAAGATGGGCGCAGAAAATACGGTCAGCCAACTAGAGCACGCACCCGGGTTTGAGAAGGCAGTGGTCGGTGCACTGATTGAGGTTATGAACGAGTCGCGTGAGATTCAGGAACTGTTCCTGGGCGATGATGTCTCGCTCAAGGCCCTGAACAAGGTACTGGCACACCTGGCCCACCGCGCGGTGAGCCAGCAGTAGGGAACACGGAAAATGCAGGTAGTAAAAGCAGGCGGAGTGCCACGCACTCCGCCTGCTTTCCCGTTCAGACCCGGTGTTTACACCACTAGGGTCGCTTCACCGCGACGCACGCTATTGACAGTGAACTCGAATTTGACCTCCACTCCGTCGAGGTCGAGCACTCCGTGTGGAATAAAGACAGAGAACTTATCGACGTCGTAGGAATAGTCAAGTTCCACATACCGATTCTTTGACGTAGCAAAGTCGAACACACTGAAACCGATTGGTTGGGTTCCATCAAACTTTGCGTTGAAAACAAAGTCTGGCGTCATGAAACTAAACGTCGCCTGCCCAAGTTGGGGGTCCCCCGAAACCTGCCACGTTAGCCGTACGCCATCGGTATGGGTAGAGGTTGCGATACCCTCCAATGTGGCTTCCGAACTATTCCTTGCTGCTTCATAAATCAAGCGGTACTTCTCTGGAACTTTGCCTGGGTTTGTCAACGCCTCACTCCTGAACTGATCGAAAATCTACGCCGAACACCAACCACATTATCACACACCTGTTCTATACTTCTAGAGTAATCTGGTTTCGCATGATGCCGGACATCAGCGCATATTTGAAAGGGTGACCTGAACGTATGAGAGGCACAAAACAACTAGCCCTATCCGAGTCTGAAAAATTGTGGATTGACCGACTTAAAACCATATATCCGCAGGTCAAACAATGGCACGCTAACCCATACACGCTCACAGACATCCAGGAAGGTAGCCCATCCAAAGCCGACGATGTTGAATGGCTTCAACCTGGATTGTCTGCCGAATACCAGATCGGCATAGCCGTCGAACACCTCAAACTATCACTCGACTGCATTTTTGAATTAGGCAGCATTTACCCCACCGCCCCACTAACATTGGGACGCACTGCGTGCACCTCAGCAATCAACGCCGCCTGGCTACTGCACCCAACTTCAAGAAACGAGCGCAGACTCCGAGCATTTACGTTGAAGGCCAAGGAAATTCATGAGGAACTGAATTCGCTGGTTGATCTACCACCACTTGCAATGACATCTGACGCAGCGACAATGTCCAATGAAGCCCTAAGAGCTCAACTCAAACACAAGCAGGAAGAACTCACCAGGATTGGACAGACCTTTCAACCCGGCATCAACGCTGCAAAGGTCAAATTCATTCAGACAGAAGTCATAAGGACGGTCGCAGACGAGATTTTCGGAAATGAGTTGGAGCCGGGAGATGATGTACGATACGACGTTCGCTATTTATGGCGAATGTCGAGTGCCGCAGCTCACGGTTACTATCACCACGCGCTGCGTCGCGTCTCACTGCCGGAGCCGGACGATACTCAAGCACCGCTCGATGTGACCCTTTTGGACGCCAAAGTCGATCAAGACCTCGGCCCTTTACTCCTTACAAGTTGCGTCGTGATTAGTAGGGCAATTCCACTTCACCGCCTCAGAGCGATAAATCACCTGAAACAGCAATAGCTTTTCACCGCCCAGCGCACAGTCCGAGAGCACAAAACGACCCAGCAACCATGAAACAAGCCCCTGCCCCATGCAATAGACCCACCACTCCCAGAGATAACCCGTTGTGCAGCACACAGTGGTCAGTACGTCGAGCTTGCCCCCGTATCATCCGCTTTCCGCGCGCTCAAACCGCGGAGGAAATGCCCACCACCGCGAAAGTGCCCACAATCGACCATCGGCACTGACAGGAGGAAAAGTGGAGGAAAAAGACGAGTCACACGGAGGAAAATGCCGTTTACCTGCGTTTATTGTCGCAGGTCAGGTAGGTTAACGGAAGCCCATTACGTTGTTAGCAGTTCCACCCCAGGGCACCGAAGATACATAGCCTGTCCACCCGATTGGGCGGGCTATGTTTATGTCCGTTCCCGCCATCCGAAAGGACAGTGGAACTAGTCGCTGGCTTC
>NZ_JANIKD010000037.1 GCF_024580955.1 Corynebacterium sp. 122RC1 | reverse complement strand
CGGCTACACCAAAGCCTTGGCTACCGAACACCAGCCGAGGTTGAAGCAGCCTTTTGGGCATACAACCCACCCAAAGCCATAATGGAAACCAAGGCAAATGCCTAGGAACAAAACCCAGGGCAGCTCATTTGCGTTTGGATCGTTAGGTGTTCCCGCGGCGCAGGCGGATGTGTTCCATGGTTTTTGGATCGGCGGGAAGATCGAAGAGACTTACCATCGTCTCGGGGGGTGGGGTAGGTTTGGTGATGCGACCACCCCGGAAAGCGTCTCAGCGTTGAATGGGCGGTTCCAGGTCTTCGTGCGCGATTCTTCCATTTACTGGCACCCCAACGTCGATGGCGGTACTGCTCACCAGGTCGGCGGTCGCATCCGGGATAAGTGGGCTGATCTCGGGTGGGAAAATGCGGCCTTGGGCTACCCAGTAACCGACGAATTGACCACCCCTGACGGCATTGGCCGGTTCAACCACTTCCAGGGTGGATCCATCTACTGGTCACCTGAGACCGATGCCCATCAGATTTGGGGTGAGATTCGGGACAAGTGGGCGGCGCAAGGGTGGGAGACTGGTCCGTTGGGCTATCCGGTTACTGATGAGTTGACTACGCCGGATGGTAATGGCTGGTTTAACCACTTTGAGAATGGGTCGATTTACTACTCGCCTGCTAGTGGTGTGCACACAGTCAGTGGGAAGATTCGTGATTACTGGGGCAAAGCCGGCTGGGAGAAAAGCCGGTTTAGTTTCCCGTCCTCAGACGCTTATGCTGCCGCGGGAGGTACGAAACAGGATTTCATCGGCGGGTCTATCCAATCCTTCGAACCCACCGGTGTGGCGCTGCCTGAGTACGACAACAAGCAGTACTCCAGCTACAGGCAGGTCTACCCCCTGTTCGCAAAGGAAGACAAACCTCGCTGGCACGCAGCTGGGGCACACCGCGAACTGATTCAGCACATGGACACTTACTTCCCGTTAACGGGGTGTCCGAAAGAACTCACCACCGGCACTACATGCACCTTTACCGGCATGGGGGCACGGTCTGGCAAAGTCACTGTTGAGCGTATTTCTGATACGGGATTTACTTTGAAAACTGCTGCCGGTCACCCTGAGGGGGCTAACCGATTGCTGAACATCCGTTTTGATGAGGTCACTGCCCCACCAGCTGGTGAGAAAAACGTCGTGTTCGACTCCCCGGATGTCAAGGCCCAGTACACCGGCTCCAACAAAACCTGGATCCGCCTTGTCGTGGAATCCTTCGGCCCCACCCAGACCACCCAGGTGCAGGGGCCGTTTAGTTCTGAGCATGTTGCCAACGAGGTATGGGCCTTGTTTGCGACGACACTTCGCTCGACATTGGATGAGTCCACCACCAGCTACGTGCCGCTTTCACGCTAAACCCTTCTCACCAGCGTTCTTTTCATCATTCCCACACCTCAAGGACCCTCACACCCATGCGCTATGCCCTGACACGATTCACCGCCTGCCGCGTTATCCGCCTCATGTGCCGCACTGATGTGTATTGCCACACCGGCACTCGCCCAGGACAAAGTCGACCCCATCGCCGGCGACGGCGGATTAGTCGAACAAGCCTGCGGCACCTCACGCGAACAAGTCCGCGTCGACTCCGCATCCGTTGCCGGAATGTCTGTGTGTTTCACCCTCACCGCACCCACCGGGTGGGTGGCGGTCAACATCACCGGCTCCTACGGGGTGGTCAACAACCTCACCGTCCCGGTTGCCGTCGCCTTCAAACTCCCTGACGGGGCGGTGTACTTCCAGCAGGTCATCCAACCCGGCCAGGTCAAAAGCGTTGATGTTGATCGCCGCGGCTCCACGATTGTCGAACTGCAGGTCACCCCGGTTGCTACGCCCAACGGCGCCTCCACCGCCACCTTGACCCCATCGGGGCAGGCCCCTAACTACGTCACTTTGCGCTCAGCCGGGCGCATCAACCCCGGCCACGTCATGCGGCTTAGCTGGTCTGGGGTAAAACTATCCTTACTTGACCGTAACAGCGGGTTCAATGATCGCCTCGACGCCTCTTTCAAGGTGGTGCCTGCACTTGATTCCTCCCAGTGTGTCTCCCTCGAATCCGCCGCCTACCCCGGCACCTACCTGACGATGAACACCACCGGGGCCGTGTCAGCGCTTACCAACCCTGACACCCGCGCTGCGACGTGGTGCCCCACCGCCGCAGAAACCACCCCCACCGGGGTGTATCTTGCTAATGCCGCTAACCAGGCCCGCATCCTCACCGCCGGTGCTGATGCCACAGTCACCACAGCCACTAGCCGCACCACAGAATCCGTGTGGTTCACCGACCAAGCACTCGCACTGCCCGGAAAGTAGGACACCCCATGGCATCCACCCGTTACCAGCGGTTATGCCGCGTCATCGCCGCTGTCACATCAGTCGCGATGTGGCTCTCACTCTCCAACGCTGACGCTATCGCCCAAACCGATCACCAGCGGATGACAGATGAGCGCCTCAACGTGGTGGATGCCCGGGTATTTGCCGTCGGAATGCTCGACACAAACCTGGCGTCATCGCGGGATGCAGCCGCAGCCGCACTAACAGGGTCGCAGAAGGAATTCTCCGATTACGTCGACACAGGCAGGGTCGAGGCCCAAAAACAGGACCTGCGCCACATCCTGACCACCATCTCCGCGGTCAGCGGGCCGACGGTCCAAAAAGAAGTCGCCGCCCTCCTCGAATCCAACGACTCGGCCGCAATGTCGGAGTTTATCGACTCCGGCTGGCAAAACGCCCAGGCCCAAGATGACCGTGCTAGCGCGTGGGAGGCAGCACAAGCACCAGACGGGTCCACCTTGAAAAGCGCCGCCGATGAAGTCCTGCAGCAAAACACCCCGGACGCCCTCTCCGAGTTCGCTGCCACCGGGGCCGAGACAGCACGCGCACATGACCGTCGGCGCGAAGTGTACGAACTGACCAACTCCCCGCTTCCCAGCGTCGCAGCTGGAGCGTCCGAGGCCATCCAGGTAGGAACCGACACCGCCATCGAAGAATTCCTGCGCTACGGACAATTCGTGGCCGCATCGCAGGACTCCGAGAAGATGGAGATCTCCCAACTCGTTGAGACGGCCATCAACGAAGCATCCACGGCGAGCACCGCCAATAAACTGGCCTGGCAGCAGGCAGATCAGGCAGCCCGCGCCGCTGAAAGCGCCCGGCGAGCCGCCGAAGTCTCCCGCGATGAAGCTCTCGCCGCCGACGCCGCCCAAACCCGGGCAGGCAACGCCGCCTCGGCCGCCGCCGACCTTGCCCAACAATCCGCCCACGTCGCAGACCAGGCAGTGGCAGCCTCCCATCAGGCACGTATCGCACTGCAGCAAACTGCCGACGCACTCTCCCGCGCAGCATCGGCAGCAGGCCGTGCCCGCGCCGCCGCAAGCGCGGCCCAAACAGCGGCCGCCAACGCCGCAGGAGACGCCTCCGCCGCTCGAGGTGCCCGCATCGCAGCAGAACAAGCCCGCGATGCGGCAGCGCAAGCCCGCGCCTCCGCCGAAGCACACGTATACGCTTCCCAATCAGCAGGCCACGCCCGCGCCGCAGGCCAGGCGGCAAGCTCCGCCGCCGCAAACGCCGACGTCGCCGCAGCTGCTGCCGCTGATGCCGCCAACGCGGCCGGAGTCAGCGAAGCCGCCGCTGCCGAAGCCCGTGAAGGCGCCGCCCGTGCACGTGCCGCCGCCGCACGCGCACGCGCGGCGGCAAACGAAGTCGACCGGCTCGTCCACGAAATCGAAGGACTTGTCGAACAAGCCAAGCAAGCGGCAATAGAAGCCGCCGAACACGCTGAAAGGTCCGCAGAAGCAGCCGACCGCGCCGCTCAGGAAGCGGAAAACTCCGCCACCCACTCCCGCAATGCGGGCGAATACGCCGCAGAAGCACAACGTGCGGCCGAAGCCGCCAACGGCGCCATCGACTTGGCGGAGTCGGCCCATGAACTTGCCGTCAAGATTGACAATCAGCGCCGCCAGGCCGAAAAGGAGTTCCTCCGCACCCAGGCGGAAGACGCGCGCACCGTCCAAGACGCGGCCAATCGGGTAGCCGCCGATGAGAAACGCCGCCGTAAGGAGCTTGAAAAGGACCTCGCCCCGCTGGAAGGCAGCGACACGACGAACAGCTCCTTGGACATAGAAGCCATCAAGAAAGCCACCGTCGCGGCTGTCCAGGTCGGCTCACCCACTGTGGTCGGCGCGGCGAAAACCGCTCTGACAGGTGGAACCGACGATGATTTCCGTGTCTTCGCCACCAGTGGATACCCCACAGCTGTCGACCAGGACAACCAAGCACTTCTCCGGCAATGGTGGGCAACCGACCCCAACGAGGACGTGCGCTTCGACTCCGGCATGTACGCCAACGCTGCACCGGAAGTCATCGACTGGTTCATCAACGACGAAGTCAAAACCCTGCGTCTCCCCGATCTCATCGATACAACATGGAAGCTGCGCGAGACCCAGGGGGACAACACCCGAGCAGCAGCCGACGCCGCGCTGCGCGACGGCGGATATGACGCCCTCGACGATTTCGTCAACGGCGGCGGATACGACAAGGCTCGCTACAGCGACCAGCTCCAACAGGCGTATCACCTGGTTGAAACTGGTGGCCCGGAGGTCAAAGCCGCCGCTGAAGCCGCCATTGTCGGGGACCGGAAGACCCTCGACGAGTTCATCACTATCGAGCAGTACCGCCGCGCCAGCCTCGATGCGAACCGGGCAGCGCACAACGACCACATCAATTCGATGCTGGCGGCGGGACGCAACATAGCAAACCTCGCCGGAGAACTCGCCGCCAATGCGCAGGCAGCCTACGAATACTCCCGGGGATCAGCGCAAAAAGCACGTCAATACGCTGATGCCGCAGCCGAATACGCCGGATTCGCCCAACAGGCCTCCCAACGAGCCCAGGAATTCGCCGCCTCCGCCCAGCAGTCACTAGACTTCGCCAAGCAACAGCAGGCAAGAGCACATCAAGCCGCCGCCTCCGCGGAAGCCGACGCCGCCGAAGCAACCGCGAACGCCGACCAGGCCACCAGCTACGCAATCGACGCCCGCGCCTCAGCCAACGCGGCAGCCAACTCCGCCATATCCGCCCGCGCCTCAGCCGCAGCCGCAGGACAAGACGCGGCACTTGCCGCCCAAGCAGCAGACGACGCATTCCGCATCGCGGTGGAAAAAGAACTCGCCGAGCAAGCCGAACTTCAAGCCGGTCTGGATGCACAGGCAGTAGACGGGGCCGACCCGGAAAAACCAGCCTCGCTTCTCGACATCATCAAAGAACGCATCGGGCCGGCAGCCCTCAGCCTCCTCCTCGACCTTGTCGGAATCACCGACCTGGTCAACTGCTTCAAGGGGCAAATCTCCGGATGTCTATGGACATTGGTCGGAGTGATTCCAGTAGGAAAAATGGCTCTGTTGCAAAGATTGGCGGCAGTCAGAGGTAGGCTGTCGCGCTGCGCCGATCAGGCGGCTGCTGCGAAATGGTGGTTGAGCATGCCCATGGCCTCCGTCAGCGCCGAGGGCCCAATGCCAAAAGCTCTCTCCACAAGGCGCACCTCGCCCCTGATGCCGGGCTGCAGG
>NZ_JANIKD010000036.1 GCF_024580955.1 Corynebacterium sp. 122RC1 | reverse complement strand
CCTATTGTGTTGGTCGATAGGAAGCGTTGGTCGACATCCCAAAGTCGATATCACGCCAATTTCCCCAAAATCCGCCGCCCTTTCGACCAACGCAACGGCCTATCGACTTTTAGATGTCGACCAACGCCAAAACAGCCCAAAACCCAACCCCAAAACCCAACCCCACTTCCCAACCTCACCGCAACGCCCGGCGCACAGATCACAGAACGAAGAGCCACCCAAGAAGGCAACAACCCCCACGCGGTTGGAAGTTCAGTTGTTGCCTGATCTATCCTTGGAAGCATGCACAATTCGCTGGTAGAGCTCGCACAACAAGCCCCTCTGTGTTCTGATCCTGCGATGGTTCGGGGGATTCTTGCGGAGTCGCAAGACCTTGCGCGAAATGCCATTGACCACAATGAAAGCCCTCATGAGCTCGTGGCGTGGTACTCCCAGCTTGTCACGGACGTCCTGCACTCCGAGGGTGTTCGCAGCCTCACCAACGGCGCAGACATTGTGCTCACCGGCCCAGTTGGCCGCGGTGACGCACTCCCCTCTTCCCCCATCAAGTGGCTCACCGTAGGCGATTCCGGCACCAGCAGCGCACCACTCACGGCTCTCCTCCAGGACATCGGTTTGAACACCGAGGAGACTCCGTTTGGTGCGCAGGCGCTCACCAAGCAGCAGTGGGAGGAGCGGATCGCGGAAGCTGATGGCGCCGGGTTGGCAATTTTTGCCGACGCCGGAACCTGGTTCCTTCGCGCCGTCTTGGACCGCGGCGACCACGCCGCACTGCTCACTGAGGCGCGCCGCTACGAGCTTCCGGCAGTCCAGACCAAGGACGGGCTGCCTATCCAGGATGTTCCGGTGAACATTCGGCAGGACTTGCTCTACCCCATCATTGCTATTGCTCGTTGGGCGTCGGTGGCGGCCGGCTCAGAGGCCACCTCCACGCCCGAGCGCGTGGAAGCCGCAACCAAGGGTGGGGTGCTCAACGAGGCGCAAGCCTCGGATCTTTTGCAAGCCTGGGACGCAGGACTGCAGTTGCAGTTCCGACGCTTTGCGGACCGCGTGCATACCAGCTACACCACCGCCGCATACCTGCTACCCATCCAGCGCAGCACTTTTGGTGCGGCAGCACGGATGGTGTCTGGCGTGATGCGTTCGCTTGGGTAGCGCCTGCAGTTGTATAGTTATTAGTTCGATGATTGTTTTGGCCACCACCCCTTTGGGGTAACGCTTGGCCAATCCACCAGGAGAAAGGGAGTTCATGGCTGGAGGAGCAGTCGGGCGTCCCCGTAAGAACAGCCCACGCCGCCGCGGCAGCACCGCGCGTGAGGAGATCCTCGACGCATCCGCGGAGCTATTCACCCGGCAGGGCTTTGCCACCACGTCCACGCACCAAATTGCAGATGCGGTGGGCATTCGCCAGGCGTCGCTGTACTACCACTTCCCCTCCAAGACGGAAATCTTCCTCACGTTGTTGAGCTCCACCATGGAGCCATCGACGCAGCTCGCGGACCTCTTCGGTGAAAGCTCGGACTCCCCTGAGCTGCGCCTTTGGGCACTCACTGCCTCCGAGGCGCGCCTGTTGCTATCCACGCGGTGGAACGTCGGCAGGCTGTACCAGCTCCCCACTGCCGCAAGCGAGGACTTCGCTGCCTACCATGAGCAGCGCGCGAACCTGCGGCAGATCTTCAAAGACATCGCCTCGGAAATCGTGGGTGCGGACGATCCTCGCGCTGACCTGCCGTTCCACATCGCGCTCAGTGTGGTGGAAATGCGCCCCAACGATGGCGTCGCCCCCTTCCCCCTCAAAGAGGACTCCCTGCCAACGCTTGCGATCATGCTTGCCGACGCCGCCCTCGCCGTACTCGGCGCCGCCCTGCCAGCAGACAGGGTGGCACGCACGCTAGAGCTGATTAACTCTCTGGAGAAATAGCCGCTGCCCGGTCCAGCACCCGCTGGGCTTGGGTGATCAGAGGGGCGTCGATCATCTCACCATCTAGCTTGAACGCACCGGGGTGCTTGGTGGCTTCCTCGGCTACCCGCTGCGCCCATTCGAGTTGCGCAGCATCCGGGGCATATGCCTTGCGCACAGTATCCACCTGGGCGGGGTGGATGCAGGCGGATGCTACAAAACCGCTGCGGCAGGCGTCGATGCATTCGATGTGCATGCCCTCCGGGTCGCGGAAGTCCGCATACACAGCGTCAATGGCAAATTTGCCCGCGGCAGCGGCGTGGATGAGCATCATCGAGCGCACCAAGCTCATTGTTGCGCGATATGGGCCCGGGCTGGGTTCGTCGGGAAGCCTGCGTGAGTGCGTACCGCCGAGCCCAACGGTGAGGTCTTCCGCACCCCAGAACAGCGCCACGACGCTAGGGTGTTGTGCGATGCGCTCCATGGCCACCACGGCTTGCGGGGTTTCGATCATGGCGATGACCTCGAGTCCGTCGAGCTCCGCCGGCACCTCGGAGTAGATTTTTGGCACCATGACCTGGGTGTATTCGGTGGTGCGCACAAAGGCAACGTCTTGGGCGAAGTTGGGGTCGGTGGGGCCGACGGTGCGCACGATGGTGCGTTTAGGGTCGAGGCCGCTGTTGCGGATGTTGGCGTAGGCGGCTTCGCGGTCTATGTCGCCGGCACCGTCCTCGAGGTCGAGGATTACCATGTCCGCCTTCTGCGCGGCCTTGGGGATGATTTCTGGGCGGCCCGCGGGCGCGAACAGGATTGCTGGTCCGTAAATCTTCATGAGGCTAAATCTAGTCAAGGCAGCCGCTCGCGCGCACACATTTCGCTGCCAATGGAAAAGGGCCCCTGCCCGCCTGTGGGAAGGAGCCCTGCCGCTAATCCGCTTAGTGCGCGAAGTGCCGTGCACCGGTGAGGTACATGGTCACACCTGCTGCGTTTGCGGCCTCGATCACTTCGGCGTCGCGGATGGAACCGCCGGGCTGCACTACAGCGGTGACCCCGGCGTCGGCAAGCACCTGGAAGCCGTCAGCGAAGGGGAAGAAGGCGTCCGACGCGGCCACGGCTCCCTTGGCTCGCTGCTCCTCGCCGGCCAGGGTGTTGGCACGTTCCACGGCGAGTTTTGCGGCGTCCACGCGGTTGACCTGGCCCATGCCCACGCCCACGGTTGCGCCGTTCTTAGTGAGCAGGATGGCGTTGGACTTCACGGCACGCACCGCGCGCCATGCAAATTCCAGCTCGGCGAGCTGCTCAGCGGAAGCGGCTTCACCGGCAACGAGCTGCCAGTTTGCTGGGGAATCGCCCTCAGCGTTGATGAGGTCGCGCTCTTGGACCAACAAGCCACCAGAGATTTCGCGGCGCTCGAGCACCTGCTGGGTCGGGGCGTCTGCCTGAAGCACGCGGATGTTCTTCTTCTGGGAGAGGATTTCCACCGCGCCATCTTCATAGCCTGGGGCGATGATGACCTCGGTGAAGATTTCCGCAACCTGCTGCGCCATCTCCACGGATACTTCCCTGTTGGAGGCAATCACGCCGCCGAATGCGGAGACGGGGTCGCAGGCGTGCGCGGTGCGGTGGGCTTCTGCGATGGAGGTGTCAGACACCGCGATGCCACAGGGGTTGGCGTGCTTGATGATTGCAACGCAGGGGCGCTCGTGGTCCCATGCGGCGCGCCAGGCGGCGTCGGAATCGGTGTAGTTGTTGTAGCTCATCTCCTTGCCGTGGAGCTGCTGCGCCCCGGCCAGGCCGGTGCCATCGGAGTACAGTGCTGCTGCCTGGTGTGGGTTTTCGCCGTAGCGTAGCACGCCTGCACGGTTGTAGGAGCTGCCGATCCACTCTGGGAACTGGGCATCCTGCTTGGCGTTTTCACTGGTCTGGGCGATTTGCTCACCCATCCAGGTAGCCACTGCAACGTCGTATGCTGCGGTGTGGCGGTATGCATCCACTGCCAGCGCTGTGCGCTGCGCGCGCGTGAAACCGCCTTCGCTGAGGGCCTTGGCGACGTCGTTGTAGCGCGCTGGGTCCACGACCACTGCCACGGAGGGGTGATTCTTCGCGGCGGCGCGGACCATGGATGGCCCGCCGATGTCGATTTGTTCCACGCAGGCGTCGAAGTCTGCGCCGGAGGCGACGGTTGCCTCGAATGGGTAGAGGTTCACCACTACGAGCTGGAAAGGTTCGATCTCGAGCTCCTCGAGCTGCGCCAGGTGATCCTCTTTGCGGGTGTCCGCGAGGATGCCTGCGTGCACGCGTGGGTGCAGGGTTTTGACGCGGCCTTCAAGGCACTCGGGGAAGCCGGTGAGGTTTTCCACGGGAATGACGTTGATTCCGAGCTCAGCAATCTTTGCTGCAGTGGATCCAGTGGACACAATCTCCACGCCGGCCTGATCCAGCGCACGGGCCAAATCTTCCAAACCGGACTTGTCATAGACGCTGATCAGGGCGCGCTTGATTGCTTTGCGGTCTTCACTCATTGGTGATTGAAACCTCTCCTTGTAGGTTGTCCGCCCCCATGACCACGGTGGCGGTTGTGTTGTCCGCCCCCATGACCACGGTGGCGGTGTTGAGAACTTCTACGATGAGCTTGCGCTCAACCTTTTTGATGCGTTCGTGCAGCTCTGCTTCGGTATCCCCGGGCAGGACGCGGACGGGTTCCTGGGCGATGATCTCTCCAGTGTCTACGCCTGCATCCACAAAATGCACTGTGCTGCCGGTGACTTTCACCCCGTAGGCAAGGGCATCCCTGACACCGTGGGCACCGGGAAAGCTCGGGAGTAGCGCCGGGTGGGTGTTGATGATGCGCCCACCGAACACATCGAGGAAGGGGGCACCCAGGATACGCATGAAGCCCGCGGAAACTACGAGGTCTGGGGTGTATCCAGCCACGGCGTCGGCGAGCTTTTTGTTCCAGATAGTGCGGTCTTGTTCCGCGGCGAATTCCACGATTTGGGTGGGTACGCCTGCGCGGGTTGCCCGCTCGTTGGCGGGGCAGGCGACGTCCGTCACAACCGCCTGCACTTGGTATGCACCTTGATTGTCCAGGATCGCTTGGAGCAGCGTCCCTGACCCCGAGGCCATCACAACAACCCGCAACTGAGTTTTAGTTCCTTCCACTCGCTCCATGTTATGCGCTCGTGCCTTATGAGAAAACTCCCCCAGCCAACAACTTGCGCAGCCATTTTCACATGAGCAACAGAAGATTACTCCTTATATATAAGGTCACTTTTCTTTCGGGGTATTTTCGGAAGCATCTTCGGGTTCTTCTTCAGCCTCTTCCAGGAGCGTACCGACGTCCCCAGCATCCTGCCCTTCCGCAGACTCCACGGGAGAAGCAGGCTGCTCTGGGGTTTCTGGAACTTCTTCGAATTCGGCTTCTTCTGCCTTGTCGGAATCTTCGGGATCTTCGGGATCTTCGGCGCCGTCAGTGCCCTCGGCTTCATCGGCTTCATCGGCTTCATCGGCGCCATCAGCGTCATCAGCCTCCTCTGGCTCATCAGCCTCCACGGGCCCCTCAGCCTCCACGGCTACAGTCTCCGCAGCATCCGCAATCTCCGCCGACTCCGCTGCAGTCTCCGCGCCGTCCTCAACCTCGGGTTCCACCGCTGCTTGCGCTGCTTCTTCCGCCGGCGCAACTACCGTGTCCTCTGCCGCCAGGCTCTCGTTTTCGCCGCGGCGGTCGCCGCGGCCACGCTGTTGCAGCATCCGAACACCTGCAGCTGCGGCGAGCACGTAGCCAACCCACACAAACGCAAACAAAGGGGTCAGCCATAGATTTGGACCGAACTCGCCGTACACACCCAGATTGCCTCCGGCGGCGATGACGAGCAGCAACATAATCAATGCCGCAATACCGGCCTGCGTGAGGCTACCCAGGAATCCCCAGTGCTTGCCCACTTCACCCGCCTCACCCGAGCCTCCGGCACGGTACACTCGCCACACCAAAACACCCAGCACAACCACCAGCAGCGCCGGTGCCCACGCCGCCGCCGAGCTCGGAATGCCGGCGAGGATCGGCAGCGGCGGCAGGTTCACCATGTTCACACCAAACAGGGAGACACCGCCGGCCCCCAGGTAGACCTCGGAACCAAACAAAACCGCAAGCGCACCGACGGCCACGTTAGGCAGATACAGCACACTCAAACCCCAAGCACCGGCGGTCCCCCATTGCGTAAAGGTGGACGTGGACGCCTGTACCTGCTGCCAGTGCACAGCCAAACTCACGGCATACACCGCCAAGCTCACCGCAAGGAGCAGGCCAACGCTGATGGCTGCCGCCTTGGCAGCGTCGATAATCCACAGCGCAACTCCGAACTTCCGCGCCAGCGCCTTCCACAATCGCACTCCCATGCCCGCAATGAGCACGGTGGCGTGAAGCAGCAGGGTCATGCCAATCGCGCGGCCGAGGTGTGGTTCGGTGAGGTCGTAGACCACGGAAGCGTCGAGAAGCATGCCCCACATGACCAACGTCACAATGAGTGGCACGCCCAGGGTCAGCACCGCCAGAACCGCAAGATCCGCCAGCGACACCCGCTCCTTCACCGCCCGGTAGATGCGGCGCGAAAATCCCCACACCATGAGAAGCGCAGGCAGCATCGGCAACACACCGATTTGCTGGCCTCGGCCATGGACGTCGATGAGCTGGAAAACCATCCATGCTTCCGCAGTTCCCGCCGCCAGCGCCGCCATCGACGTAGCCGTGGACATCAGCGCAATCAGCGCAAAGGCAATGCTCAGCAGCAAGATCAAGGCATTGTTGAGCAGCACCACCGGAGCAAAACGACGCAGCCGCGTGCGCAAGGTGGGCAAGGCCTCCACAGGTTGCGGCTCGGGGGCCTGGGGCTCCTGCTTACGGACGACGGCAACCGGACGCGACTTCCCCTCCGGGACCGCGCCGGCCGGGCGTGTGCGGGGTCGGCGAGTGCGTTGAGAACTCATGGGTTCAACTCTGCCACGAAGTGTTAGCCAACCGTGGTTCATCCTTGTGGTTTAGCCCGCCGGTTCTGTGGGGTTTTGGAACAAACTAAAATTATTTTTCGATTCGCTTGCTCAAATCGTTACAAACCATTACTGTTGGCTCCGGTAGATAACAACTTGGTTACGGAATGTAACAAAACGGGAAGTAGGCCTTCAATGGAGCAGTCGCGGCGCGTAGCCGGTGGAAAGCACCGCAAGCAGTCCACCTCTCAGATCAAAAGCCGCGTTGCTTTTGTTGCCGTTGCAACCGGAGCTGTGTCCACCGCCGGCGCAACCGGCGTAGCACTCGCACACACCGCGAACACCAACACCTCCGAGATCGCACTGGCAAACGATCAAGTTGCACCGATCACCCCAGAGGCAGCCCCACAGATTCTGCCAATCAACGAGTTCAAGCCATTCGCTGGCATCAACGAGCAGCTCGTGAAGGCCCAGGAGCTGGCAACTCAGCTCACCGAGGCCGACCAAAAGGCACGCACCGTCAAGGTGAGCGTGGCGCGCCCTGCAGAAGGTGCCTTCACCTCCGGTTACGGCCCTCGTTGGGGTTCGTTCCACGCTGGCATTGACATTGCCAACTCCATTGGCACTCCAATTTACGCGGTAATGGCCGGCGAGGTTATCGACTCCGGCCCAGCCTCCGGCTACGGTAACTGGATCCGCATCCGCCACGACGACGGCACCATCACCGTCTACGGCCACATGGAAACCCTCGCCGTCAGCGTTGGCGAGCGCGTTGAGGCAGGCCAAAACATCGCAGGCATGGGCAACCGTGGCTTCTCCACCGGTTCTCACCTCCACTTCCAGGTGCACCCCGGCGGCCAAGGCGCAGTGGACCCAGTCCCATGGCTCGCAGAGCGCGGCATCGTTATCGCCTAATAAGCGTTTGGGCTTTGGCTTCCCGTCCCAGCTCCTTTTTTGGAGCTGGGTTTTTTGTTGGGCGGGTTGGTGTGGGGGTTTGGG
>NZ_JANIKD010000035.1 GCF_024580955.1 Corynebacterium sp. 122RC1 | reverse complement strand
ACACCAAAAGGCGTCACTCCTGGTGTGGATACCTGTCACCAAAAGAGTTTGAAGCCAAGACCGCGTGAGCTAACATAATCCCATCATATTGACCACCCGATGTGTCTACTTTCCGGGGGTCGGCCCCGAATCCTCGACAAAAGAAGAGCTACTACAACCAAGATCCACTCGCTCGTTGGTGCGAACAACTCACCGTACTACGAAACACTTGTGCGCACCACAGCCGACTCTGGAACCGTTACTTCACTCCAGCATCCACAAACGCTTTCCGCACGATCCAAGAGTTGTCTTGTCTCCCTGAAGGGCAAAGCGAACGACTCTTCGGAGCTCTCACCATCATCGCATTCATGCTACGAAACATTTCTCCTGGCTCAACCTGGGTGAATAAGGTCCGTAAGCTGATCGAGGAAGAGTACGACCCGCTAGCGTTGCGGAAAACTGATGAGATGGGATTTCCCGATTACTGGAGGAACCTACCTGTCTGGACTCTCTACTAGACAAAAGTGAGACCGTCATCCCACCTCAGAGGCAAAACAACGGCCACGGCTTCTCCCCCGTATAACAGGTAATACGCGGAACCCGAAGGGCACAAAAAGACGCCCACTTTGTATCAAAATGAGCGTCCTAATAAGTGGAGCTAACGGGATTCGAACCCGTGACCCCCACACTGCCAGTGTGGTGCGCTACCAGCTGCGCCATAGCCCCGCACACAAAAGCCGCGAAACATGTTCCGCGCTTGCGTACTTGGGTCATTCTACTTGCCGTACAGACTTCCACCAAAACGGCAGGTCAACAGCAGAGCGGACCCCAAATCCGACCCCAAACAGCCCAACAAAAAACAGGCCAACAAAAACGGCCCCAGGCTCACCCTCAAAGGAGCAAGCCCAAGGCCTGAGCGACCATTCACTCAAAGTGTCAGAGCGTCACAAACTCACTACGCAGTTGCGGCGGCAACCCAGGAGTTGATGTCACCCTGGAATTCGGTGCCGTCGATGAACACGCGCGGGGAGGAGACGGTGCCGGTCTCGGTACTGAGTTTGTCGGCGTTGCCAGTGGCTACTTCGCGGAAGTCGCCGATCAGTTCGCCGTTGCGGATGGACTCCACAGTGGTGTCGTCGGCACCCATTTGCGCTGCAACGTCTGCGAGATCGTTGTTGTCCCACTGACCGTAGGCGTCGTCCTGGTCCTCCAAGAGCACGGTGCGCAGGTTCCAATATGCCTCGGCGTTGCCGGAACGTGCCACTGCGAGGGCGGCGGCGCCAGCCTTGGTGGAGTGGCCCTCCACGGTGGTGCGGTCGTCGCCGCGGTCCAGGAAGTTCAGGGAGCGGACGTTTACCACAATCGAGCCGTCTTCGATGGCGGCCTTCATGTCAGCGTCGGTGGCCACAGCAAGCGCTGCGCAGTGAGGGCAGGAGTAGTCCTCGTAGAGGTCCACGGTCTTCGCGTCGGCGGATGCGTTCGCGGAGGCCAGGGTGATGGTATCGCCCTCTGCGGTTGCGGTGAAGCCCACGGCCTCACGCTCGCGGCTGGCGTACTCCTCCGCCACAGACTTGCTGCCCTGCATCACAATGAAGCCAACCACGGCGGCCACGATCACCAGGAGCGCAATAACGGCCCACAGGAAGCCGTTGGACTTTTGGTTTGGATTTTGAATCTTGCTCATTGATTGTTCAATTCTCTCTATGGGGAAGAATGTGGGAACGTCCTCACCCGCAGGGGCAAGGCTTCCCGACGTCACCAGCTCTACAAGTGTACCCGCTGGTACTCAGTGGAGCTGTTAGGGGTAAATGGCAAACTTCTTGAACGGCCGGAAGGCGGTCCACAGCGATAGGAAGATGTAAACCAGGTCCCTGAGGATCGTCTTGAGGTAGTTCATGCCCAAGGTGGTGGGGTCGGCTGGGCCAAAGCAGCCGCAGTCGATGGCAAGCCCGCGGGCCCACGCCTGCGCGATACCCACGATGAACAGGGTAATCACTATGGTGGAAAGCCAGCCAGACTTGCGGAGGAACACACCCAACAGCAGAAGAATGCCGCCGGCGATTTCCAGCGGCGCGATTACGGTGGCGATCCACTGAGCCCAGGTGGGGCTGAAGATGTCGTAGCCCTCAACGGACTGGACCACTTCCACGCGGCTCCCCAGTTTGGAGACGCCCGCGCGGATCCAGATGTAGGCCATGTAGAAACGCGCTACCGCACTGATAATGTCCAAAATGAGGGTCTTATTGACCCTCCCTCTCAGCTCGCCCACCTCCGGGCTGGCTGCTTCATTGGTTGAAAGTGTGCTCACGCCCTCACACCTTAATGGAGGAAACCAGCACTGAAAACTGCAGATACTGAAACGGAGCGCATTTTATGCCGATCTGATGGCAAAAAAGTTGGAGCGCCGCATCCATCGGGCGCCCCAACGTTTCTCAATCAAAGGTTGGATACTAGCTCTGAGCTTGCAGAACGCTGCTCACGAGTTCCTGGGCTTCCTTCTGCACCTGCGCTAGGTGATCTTCCCCACGGAAAGACTCGGCATAGATCTTGTATTTATCTTCAGTACCGGAAGGACGTGCCGCAAACCACGCATTTTCAGTAGTCACCTTGAGGCCGCCAATCGCCGCACCGTTGCCAGGTGCCGCAACCAGCTTTGCCACGATGGGCTCGCCCGCCAACTCAGTGGCGGTGACCTGCTCCGGGGCAAGCTTCTTCAAAATGGCTTTCTGCTCGCGGTTGGCCTCGGCGTCGGTGCGCGCGTAGGCGGGCGCCCCGTACTGTTCGGCCAATTCGGCGTAGCGCTGCGAAGGCGTCTTGCCGGTCACAGCGGTGATTTCAGAGGCCAGGAGGTCTAGGATGATGCCGTCTTTGTCTGTGGACCACACGGTGCCGTCGTGACGCAAGAACGACGCACCTGCGGACTCCTCGCCGCCGAAGCCCACCGAGCCATCCACCAGCCCCGGCACGAACCACTTGAAGCCCACTGGCACCTCCACCAGCTTGCGGCCGAGGGCGTCGACGACGCGGTCGATCATTGAGGAGCTCACCAGCGTCTTGCCCACGGCGGTCTCGGGGCCCCAGCCGGGGCGGTTGGCAAAGAGGTAGTCGATGGCCACGGCCAGGTAGTGGTTGGGGTTCATGAGGCCGGCGTCTGGGGTGACGATGCCGTGGCGGTCGGCGTCGGCGTCATTGCCGGTGGCGATGTCAAACTTCGTGCGGTTGTGCACCAGCGACGCCATGGAGTTCGGGCTGGAGCAGTCCATGCGGATCTTGCCGTCAGTGTCCAAGGTCATGAAGCGCCAGGTGGCGTCCACCAGAGGGTTCACCACGGTGAGGTTGAGGCCGTAGCGCTCCCCGATCGCGCCCCAGTAGTCCACGGAGGCGCCGCCCATTGGGTCCGCGCCGATGGAGAGCCCCGAGGCCTTGATGGCATCCAGGTTCACTACGTTTGGCAGGTCGGCCACGTAGTTGTCCAGGAAGTTGAAGGTGCCGGCACGAGGGTCCAGCACGCCGTTCACGCTGGTGCGCTTCACGTCCTTCAGGCCAGCGCGCAGGTGCTCGTTGGCGCGGCCTGCGATCCAGTCGGTGGCGTCGGTATCCGCGGGGCCGCCGTTTGGCGGGTTGTACTTGAAGCCGCCGTCACGAGGTGGGTTGTGGGATGGGGTGATCACGATGCCGTCGGCAAGCGCTGCCGGCTTGGAGGCATTGTGGCTCAGGATGGCGTGGGAAACCGCAGGTGTTGGGGTGTAGCGCCCCCGCGAGTCCACCAGCACCTCCACACCGTGTGCAAGCAGCACCTCCATCGCGGAAATCTGCGCGGGCTCGGAAAGAGCATGCGGGTCGCGGCCAATGTACACCGGCCCCGTGATGCCCTGCGCCTGGCGGTACTCCACAATCGCCTGCGTGGTGGCCAGAATGTGGTGCTCATTAAACGCCGTGTCCAACGAGGAACCGCGGTGCCCGGAGGTGCCAAACGCCACCTGCTGATCCGGGTTCTCCGGGTCGGGCGTGCGGGTGTAATACGCGGTCACAAGCTCCGCGATATCAATAAGATCCTCGGGAAGTGCCGGCTGACCTGCGCGGGGATGTGCCATGAAAACTCCTTTGTGGGAAAACTTTCTCAGAAGTGCAAACAGCTATCCCCAATCATTGCGCGTTTCCCGCATTTTTGCAGCCGAACGTGACCGGTTTCCCTTTCCCGCCCGAGCGCTACAGTAAACCCATGAACCTTCTCCTCGTGGCGCTCGGCTCCGGACTCGGCGCCGCCACCCGCGCCCTCATGCCAGGCCCCTTGCTTGTGCTCAACCTCATCGGTTGCCTTGCTTTTGGCATGCTGAAGCCTTCCGCGTTCTGGCGCACGGGTTTCCTGGGAGGATTCACCAGCTTTTCCGGCTACATCATGCTTGCCGACGCCCACAGCGCCACCTCCTCCTGGGGCGGACTTGGGGAACACCTGCTGCTTCCGGCACTGGGGTGCGTAGTGGCGGTGTTCATCGGATCTGCTCTCCGCAAAGCGGGGCAACGATGGCTGGTCTAGACACCGTGATCTGGGTTTTTGCGGGTGGTGCGTTTGGGGGCACCGCGCGCTATCTGCTCAGCAAACTCCCGTTTGGCACGCTGCTTGCCAATACCGCCGCCTGCTGGCTGCTTGGGCAGGTGATGGGGACCGGAACTGGAACTGACTCCACCCAATATTTATTGCTGGGCGCTGGACTCGCAGGGGCGCTTTCCACCTGGTCCACGCTGGCCGGTGAGCTCCAAGCAAAAATCGCCGGCGGTAAGTGGTTGCGGGCTAGCGGGTATCTCCTGGCCCAGGTGGTGTGTGGGTTGGTGGCGTTCGGGGTGTAGCGGCCGCCAACGCATACCAAAAGGGCAGCGAGTGCAACTTCCACTCACTGCCCTTGTGTTGTGCTAATCCGCGATTGCGTCCAGCGGCGGCGTCTTTGCGGCTCGGCGCGCGGGCCACAGTGCGGCCAGCACACCCACCACACCGGAGCCGACGAGCAGCCACACGATCTCGGTGTATGGAACCGAGATGCTGTCCAGGCCAGAGCCGGAGAGCGCCTTGAGGAAGGCCCAGCCGAGGCCCAGGCCAACCACCACGCCGAGGACCGCGCCGTACAGGGCGATCTGGAGGGATTCCACCACGATCATGCGTCGGATCTGGTTGCGCTGCGTACCCACGGCGCGCAGCATACCGATCTCCTGGCGGCGCTCGATTACGTTCAGCGCCAGGGTGTTGATGATGCCAAGCACTGCCACCACCACGGCCAAGCCGAGGAGGCCGTAGATGACGTTCATCATTTGGCTCACCATGCCTGCCTGCTCACCCGCGTATTCCTCCGATGACTGCACGCGCACCACCAGGAAGTCGGCTACGTCCGCTTTGAGGTTGTCGCCGAGCTGCTGCTGGGAAACCGAGCCGTCGCCGGTAACCAGCGCGCCCATCGCCATTGAGTCCACCTGAGTGTCGGCGAAGGTGGACGTGGAGACGTCGAAAGTGCCCAGAATCGGGCTTTCCGTATACGTGCCAATGATCTCTACCGTGCCGATCTCGGCGCCGGTGGAGTCGAGGATTGCGATGGAATCTCCGAGTGCCCAACCCTGTTGCTCAACATAATTCTTTGCGGCGATCATAGTGTTTGGCTGGCTGAGGTCCGCGGAGCCCTCCAGGCCTTCGATGTTGACTGCCTGGGAGACGTCGCCGTTAAGCGTTGGGATGCCCGCGCCGAAGTAAGACTGGCCGCCCTCCAGTGTGACGCCGGTGACCATGCCCATTGACACGACGTTGCCCACACCCTCGGTTTCGGCAATCACGTTTGCTGCCTCGGAGGGGAACTGGATGGAGCTTGCCGCCGGACCGGACACTAAGTAGTCGGCGCGAAGTTCGGAGCTCACCATGTCCTTAATGGAGTTGCTCATGGTCGCGGAAAGCATGCCGATTGCAGACACCAACGCCACACCCAGAGTAAGTGCGAAAGCGGTGGTTGCGGTCCTGCGTGGGTTGCGCCGGGAGTTCGTTGCGGCGAGCTTGCCCACTTGGCCAAACGGCGCGCCGACCACACGGCCGATCGCACCCACTACCGGGATGGAAATCGCCGGCGACGCCAAGAACACGCCGACGATCAGCAGGAACGCACCCACGCCGACGATGATCGCGCGGGTCTTCACCTCGCCGTCCGAGTTCAGCGCGCCGAGTAGCGCCAGTCCAACGCCGGCGAGGATGCCCAGTGCACCAACGATGGTGCGCAGCTTCAGGGAAGACTCGGAGGCGGTTTCGGTGGAACGCATTGCCTCAACTGGCCGCACAGCACCGGCTTTGCGTGCAGGCGCCCAGGCGGAAACCACCGTGACCAGCACGCCCAGCACGAACGGCACGAGTACGCTGTTCACGCTCAGGCCGAGCTCCATGCTCGGCAATTCCATGCCGAAGGCCTTCATCACCGCTTGGATACCAAGCACCAGGCCCATGCCGCCGAGGATGCCGATCGCTGAGCCAATCATGCCCACAATCACCGCTTCAAACACCACGGACTTCGTAAGCTGCGGCCGCGACACACCCAGCGCACGCAGCAGCGCAAACTCACGCAGGCGCTGTGCCACGATCATGGAGAAGGTGTTGGCGATGATGAACGTGCCCACCAGCAATGCGATCAACCCGAACGCCACCAGGAAGTAGTTCACAAAGCTCAGCGCGGACTTCATGGCCTCAGTGGCTTGCTCAGCGAGGGTTTCACCAGTTTCCACATTGAAATCTGGGTACACGCCGCGCAGGTGCTCCACGAGGGCCTGAGGGTCTTCCCCGGTGCCGGCAACGGTGAGGCTACCGACGAGACCATCCGGCACATAGCGCTCAAGGTACGCCTGCTCCGCCATGGCCATGTTGATACTCGGGTGGCTAGCGCCCTCTACGGCATAAAGACCACTGACGGTAACGTTACGCTGCCCGAGGCTATCCACCACGATAAGGCTCTGCCCCACCGTGATGTTGTACTCCTTGGCCCCGGCCTCGTTCACCACCACTTGGTCCGCACCCGTGGGAGCCTCACCCTCCACGAGGGTTTCGCCGCTCACCACGGCATCATCCGGGTTGTACCACACACTCACCATGGGGCTTGCCGCACCAGTTTGGAAGGGCTGGCGATCCTCCGTGGCCACCACCACGGTCTGCGAACCATTGAGGTTTACTTTGCCAACTTGAGAATCCTCACGCAGTGTGTTGAGGGTATCTACCGTCACAGGGGCGGTGTTGCCATTGACTACCGCGTCTACGGAGGCCATTTGGGAGCTGATGGCGGAATCGAAGGTATCACCGAGAGCCTTGGTGAACATCATCGAACCGGACACGAACGCGGTGCCCAGAACCACCGCGAGGACGGTGAGCAGCAGGCGTACCTTGTGCGAGGCCACGGAGCGCCAGGAGACTCGGTACATGGCCTTTGAACTTGATTGAGTGTCTACTGAGTGGGATGCCATTTAGTGCACGTCCTCGATGTGAGCCATGGTGCTCAGGATTTCCTCTGCACTTGGATTGCGCAGTTCCTGGACAATACGCCCATCCGCAAGGAAGATCACGCGGTCTGCGTAGGAGGCTGCGCGGGGGTCGTGGGTCACGATCACCACAGTTTGGCCGTCTTGGTCCACGGCGGTTCGCAGGATGCTCAGCACTTCTGCGGAAGAGTTGGAGTCCAGGTTGCCAGTGGGTTCGTCGCCGAAGATGATGTCTGGGCGAGCAACGAGGGCACGTGCACAAGCGACGCGCTGCTGCTGGCCGCCGGAAAGCTCAGCTGGACGGTGCCCGAGGCGGTGGGAGAGGCCGAGGCGCTCAGTCACCTCGTTGAACCAGGCCTTGTCTACCTTCTTGCCTGCAATATCAATTGGCAGGGTAATATTTTCGGCCGCGGTGAGGGTAGGCACCAGGTTGAAGGACTGGAAGATGAAGCCCAAGCGGTCGCGGCGCAGGGCAGTCATTTCTTTGTCCCGCAGTTGGGAGAGGTTGACGTCGCCGATGTAGGTTGCGCCGGAGGAAGCGGTGTCAAGGCCTGCCATGCAGTGCATGAGGGTGGACTTGCCGGAGCCGGAGGGACCCATGATTGCGGTGAACTCGTTGGCAATGAACTCAACGTCAATGTTGTTAATTGCGGTTACAGCGGTTTCACCTTGGCCGTACACTTTTGTGAGGGCTTGAGCATGCGCGGCTGCGCGCTGCTGCGAATTGGTCATGATTATTTTTTCTCCGTATCTCAGGCGCGTCCGTGGTTTGGGGCGCGTCTTGTGCAATTTACGCATGTTGAACATGCAACATTGTCTATTCAACACGTTTCAGGCCCAGCTTGCCATCAGGGTTTGCCCGGATTCACCCATGGTAGGGCCCTTATGGGTCTTGGGGCCTGTGGTCCTGGGGCATAAACGCCGCCTCCGTATTGGTTGCCCGTTTCCCCTTACCCTGTTTTTGGGTATGCGAAAAGAGATGATGCGGGGTGCCTGTTGGGGCGCCCCGCATCATCTTTTGTGTTTTTTTAGTTTTAGGTCGGCGGTGACTTACTCTCCCACACCCTCCCGGGTGCAGTACCATCAGCGCTGTCGGGCTTAGCTTC
>NZ_JANIKD010000034.1 GCF_024580955.1 Corynebacterium sp. 122RC1 | reverse complement strand
GCCCTGGTCCTCGTCCCGAGCCCCCCTTTGTTGACCCCCTTGCCGGCCCGCCCCTAGCCGGCTTCTCAAACCGCCTTTGTCCCTTACCCCAGGGCCTTTTCCAAGGCAGCGCCGATTGCGCGGACGTCGGTGGCGTCGGATGCAAATGCCTCGGATGGGGCAGCGATGTTGCCTTCGGCGTCGTAGATCTCTGAGCGCAACTGGAGTGCTGCGTGCTCGTCGATGAGCTTCAGGCCCAGGCTGGTAGCTACCGTGCGGAAGTGCTCGGCGGAGGAAGCCGCCTTGCTCCAACCATAGGCAACGTAACTCGCAGGCTTTTCCTGCCACTCGTTGAACAGGAAGTCCAGAGCGTTCTTGAGTACCGCTGGAAGCGAACCGTTGTATTCAGGTACCAGGAAGATGAAGCCGTCAAAGCCGGCTACCGCAGCGGACCACTTCTTGGTGTGCTCGAAAGCGTAACCCTTGCCGGACTTTGGTGAGTTTGGCTCATCGAACAGGGGAAGGTTGAACTCGGCGAGGTCCAGGATCTCGTACTCCACTGCGCCCTGCTGGGCGTCTGCTTGCAGGACCTGCTGAACCCAAGCGCCCACGGTGGGGCTGATACGGCCGGGGCGGGTGGAACCCAACACAATTGCAACGCGTGCCATAGTTGTTCTTTCTCTCCAAATGATGTGTGTATTCAACTGCAGAACTGCTGGGATTGTACCCATAGGGCACGCATGCAACACACTTCGTCCCCACCCGCCTAGAATCCCAAGGGCGCCGCCGGCCCCTTACGCAGCGCTCTTCGCCGGGAGCACCCGCAGGCCCCAAATAATAAGGAATACCGCGGCGAAGAACCACAGCACGGCCAGTGCAACGGCAATCTGATAGATACTGCTGAAGCCCAAGAATAACGACGTTGCAGCCAAGCCGATCGGGCCCGCAACTTGGCTGATCGCCATAAAGATGGAAAACGCCCGGCCACGGATTTCCTCCGGAACGGTTTCAGTAATTAGCACAGTTTGCAATGGGTTCAGCACGCCGCCGCCAAGGCCGGCAACAACCATGCCAGCGATCACCGCGATGGAGTTTTCTAGCCACCCCATGAACCCAAAACCCAGAATGTAGAAGGTCATGCCCACAATCCAGGTCAGCCGTTCATGGTTCACCAGACGAGTGGCTGCGATACCTGCGATCATCATTCCTACCGCGTAGCCAGACATCGCCATACCCAGCAAATGTGGCGCACCCGCCTGCTGGAAATGCGCCGGCATGAGTACGGAAAGGTAGGGCACCACCAGCATCATTGCGAGCAGGGAGTCCAGCGCGAGCAGCCGCATCACGGGGAAACTCAGCGCCTTCTTCCAGCCCGCAAACCCATCCAGGCTTGGGGAATCCACTCCTGGCGCCCCAACAGGAGCGGCCACAGGGCTAGAACCAGCCGTGGCAGCGGAATCAAGCGCGGCATCCGCCGGCGCGGTGCCGTCGGAAAGCGAGCCTCCGGAACGCGTGCCTTCAGAACCTTCGCTGCTGTGAGAGTGCAGGCGCAACATCGCCGTGAGCGCGGCGGCAGCGAGAGAGCAGCCGGCGGTGATCCAGAGGACTTGTGTGATGTCCAGCGCCGCGAGGAGGAAGCCGGCGAGTGCTGGCCCGGCGAGGAAGCTGATGCCCATGATCGCCTGGTTGATGCCGCTGAGCTGGGCAATGGTGCGGCCGGAGGCTTTGGCAACATCGCCGATGAGGGCTGCGCGCGCGGACATACCGGGGATGTCACCGAGCGCGCCCACGATGCCGAGGATGATGAACCAAGTGAGGTTGAGTCCGGTGAGATGGTCCACAATGATCACACCCACCACGGAGGACCCCGAAATGATGTCTGAGGCCACGGACATGGGTTTGCGCCCCAGGGAGTCGATGAGGTTGCCGCCGTAGTAGGCAAAAATCAGTGAGGGGATGGCGATGGCCGCCGCAACAATCGCCGCTGCCTGCGGGTTTCCGGTTCGCTCCAGGACGAGCCATGGCCAGACGATGCCCGCCACGGAGTTGCCAAACATGGAAAGGCCAGCGGAGGCAAGGTACAGCCATGCCGTTGTTGGGGAGGTGCGCATAAACACTCGCTTCTTGAAGAACACACAAAAAATTGCTGCCCCAACGCCGATGTGACGGTTATCGTGGCAGCATGACCCACAAGATCCTAGCTATGCCGTTCGCGGATGTCAATCCGCTGTACGTGCAAAAAGCCCAGCGCAAAGGTCGCACGGAGGCCGAAGTTCGGGAGATCATCCGCTGGCTCACCGGTTTCAGCGAGCAGGATCTTGAGCAGCACATCACCGCGGGCAGCAGTTTTCAGGAGCTTTTCGACGCCGCCACGTTGCCTCCTTCCGCAGCACTCATTGGCGGCTCAGTGTGCGGAGTGAAAGTCCAGGAAGTACCCGATCCCACCATGCGGAAGGTGAGGATGCTGGACAAACTCATCGACGAGCTCGCCAAGGGCAAGGCCATGGAGAAAATCCTGCGCGGATAGCTGCACGAGGTGCGCGCCCCGAATCTGCACCGGACCTGCTTGAGCTCTGTGAGTTGGGCAGCGCGCTGCTATCTTGAAATCCATGCTTCAAGTGGACCCACAGATTTGGAATCTCTACCAAATCCTTGACCTCATTGGTGTGCTACTGAACGCCATGATCGGCGGTACAATTGCGCGTCAACGCAACTTTGATTTTGTGGGCTTTTTCTTCTTGGCATTGTTTTCCGGCCTCGGTGGCGGCATGGTGCGTGACATGCTTATGCAACGCGGCACCGCCGCCGCAATCCAAAACCCCAACTACCTCCTGTTAGCCCTGGCGGGCGCGGCCATCGCGTTGCTGATTAACCTCCGTGGCAAGCAGTGGGAATTGCTCAAAGTTCATGCCGACGCCGTTGTACTTGGCGTCTGGGCCGTGACGGGTTCAGTGAAGGCATTGGCCTACAGCATGCCACCAGCCAGCGCGATCTTCCTCGGTGTCCTCACAGCAGTTGGAGGGGGCATGATCCGAGACATCGCCTCCGGCCAAGTGCCCTCTATTTTTGGAGGTAACCACTTGTATGCAGTGCCTGCGGTTCTAGGTGCTGCCTCAATGGTGGTGTTTCACCACTTCGAACTCAACGCCATCGGCATGATTGTTTCCTCCGCATTGGCTTCGGCGATGGCCATCCTCGCCTATTGGAAAGGGTGGCGGCTTTACCAAGACGCAGAGTGGACCATCCTCAAACGGGAATACATCCCCAATAAAGTGCGGATCCGACGCGCATCGGTGCCGCAGTCACGTAAGGAAGTAGGCGAGCAAAAGGAACCACAAAAGGAACGCACCCAATGAGCGATCAACACCTCACCCAACTTGAGCAATACCTCAAGAGCCTTGGCCAGGGTGCAGGGGGTAGTGAAGACGAACTGGCGGAAATGGGCTTTGTGGCCAACGCCCTGGACATCGGTGCGATTACCTACCTCATCAACTCCTTGCCGGGGGAGCAGGCCGCGTTGCTCTACCGCTCCCTGAGCAAAGACCGCGCTTTGGACGTCTTCGAGGACTTGCAGCCCGGAAGTCAGGCACGTCTCATCGGTCTGCTGCAGTCCAGTGAAGTGTTCCAGGTGGTGGAAGACCTGGACCCGGATGACCGCGCGGAGCTCTTTGACGAGCTCCCTGCGAAAGTTGTGGACCGCGTGATGGTGGGGCTGAGCCCCGCCGAACGGGACATGACGGCCACGGTTCTTGGTTACCCCAAAGATGCGATCGGGCGTTACATGTCACCGGAAGTGGTGGGCATCCCGGCGGATTCCACCGTTGAACAGGCATTAGATGTGGTGCGCGCTCAGCTCGATGGCCTTGAAACCATCTACCTCCTGCCGGTGGTGGAGGGGCAGCGCAAACTGTGCGGGGCGGTAAGTCTCCGGGCGCTCATGGGGGCGCACCCGCATGCCTTGGTGCGCGATGTTTCAGGCAAAGCAATCTATGCGAAAGCCACGGACCCGCGCGAAGCTACAGCCAGGCGTTTCCTCGACGAACGCCTCATTGCGATGCCGATCGTGGACGAGGAACACCGTTTGGTGGGCATCCTCACTCACGACGACGCCGTGGACATCGTGGAAATGGAAGACACCGAAGACGCCGTGCGCTCCGGCGGCGCCGAGCCGTTGGCTGCGGCATACCTTTCCTCATCCATCCTGCACATCGTGAAGTCGCGCATCGTGTGGCTTATCGTGCTCGCCGTTTCCGCCATCCTCACCGTGCAGGTGTTGGAGATTTTCGAGGACAAGCTGGACCAAGTGGTGGTCCTCGCCCTGTTTATCCCACTCCTCACCGGCACTGGCGGCAACACCGGCAATCAGGCCGCAACCACCGTGACCCGCGCGCTTGCCGTGGGTGAAGTGCGTGTGCGCGATCTCCCGCAAGTGATCTGGCGTGAACTCCGCGTCGGTGCCACCCTCGGTGCGGTGCTTGGCGGCGTCGGCTTTGTCATTGCTGGGCTCGTGTACGGCATGGGAATCGGGGTGGTGATGGGCCTGACGCTGCTGGCGGTGTGCACCATGGCCGCGTGCGTGGGTGGGCTCATGCCAATCATCGCAAAGAAAATTGGTGCTGATCCAGCGGTGTTCTCTAACCCATTTATCTCCACCTTCTGCGACGCCACCGGCCTGGTTCTGTACTTCAGCATTGCTACCGCGGTTCTGGGATTGCACTAATGGGATTGCACTAATGGGATTGCATGAGCAGGTTTGCTAGGACGGGGGTGGGGTGGGGGCGAAGTCATTGAAGGAGCCTGTGGCGTGCGGTTTTTCCATTTTCGCCACAAAAATCTTGTGAAAATTGTTGATTATGCTTGCCTAACTTAGGTCTGGCTGGGTAAGTTGCCTTGCGTAGGTATAGCTGCCCTAACTTCTTGGGGCTGGTTCCAAAAGCACTGTGCGCCGTAACTGAAGTGTGGCGGTGCATCCGAATGAGGAAGAGATAATACTCGCAATGGCTTCACCTTTGATCAAGATCTCCGCTATGGCAATCGCCGCTGGCATCGCCCTGGTTGGCTGCAGCAGCGCAGACAACAGCACCCAAACCGCTGACACCGCCTCTGCTTCTGCATCCTCCGCAGCAACCTCCACTGTGACGGTGGAAGACAACTTTGGCACCGTGGAGATCACCACCCCAGTTCAGCGCGTTGCCGCAACGGACAACCGCACCTTTGAAATCCTGGACGCCTGGGGTGTGAACGTGGTGGCCGCTCCAAAGACTCTGGTCCCTGCAACTGTTCAGGGCATCAAGGGCAACGAGGAAATCGTTGATCTGGGCACCCACCGTGAGCCAAACTTGGAGGCTCTGGTTGCCGCCGAGCCAGACCTCATCATCTCTGGCCAGCGCTTCTCCCAGTACTACGAAGACATGAAGACCCTCAATCCCGATGTGCCAATCATCGACCTTGAGCCACGCGAAGGCGAGCCACTGGTAGACGAGCTCAAGCGCCAAGTCACCGAGCTGGGCAAGATCTTTGGCAAGGAGGCCGAGGCTAAGGAAATGGCCGACGCCCTCGACGCCGCAATCGCCCGCGCCCAGGAGGCATACAACGGCACAGACACCGTGATGGCCGTGAACGTCTCCGGCGGCGAGGTTGGTTACATCGCCCCATCCGTCGGCCGCACCTTCGGCCCAGTGTTTGACATCCTCAACCTCACCCCAGCTCTGGAGGTGGAAGGCGCATCCTCCAACCACGAGGGTGACGACATCTCCGTGGAGGCAATCGCCGGCTCCAACCCTAATTGGATCTTCGTTCTGGACCGCGACGGCGCAACCTCTGCCGCAACCGAGGAAGGCTACACCCCAGCTCTGGACGTGATCGCAGCCTCCCCAGCGCTGCAGAACGTTGCTGCAGTTCAGGACAACCGCGTGGTGCTTGCTCCAGCAGACACCTACACTAACGAGTCCATCATCACCTACACCGAGATCTTCAACCAGATCGCTGACGCTTTCGAGCAGGCAAATAGCTAACACCGCTCACACAGCCCGCATTCGTCTTGTGGGATTTGCCCTGTGAGAAGGGGATCGCCCAGTGCCTCCACCGCGCCCAGAAAGTGCGCCTTGGCACCGCGATCCCTTTTCGGCGTGAAAGCCACAACACCCATAACACACCGAACAAAGGTCACCACATGACCCCACCACCTCCATCACCGGCTTCGGCACAAGCCCAGGCACCAATATCGGCGGCGGCAACGGCGGATGTCGCCGCGCATGGTGCCACCGCGCCGCACGCAGTGACCCGCCCCAAGCTCTGGGACTTCAAGCTGATCGCAGCTACCATCGCGGTGATTGCGCTGCTCGCGGCTTCGTTGCTGGTGGGGCAGTATGACATCTTCCAGGCGGAAGATGGCCTCAACATGTTCGGCATCACCCGCGTTCCGCGCACCATTGCATTGGTGCTCGCGGGTGCGGCGATGGCGATGTCTGGCCTGGTGATGCAGCTCATCACCCAAAACCGCTTTGTAGAACCCACTACCACCGGTACTACGGAGTGGGCGGGCTTGGGCCTTTTGCTGTGCATGGTGGTGTTCCCGGCGGCTAGCGTGCTGGACCGCATGGTGGCAGCGGTGCTGTTCGCCTTCATGGGAACGATGGTGTTCTTCCTCTTCCTCCGCCGCGTTTCCCTGCGCACTTCACTGGTGGTCCCCATTATCGGCATCATGCTCGGTGCCGTGGTCAGCGCAGTCTCTACCTTCTTCGCGCTGCAAACCAACATGCTGCAGTCTCTTGGAATCTGGTTTCAGGGCAGCTTCACGAGTGTGTACAAAGGCCAGTACGAGGTGCTTTGGGTGGTGCTCGCCGTGGTAATCGCGGTGTTTATCTTCGCGGACAGGCTCACCGCCACCGGCCTCGGTGAAGAGGTGGCAACCAGCATTGGTGTGAACTACCAGCGCATGGTGATCATCGGAACCAGCCTGATTGCGGTGGCAACGGGCGTGGTCACAGTTGTGGTGGGCAACCTCCCATTCCTGGGCCTGATCGTGCCAAACCTCGTCTCCATCATCCGCGGTGATGACCTGCGTTCCAACCTCCCGTGGGTGTGCCTCACAGGCATTGCCCTGGTCACCATTTGTGATCTGCTGGCCCGCACCATTAATGCCCCCTTCGAGATCCCGGTGTCAGTGATCCTGGGCATCGTAGGTGCAGTGGTGTTCGTAGTTTTGATTGTGAGGCAAACCCGCAATGGCTAAACTCGCCTCCCCCTCTTCTCCTGCAGCGGATACCCGCGTGCCGACGCCGTCCAGCGAAGCGCCCGGTGCGCGTCGTTCCGGCGCCTTCCAGTCCGCAGTTCAGTATCGCCGTTACTACTTGATGCTGAGTGCGATGATCGCAATTGGCCTGCTTTGTGCGTTCGGCCTTTTGGCGTACGGCAACCCTATGCCCTTTGGCACCAGGCAGTTCTGGCTGATTGCGGAGCGCCGCATGAATGCAGTGGTAGCAATGGTGATTGTGGCGTTCTGCCAGGCCATAGCTACTGTGGCGTTTCAAACGGTAACGAACAATCGGATTATCACGCCCTCGATCATGGGTTTTGAGGCGTTGTACCGCGTGATTCACACTTCTACCATCTTCTTCTTCGGCGCGGTGGGACTCACAAACGCTCGGACGTTGGAAATGTTCGTGGTGCAACTGCTGCTCATGGTGGGACTCTCACTGGTGTTGTATTCCTGGCTCCTCACTAGTAGAACCGCGAACATGCACGCCATGTTGTTGGTGGGCATCGTGATTGGTGGCGGCTTGGGGTCCATCTCCACGTTCATGCAGCGCCTGCTCACGCCAAGTGAGTTTGATGTTCTCACGGCACGCCTGTTTGGCTCCGTGAACAACGCGGATGCGGAATACTACCCAATTGCAATCCCGCTGATCGTGCTGGCAGGTGGCGCGATTATCCTGGCCTCCCGCGCGCTCAACGTGCTCTCGCTGGGGCGCGAAGCTACCGCGAACTTGGGCCTCAGTCACAAGCGACTTTCCGTCTTCATCCTGGTCATGGTGTCAATCTTGATGGCTACCTCCACCGCGCTTGTTGGCCCGATGACGTTCCTGGGCTTCCTGGTTGCCACCCTGGCCTACCAAGCGGCGAACACCTATGACCACCGCTTCATCTTCCCAATGGCCTTTGCTATTGGCTTCTTTGTGCTCACCGCCAGCTACTTTGTAATGAATCATGTGTTCCATGCCCAGGGCGTGGTGAGCATCATCATCGAGCTGGTGGGCGGCATCGTATTCCTTATTGTGATCCTGCGAAAGGGCCGACTGTGATCAAGCTCCAAGACGTTGCCAAGAACTACAACGATGAAGTGCACATTGGGCCGGTTTCACTGGAAATCCCCAGTGGTGGAATCACGGCGCTGGTCGGTCCCAATGGCGCAGGCAAGTCCACGTTGCTCACCCTCATCGGCCGCCTGCTGGACCTTGATGAAGGTGCGATCAGCGTAGCGGGCTTCGATGTGAGCAGTACCAAGAGTAAAGACCTTGCGAAAGTGCTCTCCATCCTCCGCCAGGAAAACCACTTCATCACCCGCCTCACGGTGCGCCAGCTTGTGGGATTTGGTCGCTTCCCTTATTCAAAGGGGCGCCTGACGAGCGCCGATGAGGAAATCATTTCGAAGTATATTGACTTCCTTGACCTGCGCGAACTGGAAAACCGCTACCTTGATCAGCTCTCCGGCGGGCAGCGACAGCGCGCCTATGTGGCGATGGTGCTGTGCCAAGAAACGGACTACGTGCTCCTAGACGAGCCCCTCAACAACCTAGACATCTCCCACTCCGTGGAAATGATGCGCCACCTCGAGCTGGCCGCGAAGGAGTTCGGCCGCACGATCATTGTGGTGCTCCATGACATCAACTTCGCCGCCCGCTACGCCAACTACATCTGCGCGGTCAAAGACGGCAAGGTAGTGGAGTTCGGCACCCCTACCGAAATCATGCGTGACGAAATCCTGACTCCCATCTTCAACACAGACATTAAGGTGATCGAAGGTCCCACCGGCCCCATCGCGTGCTACCACTAGACGCATGACGCAAGCCCTCGGTTACCTCTCCGCTGTAGCCATTGGCTTACTGCTCGCGCAGGTATTGCCGATGGCGGGAGCCTTAGCGGTGCAAGGGGTGGTGGCCCCTGCATTGTTCCTCCTCATGGTGCTCACCTTTGCAGCATTGCCTGCCGACGCGCACCCGCGCCCAGGGTTTTCCAGGTTCCTTGGCGCGCTCGCGGTGGCAAATTTCCTGGGAGTTCCAGTGCTGCTTGCGGTGCTGCTTGTTGTAGGGCAGGGGATCGTGGACTTGCCAACCGCCGTGCTTTTGCCCGCACTCCTTGTACTCTTAGCACCTTGCATCGATTACGTAGTGCCCTTTAGCAAGCTAGCCGGTGCGGCTTATCACCAGCTCCTGCGCGCAACCCCATTGCTGTTGCTGGGACAAGTGGTGGCTGTGCCTTTGTGGCTGAGCGTTTTCGGTTTGCTTGTTGGCGCGGAATGGGAATTACAGCTCAGCCCAGTGGGGCTTTGGCCGATCCTTCACGCTGCGCTGGTGTTCCTGGTGCTTCCCCTATGCGTGGTGTGGGCAGTGCGCAGGTTGAATCCTCAATGGTTGGTGGCGGCGCAGAAAGCCATGGACCCAGCCATGTGGCTTGTGCTCGGCAGCATCGCTGCGGGCTATGGGGGCGCGATCACACAATCTGATGATTTACCGCCGCTGGCGGTGTTTTATGTAGGTTTCGCGCTTGCCGCCTACCTGCTTGGTGGGGCAGTGGGGGCCTGGAGTGGTCTCGCTTTGGTGCGGCGCCGCGCAGTTGCCATGAGCGCCATGACCCGCAACTCCCTGGTTGTGCTGCCCATTGCCATGAGCGTTGCACCGGGCCCAATGACCCCGGCGGTTGTGGTGTGCCAGACGGTATGCGAGTTGCTCGTGATTTGCATGTTGCAAATGGTGCGCAAAAGTACGGTTTAACCAGCGAATTTGTGTTGTTGGTTGGTTGTGTGTAACTTTATGTGAGTCGCCGCGACCGACAGCGCCCCTTCACCCTTGTGTTTGGTGAAGTGTTGGCGGGAGGAAAACATGCGGTTGGCGAAACCTTTTTCACTGCTTTTGGCGGCTTTCCCCTTTTTTGTTGTGGGTTGGTTGCTGGGGTGTGTGGTGGTTGTTTGAGAACTCAATAGTGTGCCAATGTACTTAAAATATTTTTTGTTTTTGTACTATTTGTTTTTTTGGTTTTGTGTTGTGGTGTTGACCGGGCAAGTGTGGCTTGCTTGTGAAAATACTGTAGCTTGAAACTGTTTTTTGTGTGTGGGGTTGTTCCTCGTCGGAGCCTCACACGCATTGTTTATTTTTTTGCCAGTTGTTGGGCTTTCCAACAATGTTTGCAAGGAATGTTTTTTCTTGTTTTTTGTGGAGAGTTTGATCCTGGCTCAGGACGAACGCTGGCGGCGTGCTTAACACATGCAAGTCGAACGG
>NZ_JANIKD010000033.1 GCF_024580955.1 Corynebacterium sp. 122RC1 | reverse complement strand
GGACGTGGGCGTAGGGGCGCGCTGTTGCGTTGGTCGATAGGACCCGTTGGTCGATAGCCTAAAGTCGATAGGACCCGATTTTCCCCGAATCCGCTGCCCTATCGACCAACGCGGCGTCCTATCGACTTTGAGCTATCGACCTACGCCCAAAACAAGCCAAAACAAGCCAAAACAAGCCCAAACCAAGCACCTAACCCAGCCCCGCGCCCTACCCCTCACCCACCAATGACGCCGGGCGGGTGGCGCGGGCGTAGATGGTGTCGCCTGGGTGGAGGTTGAGCGCAAGGGCGTCGCCGCGGGTGATTTGGGCAACCACTTCCTCACCGTCGCGCTGGTCGTGGAGCTCTACGCGCACCTCGAAGCCCAAGTGCACCACTCGGTCCACTACCACGGGAATCACGGAGGTCTCCGCCACCTCGTTTTCCGGGGTGGCCAGCACAGGGTTGCGGCCTAGGCGGATGTCATGGGGGCGTACCACTTTGCCCATGAGGTGGGTGACTTGGCCGAGGAAGCCCAGCACAAACTCGGTTTGGGGGTGGTCGTACAGCTCGTTGGGGCTGCCCACCTGTTCGATGCGCCCTTTATTGAGCACCACCAGTTGATCCGCAACGTCGAGGGCCTCCTGCTGGTCATGGGTGACCAACACCGTGGTGATGTTGAACTCCTCGTGCATCCTGCGCAGCCACAGACGCAGGTCATCGCGAACCTTAGCGTCCAAGGCGCCAAAGGGTTCGTCGAGGAGCAACACCTTGGGGTTCACAGCCAGGGCTCGGGCCAGGGCCAGGCGCTGGCGCTGACCACCGGAAAGCTGATCCGGGTATCGGGTTTGGTATCCAGCCAAACCCACGATGCCCAGCAGTTCGTCCACTTTGGCGTCGATTTCCGCGGCGGGGCGCTTACGAATTTTCAAACCAAAGCCCACGTTGTCCCGCACTGTCATGTGGCGAAACGCCGCATAGTGCTGGAACACGAAGCCGATCCCGCGCTCCTGCGGTGAGACGTTGGTGACGTCGCGCCCGTCGATAATGATCTGCCCAGAATCCGGGCGATCCAAGCCCGCGATAGCCCGCAGCAGCGTGGATTTCCCGGAGCCTGATGGACCCAGCAGCGCTGTGAGCGAGCCCTCCTGAATCTCGAGGGATACGTTGTCTAACGCTTTGAAGTCGCCGTACTGTTTGTTCAGATTTTTTGCGGTGATCTGCATGATGCTTGCCTGCCTCAGTTACTTTCTAGTGCTTCCTGCGCTGTTGGATTGCGGTCATTGCCAAAAGAACGAGTACGGCCACGCCCATCAGCAGCGTCGCCGCAGCGTAGGCACCGTATTCATTGTGGTCGTCGATGTAGCGGGAATGCACCAGCAGGGTGAGCGTCTGGCCGCCACCGCCAAAGTTGCTGGCCACCATGATCACCGCACCAAACTCCCCCAGTGCGCGGGCCACGGTGAGCACCACGCCGTAGGTGAGGCCCCAGCGGATCGCGGGGAGGGTGATGTACCAGAAGGTTTGCCACCACGTTGCACCCAGCGTGGAGGCCGCTTCCTCCTGCTCAGTGCCGATTTCCTGGAGCACCGGCTCCACCTCGCGCACGATGAACGGCAGCGTGACAAAAATGGTGGCAATAATCATGCCCGGCAGGTGGAAAATGATCGGGAGCTGGCCAAACAGGCCACCGGTGAGTTTGCTGAACCAGCCGTCGTAGCCCCAGAGCAAGATCAGGGAAACGCCCACGATAATCGGCGAGACCGCAAACGGCAGATCCACCACGGCGTGCAGCAGGCGCTTGCCCCGGAACTCGCCGCGCGCGAGCGCCAGAGACACCACCACGCCAAAAATCACGTTCAGCGGTACGGTGATCAGCACGATGATTAGCGAGGTCTGCAGCGCCGAGATCGCCGCGGGGGTGGTGATCCACGCCCAGAACTCGTCCAAGCCCGGCGCGAAGGTGCGGTACAGGATCGTGGCAATGGGCAACACGACGAGCACCGCCAGGTAGACCAGCGCGATCGTCCGCAATACCAGTGTTGAGGTGCGTGAAAGCTGCATTTACTTCACCTTCCGCAACGCAATGAGGACCACAAAGGTGATGGCCAACAGCACCACGGACACAGCGGCGGCCGCCGATGGCACATCTGATTCAATTTGTTCCTGGATGTACTGCGAGGCCACCTGGGTGTGCCCAGGGATGTTACCGCCGATCAGCACCACGGAACCGTACTCCCCGATCGCACGCGCAAACGCAAGGCCGGAACCAGAAAGCAGCGCCGGCAGCAGGGCGGGCAGCACGATGCGGAAGAAAATGATGCGGTTGTTTGCGCCGAGGCTGGCGGCGGCCTCCTCTACATCCCTGTCCAGCTCGATGAGCACCGGCTGCACCGCGCGCACAACAAAGGGCAAGGTAACAAACGTCAGCGCAAGCACCAGCGCCGGCTGGGTGGCGTTCAACGTGAGCGGCGAATCTGGGCCGTACAGAGAGAGCAGCACCAGCGACGCCACGATGGTGGGCAGCGCGAAGGGCAGATCAATGAGGGTGTTCACGATCTGTTTGCCCGGGAAGTCATCGCGCACCAGCACCCACGCGATGAGCGTGCCGAACACCGCGTTAATCAGCGCAACGATCACGGAGACGGTGAGCGTGATCCGCAGCGCCGCCAGCGCGTCCGGGGCGGTGACGGCCTGGGTGAAGCCGGTGATCCCGCCTGCGGTGAAAGCCTCGGTGGTCAAGGCGGCGAGCGGCAGCAGGACGAGCACGCTCAGCCAAAGTGTTGCGAGTCCGACGGTCGCATTTGTCCTAGTACTGGTGTTTGCGCGCAACTTCAACGTGGTCATAGCGCCTCCCTGTAGATCTTGGTAATCACGCCGTCTGTGGCGCCTCCGCCGGATTCCGCACGCTGGAACAGCAGCGCGTCCACGATGGCCCACCCCGATTTGCCGTCCAGGTTGTACTGCTGGGCAAGCGCCGGGTTCTCCTTTGCAAGCTGCTGGAATGACCTGGAGAGATCATCAATGGAATAGGCAACATCAAAAGGTGCGAATGGCGCTGGGAGGGTGACGTCGTGAAATAGTGCCGGACCCGGCCGGAATCCCTGCTGCTGCCAGACCTGCTCCGCTTCCGGAGTGAACAGGTAGTCGCGGAAATTGATTGCCTCGGGGTTTTTCTCCTCCCCGATCCCCACTACTGCAACAGGGTTTTCAATGCGGAACGTTTGCGCGGGGTTGAGGTAGCTAATGCTCGCGCCGGAGTTGGCCAGCAGGATCGCCTCGTTTTCGTAGGAAAGCAGCACGTCGCCCTGGCCTTGCTCGAAGGTGGAGGTGGCCTCGCGCCCGGACTTGGGACGCAGGCGGAAGGAGTTGCCGATCAACTGCGTGAGCTTTTCCGACGCATACTCGTGCGCCTCTTGGAGGCTCCCACCTTGCTCCTGCTTTGCATAAAACCACGCCGCATACGGGGCGAGGAGGTTCCACTTTGCAGAGCCCGACGACGCCGGGTTGGGAGAAATCACCTCCACATTCAGCAGGTCATCCCACGTTTGAATGTTTAGGGGATTGCCCTCACGGGTGACAAAGGTGACCACCGAGCCGAAGGGCACGGCTTTGCCGGATTCATCGCCGGGGATGTTGTCCTGCCAGGATTCCTCTACCACCCCGGCGCGAACCAGGCGGGTGACGTCTGGCTCCACGGAAAGGTTCACGATGTCCGCCGGCACGCGGCGCTCCACCTTTCGGGATTGGTCGCCGGAGGCGCCGTAGGACTGGGCAAAGCCGGTGTCGGCGTGCTCGCGGTAGGCGGGGATGATGGCGTCGAAGCCCTGCTTGGCCACTGCGTAGGCCACCAGGTTGAGGTGCTGGGAGCCGAAAGAGATGTCTGCGCCACCAACTTCGTCGGTAGAGCCTCCGGGCACCACAAACACCCCTATGAGCGCCGCGGCGGCGATGGGTAACACAACGTTGCGCACCTGCACTGATCCGCCCTCCTTCCGTTTTCAGGCCTACTTCCTGTCCTCGCCTTGGGTTGAATGCCCTTTATAGACTAAGCAGTCTAAACGCTGCATACCAATCGCTCCGCTTTTGCGGAGGTTCCATTGGGCCTGCCGGAGGATTTGTGATGGCGGGGGTTATTTTCTTCAAGTTGAAAATAACTGCGCGGGTGCGCATAAAACAACTAGACCGAGCGTTTCCAATAGTGGAACGCTCGGTCTAGTTACCCGGCGCGGTGATGTTAGGCCGCCGTTGAGCCGCCGTTAAAGCATGCAGCTCACGCAGCCCTCAACCTCGGTGCCAGTGAGTGCAACCTGACGCAGGCGGATGTAGTAAAGGGTCTTAATACCCTTGCGCCATGCGTAGATCTGCGCGCGGTTGATGTCACGGGTGGTCACGGTGTCCTTAAAGAAGAGCGTGAGGGACAGCCCCTGGTCCACGTACTTGGTGGCCACTGCGTAGGTGTCAATCACCTTTTCGTAGCCGATCTCGTAGGCATCCTGGTAGTAGTCCAGGTTCTCGTTGTCCATGTGCGGCGCCGGGTAGTACACGCGGCCGATCTTGCCTTCCTTGCGGATCTCAATGCGCGAGGCAATTGGGTGGATGGAAGACGTGGAATTGTTGATGTAGGAGATCGAGCCGGTTGGCGGCACCGCCTGCAGGTTGCGGTTGTACAGGCCGTACTGAGCTACGTCTGCCTTCAACTGCGCCCAGTCCTCAGCGGTGGGGATGTAGGCGGTGGAGTTGGCGAACAGCTCCTTGACGTGCTCGGTCGTTGGCTGGAAGTCGGCCGGATCAAAGGAGTCAAAGTACTCGCCGGTGGCGTACTTGGACTGCTCAAAGCCTTCAAAGGTAGTGCCGCGCTCTCGGGCAATCTTGTTGGAGGCGCGCAGGCACTGGTAGAGCACGGCAGCAAAGTAGGCGTTGGTAAAGTCCAGGCCTTCCTCCGAGCCGTAATAGATGTGCTCACGGCCAAGGTAGCCGTGGAGGTTCATCTGACCAAGGCCGATGGCGTGGGCTGCGTTGTTGCCCTTGCGGATGGAAGGCACGGAATCGATGCTGGTTTGCTCAGACACCGCGGTAAGGCCACGAATCGCGGTTTCAATACTCTGCGCGAAGTCCGGGGAATCCATCGCCATTGCGATGTTCAGGGAGCCGAGGTTGCAGGAGATGTCTTCACCAACCTCAGCGTAGGTAAGGTCTTCGTTGAGCACAGATGGGGTATTAACCTGCAGGATTTCCGAGCACAGGTTAGACATGTTGATCCGGCCGGCGATTGGGTTCGCGCGGTTCACCGTGTCCTCAAACATGATGTACGGGTAGCCGGACTCGAACTGGATTTCCGCGATGGTCTGGAAGAACTCGCGGGCGTTGATCTTCTGCTTCTTAATACGGGGATCTTCCACCATGTCTTCGTAGTTCTCGGTGATGGAGATGTCCGCGAAAGGCTTGCCGTACACGCGCTCCACGTCATACGGGGAGAACAGATACATATCATCGTTGCGCTTGGCAAGGTCAAACGTGATGTCTGGGATCACCACGCCGAGTGAGAGGGTCTTAATGCGGATCTTCTCATCGGCGTTTTCACGCTTGGTGTCCAGGAAGCTCAGGATGTCCGGGTGGTGGGCGTTGAGGTACACCGCGCCGGCACCCTGACGGGCACCGAGCTGGTTTGCGTAGGAGAAGGAATCCTCCAGCAGCTTCATCACTGGGATTACGCCAGAAGACTGGTTCTCAATCTTCTTAATCGGCGCGCCGGCCTCACGCAGGTTGGAAAGCAGCAGCGCCACGCCACCGCCGCGCTTGGAAAGCTGCAGGGCGGAGTTGATGGAGCGGCCAATGGACTCCATGTTGTCCTCAATGCGCAGCAGGAAGCAGGACACCGGCTCGCCGCGCTGGGCCTTACCGGAGTTCAGGAAGGTTGGGGTGGCGGGCTGGAAGCGGCCGGTCATGATCTCATCAACCAGGTTGCGGGCCAGGTCCTGGTCACCCGCGGCGAGCTGCAGGGCCACCATGCAGACGCGGTCCTCGAAGCGCTCCAGGTAGCGGGAGCCGTCAAAGGTCTTCAGCGTGTAGGAGGTGTAGTACTTGTACGCGCCGAGGAAGGTTTGGAAACGGAACTTGTGGGCGTAAGCCTGCTTGAACAGGTCCTTGATGAAGGAAAACTCGTAAGGCTCGAGGGTTTGAGGGTCGTAGTAGTTGTTGGAAACCAGGTAGTCAATCTTTTCCTCAAGGTCGTGGAAGAACACGGTGTTCTGGTTGACGTGCTGGAGGAAGAATTGGTTGGCCGCCTCACGGTCCTTATCAAACTGGATCTGACCGTTTTCATCGTAGAGATTCAGCAGCGCGTTCAGGGCGTGGTAATCAAGTTGCTCGGAACGAGACACTGGTTCTGCAACGTTGCGTCCGTGGATCATGGGCGGGGTCCTTACTGTTTTGTGGGGAAGTCTGGGGAAGATTGTGAGGGGTCAATGGTTGCGGCTGGTAGCTACGCCGCTTCCAAGCCGAGTTCCTTGGAGTGCTGCTCAAGGCCTTGGCGGACAATTGCCACGTCCTCTTGAGTGCCAAGCAGTTCAAAGCGGTACACATAGGGCACGTTGCATTTTTGGGAGATCACGTCCCCCGCTTTGCCGAAGTCCGTGCCAAAGTTGGAATTGCCGCTGGCGATCACCGCTTTGATGAGGCTCCGGTTGTGCTCGTTGTTAAGGAAGCGGATCACCTGGGTGGGCACCGGCTTGGTGTTGGCTCCGCTGATGGACGCTCCTCCTCCGTAGGTGGGGCACACCAGCACGTATGGTTGATCCACGATCAGCGGCGGATCCTGCTTGTGCAGCGGGATCCGTTTTGCGGGAAAGCCGAGCTTTTCCACAAAACGCTTGGTGTTTTCTGTAGCTGAGGAAAAGTACACCACGAGCATGGTGTTGTTCCAATCTTCAAGGTCGATTGTTCTGAGTTTGCGGATTGCGAGCGCTTGCAGCGCTTTTACTGTGTGCCGCAACGTGAGGTCCGCGCACGCCTCGCACTTGAAAAATGGCCCCACGCGATGCGTTGGGGCACTTTTCATTGGGGATATGAATTACGCAACCTGGGTTGCGAGTTCACGGATACGCTCTGGGCGGAAGCCGGACCAGTGCTCACCGTTTACCTCCACCACAGGGGCCTGAAGGTAGCCGAGGGCGAGGACGTAATCGCGGGCGTCATCATCCAGGCTAATGTCTACCAGGTTGTATTCCAGACCGGCGCGGTCGAGTGCCTTCTTGGTTGCGTTGCACTGGACGCAAGCTGGCTTGGTGTAAACGGTGATCGACATATTTTTATCCCTATAACTCTTATTTCACCAGTGTGGTGGAGCTGCTGTGATGAACAGAAACGACACTATACGTTGGGCCTAACTTCCGCAACTGACACAACATATAGTAGTTACATCGTTGAAACTCCCAGTTGGCACCCAAGCGCGCGCCCTACATGTTGAGCCAACTACCACCCTTGTAATTTCACGGCTGAAGATCAGCAGATCCACTTCCCCGCGTTTGCCCAGCTCACCAAAAATCGCCCCGGAAGACCGTTATTAATTCGTTATAAAGTGTTCAACTTTGACGTGAAACTTTAACCTTTGAGGCGGCGCAGTGGGGCCTCGAAGACGCCCCACCGACGCCACCACGCGGCCGGCTGGGCCATCCTGGGTTTGGGAGGGCCTTTTGGGCGTTGGTCGATAGCCCAAAGTCGATAGGCCAGTGCGTTGGTCGATAGGACGGCGGTTTTTTGGGGGAAAAACGGGTCCTATCGACTTTGGGCTATCGACCAACGCACCCCAACCACCCCAACGCACCCCAACCACCCCAAGCCCAACTAACAAAAAAGTGCAGCGCCGCACTGCCATTTCGGACAGTTGCGGCGCTGCACGCAAACCAAAGGCGGAATTAGCCCTGGCGAGCCTTGAAACGTGGCTCCTTCTTGTTGATCACATAAACCTTGCCACGGCGACGCACAACCTGAGCGCCCGGCTTGTTCTTCAGCGACCGAAGGGACTTACGGACCTTCATCGGGCGCTCCTTTCTTTACTAATGAATACTTTTGACCATGCATATTGCTGTGCGCTTGCAGTTTCCCTGCAGGCGCCCTCATTGGCAGGCATTTCGCCCATGCACACATGGTCAGGACACGAGGAATAACCTTATCCCAATTGGCACCCAAACACAAACCCCCCTAGCCTTGCGCTCCCGCTACCCCACTGGAGATCTTGGAGGCTGGGGCGCTTGGGACGTCGGGAACCTATTGCGCGCGCCTAGAATGACCTCATGACTGAGCATTCCGTGACCACAGGCCATCATTTGGGCGAACTGCAGCGCCACATCATCAACGAGCTGCACACGAAAGCGTTTATCAGCGCGGAGGAAGAGGTGAATCGTCGCGTGCGATTCCTCAAGGAGTACCTGCACGCAACCGGCACGAAAGGCTTTGTGCTGGGGATTTCGGGCGGGCAGGATTCGTCATTGGCAGGAAGGCTCGCGCAGATCGCGTGTGAGCAGCTCCGCGCGGAAGACACCGACGCCCACTTCTACGCCATCCGCCTCCCGCACGGCATCCAAGCAGACGAAGCCGATGCCCAAACCGCCCTTAGCTTCATCAACCCCGACTACCGACTCACCATCAACATCGAGCCAGCAACAACTGCGCTGAGCGACGCCGTCAGCGCTGCACTCATCGAGGCAGGCGGCGGGGCTGCGGGGGCGGCTGCGAATGGGGTGACCGACTTCAACAAGGGAAACATCAAGGCCAGGCAGCGGATGGTAGCGCAGTACGCGGTGGCCGGCGAGCTGCGGCTGTTGGTGATCGGCACGGACCACGCAGCGGAGAACGTCACCGGGTTCTTCACCAAGTTCGGCGACGGCGCGGCAGACCTGTTGCCACTATTCGGGCTTTCCAAGCGCCAGGGCGCCGCCCTTCTTGAGCACCTTGGGGCGCCCGCAGCGCTGTGGCAGAAGGTGCCCACCGCGGACCTCGAGGAGCAGCGCCCAGGGCTAGCCGACGAAGACGCCCTCGGTGTGACCTACCAAGAAATCGACTCGTACATTGAGGGCACCAAAGCCATTTCCGAGGATGCCCAAAAACGCATCGAACACCTGTGGCGCGTGGGCGAACACAAGCGCCACCTGCCGGTCACACCACAAGATACTTGGTGGCGGACCGAAAACCCGCAAGACTAATAGCGCTCTGGCTCTTCGCCGAGCACGAACGCTCGGCCGGAAATGCTCTTGGGCGTGATGCGCACAAAGTTGTACTTCAGCGTGGGCACCCAAGGCTTGAGGCCCAGGGTGTCTGCGTGGTTTGCCTCGTTGGTGTCTTTCACCAGTGCGGCAGTGCCCTTGACCACCACGGACCAGGCGTTTTCACCCTCGTGGAACTCGTCTACTTCAAAGAGGACGTCGGCGTTGAGGTTTACCGTGAACAGCTTGGTGCCTTCCGCGGTGCGGAAGTACAGCGCGGTGCCGTCTTCGGCGAAGGGGTTGTTGGTGTCCACCACGAAGTTGATGGGGAAAATATCCATGTCATTGGCTCGGCGCACCACCAGGCGCCCCACGCTGTGGGTTTTCATGCGCTCAAGGCTTTGTTCTTCGCTGAGGACGGTGATGGCGTCCTCTGGGGTTTCGTTGTTGAGATCTTCGCTGTAGGTCATGGGCCTATTTTGCCTTATTTTCCTCAATCAACCGGACAAAAGGCGGGTCCTGGAACTCCCAGCTTTCCACCATTTCTGCCAATTCTTGCTCCGAAAAGCCCAGTTCAGAAGCAAATCGGCGGAAACCTTCAGGGTCTGCTATCCACCCCCAAACTAGGTCGGCTGGGCTGGCGAACACGGTGCTGCGCTTGTCGGCAGGGCGCACCAGGGCTGCTCTGCGCTGGCGAAACGCCTCGATGTGCGCCACCGCCTCTTGGCTCAGCAGCACATCTTGGTGGGAGGGTGTGTGGGATGCATCCATGGCGAAAATGATACTCGCGCAATTGCTGAACAAAGCGCAGAAAAAACCACCCGCGGTGGGGTCTGGCAAGAAAGGAACGAAAGGACTCCAGGCCAGCCGCAGGTGGTGAGATCTAAATGCGTTGCAGCATTTCCTCCTTGTTGAGGAAGGTGTCTTGCAGGCCACCGAAGGTGTGGAGGTCACCGAATACCTCGATGCGTGCGGTGTCATCTACGCCGCCGGCCTTGACGGGGTCCCACCCTGCCTGCTCGGCGAGCGCAGCAACCTTGTTGCCTGCGGCGTCGTCGTCGGTAGCGTAGAGCATCACGATGTTACCGCCGTGATCAGCGCGATCCTTTTCCAGCTCGGCAGCGGCCATGGTGCCAAAGGACTTGACGTAGTGCACGCCCTCGCCCAAGGCCTTGCTCATTTGCTGGCCTGCGGAAACACCTTCAGGGTTGAGGTTGAGGGCGTTGCCCTGCTCGTCGAAAGCGATGTTGTTGGAGGGGTCTACCACCGTCTTGCCGCTGAGTTGCTCGCGGTATTGCTGTACGAGCTCGATACCTGCGGCAAAGGGGATGGCCAGAATGATGACGTCATTGTTGGCGATTGCCTCCTCGGTGGTGGCGGCGGTGGCGTTTTGTCCCAACTGTTGCGCCACCTTTTGAGCGTTTTCAAGGTTGCTTGCGGCAACGGTGATGGGGATATTGTGCTGTGCAAAGCGGGTTGCAAGGCGGGAACCAATGTTGCCAACGCCAATGATTGCGGTGCGGGTTGCGGTACTCATTGTGGGCCTCCTTGAAGGCGAAGAAGTAAACAATTTTTGTTGATATATCAAGTAATGCGTTTCGGAAGGCCTTTGTTCCCACCACCCAACCCCTGCCCCAATGCGGGGGTGACGGTGACACGCCCCACC
>NZ_JANIKD010000032.1 GCF_024580955.1 Corynebacterium sp. 122RC1 | reverse complement strand
GATTGCGCAGGAAGCCCAATCGGCCCCTCAGCATGCCCGAAAACAACATCGCCGAAGTAAAACAGAAGCCCTTCACACCCCCAACAATCTCACCCACGGAGTTGACAACCTATATAGGAACACCCCCCGCGAGAACTCCAGACCTTGAGGGCGAGTCCACCTCGTGCCCACTTTGTGCGCCATCGCCAGATAGACACGGATGATGCCCAGTACCCGACCTGGTTGAAGGCCGGCCTGGACTGCGGCGTAGCGCAGCGGAATGCGCCAGCGCGCATCTCAAGTGCTGATTTCAATCGCGGGGTTGTGGATCTAGTGGTTGGGGGAGGGCGGTTACATGGACTGCTGGCGAGCCAACACCTCCAGGGTTTTGTGTGCTGTAGCCGCCGCTGACCCTGGGTTCTGGCCGGTCACGATCCTGCCATCAACCTGGGTGTAGCTGGCAAAAGGGATGCGTGACTTGCTGTAGCGGGCCCCTTGCTCTTCCGCGCGTTGTTGTGCGTTGTAAGGTACAAGCTTTGCCACACCCGCCAACTTTTCCTCCATCCAGGAAAATCCCGTGATGGACCGGCCGCTCACCAAAGGTTTGCCGTTGCTCAACTCCACTTCTACAAGGCCACAGTAGCCGTGGCACACTGCGGCAATTACGCCGCCGCTTTCATAAATGCTTCTGGTGATGTGGTGCAGAACTTCGTTATTCGGGAAGTCAAACATCACTGCATGGCCGCCGGTGTAAAAGATGGCGTCAAAGTTGTGCGGGTCGATCTGCGCAGCCGCGGTGGAATGTTCAAGGAGTTTCATCCGTGCTGGGTCGTTGTGCCAAGTTTTGACGGCGCGGTCATAGGTGGGGAACTTCAGCGAACGCGGTTCCAGAGGGACGGTTCCGCCCTTGGGACTCATCACTATTTGCTCGTAGCCCGCGGCTTCAAATGCCAGGTAGGGGTGTACAAGTTCGGAAAGCCACAGGCCAGTAGGGTGCGTTGAGTCTGTGCCGTAGGCAGATACATTGGACACAACGTGCAGGATGTGCCCCTTGTGGACTGGCTCATTCATAGCGAGCATTCCTTGCTGAGGTAGTGGATTTGATACAGCAACGCCTACCTGGTGGAGATTGCGCGCCGCCTTTTGCTTGGTCTCCGGTACCCTGTGCTGAAAGGTCAGGTCGGTGGAAAAAGTGGGAGTGGCACAGGTGGATCACCAAGTTGGGTTCAGGTTATTTGAAGACTCCGGCATCCGCGCTCACCTGCACGCGCATGATGCGGTGGGGTGGATGAGAGAAGCCGTGCTCGCGCATGGGAAGGACGCGCTTTCTGCGCCCCCGCGTGTGCATGCGGCATTGGGGGAGGGAGCTGGGGGTCTGGTGTTCACGGCGGGACGGTTCGCAGGGAAGTCTTATGGTTTTCGGGCGTACAGCACCTTGGAGCTGCCCGTGGATGAGCAGGTGGTAGTTGCTTTTGATGATCACACGGGCAGAGTCTGCGCGATCGCTGTGGGCTCTGAGCTCGGGGTTCGGCGCACTTCAGCCCTAGGTGGTGTGGCCCATGATGCACTCGCACCCAAGGGCTCGGTTCGCGTGGCGGTGATTGGCTCTGGTGTGCAAGCACAGGGCCAATTGTGGGCGTTGCAGGCGGTGCGATCCATCACCGAAGTGAAGCTGTTTAGCAAAACCCCTGATCGTAAGGTCCGGGTCGCTGAGGCGCTGGATCAGCAATATGACTTTCCGGTGGTCTCCGCGGAAAGTGTGGAGGAGGCGGTGGCGGCTGCAGATGTGGTAATCCTCGCTACTAACAGTGAATCGCCAGTGTTGCGCACGCAGTGGTTACGCCCCGATGCCTACGTTGCCACCTTGGGTCCGAAGCAGGTGGGGCGGGCGGAGTTTGCCGCAGACCTACTGGCCGCTGCGAGCGTGATCACCACGGATTCTGTGGCCCAGTTGAACGCCTATGATCCTCCTGCGGTGGCGGCCGAAGCTGGTGTGGCGGTGGCTCCGCTTTCCCAGTATGTTCTTGCTCCGCCGCCCGCGGAGGGGATTCGGTTGTATCTCTCCGTGGGCTTGGCGGGGACGGAACCCTATTTGTTGCAGCGCTTGGCTCAGCAGGTGGCGGCCCAGGCGTAGTGCTTTGCTGTAGTGCTTAGCTGAGACTGAGGAAGAGTTTTTCCATTTTGGCGGCATCGAACCCCTCGGTGCCGCCTTCGGTGAAGCATTGGCGCATGCCGGTGGCAATGATGGTGTATCCGGCACGGTCAATGGCTTTTGATACAGCAGCAAGTTGGGTGACGATGGCCTCGCAATCTTCGCCTTCTTCAAGCATTCGGATTACTGCTGCGAGTTGCCCTTGGGCTCGCTTGAGGCGGGTGATGGAGGGTTTCACTTCGGTGGGGTTGAGCTGCATGATGTTCCTTAGCGCGAACCTGGTGCGGATGAACGCCTCAAATCATACCCCGTGGGGTGTCACGGGTTTGAAGGATCGCAGGCGGAGGCTGTTGGAGACAACGAAGACGCTGGAGAGTGCCATTGCGGCACCTGCGAGCATGGGGTTGAGCAAACCGAGGGCGGCTAATGGGATCGCCAGGGTGTTGTAAGCGAAGGCCCAGAAGAGGTTGCCTTTGATGGTGCTCAGCGTGCGCCGCGAGAGGCGAATGGCGTCTGCCGCGGCGAGGAGGTCGCTGCGCATGAGGGTGATGTCTGCGGATGCTCGAGCTGCGTCGGTACCCGCGCCCATTGCAAGGCCAAGGTCAGCGAGCGCAAGGGCGGGGGCGTCGTTCACGCCATCGCCAACCATTGCTACAGTGCGACCGCTTTCTTGTAGTGCTTGGACGGCCGCTACCTTATCTTTGGGCAGCACTTCGGCGTAGACCGTGTCAATGCCTACCTCCTTGGCAACTTGTTGAGCCACCTGAGTGTTATCGCCGGTGAGCAGCACCGTGTGGAGTCCCATTTGGTGGAACAGCTTGATTGCTTGGGTGCTGGTGGATTTGACTTGGTCGGCGACGGTGAGAATACCGCGCGCTGCGCCGTCCCAACCTACAAACACCGCGGTCTTGCCGGCGAGTTCTGCGGTGCGCTGCGCTTCAACGAGTTCTTGGTGGACACGCCAACCGGCGTCCTCCATGAGTGCGCGCCGTCCAACGCGCACGATCTCTCCCAAAAGGGTTGCCTCAACGCCCAGGCCTTCAATATTGCGGAAGTCTTCCGGTGCGGTCAGCTCGCCTTGTTCCTCCCGCGCTGCCTTTGCGATGGCCTGCGCAATGGGGTGTTCGGAATAGGCTTCTAGCGCACCAGCGCGGTGTAGGACCTCACGTGAGTCCACATCGGGGGCAGCAATCACCTGTTCAAAGGTCATTGTTCCGGTGGTGACGGTTCCAGTCTTATCCAGCACTACGGTGTCTACCTTGCCGGAGGATTCTAGCACTTCTGGGCCCTTGATGAGGATGCCAAGTTGTGCTCCGCGGCCGGTGCCCACCAGCAGTGCGGTGGGAGTTGCAAGCCCTAGTGCGCAGGGGCACGCAATGATGAGAACGGCAACCGCCGCGGTGAATGCTGCGCTTGCGGGGAATCCTGCACCCAGCCACGCACCGAGGGTAATTACCGAGATAGCGATGGCAATTGGAACAAAGACTCCGGAGATTTTGTCTGCGAGCCGTTGGATTTCTGCCTTCCCGGTCTGGGCCTGTTCTACAAGTTCAGCCATTTGTGCAAGCTGAGTGTCGGCACCAACGCGGGTTGCGCGAACTACGATCCTGCCTGAAACATTGAGCGTTGCGCCCGCTACTTCCACGCCTGGGCGAACGTCCACGGGTACCGACTCACCAGTAAGCATTGAGGCATCAATAGAGGAAGTTCCGCTGATCACGGTGCCGTCGGTAGCAATCTTTTCACCGGGTCGGGCGATGAACTCGTCTCCTACCCGAAGTTCCTCGGCTGGGATAGTCACTTCTGTGCCGCCGCGCAGTACTGTTGCCTGTTGCACCCCGAGTTCCATGAGCGCCCGCAGAGCTGCACCGGCTTGCTTCTTGGAGCGCTTTTCAAAGTAGCGGCCTACAAGGATGAAGGTGATCACCCCTGCCGCAACTTCGAGGTAGATATTGCTGGAGGCATCTGATGGGGCAAGGGTGATGCTGAAATGGTGTGTTACCCCGCGGTCGCCAGCTGTGCCGAGGAACAGCGCATATAGGGACCATAGGAATGCCGAAAGTGTGCCCACGGAAATGAGCGTGTCCATGGTAGCGGCACCCTGTTTGAGGTTCAGCCACGTTGCGCGGTGGAAGGGGTATCCAGCCCAGACGATCACGGGGGCTGCCAGTGTGAGCGAGGCGAAACCCCAGAAGTCGAATTGCAGCGCTGGGACCATCGCCATCAAGATCACAGGCACTGATAGTACGATGGACACGATCATGCGCTGCCGTAGCTGTGCAAGTTCGCGCTCTTCACGGGATTCATGGTGTTCAGCCGCAGTGTTGGGCTTTTGCGTATCGCCGGTGTGTTCCGGTGACTTCGGAAGGATTGGCTCTGCGCTGTATCCGGCCTTTTCCACAACGGCGATGAGTTCGTCCATGCTTGTGCCAACCGTGTCCACTACGTGGGCTTTCTCGGTTGCGTAGTTTACGGAGGCGGATACTCCCTCCAGCTTGTTCAGCTTCTTTTCAATGCGGTTTGCGCAAGAAGCGCAGGTCATCCCTCCGATGTCCAGGTCAATGTGCACCTCGTTGAGGTTGGCAGGTATATCGAGAGAACCTGCAGCATCGGAGGAATGCTGCCCTGACTGCAGGGTCTGGGTGCTTGCTTGTTGTGTCATTGGTACCGCCAAGGGGGAGAAGGTGCAGGAGGTTGAGGGTCGGGGATGGGGTGCGAAAGGCTACCGCAAAGAATGCCGAATGGTGACTAGTGGTGCATTGGTGTGGGCGCCTGCCACTGTTCCACCCACTCCTGGGGAATGAGTGCTCCGGAGATGAAGTACGCCAATGTAAAGAGCACGGCTAGGAGTAGGAAAAAGCCAATAAGTTTTAGGGCTGGGTTCATGAGTAACGTGCCTTTCCCAGGGGTGGGGAGGTTAGGTGCGGGTTGCGGTGTAGCCAGCTTCTTCAACTGCTGCGAGCACCAGTTCATCGGCGATCGCCTCGGTGGAAGTGATTTGCAACGTGCCTGTGGATGCGCTCACCGCGATGTCTGTGATGCCGGTGATTGATTCCAGTTCTTCCCGGACGGCATTCTCGCAGTGGCTGCAGCTCATACCGGCAACGGAGTAGTTCGCAATCATGGTGGGTTCCTTTCCAGATGCCTAGTTTCCAGGTGCCTAGTTTCTAGGTGTCTAGTGGGGTAGGGGTTGGGATTATTTCTAACTCATACTGTTGTGTACGGGTTAGAGTGTAGTACGATTAACTCATACAACGCAATACGTTTTTTCGGGCGTCTGGAACTCATGCTGAGACTCCCACCCGAACCCATCAACTTCGCACAGCATCTGTGTAGTGCATGGCGTGGCAGAGACTTCAGGAAGTGGAAAAGGAAGGAACAGTGCGCACGATGGCAACAAAGGTGAACAGTGCCCAAGCTGGCCAGGCCGCAGAACATGCGGAGACACCGTTGCAGACAAACGTCATGGATTCACGCGTTCCCTCCGACGTGCCCTCCTCCCGATCCACCTCACCCGAGGTTGAGGTGGCGCACATCCTTCCAGCACCACAGGTTGTTATTTCTGAATCTCCGACAGCCACGCCATGCAGTTGCGGATGTGCGTCCGGCTGCGGCTGCGACGGTGGCGCCCGAGATGCCGGACACCCTGGGCAGCGGGCAGCTCGACCCCAGAGGGCGGATGCCAGAGCGAACCGGGAAAAGATTATGGCAGCGGCGGTCCAGTGCTTGCGCGGACACCCGGGTGCGTCGGTAAGCGAAATTGCAAAGACGGCCGGGGTGGGCCGCATGACCCTCATTGGGCACTTTCGCACTCGTGCTGACCTGGTGGAAGCCTGCACACTGGATCGGGTGGCCAAACTGGAGCGCATTCAGGAAACGGAAGTTATCCCGTACCTGCTGGAAGCGTGGAAACCGCTCGGCGATGTGCACATTTTACTCAAAGCTGCCGCCGTTGAACTCCCCGAGGAACAATGCGAACATCTGCGGCAACGCGCAAACGCTCCGCTCCAGGAGCGCCTACGCGAAGCAAAACAACGGGGGACCCTGCCTGAAAGTCTGACGGAAACTTGGCTTGCCATAGTCCTGCAAGTAATGAGCGTTGAGGCGAAAGACCTCGCTTGCTGCGGTGGGGAATGCGAATGTCAGGCTCCCTCCCAACTCGAAGCCACACTTGAGCAGCTCCTGAGCAACCACGAAGCCCCAAGGAGTTAGCTGCAATGGAAACCGAATTCACCCACAGGGCCACCGTAGTAGTGATCGGCGGTGGCCAAGCTGGGCTATCCGCCGGCTACCACCTGGCACACCGAGGATTTGCAAACGCTTTTGAAGTGCCAGGAGATACCCCAAGCTACGTTGTCTTGGACGCCGAGGAAGCCCCTGGTGGGGCGTGGCGGCACCGCTGGGAATCGCTCACCATGGCCACCGTGAACAACATCTTTGACCTGCCAAGCTACCCAAGGCCAACCGTTGAACTCGCCACGCCAAGCAAAGTGGCAATACCTGAATACTTTGCCCATTTTGAAGCCCACCACCAACTCGCCATACAGCGGCCCGTGACAGTGCACAGCGTGGAATACCTCAACCACAACCCCGAGGAGGGGTTCCGGATCGCCACCACCAGCGGCACCTGGCAGGCGAAAGCAATTGTGAACGCCACCGGCACCTGGAACAACCCCACACTGCCGTACTACCCAGGGCAAGAAACCTTCCTCGGCAAGCAAATGCACACTAAAGACTACGTTTCACTGGAAGCATTCGCCGGGCAACGGGTTGGCATCATCGGCGGAGGCATCTCTGCAGTGCAACAGCTTGAGGAGATCTCCCGCGTGGCCACTGTCCACTGGTACACACGGCGTGAACCGGTGTTCCGGAAAGAACAATTTGAACTGGAAACCACGGGTAGGGAAGTGATCGCCAAAGTCACTGCTGCCGTGGAGGCAGGAAAACCCACCGGGAGTGTGGTTTCCTACACCGGCCTCGGATGGACCCCATACGCACGAGCCGCCAAGAAACGTGGCGTGCTCAACAGAAAACCCATGTTCACGCGCATCACACCCACCGGCGTGATCGAAGAAGACGGCACCGAAACCCCACTCGATGTCCTGCTCTGGGCCACCGGATTCAAGCCCGCCATCCGGCACCTCGAACCCCTCGGCCTCCAAAACGAGCTTGGTGCAATCCAGCTCAAGGGCACAAAAGTAGTCAAAGACCCCCGGATCCACCTGGTGGGCTATGGGCCAACACAATCCACTGTGGGGGCCAACCGCGCCGGGCGAATCGCAGGAAGCCAACTCAAAAAGATGTTCCTCACCTAGAGGCGTAGCCTGCCACGACGCTCGGGCCAACAACTGAACCCCCAAACCAAGCCCCAACCCCCAGGATCAGAAGGAGTACCTGGAAATGACCACCTCCGCCAAGAAGACCGCGCCAGAACCAATCCGCGATCAAAAAGCCGACCACCTGCTCACACCGAAGAACACGGTGATCGCACTCATCGATTACCAATCCACCCAACTGGATACACTCAAGTCCAAGACCCGCGAACGAGCAGAACTCAACGTCCGCGTGCTTTCTGAGGTGGCACGGCGTTGGGGAGTGCCCATCGTGGTTTCCACCGTTGGCGTGGACATGGGAGTAAACCCACCAACCATTCCCGAGATCATGGAACACCTGCCAGAGGACCAGGAAGAAATTGATCGCACAGGTGTGAACGCTTGGGAAGATGCAGATTTCCGCGCTGCAATTGAAGCCACTGGTGCGAAGCACGTGGTGGTCGCAGGCCTATGGACCGAAGTCTGCGTAGCCTTGCCCACACTGGACATGCTCAACGAAGGCTACAAGGTTTATCCAGTAGTTGATGCCATCGGCGGCATCTCTAAAGAAGCACACGAATCTGCGATCACCCGCATGGTGCAAGCAGGAGCAAGCCCAGTCACCGCAATCTCCTTTGCCTCGGAAATCATGCGCAACTGGGCTCGCGAAGACGCCAACAACCTCCGCGAAATCTTCGGATGGTACTTCCCAGCAAAGGAGGAACTGGACCAAAAAGAGGACTACTAAGCCACCGCAACAAGGGTATTGGCGCTGGTACTGGCACTGGCGTGAGCTCGTGCCAGGCGCCCCCACCCACCCCTACGGGGGCAATCGCGGGATTCTCAAAGGGACTGACTACAGCCCCTTGGCCACCAGCCAATCCTTGGCAATCACAGACGCAGCAGTCTGCTCATTCACACTTCGGGCATTCAACTCAATCAAATCCCGCTCAGTCAACACAGCAGAAACAGCGTTCACCACTTCCGCAGCCTCATCCGAAACGTCGTCACTCGCCACCGGCACCACATGCGAAGCAAGGAACTGGCCGCGTGGATCGCTGAGCGTCACCAAATTGTTGTTCACCACAGAAGGGCTCGCCGTGTAGATAATCGCCAACTGAATCTGATTATCCGTCAACGCCTTCACCGTCAACGGGCCGCCACCATCTTCAATCGGGGTGAAACCAACGTCAATCCCATACACATCCCGTAACCCACGAGGGCCATTCGGCCTCGTCTCCGCCTCAGAATTCGCCCCCAACACCATGGGCACAGATACCCCAGCCAAATCCTCAATGCTTGAAAGACTCCACTGTGCAGCAAACTCACTGGTCACCGCATAAGAGTCCTGATCAGTTGCCGCAGCCTGATCCAACACCCGCAAACCCTCCGGAGTTACCTCGGCCAGCTCGGCGTACACATCCTCAGATTTCCGGGCCTGCGTATCAGGCGCCCAATACTGCAATAACGGCCCCGAATACTCCGGGAACAAATCAATCGCGCCTGACTCAATCTCAGAAACGTACACCTCGCGCTGCCCAATGCGGAACTGGCGGTCCACACTAAACCCGGCACCCTCCAGAGCCTGCGCGTATATCTCCGCAATGATCTCATTGGAGTAATAGTCCTGTGAGCCAATCACAATCGTCTCACCCCCACCACTCCCACTGCTTCCGCCATTCTCCAGTGGATCACCATTAGAGCAACTCGCCAAGCCAAAAGCAGAAATCATAACGGCTGCCGTCAACATTTTGGGGAACTTCATCTCTATTTCCTCGATTCACTTTGCTGATTCTGCGTCCTCGATGCCGCAGTTTTCTGCAGTGCGGCAAACGCAATTTCTAGGATCAAAGCCACGAAAGCAACTAGCAGGGCGGCGGCGAGCATCAGGGGATAATCACGGCTTTTCAGGCCACTAAACAAGAAGCGGCCTAGTCCCACGTCAGCGGTGTACGCGGCCAAGGTAGCAGTGGCCACCACCTGCAACGTCGCTGCCCGAAGCCCGTCCAACAGGACGGGGAGCCCCAAAGGCACCTCCACCCGGGAAAGCACCTGCCACCCGGTCATGCCGATGGCCTTGGCGGCGCCGACGCTGCGCACGTCGGCAGACTGCACCCCAGCATACGCACCAGCCAGCACCGAAGGCAGGGCGAGCACCACCAGCGCAACCAGCGGGGCACCAACGCCGATCCCCAGGAACAACCCGGCGAGGGTGAGCAGCCCCAATGTGGGAATCGCGCGCGCCGCCCCAACAATCGCGCCAACCACACCCGCGCCGCGCCCAGTGTGTCCCACATACAAACCCAGGGGCAACGCGATGCACGCGGCCAGGAGGACGGCGGCTGCGCTGAGCAGGAGATGCTCGCCAAGCCGTGCCCAGATTCCCGCCGCGCCCGCCCAATTTGCGGGCTCCATCAACCAATCCAGCGCTTGAGCAAAGAGATTCATTCGTGCCTCCCATCGCTCCCATCGCTCGCACCCGCACCAGCACCCACACCCGCGCCCGCACCAGCACCAGCACCAACCCCAACCTGAACCTGAGCCCAAGGTGTCGCCCAGCGCCCGATAAGCTGTACGAGAAGGTCTAGCGCAATGGCCAGCACGATTGTGCCTACGATGCCCGTCATCACCTGGGCCACAATGCCGCGCTGGAAGCCGTCGGTGAGCAGATTGCCCAGGCTGGGTACGCCGATCAGGGCGCCGATCGTTACGAGGCTGATGGTGGAAACTGTCACCACCCGGATCCCCGCGATGAGCACTGGCAATGCCAGCGGCAGATCCACCCGCCAGAAAATGCTGCGTGGCGAGTTGCCCATGGCCACAGCGGCCTGCCGTGTGTGCTGATCCACCGAAGCAAACGCCTCACTGGCGCTCCGTGCGAGCAACGCAAACCCGTACACGCTCAACGCAATAATCATGGTTGCCTGCGAACGCAGGGGAGTGCCCACCACAATCGGAATGATGATCAGCAGCGGCAGCGCTGGGATGGCATACAGTAAGGACACCGCCCACAACATGGGCCCACCCAAGCGCGGCCGGCGGTGAGCCAGGTAGCCAAACGGCACCGCGAGCAGCACCGAGAGCAGCACCGGCGGCACGCTGAGCAACAAGTGCGCCCATGCGAGCTCCAGCACATGCTTAACGTTTCCGGCAAGCCAGCCAATTCCGGTGACACTCACGGTGCCACCCCGTCCGAAGCAACCCGCCCCACGGTCCGGCCCATCCCATCGACTGCCACCGCAACGCCCCCTACCTCGGTGATGTGGAGGGTGCGTTGGGGAGCGTCGGCACCGATGAAGCTGCGCACAAAATCGTTTGCAGGGGCAGTGAGAAGCTCTGTTGGCGTGCCCTGTTGTGCCACCTGTCCGCCGGCTTGTAGGAGCACGATGTGGTCGCCAAGGCGTAGCGCCTCGTCGATGTCGTGGGTGACAAACAGGATCGTTTTGCCCAGTTCAGCCTGCAGGCGAAGGAGCTCGTCCTGCAGTTCGCGGCGAACGATCGGATCAACGGCGCCGAAGGGTTCGTCCATGAGGAGGATTTCCGGGTTTGCTGCCAGCGCCCGCGCTACCCCAACGCGCTGCTGCTGCCCGCCGGAAAGTTGGGCGGGGTAGCGCTTGGCCAACTCGGGCCCAAGACCCACGCGCGCCATCACCTCAAGGGCGTCCTGCCTGGCCTTGCGCTTTGGCACCCCATTGAGCACAGGCACGGTGGCAACGTTGTCCGCAACGCTGTGATGCGGCAGCAAACCCGCATGTTGCAGCACATAACCAATGCTGCGGCGCAGCGCCACGGGGTTCTGGGTACGCACGTCCTTACCGTTGATCCGCACGGCGCCGTCCGAGGGCTCCACCATGCGATTCACCATCCGCAGCAGCGTGGTTTTCCCCGACCCGGAGGAGCCGACCATCGCCACAATCTTCCCCTCGGGCACGTCCAGGGAGAAGTTGCGCACCGCGGCGGTGCCGTCGGGATAGATTTTGGAGACTGCCTCGAAGGTAATCATGTGCCTTCGCTCCTGTCTGAAATAGGTGAGCGTTGACCTCCCACCCTACGGGCGTGCGCTGCAAAGCGTGCCGACGCCCCAAACGCCGCACCTCAGCACGTGCAGCGGGTCTGCAGCATGCCCAGGGGGAAGGGGGAGCGAAGGCGCAGCCTGAGGATCGGGAATCGGGTGAATAAAATGCGATATTCTTCCAGGCGCCCTACAGCGACCAGGTATGCACCGGTTCGCCGGTGGATTGCAGCTCCAGGTATCGGCGTAGCACAGTTGCTACTGCCGCGGTGCGCTCCGGGGTCTCAGGTTCCGTGGGTGGCTGCTGCGCCAGGGCATGGAGTTGCCACGTTGCGCCGTTTTGCCCGGTACTTACGCGGCCCTTGATTACCCCGAGGTATCGTTCGATGAGCTCCTCCGCCACCCCCAGCGCCTCGAGGCCTTGCCTAGCCTGGCCCAGCAGATGCTCGGCCACGAGCTCGCGCACGGAAACTTCGCCGAGCACCGGCCACTGCAGCGTTGCACCCAGGCCCTGGCGTGCGGCAGAGAAGAAATTCTTGGTGGCGGCCTCGAAGCTCAGGCGGGACCACACGGGCCGGTTTTGGTTACTCAAGTACTTCACCATGCCGTAGAAGAACGCGGCATCGGCAACTATATCCACCGGTGTTGGGCCCGCGGGGAGCAGGCGGTTCTCCAAGCGGATGTGCGCTTGCTCCTGAGAGGGGTCATAGATGGGGCGGTTCCATCGCCAAATCGTGCCGTTTTGCAGATTCAAATAGTGCAGGGCTGGGCTTTCGCCATCCATCATTGGGGTGCCGGCGTCCTGGCGATCTTCCGGCAGCAGCGGGGAGAAGTAGCGAACGTTTTCCTCAAAGAGGTCAAACACGCTGGTGATCCACCGTTCGCCAAACCACACGCGCGGGCGCACCCCTTGGTTCACGAGCTCCTGAGTGCGGGTGTCTATCGACTGCTGGAACAGCGGAATCCGGGACTCGTGCCACAATTGGTGGCCTGCAAACAGCGGGGAGTTCGCGCCTAGCGCCACTTGAACCGCGGCGATTGCTTGGGCTGCGTTCCAGGCGTCGGCAAAGCGATCCGGTGCGATCTGCAGGTGCAATTGCATAGAGGTGCAGGCGGACTCCGGGGAAATGTCCTCAAAATCGTGCAGATAGTGCTCCTGACCTGCGATGTCGATCCGCACGAGCTCGCCGCGAGACTGCATGATGGAATTGTTGAGCGCGCGGTAGCGATTTTCCGACGTCATCCATCCCGGCGTGGAAAGGTATTGCGTGGTCAACGTGGGAAGTGTGCCCACCATGGCAACCGCAGCGCCCTGGGCCGTTGCCTGCTCGTGCACGGCGGCGAGCCTGCGTTCCAGCTCACGTTGCATTTCCTCCAGGCCTGAGCCCTCAATGCTGGTGGGCGGTAAGTTGAGTTCCACGTTGCAGGCGCCAATTTCGGACTGATAATCCTCACTCAAACCATCAAGGACCTTTTGGCCCACGGGCGCCGGCGCCATGTCCTGATCCACCAGGTTCAGCTCCAGCTCAAGGCCGATCGTGCCCTGGGAGATAAACTCGGCGCGCTGCAGGTGCCGGTCAAACACCTCTAGATCGTGCTGGAGGCGTTCGCGGTAGCGGGTGCGTTGCCGTGGGGTGTAGTTGCTGCTGGTTACTTGGTCGCCCATAGCGGCCAGCTTAACCAGGCGGGCGCCGGTGGGTGGGGAAAGATTCATGGTTGGCGGCGGGGGTTTGGGG
>NZ_JANIKD010000031.1 GCF_024580955.1 Corynebacterium sp. 122RC1 | reverse complement strand
ACACCAAAAGGCGTCACTCCTGGTGTGGATACCTGTCACCAAAAGAGTTTGAAGCCAAGACCGCGTGAGCTAACATAATCCCATCATATTGACCACCCGATGTGTCTACTTTCCGGGGGTCGGCCCCTTGCGTACTTCCCGGTACTTTTCGACGTTTTGGGTTGTGAGTAGTAATGCGCCTTTTTTCCCCAGAGTTCTACTTGTTTTTCCTTTAGCGATTACTTTGGCGTCGATTTCTGCTTTGAGTCCGCGTTCTTTAATTTGGCGGAATGCACCGGAGAGGTGTCGGATGTTGTCGGCTGGGATGATGAAGCCGCCGATTCCGAAGACGGGGTGTGATTTGTAGTTCGGGTCGTTGCGGGAGATGTAGGCTCCGTTGTGTCCGAATTTGTCGAAGTATCCGATGTACTTTTTTCGGGCCTGACCATTCCGGCAATGAGGGCAAATTCCCAGATTGGAAGTTAGATATTTGGTTATGGAAACTTGATAAGTTGCATCACTGCTCTCAGCTCAGCATTCACCGGATGCGGGCGGAGAAGAAGCAAAATGCGAAACAGCCCGCCCCCGGACTCTCGTAGCACGTGCTGGTCTTTGCACCGATTGGAAATGATTGGTGCAAACAAGTCACTTAATGGCCGAAAATGGTGCTTTACTCGATATTGCAAAAGAGCTCAGCACCATTTCCTTAGGCTGTTAAGAACCGTACGGATTGCGGACGCCAATGTACTGGAGCGAGGTGTATTCATCTAGGGCTTCCGCGCCACCTTCGCGGCCCATACCGGACTGTTTTACTCCACCAAATGGGGCAGCGGCATTGGAAATTACTCCGGCGTTGAAGCCGACGAGGCCGAATTCGAGAGCATCGGCAACGCGCCATAGACGGTCGCTGTCCTCGGTAAAGATGTAGGAGGCAAGTCCATACTCTGTGTCATTCGCGATGCGGATTGCCTCTGCTTCATCCGTGAAGGTGATGATCGGGGCGATCGGCCCAAAAATTTCTTCTTGTGCTACACGCATTTCGCTGGTTACACCCGTGAGAAGAGTTGGTTCAAAAAAGAAACCTGGCCCATCAACTTTGGATCCGCCGACTACTGCCGTGGCGCCTTTGTCGAGAGCATCTTGGACCAGGGCCTGCATGCTGTCAACGGCCTTTTGATCAATCAGAGGACCACAAGTGACTTCGTCGTCCAACCCGTTACCGATCTTGAGAGTTTCAAATTTCGACGCGAGTTTTTGAATGAACAGCGCAGAAATGTCTTCCTGAACCAAAATCCGGTTTGCCGCGGTGCAGGCTTCCCCGATATTGCGCATCTTTGCTGCCATTGCGCCCTCTACCGCCTGGTCGATGTCCGCATCGTTGAACACGATGAACGGCGCATTTCCGCCCAATTCCATGGAAACGCGCAGCACATTATCTGCCGCTTGTTTAAGAAGCAGGCGGCCGACTGGTGTCGAGCCGGTGAATGAAACCTTGCGGGTTCGCGGGTCCGACAAAATAGGACGGGAAATGGAAGATGCCGAGTTCGATGACACGACGTTTAGGACGCCCTTTGGAAGGCCAGCCTCAATCAGTAGTTGGGCAAAGTACTGCGAGGTAAGAGGAGTAAGCGCAGCTGGCTTGAGCACCATAGTGCAACCAGCTGCTATAGCCGGTGCAACCTTTCGAGTAGCCATCGCGAGAGGGAAGTTCCACGGAGTAATCAGCAAGCATGGGCCTACAGGCTTTCGGCGGGTAATCATGCGAAGAGTGCCCTCCGGAGCTTCAAATGAGCGGCCGTAGTGGCGCACAGTTTCCTCGGAAAACCAGCGAAGGTATTCTGCGCCGTAAGTCACCTCACCTCGCGCTTCTGCTAGCGGTTTCCCCATTTCGAGCGTCATTAGAGTTGCGAGTTCTTCCCTCTTTTCTGTTACAAGGTCGAACGCCCTTCGCAGAATCTCAGCACGCTCCCGAGGTGTCGTGGCAGACCATGCCTCCTGTGCATTGCAGGCTGCATCAAGAGCTTTAATCGCGTCTCTTTCGGTGCCGGAAGAAAGCGTTGCGATAATTTCTCCCGTTGCTGGGTTCTGTACGTCAAAAGTCTCACCTGCAGAACCGTCGACCCACTCGCCGTTGATGAGAAGTTTGGTGGGGACCCTTGATAGGAGTTCGTCTGTACCTACAGTCATGTCAAATCCTTTGAGAGTTTGAGAGCCGATTCAAGTGATCGGAGTATGGGTGCTTAATCGAATTCAATAATTTGGCGAATAACAGTCCCGTCAGCCAACTTGTCCATAGCCTCATTGATTTCTTCGAGTTTGATATGTGAAGAAATAAGGCCCTCTGCATTTAGTTTTCCCTCACGCCACAGTTTTTCGTAGATTGGGATATCTTTTGCAGGAACTGACGATCCAAGGTAGCTACCGTGGACGCGCCTAGCTTCTGCTGTCATGACCAAGGGGTCGATCTCAATTGAGCTTCCAGGAGCAGGCAATCCGACGGTGACAGTCAATCCACCTGGAGCGGTAATTCGAAACGCGGTCTCCAAAGCTTTAGGATGTCCCGCAGCCTCGACAACAGCGGAAAATCGTTTCCCAGACTGCTCCGCTTCAATAGGTGTCATTGAAGAGGTTGCACCAAGTTCCGTGGCCTTCATCAGCTTATCTTTCTGCATGTCGATGCCAACGATTTCCTTTACACCTAAAGCGGCCGCTGTGATGATTGCAGACATGCCGACTCCCCCGAGTCCAATTACTGCGATGGTATCTTCGGGACCCGGTTTCACTTCATTAATAATTGCCCCACCACCTGTCAGAATTGCGCAGCCAAAAATAGCCGCGATATCTGCAGGAACATCTTTGCCAATCTTCACGATTGAGTGCTGTGATACCACAGCGTGAGTGGCGAATCCCGATACACCAAGGTGATGCTGAATGACCTCACCGTCTCGGGTGAGGTGCCGAGTTCCGTTCAGGAGAGTGCCGGCGGTATTGGACTTTGTACCCTCTTCACAAGGCATTTTTCCGTTCGTAGCACATCCAGAACAATTACCGCACCGTGGCAGGAAGGTCATCACAACGTGGTCGCCAACTTCAAAGTCCAGGACTCCTGGACCAATGGCTTCGATAATTCCTGCCGATTCGTGGCCCAGCAACATTGGAAGTGGCCGAGGGCGGTTATTATTGACTACCGAAAGATCTGAATGGCATAAGCCTGCAGCCCGGATACGGACGAGAACTTCACCTTCGCCAGGCTCAGTGAGTACGAGCTTGGAGATTGTCAAGGGTTGGGATTTTGCGTAGGGAGGATTTTCACCTGATCGTTCTAGGACGGCGCCTTTAATGGTCAACGAATTAGGGTTTGACATGATTGTTCCTTCCAAGAATTAGCATTACAGACACGTTGAAATCACGTTGGGATAGAAACAGCCGAGAAATACCCTGAGTTCCCGGCTGTTTAATCACACAGTGAAAGGCGAAACTAGCTGTTACGCAGTTTCGCGCGCAACATCTTGCCTGTTGCAGTTTCCGGGACTTTGTCAATGAAGCGAACAGACCGCGGATATTTGTACGCTGCCATGTTCTTTTTCGCCCACTGGATAATATCTTCTTCGGTAACTGGGGCATCCAGGTCGTCTTTGAGCACGATGAAAGCTCGTACTGACTCGCCACGTTCGTCGTCAGGAACGCCTACTGCAACAGCTTGCTTCACCGCCGGGTGATCCTGTAGGTACTTTTCAACTTCCTCAGGGAAAACCGAATAGCCATTGCACTTAATCATCTCTTTGAAACGGCCATCAAAGAACAAATAGCCATTCTCGTCCAGTCGGCCCATATCTCCCGAGAAGTAGCGGCCATTCTGAAGTGCGGATTTGGTAGCCTCGGGCTTGCCCTTATACCCAAGGAAGACTGCTGGACTTTTGACGCTGATTTCACCCAACTCGCCTGGTGGCAGCTCCCTCGATCGATCTTCTGGATCGGTAATCTTAATGCTCGTACCGAAGGTTGGTTTACCTGTGCTGCCCCAGACGATGCCACCAGGGGGAGTCATGGTGTCTGCAGTATGGGTCTCACTCATTCCGTAGGCGAATTCAAAGAAATCGTTTCCGGTTTCGGCCTTCCACTTGTTGGACAAACTCTCGGTAATTTGCGAACCAAAGCTGGTCCCGATACAAAGTCGCAGCGCTGACATTTCCGAGGCTCGCCCGGTAGCCAGAATTGCACTATTTATTGGGGGAGTGGTGTATGAGATTGTCATCTTGTACTTTGAAGCCATTGTGACAAAATCTTCCCCGTCAAATCTGGCTTGAAGAATCATTGAAGCACCCGCAACGAAGACTGAGGTCATTCCAACAAGCATTCCTGCTACGTGAAAGATTGGCATGGTAGCGGACACTCGGTCGTCAGGCCCATAACCGTATGTTGAGGCAACGCAGTTTGCCTTAAATACACAGTTTGTGTAGGACAGCATCGCGCCCTTGGGTAGACCGCTGGTGCCTGACGTGTAAATGATTAGCGAGACGTCTTGCTCCAAATCGATCTCAGGATTGAGCATTGAAGAGTGAAGTGCCTTGTCCGGTGTGATCTCCAAGGCATCTTCCCATGATACGAAATCGCAGGATGGGACGTAATCGTTGGGAGGTGTGAAAGAAAACTCCTGGCGGTGTTTGTCCAAATCCAAAACGTCTTGGAAGCCTGTAACAATGAGGGTGTGGACCGCGCAATCTTCGACGCGCTCGAACTCCTGAACCAATTCTGCACTAGCAATAAGCGCAACAGCTCCGAGATCGTTGAGTTGGTACGTGAGTTCCTTCTCCTTGAGCATGGGATTGCAGGGGCTAAAAACTGCTCCAAGCTTTTGTGCGGCGAAGTACGAGACGACAAATTGAGGACAATTTTGCATGTATGCGGCGACAACGTCACCTTTCCTGATGCCTTGTTCAGCCAGAGTCAACGCAAGGGCATCAGATTTTTCATCGAGCCACCTGTAGCTGAAGGTAGAACCATAGAAGTACACAGCGGTCTTATCGGGATTTGACGTCGCGTGATCCTGTAAATACTTCGCCATTGTCTGGCTCTTGTAGAAAGTCATTGCGGAAAAATCCGTCATGGGGTCGTACATTCCTGTTTTCCCTTCTTTTCTTATCGTCCTCTGAAAGACGGATTGCGCTTTTCTTTGAAGGCAGATCGCCCCTCTTCATGATCTTCAGTAAGTGAGGAGGACACAGTCGAGTGAGCTTGAATCAACCAAGAAGACTTTTCGTCGGCCGCCTCGGAGGCTTGGATCGAGCTTTTCATGAGTGAGATGGATTTAGTGGGCAGGGTCGCGAGCGTCATCGCTAAATTTGCTGCTTCCGAGAAAGCCGTGCCATTGTCAACGAGACTGTAGGTGAGGCCAAACTTCTCCAATTCTGTGACTTCGACAATCTCGCCAGTGAAGAGGAGTCGTGAGGCAAAATGCCTGTTTGTTAGCCTACTGAGGAGATTAGTTCCGGCTGCAAATCCGCGTAGTACGAACGGTAGTCCCACTTTCGCGCTCTTTTCAGCCACGATAAAATCTGAGGCCAGTGCGAGCTCAAAAGCTGCACCCAATGCATACCGATGGATGGCCACAATTACTGGCTTTGGGCAATCTCGAATCGCTTGACACGTCTGTGGGTAACCATGAAGGTACTCATCGAGCTTTACGTCGGGAACGGGGTAATTCTCGCTGCCCATGTCGATCAGGTCGTCGCCCGCGCAGAAAGCTTTTCCTTCACCATGGATAAGCACTGCCCGGACGGTGGGATTCTCACCAAACTCGGTGAGATGCCGTTCGATAGTGCGGAGCATCTCAAAAGTTAGAGCATTCAGCGCCTTCGGCCGATCAAGCGTAATGAAGCCAATGCCGTTCTCTACTTTTCCACGAACCAATTCAGTCATTCGAGACTCCTTCCGGCCTTGAGTCGCAGAGGTGTTTGTTCAGCTTCTCGACAACTGCTTTACCTATGGTTTCTGGTTTACGTGTCTCCGGGTGCACGTTGACGTAGGTAACCACGGAAGTTGCACACAATGACCCCGATTGGTGCAATTCTTCGTACAAAGAAATCGAAGAGTTGCCAATCCTTTTTACATATGTGTGGACGATAACCTCGTCAACCCATGTAACCTCCTTCTTGAAATTGATCTCACTTCGTACCATCAGAAGGTTCCAAGGATTTGGGGTGAGTTTTGGGTCGAAGATGGAGAATAGTTCGCGTCTTGCGTCTTCAAACCACACCGGATAGACCGTGTTGTTAATGTGTCCTGCGGCATCATTCTCGGAATAGCGAGGTCTAATCTTTGTACGAAACATCAGCGGCCTTAGTCTCGGATTGATTGTTTGGTTTGTTGCTCGCATGGATAGGGGGAATTGGAGCAGCAGGCGCTTCGCCCCTCAGCTCCAGTTCTGCGATACGGTTAAACTCCTCCGCCTCATCATCAGTGACCTCACGCTGGTGTGCGATAGTAAGCCGTCGAATCTGTTGAGGAGTCGCTGGTTTGAAAATGTAGGCACATACGACGCATGCAATTCCCGAAAGTGGCATGGAGTAGCAAATTTGAGAAAGGGCGGGAAGATCAAAGCCGAAAAGCAAGATCAGGTAAGAAATACCTCCGACTGATGCGCCGACGAATGCTGCGGATCCACTGATGCGTCGCCACCAGAGCCCGAGGAGCGTGGGGAAAAACAGGGAAGAAGCGAGTAGGCCCATCGCTGCAGAGTAAAGCAGCGTCAGGAACTCAGGAGGGTTGAGTGAGAGGATCAAGGTTACGATTCCGAATCCGAGGATGCCGAAACGTGTGACCTTGCGTTTAGTCTCGTCGGACGTCGATGGGCGAACTTGGGCGATCAAATCGTAGGATAGCGCCGCAGATAGCGCTAGAAGCATTGCAGAGACCGACGACATCACAGCGGCAAAAATTCCTGCGAAAGCAAGTCCGCGAACCCAGTTAGGTGTTGCTTGGTCCAAGAACAAAAGGAAAGCGCCATCGCTCTGTTTGATATCTTCACCACCAGTCAACACAATTGTTCCCGCGATGACGAAGACGCACGTCACAATACCCGTAATGACGTAGAGACCGAGGCCAAGTGCCAGGGATGCGCGTCCGGTCCGTTGATCCTTCGCAGCGAAAATACGCATGACGGTGTGAGGAAGAATGGCGTTACAAGTAGCCCAGATTAGGAATGCACCAATGTATGAAATTGGAGGGTATACCTCTGCGAGAGTCCATTGGGGCCGCAGACCCTGGGCGACTTCGTATACCGAGAATCCACCATTTGAATTGACGGCGATGAAGCCTGTTGCTAAAACCACTCCAATCATCATCATGCCTTGGAGGAAGTCTGTGAGCGTTACGGCTTTCATGCCACCGGCGAACGTGTAGAAAACATACACCGCGCCGATCAGAATGACAGACCAGCTGTATGGGATACCAAAAATCTGTTCGCCGATGAGTCCTCCGATCTTCATTTGGGCGACAATGTAGGCGGTCAAGGTTCCAATTAGGACGATTGGAACAGTGAGGTTCATGAGGCGATGGTTATAGCGGGCTTTGATCAGTTCAGGCACCGTAGCCACGTTCATATTGCGGAGGATCTTGGCGAGAAAGAATGTAGTGATTAGGTAGCCCAAGGCAACACCACCGTTATAGGCAGTGATATAGCCCCAACCTCCTGAGTAGGAAAGTCCAATGTTTCCGAGCATTGTGCCGCCTGTGGCGAATGCAGCAAAGATGGCGAAACCGTTAACCCAAAAGCCAACTCCACCGCCACCGGTAAGGAAAGATTTGGTGGAAGAGTCTTCGGTCTGGCGATGAGCATAGAGGCCAATGCCGACAGTCATCGCCATATAGAGAATGAGGATGATCAAGGGCAGAATATTCTCACTAGGCATCGTTGCCACCTCCAACATCGTTCTTATGAATTGCCAGGTCGAGGATTAGTACAAAGAGGGACACAATCATGATTGCGACCAGGATGTAATTGACGAGAGTGGTGCCTCCTACCAAGGTTGTAAAGCTGAAAGGTAGAAAGGCAATAACAGAAAGGGCAATCACGAGGAGAGCTCCTCCGATATGGAAGCCCGAAGGCTTAAAAAAACCGAGATCCGGTTGATCTTGAGGATTGTGATCTTGCATAGCAGGAGTTCCTCCTTACTTAGACTTGTTGGCTGCAGCTGGTTTCTTCGTCGATTGCGAAATTAGGTTTTCGTTTCTCAAGAAAGGCACGCATTCCTTCAATACTCTGGTGGTTGCTGAACGCCACGGCCTGGGAGAGCTGTTCCTTTGCGTGCCCCTCAGAATCAATGGTTTTGATAGCTTCACGGGCAAGGCGTTGGGCAACTGGACCATTGCCTGACAACGTGAGAGCTATTTCCTTCGCGACTTCTAGGGCATCGTCCGCAATTTTGGAGACAATGCCAAGTTCAAAGGCTCTTTGCGCTGTCATTATTTCTCTGGTGAGAATCATGTGTAGGGCGATTGATCGGTTAGCTACCTGCGTTAAGCGTCGAGTTCCACCAGCTCCGGGAATGATTCCTAGACCTAGCTCGGGGAAAGCAAACTTTGCTCCACTTGCGGCCACGCGAATGTCACATGCCAATGCGAGCTCAAACCCGCCACCTAGTGCGATTCCATTGACTGCGGCAATTGTTGGTTTGCAATAGTCTTCGATACGGTTGAATAGCTTTGCCATCGGGTACTGACGCAACACATCGGTCGGTGAAAGTTTGCTTAGCTCGGTGAGATCTGCTCCTGCAGCGAAAGCCTTCCCGCCACTGCCAGTAAAGATCACGGCGGTGACTTCCTCGTTGGAAGTCCAAGAATCGAGAATTTCCTCAATTCCGTTGAGCACGGAAATGTTTAGGGCGTTATGCGCTTGTGGACGATTGATCGAGATGATTCCTACGCCATCTACAATGACACTGTTAACAACGGCCGAACTCATGGCTTTTCCTTTTCATAAGTGTAGAAACCTTGGCCGGTTTTCCTGCCCATGAGGCCTTTCTGGTAAAGCTCGGTCAGCGTCTTAGAAGGTCCTTGAGTTGGGTCTCCAGAATCCTCGGCCTGGAGTACTTTGATCCCGTAATTCACATCTATGCCCGTCATGTCGAGCAGCTCGAACGGCCCCAGCGGATGGTTTAGGCCCGCCTTTACGGCAGTATCGATAGTCTCGATGGATGCAACGCCCTGTTCATACAATGAGATCGCCTCATCAAAGATGACCGCGAGGATGCGGTTAGTGATGAATCCGAAGATTTCCTTTTCAATATGAACTGGAGTCTTTCCGATGTCTTTGACGAAATCGATGACCGCTTTGACCGTAGCGTCTGACGTATGAGGTCCTTGCACTACTTCGACAAGTGGAAGCACAAGTGCTGGATTGAAGAAATGAATGTTGCAGAGGCGTTCAGCATTGTCGATTGAGTCCGCCAATTTAGAAGACACGATACTCGATGAATTGGTCGCCAGAATTGCACTATCTGGTGCGACTTGATTCAATTGTTGGAAAAGGCTCCTCTTAATGTCGAGATCTTCAACAATGGCTTCGATAACTAAATCGGCGTCATGACATGCCTGAGCGATATCCGTCGTATAGTCAAGATTGTTAAAGGCATCATCGATTTCAGATTGGGTAACTTTGCCTTTTGTCAACTTCCGGGACATAAGCGAACGCAGGGTGCTGTCCGCATGGCGTAGTTGTTCCTCTGAGATATCAAAGAGAGAAACGCTATATCCGTGGAGCGCGATGTGTAGAGCGATCTGTGCCCCCATAGTTCCTGCTCCGCAAACGGCCAATTTCCGAATTGAGACTGTCATGATTTAGCTTCCTTTGACAATAATTTCCGTAGCGATTCCTTGACCTCCACCGATACAGGCGGTGACAATTGCCTTGCCGCCTCCTCGATGTGTGAGCTCGCTGATTACTTTTTGAATCAAAATCGTGCCAGTTGCGGCGATTGGATGTCCGTGTGCAATTGCTCCACCCAGGGGATTAACTTTGCCAAGATCTAGGCCCAGTTCTTTGGTGCAGGCCAGAACTTGAACGGCGAAGGCTTCGTTGATTTCAATGAATTCGTAGTCATTGAGAGAACCATTGGTCATCGCCAGGAGTTTCTGGATTGCGTTAACCGGACCGATCCCCATGATCTTCGGGTCAACGCCCACAACGGTTGAGTGTCCAATTTCAGCGAGCGTAGGCAACGCTAGTTCCTGAGCTGTTTGGGAATCGGTGATCGCCAATGCAGCCGCGCCATCGTTTATTCCTGACGCGTTTCCGGCCGTCACGGTTCCATCTTCGGCAAAAACTGGACGCAGCTTCGCTAGCTTCTCTTCAGTTGTTGAAGGACGAGGATGCTCGTCGTTTTCCAACACTTCGCCATTTGGCAAGGTAACCGGAACAATAAATGTGTTGTACTTGCCCTGTGAATGAGCATCGGCGTATCGCTGCTGGCTGATAGCAGCAAAGTGGTCCTGTTCTTCGCGACTGATGTTGTATTTATTTGCCAAGTTTTCTGCAGTTTGGCCCATAGTTGGGTCTCCAACCTCAGGGGTTGAAAGTTCCCGTCGAAGAAACTTTGGCGGCTGTGCGTCAAATGCGCGTGCGGATCGAGCGAGCTGGAAAGGCTCATTCGTCATGCTTTCCATGCCGCCGGCTACATAAAGGCCTCCATTTGCCACAGCAAGTGAGCCAGCTAGCGCTGCCGAATTGATTCCCGAGCCGCATTGTCGATCAATTGTCATTGCTGCGACCGATTCGTCTAGCCCAGAAGCCAACGCCGCCACACGCGCTGGATTTCCATAGTGCGAGAGCGTGTTTCCCATTATCACGTCAGTGATTTGGGATGAGCTTAGGTTGGCTCGAGACACGAGAGATTCGATTGCTTTGGCACCTAGCGCAACCCCATCAAATTCGGAAAGGCTCCCGGCACGCCGCCCAATGGGCAATCGAACCGCCGCTGTAATCACCGGATTCTTGTCGCGTGTTGTAGTCGAGCTGGCGGGCATAGGATCTCCTTTCTCTGCCGCCGAACACTGTTTCGTGAACTGAATCACTTAGTGAAGAGCATTGCACCTCAGGTCACGGCCGCATAGTGTAGGAATCTACAATATTCAAAGATTTAGTTGGAGGAATATACAACACATGAGCGACGATCCTTTTGAGGCAAAATTCGTTTCGCTGTGCCAAGATGCTCTGCGACTTCCCATCGATAGCTTCCGCGAGCAGCTTTTCGCCTCTCCGGTGGTTCAGGATTCAGCTTCGATGCGGGAGGTCTTGATGGCTGTTAACAACCAGGCGGAAAGCAACCGAAAGTATAGAAATTTGATTGCTGAAATCGCTGATTTGTCAGACCGGTTTACCGATGATGAGGATCGAGATGATTCAGTTGGTCATGTTCTGGGCTTAGCTCGTCAACTGTTGGGAACTGATGCTGCCTTTGTGATGGAACTAAGTGAGGCTAGGGCGTGCGGTAGCATCCTGCTTTCGGCCGGCGTGTGGACAACCGAGTTTCAAGAGATAGAACCAAAAGAAGCCGGTTTATTTTTTGAGATCCTTCGTGTTGAGAGTCCACTTCAGGTTGCCAACTATTTGAGAGACCAGTCGTTTACGCATCAGCGTGAACTTGACCTTTGTGTGAAGCGAGAAGGCTTCCGTGCATTCCTGGGTATTCCAATCTTCGCTGAAGGGGAACCAAGTAGGGTGATTTTTGTTGCAGATCGGCACGAGAGGATCTATCACACAGCCGATATCTTTATTTTGGAACAGTTGGCCATCCAGTGCTCGGTGGTGCTTCGTCAATTTAGGCAAAGGACTGAGTCGTCACAGACTCTTGCCATGGCAGAAGAGAGCCTCTCGAATGTCTCATCGGAGCTTCAAGCAGTTCGCAAGCGGGACCACTTGCTTAGTCAAGTCTTGGATCTAGCTCAAAGTCCGAATTGTTCAAGCAAATTAGAAAGGCTCTTGAGTCAGGAAATTGGGGGTGAGGTTGAAGTTCTGTCATTACAACAGCTCGTAGGCGCGCAAGCTCATAATCATTTGTCCGCTTCACTTCGAGAGCTAATCGTGAGAAGTGTGCAAACTGCAAAAGGTGCGGGCGAATGGAAGCGATTGAGAATGGGGGAGCAGAATTGTCATATATGGCCCCTCTTCTTGGAGTCTCGACCCTGGGGAGCATTGGTGTCAGGGGATCCGGACGCAGAGAACTATTCGGAACTGTTCGGGCAAGTGGCCAGGGTTCTAAGTGTTTGTAGCCTGGGCGGAGCAGAAGACCGGGTGCGACTATTTCTCGAATCAAGCAACGCGTTTTTCAGTCTCTTTCATTACGGATTTGGGCAGCTAACAGCCATGCAAAAGGCACGATTGCAGGACTTGGACATTTATCCGGACGGTTCAAATCGATTGGCGATTTTGCAGGGAGACGTGGAAAGGATCGCGGACTATCTAGAGAAAAACTTTCAGGATTTTGCTACCAAAGTGTTAATCGGTGTCGGGCAAGAACAGATTGGTCTATTGGGCAAGAACAATAGGGTGGAGGAAATCCTAGAGGCAATTCGTGGCGCCAAGTCGCTGAAATTTGAACAGTTAGAGTTATCAGTATTTATTTCTGATCCTTTTGATTCTTTGGAGCAAGCTAAGCCCGTTTTTCAGCAATGTCAAGAGTATGTGAGAATCATTTCGAGTCTTCGCTTGAAGGCTGGTCAGGGATGGTTTACTGCTTCTTCTCTGCCAAAATCGCTCCAGTTATTGTCGGGCCTATCGGAGGATCAAAGGAAAAATCTGGTGGAAGGTAGTATCGGAACAGTTCTAGATTATGATCGCAGACATAAAACTGAGCTTTTCGCTACGGCACAAGCATTGGTGCAGAATCAGTTTTCGATCAGTGCTGCATCAGCAGAGTTGTTCGTTCATGCAAATACTGTACGTCATCGAATGCTCAAGCTTGATGAGTTGTTGGGTAAAGGTTGGAATGCCGGATTGCGGCTCTTAGATTTTCAACTTGCGGCTTCAATCGTTGTTGCCCAGCAACTTGATTTTGCGCGGCGTTAGTCATCTCAATAAACTTATAGATCGCAAATGAGAGGGAAGATTTCCTTGCCAGAACCACTTGCTGCCTGGTATTGGTGGAGTCTCCAACCTTCCTTTAAAGTCGGTGCCGCTTCTAAAGTTCCCTTTTTGCCAGGGGTTCCGGTATTTCATAAACCCTAAAGGCTTTTGTCTATCTCGAATGCAAATTAAAGATTTCTCTGGATGAGGGGGTGAAAGCTGTATCAAAATAAATTGCAGTCAATTCCAAATGGTGTCAGGCGTTCGCTTCATTTTTAGAACTTACTGGGAATGATTTGGTTTCTGGAGTTCGAGAGTGTTGTTGTGAATTATGAACTTGTGATTAGGGGCCAGCTGGAAAGTCGATAATTGTAAGCAATTTCATCGTGCATCGGAGAGAGTTTTGTTTTAACGCTCGAGGTAGAAGACTTCTATAGTGAGGAGAGGGCGGGCATACGAGAATTTTCACAATCTTGGTGGTATCGTGTCTTGATCTCTTCATGGGGTAGGTGGTTTTGGGTGCTCGTGGCCCTCTTTGCAGGGAGCTTGACGGAGGCTCAATCGATAAGGGAGGGGTGATTCCGTCGACGGAATTTTGTGGGGAACGCAACAAACGGCGGGAAACGGCGTTGCAAGACCATGGTCGTCAATAGAAAAAGACCTAGCTAGACCCCGCAAAGGGAAGGTCAAGCCAGGAATTTGAGGGCTTGACCCAGCGCACCGACCACTGGCTGCGATACGTGGTGCAAGAGCCAATCCCACGGGGCCGGCTGATTTGTCCCATGGCGCAAGGTGGTGGGGTAGGTGGGCTTGACCTCGCACACCGGACCCGGCCCAGCCCCGGCACATCGGCCAGTGGGGTGGCTCGCACCAGCCGAACCAGCCTGCGGCTGGCCCGGCTGGTACATCGCTGTGTGGGGCCCGGCCGGGGTGCGAGGGGTGGGGCTAGGTAATCTCAGCGGACTGGGAGCAGACCGTCAGACCCCTCTAGCACGCCCGTTTTCTCCAGAACCATCCCTGCGAACAGGGAGCGTTGCTATGCACATGTCGTGATCCCTCTGGGGGGGTGTTCCTATATAGGTTGTCAACTCCGTGGGTGAGATTGTTGGGGGTGTGAAGGGCTTCTGTTTTACTTCGGCGATGTTGTTTTCGGGCATGCTGAGGGGCCGATTGGGCTTCCTGCGCAATC
>NZ_JANIKD010000030.1 GCF_024580955.1 Corynebacterium sp. 122RC1 | reverse complement strand
TCATAGAAGGCAACCGCATCCCTTTTGAACTGCTCGTCATAGCGTTTCGCTGACATGGTGGTAGATTACCTTTCCCCCAGCCCGACTGAGCTGAGATTGGGTGTCTACCTAACGGGGGTCAGGTCCCAGGCCCGCGAAGTACTGAAAGAAACTGGCCGCGACTATGGGCCATGGTCGATCTACTATTACTTGCTAGATGACCTGCGGATGGAGAACCCTCCGCAGCGCTCGACGATTGCTTTGTGGCTTCACGAAGCCGGTGTTGTCGACGAGAATGCCCGCAAGCGCCCCAGAAGCTCATACAAACGGTTTGCCCGCGCAAAGGTCAACGAGTTGTGGCAGATTGATGGCTTCGTCTACCGCTTATTCGACACTGCGCACACCCACATCACGATCTACCAGCTCATCGATGACGCCAGTCGTTTCGACCTCGGATCGCAAGCATTCAGCGCGCCCGAAAACGGAGTTGATGCCCGCGCTACCTTGGCTGCCGCAATCGACAGCTATGGCCGCCCCCAGGAGGTGTTATCCGATAACGGTGAGGCCTTCGCCACCTATCACCGGGGTCGACTATCGGACACCGAACGATGGCTGGCGGGTTTGGGCGTGTGGTCTATTGCCGGATTCGCCCCACAAACCCAAGGTAAAGACGAACGATCCCATCAAACGATCATCCGGTATCTCGATGCGCGCACACCGACAACACTCGGACAAGTCCAACAGCTGCTCGTGGAGTATCGCACCTACTACAACACCAAGCGGCGCCACCAAGGCCTCAACCACGGCAAAATGCACATCACCCCGGCAACAGCCCGTGAGATCCTTGACCACGCTACCGCTCCCACACAGCCTGTTGATCCAGATGTTTTGTGGGCCAAAATCGCCACGTACTACCACAGCATGCACGGTGGTTTTCCCACTGGAAGAGAAAACGCCTTGGACAAAGTTGCAGCTTCACCCAAGGCGCATAACCACGATAGTGAGCCAATCCACCAAGATTCACACCCTATCGATGACTTAAGCGTAGCTGCCATCACCTCAGCGTCAAGTAACAGCTGGGACATCCCCGACGAACTCTGGATCAACCGCAGTGGTGTTGTCACCATCCTCAAATACCGCTTGTACGTCGGTACTCGATGGAAAAACAGATTGATCTACAGCCAAGTCAGCAACAATCATGCAGAGTTTTTCACCGCGCATGACGGCGAGCTTTTATTCTCCTTTCCACTTCCTATTACCTTGTTGCACCGACCGGCCGGAGGCCAGATCAACATCGGACACGTCGAAGGGATGTGGCACCGCCGCCCACCGGAGATCAAACCGATCCTGTCGCGACCGCGGCCCACACGACGCAAAAAGCCGTAGACCACCCAGCGCCTAAAACCTGTCCACAAACCCCTTGGACTCCCCGTCCAACAAGAAGCTAGACTCCCTGTCCAACAAGTCTATGGACTCCGTGCCCAAAAACCCCATGGACATAACAGGTAATTACTAGGCGATTACTAGGCGATTACTAGGCGATTACTCGGCGAAGGGGTGGTGCAGTGCGGAGTGTGAGCCCCCATGGCCCGCATCAGCCTGACAATCCTGAACATCCATCCACTTGCGCTACACTCACCTCAGGCGTAGGGTGGTATAGCTTAACAATCAAATATCTACCACCCATGTGATCATGGGGTGAGGAATACATCGTGGCACCAACCGCTCGCCGTGACGGCACACCGGAAAAAGGACGCAAAAATCCCCGAGCTCAGCGCTCTGCGAAGCAGCGCAACGCGGCTCAGGCCCAAGGCACGGGGCTGGGTCCGGGGCAACACCCAAGCAAGAAGAAGCCGCACCGTGGCCAGGGCAATCCGCAGGACACCGGCCAAGGCAGGACCGCTGGCAATGGAAAGGTCCAGGGAAAGGCCCAGCACAAAGCAGGCAAGCGTGTGCGCTCTCGCTACGAGCAGGACAGCGTTGGTGGGCTGAGCGAAGGCCGCCGCACCAGCGAGTCTCAGATGCTGCTCTCTAACGCCAAGCCCGCGCGCCGCCAGCATGTCCAGCAGCCCACCGGCAACCTCCCAGCCCCAGAGGGGGAGGGCGTGCGCCTGCAGAAGGTGCTGGCCCAGGCTGGTGTGGCGTCGCGTCGGCACGCTGAAATCCTGATTGACGCTGGCCGCGTGGAGGTCAACGGCAAGATTGTGATGGAGCAGGGCGTGCGCGTGTACCCGGATCGGGACATCATTCGCGTGGATGGCGTGCGTATCAACATCAATGAGGAACTTCAGTACTTCGTGCTCAACAAGCCACGCGGGCTGCACTCCACCATGAGTGATGAGTTTGGCCGTGCGAACATCGGCGACATCGTGGGTGAGAAGGTTGCTGCAGGTCAGCGCCTGTTCCACGTGGGGCGCCTCGACGCAGACACCGAAGGCCTCCTCCTGCTCACCAATGACGGCGAGCTGGCCAACCGCCTCATGCACCCACGCTACGAGGTGTCCAAAACCTACCTCGCTACCGTGCTTGGCGAGGCTGACCGCGAGCTGATCCGCACCCTGCGCAACGGCATCGAGCTGGATGACGGCCCGGCGAAGGCGGACTACGTCCAGATCGTGGACGTCTACCAGGGCAAATCCATCTTGCGCGTGGAGCTGCACGAAGGCCGCAAGCACATTGTGCGCCGCATGCTCAAGGCAGCCGGCTACCCGGTCCAGCGCCTGGTCCGCACCAAGCTGCACACCATCCAGCTCGGCGAGCAGACCCCCGGTACCATCCGTGCACTGAACCGCAATGAGCTGGCCAGCCTCTACAAGGCGGTGGATCTGTGATGCACTCCAACGCGATTTCTAACATGCCAAACGGCGGGTTGATCGTTGCCGTGGACGGCCCCTCCGGCGCCGGTAAATCCACCATCTGCCGCACCCTCGCCGCACAGCTCGGGGCGAAATACCTGGATACCGGCGCAATGTATCGCGTGGCCACCCTGCACGTGCTCCGCGAGGGCATCGACCCACAGGATGCACAGGCAATAGCGCAGGCCACCGAAGCGCTCCCACTGAGCATGAACGACGACCCCGCCTCCCGCGAAGTCCTCCTGGCAGGAATGGACGTGCAACATGAGATTCGTGGCCCTGAGGTGACCAACGCGGTGTCCGCAGTGTCCGCCGTCCCAGCGGTCCGTGAAAACTTGGTTCGGTTGCAACGCACCCTGGCCACCCAGGCCCACCGCTGCATTGTGGATGGCCGGGACATCGGTACAAATGTGCTTACCGACGCCCCAGTGAAGGTGTTTCTCACCGCAAGCCCTGAGGTGCGCGCGCGGCGCCGCTTTGAACAAGATCGAGCCGCAGGCCGTGAAGTGAATTTTGAACAGGTCCTAGCGGATGTGGTTCGCCGCGATGAACTGGATTCCACCAGGGCGCTCAGCCCCCTGCGCCCCGCGGAGGACGCCACGATTGTGGACACTTCCGAACTGAACCTACATGAAGCCATTGAGGCTGTACTCACCTTGATTGAGCAATCCGCTGAAAGGAGCAAGTAGTGAGCAACCGCGAACAAGACGAGCAGGAAACCCAGTTCGTGTATCACTCCCAAGGCGGCGAGTTCGATGCCAGCCAAGGGTTTGTGGAAGAAGAAGTTGAGGTAGCGGGCAAAGGCTACGCCACCGGCGACTTTGATGAAGACGACTTTGAATTCGACTTCACCGACGAACAGCAGGCCGTGTTCGATGAGTCTGAGTTCGGTGACATGGACTTCGGCGCCGGCTACTCCGATGAAGACTGGTCCGAGCTTGAGCAAGCCTTCGGCATTGACCCCGAGGGCCACCTGCGTGAAAACCTCTGCACCGTGGCTATTGTGGGACGGCCGAACGTCGGTAAGTCCTCCCTGGTGAACCGCTTTATTGGCCGCCGCGAGGCCGTGGTGGAGGACTTCCCGGGTGTGACTCGTGACCGCGTGAGCTACATCGCTGACTGGGGCGGCAAGCGCTTCTGGGTGCAAGACACTGGCGGCTGGGACCCTAACGTCAAGGGCATCCACGGTGCAATTGCGCGCCAGGCCGAAGTGGCAATGGAGACTGCCGACGTCATCGTGATGGTGGTCGACACCAAGGTTGGCGTCACCGAAACTGATGAGATCATGGCTCGGAAGCTGCAGCGTTCCAAAGTGCCAGTGTTCTTGGTTGCCAATAAGTTTGATTCGGACAACCAATACGCGGACGTCGCTGAGTTCTACGCCCTGGGCCTGGGTGATCCTTGGCCCGTGTCCGCGCAGCACGGCCGTGGTGGTGCTGACGTCCTCGAGGCGATCCTCAACGCTTTCCCCGAGGAACCTCGTGCAGCCAGCATTGTGGAGGGGCCGCGGCGCGTTGCGCTCGTCGGTAAGCCCAACGTTGGCAAATCCTCCCTGCTCAACAAGCTCACCGGCGAGAACCGCTCCGTAGTGGACAATGTTGCCGGCACCACCGTGGACCCAGTGGACTCCCTGGTGCAGCTTGACCAAAACTTGTGGAAGTTTATTGACACCGCAGGGCTGCGCCGCAAGGTGAAGAATGCGCAGGGGCATGAGTATTACGCTTCGCTGCGCACCCGCGGCGTGATTGATGCGGCCGAAGTTGTGGTGTTCATGATCGACGCCTCCGAGCCAATTTCCGAGCAAGACCAGCGTATTCTGGCCATGATCTTGGACGCCGGCAAGGCTTTGGTGCTGGTACTCAACAAGTGGGACCTCATGGATGATGACCGCCGCTGGGAGCTGGAGCGCGAGCTTGAGCAGCAGCTCGCCCACATCCCTTGGGTCAAGCGCATCAATATCTCCGCTGAAACTGGCCGCGCCCTGCAACGCCTTGAGCCGTACATGCTGGAGGCGCTGGAAAGCTGGGACAAGCGTGTGACCACTGGTCAGCTCAACACCTGGCTGCGGGCAACGATTGCGCAGAACCCACCACCAATGAAGGGCGGGCGCGTGCCGCGGGTGCTGTTTGCAACGCAGGCTTCCACCAGGCCGCCGGTGATCGTGCTGTTCACCACGGGCTTCCTGGATGCGGGCTACCGACGTTACCTGGAGCGCAAGTTCCGCGAATCTTTTGGCTTCACCGGTTCGCCAGTGAAGATCGCGGTGCGTGTGCGCGAGCGGCGCTCCAAGCGCTAAAAGAGTGATGTGCGCTGGGCTGTAATCGGGAACGAAAAGCAGCCCGGCGCGCTCGTCTCGGTGGGGTACGTTTTTGCTGAGCAGGAGGAACTCGTTGGCCAACACAAGCCCGTATGTGGCAGCCATGGATCCGCAAGAGCGGCAGCGCTATCGGGAAATCCAGGGCCCTGGGGGTTCGCCTTCCAAGCTGCCCTCGTTGGAGGAAAGCAAATGGCTGATCAAGACTCTGCTTTCCCAACGGCCTTGGTCACTGGTTGCTACCGCGTGCATTGGTATCGGCTTCATTGCCAACGGGCTTACTCCGGTGCTGGTTGGCCGCACCATTGACCAGGCCATTGCCAATCATGATTGGCAGCAAATGCTGTTCTGGTTGCTGCTGATCGCGCTGAACTTCCTGGTGTCCGCGGCCACCTTTGTCACCGCCAGGTTTTTCCTCAGCCGCTCGGATTTGCTGATTGCGCACGACCTCCGCATGCAGGTCACAGACCGCATTGGGGATCCCCGCGGTTTCGGTGGACAATCCGTGCGGTACACACCGGGAGAGCTGCTTTCCATTGCGAGTTCAGATACCGCGAAGATTGCCCAAGCAGTGATGATGACCGTGTTCCCCATGGGCGAGCTCTGCGCGATTGTGTACACATCCGTGATGATGTGGCTGATCTCCCCGTGGCTCGGCATCGCAGTAATCCTGGGTGGGCCGGTGATGGTGGTGGTTGCCAATTGGGTGGCAAAACCGCTACTTAAGCGCTCCCAGGCGCGCCAAAAGGCGCTGGCGGAGGCAGCGGGCACGGCGGCGGACGTGGTGCACGGACTGCGCATCATCAAAGGCCTTGGTGCGGTTTCCACGATCACGCGCCGCTACCATAACGTCTCAGAACGCGCCTACCGCAAGACCATGGGCGCGAACGGAGCCACTGCTCAACTCAACGGCACCACTGAAGCAGTAGGTGCAATCTTTGTCACGGCGCTGAGCGTAGCCGCGGCGTTCATGACGCTCCACGGCACCCTAAGCGTGGGTGAACTCATCACCGTAGTGGGGCTTTCCCAGTACATCATCACTCCAATGACCATGTTCGGGCGCAACCTCGCCTCGTTTTGGGCCACCGCGAAAGCAAGCTCCGTGCGGGTGCGCGCGGTGCTCGACGCCCCCTTTGCGCCCCGCAACGAGGCAGCGATCCAAGCCGCCCAAGAATTAATCGAACACACGCCAACAGGGCTCACTGTGATTACCGGCGCGGTGGAGCCGGCATTGAAAACGGTGCTGGAGCAGGCAGCATTGGATGCTGGCACGGCGGACATGATTGTGGCGCCGCACGCCGCAGCGCTTTTCGACGGCACCGTTGCAGACAATGTCCACGTTGACACCAAGCGTGCGCTCCACGGTTTGGCCATCGCCCAGGCTCAGGACATTCCCGGTGGCGCCAACCGTGAGGTGGGCGAGGAGGGAAGCCAGCTCTCTGGTGGGCAGCGCCAGCGAGTGGCGCTTGCCCGCGCCATTGCGTTTCAACCCAGGCTGCTGGTGCTGGACAACCCCACCACCGCGGTGGATTCCGTGACGGAATCCCGCATCGTGAACGCCCTCGTGCAAGATCGCTGCGCGGACGTCGGGTTGCGGACAGTGGTGTTCACCGAGGCACCTGCTTGGATTGCGGCTGCTGACCACCGCCTAGACGCCACCGAGTGGGCCGCGCAGGTCACGGAGACATTGGCTGCGGGTGAGCGCTGATGGCTGCGCATACCTTCCCACTGGCGAGCTGGCCAGAAGTCCGTAGAGAGGTAGTCCGGCAAATCAAGGCCGTTCCGCATGCCGCCCGCAATTCAGTATTCGCGGTGTTCCTCTTGGGCATCGGTGCGGCAATGGGTGTGGCGGTGCCGCAACTCATGGGGCGGATCGTGGATGTAGTCCGGGAGGGGCAGGCTGCTTCGGGTGGTAGCCCCACCCAAGACTTATTGCTCCTCAGCGTGGTGCTAGCAGTTGCTGCGGTGTGCGGCGGCGCGTGCAATGCGCTGGGCTTTTACACGATTGCCACGGTGTCTGAGCGCGTGATTGCGAATCTGCGCGAGTCGATGATCACTACCACGTTGAACCTGCCTGTCCATGAGGTGGAAAGTGCTGGCACCGGGGACATCGTGAGCCGCGCAACAGATGACGTCCAGGAGGTCTCAAAAGCCGTCACGGAGTCGCTGCCACAGCTCAGCGTCGGCGTGTTTGCGCTAGTGGCAACGGCGGTGTCGATGGTCGCGCTGGATTGGCACTACCTGCTCACCATCGTGCTGGTACTCCCGGTGTATGTGCTGGCCGCCCGGGCGTACCTCGCTCACGCACCAAAGCGTTTTGCCGCCGAGCGCGCCGCAATGGGGCAGCGCGCCCGCAGGGTGCTGGAGGCAATCCGCGGCAAGGCCACGCTGGATGCGTTTGGGATGTCTGCAGCAACGCACGGGCAGATCTTCCAGGCGAGCTGGAATGCGGTGCTGCTGGGCGTGCGCGCAAGGCTCAGCATGTTGGTGCTCAACCTGCAGACGGTGATCGCGGAGTGGCTGCTGCTTTCCGCGGCGCTGCTCATGAGCTTCTGGCTGGTGAGCCAAGGGCAGATTACTTTAGGTGCCGCCACCGCGAGCGTGTTGCTGGTGATCCGGGTGCGCAACCCGATCATGCAGCTCATGCGCGTGCTGGACTCCCTGCAATCCGCGTACGCATCGCTCGCGCGCATCGTCGGAGTTTCCCTGAATCCACCGGTGGCCGTGCCTGATTCCGGTGCGCTTGCCCCGCGCGGCGAGGTACGCCTGGACAACGTGAGCTTTGCCTATGGCGAGGGCATGTGGGCGGTGAAGGACATAAACCTGCACATTCCCGCAGGCCACACGCTTGCCATGGTGGGTGCCAGCGGCGCAGGCAAAACTACCGTGGCCGCGCTGATCGCGGGCTTGCGCTTGCCTGATGCCGGCAGCGTGAGCATTGATGGGGTGGAGGTAGCACGGCTTTCCGACGCCGAGCGCCGCTCGCGCCTAGCGCTGGTCTCTCAGGAGGTCTACATCTTCTCTGGAACGCTGCGCGAGGATCTGCTGCTGGCCAAGCCCGATGCCACGGACGAGGAACTCATCCAGGCGATCACCCGCGCGCAGGCCTTAGCGTGGTTTGAGCATCTCCCCGACGGTTTGGACACCCAGGTGGGTGCCCAGGGCCTTCCGATTGAGCCGGTGGTGGCGCAGCAACTCGCCCTCGCGCGTATCCTCCTCATGGATCCCGCCGTGGTGGTGATGGACGAGGCCACCGCGGAGGCCGGCTCCGCCGGCGCCGGCACCTTGGATGTTGCCGCAGCCGAAGTGACCGAGGGCCGAACCGCGCTCACCGTGGCCCACCGCCTGGACCAGGCCCGCAGGGCTGACAAAGTGGTGGTGATGGATGCCGGCCGGATCATTGAACAAGGCACCCACGAAGAGTTGATTGCACTGGGCGGCCGGTATGAGCAATTGTGGTCTGCATGGAGCGCTGGGCGCGAGCAATGATGCAGAGCGCCGGGCGCGACAGCTGACACAGAGCGCTGCAGGATGCGGGGCGCGAAGGCTCGATCAGCGGCGCGCGTACAGGAACGCGTCCACCCGGTAGGGCAGCGTTACTTCCTGGCCGGCGCTGAACCCAAGGTGCTCGAAGAGATACCAGTTCAGGTTGGCGGTCATCTTGGCGCGGGTTGCTGCCTTGGCGCGCAGCCAGTAGCTGCGCGTGTGCATCAATGTATGCAGGTCCTCCACAGGCAGTGTCTGCTCGAAGCCGCTGCGCCAGGTGTGCTGAAGCGCCCATGGCGTACCGACGTCCGGCAGGAAGCCTTGGGCTAAGGTGTCACCGGAGTGCGAGATTCTGGTGAAGCGGTGAACCCACGGGACGGTGACGTCGAGGGTATTCCATATGAGCAACAAGGGGGCGTCGGTACGCCCAATCCGAGCCATCTCAGCGCTGGCGGCGCCGGTGTCCACCCAATGCCATGTTTGGGCGCAGCACATGGCGTCTATGCTGCCGCTTTCTAGCGCGGTGTGCTCTGCGGTGGCGCAGATTCGCAGGACGTGTGGGTCGGTGATTTCATTCAGCATCGCGAGGCTGGGGTCCACCCCGATCACCCGGTGGTTGGCTTGGGTGAGGATTTCGGTGAGTTTGCCGGTGCCGCAGCCGATGTCCGCCACCGTGAGCGGCGCGGTGCCGAGGGCCTCTTGGAGGATTTCTGCTGGGTAGCTGGGGCGGATGGCGTGGTATTCCGCCGCTGGTGCTTGGTAGGCACTCGCGGTTTGGGTGCGGTGTTCGCCGCTGTGAAACGTGGGGGAGTGTTTTCTTGAGATCGGCGGAATGTTCACCGTGGGAATGTTACCGCAACCCCCGTGGGGGTGGCGGATCACGTTTCTGCAGTACATGCCCGCTAAACTAGTGAATCACCTTATGCCTTAAGGGGTGGGTGTGTTTGGTTGGCTCGGCACCCAGCGAGCTGGCAACAATGCCCACCAGCAACAATTGTGAAGCTTTCCTTTTTGGAAAGCAGCGTTTCATGACCCTAAGAGAAAGGGATCCGCATGTCTACCACTCGTGTGAAGGCATTGATCGGCACCATTTCCGCTGCCGCACTTGCACTCGTGGGCTGCTCCAGCAGCTCCAACACCTCTACTGATTCCAGCGCCGCGGCGGGGGAGACCTACCGCATTGGCATCAACCAACTCGTGCAGCACCCAGCCCTGGATGCTTCCGTTGCTGGTTTCAAGCAGGCTTTCGCTGACGCAGGCGTTGAGGTGGAGTTCACCGAGCAGAACGCTAACGGCGAGCAGGCAACCGCGCTGACCATCGCGCAGACCTTTGCCAACGATGACCTGGACCTCGTTCTCGCAGTGGCCACCCCAGCCGCACAGGCAACGGCACAGAACATCACGGACATCCCAGTGCTGTTCACCGCAGTGACCGACGCCGAAAGTGCCGACCTGGTGGACTCCAACGAAGCCCCAGGCGGCAACGTGACCGGCACCAGCGACGCAGCCCCAATTGCTGACCAGTTGGACCTGCTCAAGCAGCTCGTGCCTGACGCTGATTCCATTGGCATCGTGTACTCCTCCGGTGAGGTGAACTCCCAGGTGCAGGTTGACCAGGTGACCGAGGCCGCAGGCCCACTTGGCCTGGAGGTTCGCACCCAGACCGTTGCCGCTGTGACCGAAATCCAGCAGGCTGTGGACGCTTTGGGCGATGTGGACGCTATCTACGTGCCAACTGACAACATGATTGTTTCCGGCATCTCCTCCCTGATCCAGGTTGCTGAGCAGAAGCAGATCCCAGTGATCGGCGCTGAAGAAGGCACCGTTGAAGGTGGCGCAATTGCCACGGTGGGTATTGACTACAGTGCTCTTGGCCGCCAGACCGGTGAAATGGCGCTGCGAATCCTGCGCGATGGCGAGGACCCAGCAACCATGGCTGTGGAAACCGCAACCACCCTTTCTACCGTGGTGAATGAGGAAGCCGCGGCAGCCTTCAACGTTGAAATCCCTGAAGCAGTGCTGAATGAGGCAACCACTCTATGATCGGCTCACTTGAGGTAGGCGTCATCTATGGCATCGTTGCCATTGGCGTCTACCTCACTTTCCGCGTTCTGAACTTTCCCGACCTCACGGTGGACGGCAGCTTCACTACTGGTGCAGCAACCGCCGCAATTGGCATTGCTAACGGTTGGAATCCGTTTGTGGCAACTGCCTTGGGCTTTGTTGCCGGCGCCATCGCTGGCTTGATCACCGGTTTGCTGCACACCAAGGGCCACATTGATGGCCTCCTGGCCGGCATTCTCACCATGATTGCGCTGTGGAGTATTAACCTGCGCATTATGGGTGGGGCCAACATTCCGATGCTGCGCGTGGACACGGTGTTCACACCAATGCGTGAAGCTGGGCTGCTGGGCACTTGGGGCGGGGTAGCCGTGCTCATCGCCGTGGTGCTGGTTGCGGTGGCGCTCGTGGTGTGGTTCCTCCACACGGACCTTGGCATGAGTCTGCGCGCCACCGGTGATAACCCGGCGATGATCACCAGCTTTGGTGTGTCCACGGACTTCACCAAGGTGCTCACCCTGATGCTCTCCAACGGTCTGGTTGGCCTGGGTGGCGCGATGGTTGCCCAGTACCAGGGCTTTGCAGATATCTCCATGGGTATCGGCCTCATCCTCATCGGCCTGGCGTCTGTGATTATGGGTCAGGCGATCCTTGGCCAGTCCCGCATTTGGGTTGCAGTGGTGGCCGTGGTGCTCGGCGCTGTTTTGTACCGTCTGATCATCTTCGCGGCCCTGCAGGTTGGCCTGAACCCCAATGACATGCGCGCCGTGTCCGCGGTCCTGGTGGTGGTTGCTTTGCTGCTGCCGCGGTGGAAGGGCAAGTTTGCATCCAAGCCAGGGAAATCGGCTAAGGCCGGTGGTGCCGGAAAGGCTGGAGAGCCTGGAGGTTCTTTGGCACAAAGGAAGCAGGTGACCGCATGACCAAGCCAATGCTGCGCGTAGCAGGTATCCGCAAAACCTTCTTCCCTGGGACGAACAACGAACGCGTTGCCCTCAACGGCCTGGACTTGACCCTGGCCCCAGGTGACTTTGTGACCGTGATCGGCTCCAACGGCGCCGGCAAGTCCACCTTGCTCAATGCTGTTGCTGGCCGGTTGTTCATGGATGAAGGCGCCATTGAGATCGACGGCACCAATGTGAACAAGCTGCCTGAGTACAAGCGTGCCCGCTATGTGGGCCGTGTGTTCCAGGACCCGCTGGCAGGCACGGCGCCTAACCTCACGATTGAGGAAAACTTGAGTCTGGCGCTGCTTCGCGGCAAGCGCAGGGGCCTCGGGCGTGGTCTCACGGCGTCGCGGCGGGAAATGTTCGCCGAGGAACTCAAGAGTTTGGAGTTGGGCCTGGAAGATAGGCTCACCGCAAAGGTGGGTTTGCTTTCCGGTGGTCAGCGGCAGGCGCTTTCCCTGCTCATGGCCGGGTTCACAAAGCCGAAGATCATGCTTCTCGACGAGCACACAGCCGCCCTTGATCCCCAACGCGCGGATCTGGTGACCACCCTCACCCAGCGGATTGTTGCCGATGGCAACCTGACCACGCTGATGGTGACGCACAACATGGAGCAAGCCATCCGCCTGGGCAATCGACTCATCATGATGCATGAGGGCCAGATTGTCTATGAGGCAGACGAGGCCACCAAGGCCAAGCTCACTGTCCGCGACCTCCTCCAGGAGTTCGTAAACATCAAGGGCGCCACGCTCTCTGATAAGGCTTTTTTGGGCTAGTTCGCCTCCTGGTTGTTGAACACCCTCCATCCCTTGCGACGATCGCGGGGATGGAGGGTGTTCGCGTTTGTGGGGAAGGTGAGGGAGGTGGGCCTAGCCTTCCAGCTCCTTTTTCACCTGCGCGTCTTGGGAGGCAGCAACCAGCAAACCAGCTAAGGCCTGGAGCACCGCTTCCACGTTTTCCGTGTCTGAGGACAAAGCGGAGTAAACCTCCTGGGATTCCTGTGCAGACCCCAGTATGGCCATGAGGCCTTTTTGTTTGAAGCCAGCTGCGGCGGCGAGCTGGTCAGCATCATTCTCACCGGCCATGTCTTGGATCTGTTTGTCCTCAACAAGTTTGCCGTAGCACGCACGGATGGCACCTCTCTTGGCTTCATCAGACGCACTGATACCGGCAGCACTGAGGATTTCATTGACCTTTTCCACCGCGGCATCGAAGGCTGTTTTGACCGGGGAGCTTTCTGCTACTGGCTGACCATCAAAGCCAGGGAGTTCAATTGTTCCGTCAATATCGCCTTTCGCTAGGCCCAGGTCTATTTCGGTTTCCCTTTCTTCCACAGCCACACCGACGATTTCCAACCCGGTGGTGAGGTCATCGTCATCAACCTGGCGGTCCAGGTTGAGGTCTTTGGCAAGCCAGGCACAAAGAATTGCACGCTTGTGGAGCATGGGGTCTTGATAGTCAATGATCTGGCTCAAAAACTCCCAAGCGTTCGTGTACTTGATGCAGTTTGCGCGAAACGCCTTGCCCTCGGCAAATGCTTCCTTATCACCTCGAATACGCGCGTCCCGAATGTGATCGTTCCACCTGCTTCGAATCGCGGAGATTGTACCTTGGATAGTCTCGCCGGATTGGTTACTAATGTAGGCGGCGGCAACGGCGTCCAGTTCCTCGGCTGAATAAAACTCCGCTGCGTCCAGCTCTTCGCCGAGGTCATCGAGTGCGTTCGCCGGAATATCGGTGTGAATGAAAGCCTCATTGAAGTAGGGCTTAAAGGAGTTCACGATCGCCTGCGGGTCATTAACGAAGTCCACCACCATCGGAGCCGGCTTCTTAGGGAACGTCCGGTTGAGGCGCGAAAGCGTTTGCACCGCCATCACCCCGGAGAGTTTTTTGTCCACGTACATGGCGCACAGGCGTGGCTCGTCAAAACCGGTTTGGAACTTGTTGGCCACAATGAGGACTTTGGCATGCTCGTTTTCCCGGAAGTGCATTGCCGTGTCAGTCACGCCATTGAGCGAGTATTCCGTTACGGTGTTCTCACCCATTTCCAGGGAGCCAGAAAAAGCTACAAGCGTGGTCATGTTGTTGTAGCCCTGCTTGGCAATGTACTTGTTCATCTCCAATTGCCAGGTGAGTGCTGCTTGCCGGTCTGCGGCAACAACCATTGCCTTTGCTGTACCGCCCAGGTGGGACATCACATTGCGGCGGAAGTGTTCAACGGCAACTACCACCTTCTGTGCAATGGAGGTGGGGTGCAGGCGAGCGAAACGAACCATGTCAGCCACCGCGGCGGACTCGTCCACCATTTCGGTGCGGCCCAGTTCATCTTTGATTCGGGCGAACATGGCGTAGGTGGAGTAGTTAGCTAGGACGTCGAGAATGAACCCTTCCTCGATGGCTTGGCTCATGGAGTAGACGTCAAAGGCTGCATGTTTGGTTTCGTCATAAGGGTCGGGAACACCGTAGGTGGCCAGAGTCTTGCCTTTCGGCGTTGCTGTGAGTGCGATGAAGGAAATGTTTGCGGAATTTGCCACGGCGGTATCTACTGCCATGAGCATGTCATTGAATCGGCCTGAGTTTTTCGGAGACTACAGGTAAAAGCCTTACTGGGCTTTTCGGGTGGTGTTGAATTCCTCGTAGTCCTGCTCGTATTCGATCGGGGGAACGTCACCGATCGACGAGTGCAGACG
>NZ_JANIKD010000003.1 GCF_024580955.1 Corynebacterium sp. 122RC1 | reverse complement strand
CCTGCAGCCCGGCATCAGGGGCGAGGTGCGCCTTGTGGAGAGAGCTTTTGGCATTGGGCCCTCGGCGCTGACGGAGGCCATGGGCATGCTCAACCACCATTTCGCAGCAGCCGCCTGATCGGCGCAGAGCGACAGCCTACCTCTGACTGCCGCCAATCTTTGCAACAGAGCCGCCAGGAGCGCCCATTCAACCCCAGCCGGCGCCCTTTCAACAGCCTTGAAAGTTACCTAGGCAGGCAAGGATTCGAGGGGCAATGGAGTGCGGCTTCGTAGCCACGACCGGTGTTTGGCGTGAAAACAATTAGGCATTACGCTGCGAAGCGTGTTGCTCTGCGAGGGCTGCCTTTTCCACCGCAGCGGCAACCGCGGGTGCCACGCGGGTGTCCAGGGCTGAGGGGATGATGTAGTCGGCTGCAAGCTCATCGCCCACAATGGAAGCAATTGCCTCGGAGGCGGCGAGCTTCATAGCTGGGGTGATGGATCGCGCCTCTGCGTTCAGGGCACCTTGGAAGATGCCTGGGAAGGCCAACACGTTGTTGATTTGGTTGGGCAGGTCCGAACGGCCCGTTGCCACCACCGAGGCGTACTGCTCAGCGAGTTCCGGCTCGATCTCTGGATCGGGATTTGCCAGGGAAAACAGGAAGGGCTTAGGGGCCATTCGTTGCAGGAGGTTTTCCCCTACGTGCCCACGGGAAAGGCCAATGAAGACGTCGGCACCGTCGAATGCCTGGGAGCGGTCAGTGACTCGGCGCGGGTTCGTAATTTCTGCGATCTCGGCTTTCACTGGGATCAGGCCGCCTTCGCGCTGAGGATGGATCACACCTTGGGAGTCCAGCAGGATGATGTCTTTCACGCCGGCCTCCAGCAGCATCTTGCAGCAGGCGATGCCCGCTGCCCCCGCTCCGGAGATGACGATTCGCAGGTTGCTCAGGTTGCGCCCGGTGAGTTTGCAGGCGTTTTTGATGCCTGCGGTGAGCACGATGGCGGTGCCGTGCTGGTCATCGTGGAACACGGGGATGTCCAGCATTTCATCCAGGCGGCGCTCCACTTCAAAGCAGCGCGGGGCAGAAATGTCCTCCAGATTGATTGCCCCGAAGGAGGAGGCAATGGCCGCGATCGCCGCAATCAGCTTGTCAGGATCAGTTTCATTGACCACGATCGGGATCGCATTCACATCCACAAAAGAGGCAAAAAGTTGGCATTTTCCCTCCATGACCGGCATGGCGGCTTGAGGTCCGATGTTGCCCAGCCCTAGTACCGCGGTGCCGTCGGAAATCACTGCAACCGTGCGCCCGGCGCCGGTGTATCGAGGGTAAAGGCTCGGGTCTTCCTCAATTGCGGTGCATACCCGCGCAACGCCTGGGGTGTATGCCAGGGAGAGGTCGTGGCGCGAGCGCAGTGGGCGGGCAGAGGTGACTGCGAGTTTTCCTCCTTCGTGGGCGGCAAAGATGGCTTCGTCGGTGAGCTCATCTGCTTGGAAGGGAAGGTCAAAGTAGGTCATGAGGAACTCTTTCGTCTGTGATCCGCAGCGGACGGAATGGTGTCAAGCCTACTTCTGAGGTGGTGGGAAAGCCGTGGATGCTGGTGTTTTGTGACCAGATCCGCAAAGACACAACAATCACCATCAAGACTTATGGTTATTCACAGTAAATTGCAAGGAAAATTGAATTGCATGGCAAGTATGCGGATTTAGCCTCTGCATATGAATTCGCAGCAGACGCATCTTTCCTCCGTGTCCACCAGTCCCTCCCAGGGAGTATTGGAGGGCACCCACACCTGCTACACCTTGGGCATCGCTGACCCATATCAGGGAAGTTCATGGCGATACGTGCGCGACGAAACCCCGTGCGATCTCAGGTCTTTCATCATGGGTGGCCGCGCGCTCGACCGCGGGCCAGGCGCCACGGTCTTCGGGCAGCGGCGCAGCGCATAACGCACCACGGTAGAAGAAAAGTTAGCCTAACCTACTTTTGCTTGTTAGGGTAGGTGCATGACTTTGTTGCTGTGGTGCCTGGAAGGCACAGTCACACTCAATGCGCCCGATCGGATTCTTTCCCTCAGTCAGGGGGAGCTTGGGATCGCTCCGCAAGGAGGCATTGTCACGGGTACCGGAAAGGGCACGGGCAAGGGCACAGGCAAGGTGCTGAGCTTTTCGCCGTTGGGGGTAAGCATGAGCGGCGCCAGCTCCAAGATTGATCTCGGTTCACAGTGGGATGAGGCCTGGCTCCATGAGTTCTCCCGCAGCCTCCTTGGCCAACCTGCATCCTCCTGGGTCAAGGATCTCTGCAGCGCCGACGTTGCGCTTCCCATCCCCACTGTCCCGCCGCGCAGCCTCGCCCCGCAGGCGCATTCCGTGGCCCTGCAATTGTTCCGCAGGCCGGCGCTGGGCACGTCGTTACGCGAATTCGCCGCACAAGAATTTGTCAGCGAGCGCACCCTACAGCGCCAATTCCTGCAACACACGGGCCTCTGTTTTGCTGAGTGGCGCGCAGCGGTGCGTGTTGTGAGTGCCGCCGAGATGATCGAAGAGGGGGTGAGCATTTCCGACGCCACCAGGGCGGTAGGGTTCAGCGCCCCAAGTTCGCTCACCAGGGCATTTCGCAGGCACACGGGGCAAAGCCCCGCGCAATTTGTGCGCCAGGGATCAGAGCCCCGAGAGGTGCCGCCAATTCCGTTTCCGGTACCAGGAGCAACGTTTGAGGCGCACGCGAGCAAGGATGTTTCACTGTGGATGTACCGCGGTACGGCAACCGTGACAACGCCGGAGTATTGCCGCTTCATCTCCGCGGGTGATACCGCAACGCTGCCGGCTGGAACCCGTACCAGGATTGATGTGGCGGCGGGCTCGGTTGCCCTCCCTGTTCCACTTGATTTTGCAGGTCACAGTCTGGATGATGTGCTGGAAATTGGAGTGCTTCCCTCCCTTGAATCGAAGTCCCTTCAGGGCGTGTAGCTGGAAGTTGTGGGAGGCGGCGACAGTAGATCGTGAGGATTTTCGCGCTTTTTGTACCCCTTTGGGAACTATTTTTCACACGCCCACGTTTGTGTAAGAGAATGACCCAAAGAAAGGAACGCGTTTCATGCGCTCGAGCAATCCAGTGATGAACACGTTGGTGGATCCCCGCCAGCGTCAAATGCAACAGCAGCAGTACAACCCATTTGACCAATACGGTGCGCCAGGAATGGCACCGGGGATGGCTCAGCCGGCTGCCTACGCTGATGAGCGCCCTATGACGGTAGATGACGTTGTCTCCAAGACCGGCATCACCCTCGGCGTGATCATTGCTTTTGCAGTGGTGAACTTTGGTATCTCGGTGTTTGTCAGCGTGGCACTCGGCACCTTGCTCACTTTTGTTGGTGCAATTGGTGGGTTGATCGCAGTGCTGGTGGGCACCTTTGGCAAGAAGTTCGGCTCCGCTGCCGTCACCCTGATCTACGCAGCCTTTGAGGGCTTGTTCGTTGGTGGCATTTCCTTCCTCTTCACCAACACCATGGTGGCTGGTGCTTCTGCAAGCGCCCTGATCGGCCAAGCTGTCCTGGGCACCATCGGCGTGTTCTTGGGCATGCTCTACGTGTACAAGACCGGCGCCATCAAGGTCACCCCGAAGTTCACCCGCCTGCTCACCGCCGGCATCATCGGTGTCCTCGTGCTTTCCGTGGGCAACCTGATCATGGCCCTGCTCGGCATGGGCTCCCCATTGCGTGACGGTGGCATGCTCGCCATCATCTTCTCCCTGGTGTGCATCGGCCTGGCAGCCCTGAGCTTCCTGCAGGACTTTGACACCGCAGACAAGCTGATCCGCCAGGGTGCACCAGCCAAGATGGCCTGGGGCGTAGCACTCGGCCTAGCCGTTACCCTGGTGTGGCTCTACACCGAAATCCTGCGCCTGCTCAGCTACTTCCAGCAGCGCTAACAAGCAAGAAAAAACCGCACCCTGTGGAGGTGCGGTTTTTTATTTGCCCAAAATATGGGTCGTGGTGACCGTGGAATACACCTGGCCAAATCCTGATTCGACTGGGCTACCCAGGGTGACCCTCACCTTGAAGGTGCGGGTGTGTGCTCCTTGGCCTTGCACCCTGGTACCGGTGCCCACCGCGCGGGTGTTGCCCCAAGACTCCCAAGTGATACCCTCCACCACGTCCAAGCCGTGCTGGCAATCCACCGTCACACTACTTGGGGCCCGCTCGGCGGTGCCCACGCAGTCAATGTAGCCAACATTGGCCAAGGTGGGTACGGCGCGGCCCTCGGTGGCGGTAGCTACCTTGACGGGGGAGTCCACCTCTAAAGAGGGGCTGCAGGCAGCCAAAGTGGCTGCCGCAACCCCGAAGCCGAGCGTGAGCGCAAATTTGCTTGCCAAAGCGGTGCCGTTTTAGTTGCTGCCGCGCAGGGTGGCTGCCTTAGTGGAGTCGTAAGGCTCTGCGGAGACCACGGTCACGGAGATGGTTGCGCCGCTGGGAGCGGTGTACTCGCGGGTCTCGCCCTCCTTTGCGCCCAAGATGGCGGCGCCGAGTGGGGACTGCTCGGAGTAGGTCTCCAGGTCCTTGTTGTCAGATGCTGCGGCGCGGGTACCGATGAGGAAGGTTTCCTTATCGTCTTCGTCGCCGTTGTAGTACACGTGCACAACAGTGCCCACGTGTGCAACGCCTTCCACAATGCCAGCGCGCTCGGTGGTGGAGTTCGCAAGGATCTCAGAAATCTGCTTGATGCGGGCCTCTTCCTGGTCCTGCATCTCGCGGGCGGCGTCGTAGCCAGCGTTCTCCTTGAGGTCACCCTCTTCGCGGCGCTCGTTAATCTCAGCGGCAACCACTGGGCGGTGGGCGATCAGGGCGTTGAGCTCTTCTTCCAGCTTCGCCTTGGTCTCCGGCGTGATGTACTGCTTTTGATTGTCAGCCATTGTGAAAAACCTTTACATCGTTGAGGTGAAAATGAAGAAATGCGGCACTACGCGTGCCGCGAATACTCCAACCCTAGCACAATTCACCAGCGGGTTTGGTGGTGGTTGCAGTGGATCGGGTTGCAACCTTCTCCCGAATTAGCGCGTTGGCACATCCAGATAGAAGGGGATGTTCTCTGAGCAGCCGTACACATTGCCGGAAACCGCGGACTCCCTGGTGTGGATTTGGGTACTGTAGCGTTCATCCGCCACGCCACCAGCGGGGATGATGAGTTCTCGGCGGCCAACCTCAGCCATGTCGTAATTTAATGCGGTGACAATGCAGTAATAGTCCCGCTCGGTGTCTTTGCGAGAAATGTCAAAGGTGAGTTGGAAGGTGGAGTCGTCAATCACCTCCACGTTGGCCACTTGCCCGTTGATGGTTTTGTTCGCTGTAGACCCCAAGTACTTAGCAAACGCGATCACAATTGCCACCAACATCACCAGCATGAAAATGGCAATGAGTTTGCCGGACAGCGAGCCTTTGGTGGCACTTGCCTTTCCGGTTCCGTACCTGGCGCGGGGGCCGAGAGTGGCGGAGTTGCCGGCGGTACCGGAGTTTCCGGGTTGAGGGCGGGTGGTGCTCACAGTGGTGTCTCCCAAAGTTCCGGTAGGTCGCACAGCGTGCAGGCAGAATGATCTTGCAAAGTGTGCGTGTGAAAGTTTTGTCTGTTCGGCCATTGATCTTACCCCCTTGCCAGGCGCAACTAGTCAGGTGCATTTTGCTAAAGGGAGCCAAAGGGAATTGGGCAAGAGGGTGGCGTCGATACGCTATTGAAGTCTCTTCCCGCCGCATTCGGGCGCTACTATGGGAACCTGCACTGGCGCACGCCGCCTTCACCGTAACTACCGAGTTTGAATTTTGTCTTGAAAGGCACATCAACCGTGGGATCTCACCGCCTCCTTGCAATCCATGCACACCCTGATGATGAGTCGAGCAAGGGGGCAGCGACGATGGCCAAGTACGCAGCCGCTGGCCACGAGGTGATGGTGCTCACCTGCACGGGTGGCGAGCGCGGAGACATCCTCAACCCCGCCATGGACCGGCCAGGGGTGCTGGAAAACATCACCGCCATCAGGAAAGAGGAGATGGCACAAGCGATCAGCGCGCTCGGAGTACAGCACCACAGGTGGCTTGGGTACGTGGATTCCGGCCTGCCGGAGGGCGATCCTTTGCCACCGCTGCCGGAAGGCTGTTTTGCCCTCGCAGATACCGATGAGGTGGTGCAAAAGGTAGTGCAAGTGATTCGGGAGTTTCGCCCAGAGGTGATCATTACCTACGACGAAAACGGGGGATACCCGCACCCTGACCACCTCAAAGTCCACGAGGTCTCCATGATCGCTTGGGAACGCGCGGGTGATCCCACCTACCACTTGGAGTTGGGGGAACCCTGGGAGCCGAAGAAGCTTTACTACACGCACGGCTTTATCCGCCAGCGCATGAAGATGTTTCACGATTTGCTCCTCAGCCAGCAGCAACCCAGCCCGTATGAGGACATGCTGGCGCGCTGGGAGGAGCACAAGGCAGACATCATGGCGCGAGTAACCACCCAGATCAACGCTGCCGAATTCTTTGACGCGCGCGACGCCGCCCTGCGCGCCCACGCAACCCAGATCGACCCTGCCGGGGCGTTCTTTGCAACGCCTACCGACGTCCAACGTCGCCTGTGGCCCACCGAGGAGTTCGAGCTGGCGCGGACGAGGGTGAGCACCGAATTGCCGGAAACGGATCTCTTTGCTGGGCTCTAAGGGCATGCGCGGGTTGCAACCGCTGCTTGCAGTGGTTCCCACTCTTGTACCTGCGTGGTACCTGCGTGCTGTACGCAGACGCCGAGGGGTATCGTAGACTCAAGAGAGCAAAATGCAATGCTTGCAAAACCATGCTGCACCGATAGTGTGCAGCACCTCGAGTGAAAGCTGGACTGCCTGCGATGATTGATCAACTGCACTTTTTGGCCCAACAAGGCCCGGGCCCTGTGGGCTCGGAGTTTGGTAAGGCCTCGCCGGTGGGCTGGTTCGTAGTGGTTGCGCTCTTGGTGGCAGTGCTGTTCATTGGTTGGGCGTTTCATCGCCGTTACAGCCGGATGAATCGCCGCCGCATGTTCGCTGAGACTCACGGCATTGATCCGTTTGACGCAGCGGCGCTTGATGCTGCGATGGCAGAGGCCGGCGTACTGGACCAGCGCAAGAAGTACTGGTTCTAAAGGAGCCAACCGTGCCAAAGAAGCTTCGCGCAATCGTTTCCCAGGTGCTCTACCCGCTGTACGAGCGCCGGCTTTTGCGCGAGCTCGAAGGCGTGGCACAGCCGCAGCATGTGGCGATCATGTGTGACGGCAATCGCCGCTGGGCAATCGAGGCCGGCTTTGCGGACGTGTCCCACGGGCACCGGGTGGGAGCGAAGAAGATCGGCGAGATGGTGCGCTGGTGTCAAACCACGGACGTGCAGCTCGTCACCGTGTACCTGCTTTCAACGGAGAACCTGGGGCGCGATTCCTCCGAGCTGGACCTCCTGTTTGACATCATCGGCGATGTGGTAGATGAACTCGCCCTGAAAGAGACGAACTGCCGCGTACGCCTGGTGGGGCACCTTGACCTACTGCCCGAGCCAGTTGCGCGCCGCCTGCGCGAGGCAGCAGATACCACCGCTTCACACACTGGGGTGAACGTCAATGTTGCCGTCGGCTACGGCGGGCGCCAAGAAATTGTAGACGCCGTGCGCTCCTACCTGCTCGAAGAGGCCCAAGCTGGTAGTGGGCTGGACCAGGCGGCGAACAAGTTAAGCGTAGACGCGATTTCCTCGCACCTCTACACCTCGGGGCAACCAGACCCCGACCTCGTCATCCGCACCTCCGGCGAGCAGCGCCTTTCGGGGTTCCTTTTGTGGCAATCCGCCTATTCCGAAATCTGGTTCACAGACACCTACTGGCCGGCATTCCGCCGCACTGACTTTCTGCGCGCATTGCGCGATTACTCCAAGCGCAGCCGCAGGTTTGGCAAATAATCATGCACGCACATATCCGTTACTTCTCCGTTTACGGCTCCACGCAGAACTATGCAGAGCATCTCGCAGAGTTGCTGAATACCTCCGCGCACCCTTTGGAAGTTCCGCTCCCCGACGACGCCACCCCGGTCATCGCCCTTTCCCCGGTCCACGGGCCGGTGGTGCAGGCCGCTACCTATGCAAGGAAGATTGTGGGCAGGCCAGTTGCAGTGGCGGCTGTGGGCATGACCCTGCTCGATGTTGCCCGCGAAAAAGACTCCCTGCGCAAACTGGTGCCGGAACACGTAGCCCGCTTTTACCTGCCGGGCAAGTTGGAGTTCAGCACCATGAGCACCGCCCACCGCGCCACCCTGGCCTCTATCAGCACAATGCTGCGCGCGAAGCCGGTGAAATCTGCGAATGACAAAGCAATGATCGCAGCGATGGGCACTGACACTGACCGTTTGGATTTTGCGGAGCTACAGCCGATTGTCCAGTGGGTGCAATCCCTGCGCTAGAGTTTGCGCATCCGGACCCGCTTGACCAGGTGATCAGCACCTTTGGCCAGCACGAGTGAGGCACGAACGCGGGTGGGCAAGATGTTTTCCACGAGGTTCGGGAGGTTAATTGATTGCCAGATACGGCGAGCCTCCGCGATAGCTTCCTTGTCCGTCATGTCCGCGTAGTGGGAAAAGTGCGCGCCGGGGGCGCGGAAGGCAGAGCTGCGCAGTTCCAGGAAGCGGTCAATGTACCAGCGCTCGATGTCAGTGGTATGCGCATCCACGTACACGCTGAAATCAAAGAGGTCTGACACCGTGAGCGTGGGGCCGGTTTGCAGTACGTTCAGGCCCTCCAGGATGAGGATGTCCGGCCTGTTCACCAAGATGTGTTCGTCCGGTACGCGATCGTATGCGGTGTGGGAATACACCGGGGCGCTCACGTTGGCCTTGCCGGATTTCACGTCTGTGACAAAGCGCAGCAACGCGCGGGTGTCATAGCTCTCCGGGTAGCCTTTGCGGTTCATGATCCCCATCTTGGTGAGTTCAGAGGCGGGGAACAGGAAACCGTCGGTGGTGACAAGGTCCACCCGCGGGTGGGATTCCCAGCGCTGCAGCAGCACCTGGAGGAGGCGTGCAGTGGTAGATTTTCCCACCGCGACGGAACCTGCAACACCGATGATGAACGGCACGTGCGCGGGCTCTTCACCAAGAAAGGCCTCGGTGAGGGAGATGAGTTCTTGGCGCGCCTGGACTTGCATGTGGATTAAACGGGAAAGCGGGAGGTAGACTTCCGCCACTTCCTCAAGGTCGATGTTTTCACCGATACCGCGAAGCTCCACCACCTCTTCTTCGGTGAGCACCTGGGGCATGGATTGCCGCAGCATGCGCCATGCGTCCCGATCAAAGTCGAGGTATGGCGAGGAGTCCTTGATACGAGCCATAGCCCCCATTGTGCCTGCTTGACGTGCAGTAGCGAAATTGCTCCATGGGTAGCCCCGGTCTTCTGCCTCCTCCCGCGCGCCAGCAGCCTGCATTCCTCTGGCCCATGCGCACGTCGGCTCCCTTTGAGTTCGTTGAGATCTAGGCATTACACTTGGGCCTTGACTCATGCCGCATCGGGATTGTCACAACAGCGCACTGGTGGCTTTGGTAGCTGCCACTCGGCGGGTGCCGGGAAGGTGCGCTCACTTTGAAAGTTCCAACTGAAAGGTTTGGCTTTGCCATGACACAAGACATTCGCTACCAAGAACTGAGCGAGTTCGACCCCGAGGTAGCGGGTGCTATCTCCGGGGAGCTGGCCCGCCAGCGCAACACCCTGGAAATGATTGCATCGGAAAACTTTGTGCCACGCGCAGTCCTGCAGGCTCAGGGCTCGGTGTTTACCAACAAATACGCCGAAGGCTACCCAGGGCGCCGCTACTACGGCGGCTGTGAGAACGCTGACGTTGTGGAGGACCTCGCGCGCGATCGCGCAAAGGCCTTGTTTGGTGCCGAGTTCGCAAACGTGCAGCCCCACGCCGGTGCGCAGGCAAACGCCGCTGTGCTGATGGCCCTGGCAAACCCCGGTGAGAAGATCATGGGCCTTTCCCTGGCCCACGGCGGCCACCTCACCCACGGCATGCACCTCAATTTCTCCGGCAAGCTGTACGAAGTTGCCGCATACGGCGTTGATCCAGAGACGATGCGCCTGGACATGGACAAGGTCCGCGAGATGGCCCTGGAGGAGAAGCCCCAGGTGCTGATCGCCGGTTGGTCCGCGTACCCACGCCAGCAGGATTTCGCCGCATTCCGCTCCATTGCGGATGAAGTTGGCGCGAAGCTGTGGGTGGACATGGCGCACTTCGCGGGTCTGGTTGCCGCCGGGCTGCACCCATCCCCGGTTCCACACGCCGACGTTGTTTCCACCACCGTCCACAAGACTTTGGGCGGCCCACGCTCCGGCATGATTCTGGCGAAGCAGGAGTGGGCGAAGAAGCTCAACTCCGCTGTTTTCCCTGGCCAGCAGGGCGGCCCGCTCATGCATGCAGTCGCGGCGAAGGCCGTGGCCATGAAGTTCGCCGGTACCCCAGAGTTCAAGGAGCGCCAGGAGCGCACCATTGAGGGCGCGAAGATCATCGCGGAGCGTCTCACTGCCGACGACGTCAAGGCGGCAGGTGTGGACGTCCTCACCGGTGGCACCGACGTGCACTTGGTGCTGGTTGACCTGCGTAATTCCCAGCTCGACGGCCAGCAAGCCGAGGATCTGCTCCATGAGGTGGGCATCACGGTGAACCGCAACGCGGTGCCGTTCGACCCACGCCCACCAATGGTGACCTCCGGCCTGCGCATCGGTACTCCAGCGCTGGCTACCCGTGGCTTTGATGCCCAGGCGTTCGCCAAGGTGGCAGATATCATCGCTGAGGCCCTCATCGGTGGTGCTCAGGCCGATGTGGAGTCGCTGCGTGCTCGCGTGACCGCGTTGGCTGAGGAGATTCCTCTCTACCCAGGCTTGGAGGAGTGGAAGCTCGTCTAAAAGCTTCGGTCTGTGAAACATTTAGGGCCTGGTTCCGGTTTTGGTTCGGAGCCAGGCCCTTTGTGTTGCGTTTGGCGCTTACTCCGCCGCTTCCATCTCCAGAATCCGGGTGGTGTTTCGCAGGGGTTCGTGTTTGATGAAGAGCACGAGAGCAAAGGCTGCAGCTACCAATGGCATGAGGACCACGAAGACCGGGGTGAGGGCATCGTTGTAGGAGCTCACAAAGATCTCACGGAGTGCGTCTGGCATTTGATGCACGAGCGCCGGGGTGACCTCATTGGTTTCCACCAGGATCTCCTGTTGCCCGGCGGGCTGTTGCGCCGCCATCGCGCTGAGGCGCTCGGTAAGCAGGTCGTTGAGGTTGCCCACAAAGATGCCGCCCACCAAAGCGGTGCCAATGGAGGCGCCAATCTGGCGGAAGAAGTTGTTCACGCTGGTTGCCGTGCCAACCACCTCTAGTGGGAGGGTGTTTTGCACAATAAGGATCAGGATTTGCATGGTCAGACCCAGACCAATGCCAAAGATGAACAGGTAAGCCCCGAGCTTCCAAAGCGGAGTATCGGCGGTAAGGCTGTGGAACAGGAACATGCTGCCAAAGGTGATGATGAGGCCGATGATAGGGAAGTGGCGGTACGCCCCGGTGCGAGTAACCAATTGACCTGACCAAATGGAGCAGCCCATCATGCCAACCATCATTGGGATCATCATGTAGCCGGCTTCCGTGGCGGAAATTCCGGACACCATCTGCATGTAAGTGGGCAGGTAACCGAGCACGCCGAACATCGCGATACCCAGTACCAGTCCGGCCAGGGTGGTGAGCGTGAAATTGCGGTTGCGGAAGAACTGCAGCGGAATCAGCGGATCTTCCGCACGGGATTCCACGAACACCAACACAACGGCGGCCACTAGGCAGGTTGCGATCAAACCAATGATTACAGGGTCAGACCACTCGTAGGTGGAGCCGCCCCAGGTGGTGAACAAGATCAGGGACACAGATGCGATGATCATGAACACGGTGCCCAAGTAGTCCCAGCGAACCTGTTGTTTTGGCAACGCCGGAATCTGAATGAACTTCCAGGCCACAGCGATCGCAAGCAAGCCCAGCGGGAGGTTCATCCAGAACGCCCAGCGCCAGCCAATGCCCTCGGTGAACCAGCCGCCCAGCAGCGGCCCAAGCACGGCGGAGAGACCAAAGACGCCACCCATCACACCCATGTAGCGCCCGCGTTCACGGGCTGGAATGATATCCGCGATGATCGCCTGGGAAAGAATCATCAGGCCACCAGCGCCAATGCCCTGCACTGCGCGGCCGGCAATGAGCAAGGTCATGGTGTGCGCGAGGCCGCCGATCACCGATCCCACCAGAAAGATCACCAGGGCGCCGATGAAGAGGTGCTTGCGGCCGATGAGGTCGCCAAGCTTGCCGTAAATCGGGAGCATCACGGTTTCCGCGAGGAGATAGGCAGTGATTACCCAACTCATGTGGTCCATGCCGCCGAGCTCGCCGACGATCGTCGGCAGCGCAGTACCAAAAATCATCTGGTCGAGGCTTGCGAGCATCATGGCCACCATGAGCGCAGAGAGTACCCACCAGGCTCGGCGCTGCTGTTCTGGGGTCATCACGGACCCTTGGGATTGTGTAGTCGTGGTCAAAAGGGGTTCCTTTGTTCGTTTAAGCGATGTGCCGGATACCTTGGAGCATTTGCTCGCCCAAGGCGCGGAGCTCTTCTGGTGCCAGGAAATTCTCATCACTGTTCGCAGCGGCACGCATGGCTGCAAAGCTCAAATTGCATAGCAATGAAGCCTCCACTTCCAGACCGAGCCCGGTGCGCCGCTGGTTCGGGTGGGCCTCTAAATAGCGCACGACCAGTGATTCGAAGTGTGGGTGGAGGTTGTGGATTCGGCTAATGAACTCGTGGAAGAGCGCAGGGTCTTGATCGATGATCGCCTTGCGGCGCCGCTGTGTTGCAGCGTCAAAATAGAGGTCGTGCTCAGGGCTTAACGCGGTATTGGTGCACAGGCGTAACACCGCTAAGGGGAGATCCGGGTGCACGGTAGTGAGGAAGCGCTGTTCTTCCTCCTCCGTTGGGCGCCGGGGCTCCATGCCCAGCACGGCTTGCTGTTTGTTTTGGAAATAGTTGAAAAATGTCCGCTTGGATACGCCAGCGGCCTGTGCGATCTCTTCCACCGTGACCAGTGAATAGCCGCGCTCCAATACCAAAGTTGTTGCGTGGAGTTCTATCAGTTTGTACTGGTTGATGTGTTTTGAGCGCCGGCTGGAGGCGGCATCGTGTTGCGGCATGGCTTGAGCATAATCCTGTTTTTGCACCGAGTGCAAAAAGTATGAAAACAACAGAAAAACCCACACCGTGTGGTGTGGGTTACAAAAGGTTTGTTTATTGAGATTCGGCCTCGTCGGTAGGATCCGCCGTAACCTCGCCGCGCTCAACGCGGGCTTGGGCTAGGGCAGTGCGGGCCTCGCGCAGCCAGGTGGGCTGATCCGCCAGCAATGCTTTGATTTCCGCAGTGGTGAGCGCGCGGTCGTAGTCATTGCGCTTCAATGCGGTGATGGTGATGCCGAGTTTTTGTGCCACCACGGGGCGGGGGTGCGGGCCTTCACGGCGCAAGTCAACCAGCCACTGTGGTGGGTTTTGTTGAAGGGCCACAAATTCATCATGGGTCAAAGCGTTTGCTTGGAACTCCTCTGGAGTGGCTGGCAGGTAGATGCCGAGCTTCTTTGCTGCGGTCTGGGGTTTCATTGCGGTGCCAGACGGCTTGCGCACAGATTCTTCATTCACAACCACAACGGTAGCATTGCGTGCATGCTGCACCTATCTTTTGTGACTGGCACCGAGCCCGGCAAGTGGTTTGAACGCTACCGTGACCGCACCACCTACGGCTTGGAAACCACCCCGAGCGATGACCCTCTGGCCCAACTCCTGGACCCAAGCGACCCCACCAACCTGGCCTTAGTACGCCTGCCGGACGAGCGTGCCCTCAGCGATACTCTCCACCTGGTGCGCCTGTACGAGGAGAGTCCAGGTGTGGCGCTGCCAAAAGAGCACACCCTCACTCTTTTTGAACCCGTTCCCGTGGCGGAGCTCGCCGGGGAACACGCCAACTATCTGTTTCCAAGTGCAGCCCCTGGAGACATCGCGGCGCTGCGGGATGCGCTCGGTGTGGTGGCTGCGAACGTCGGCTACGCAACCGGCCCGCGACCCTTGCTAAAGGTGCTGTCTGGAAAGCAGATTGAACATCGCGAGCTCGCCGGGGCGGATTTTGCCACGCAGATCGCGTTAGTGTGGCACAAAACTGATGATGGGGAGATGATTCAGGACTTCGTGGGCATTGCAAAGGGGCGCACTCTGGCCTCCTCACGCCAGGCCGATCAGCGGAAGAAACCAACGAAGAAGCGGGTGAAAAAGCCAGGACAACGCCCCGCGAAAAAGGCCAGCGGCAACCGAGGTGGCAGGAAGCGGAAATAGAAGGAACAATACTTGGTTATGACTAGCTTGGATTCCGGCCGCGACTTTGTGATTCGCCCATTCCGCCGCACCGACTTCGGCCAAGTGCAGCAGATCTACCTGTTAGGCCTCGGCACCGGGCACGCGTCCTATGAGACTGAGGCACCCAGTTGGGAGCACTTCTCCACCGCGAAACTGCCCGGGACGGTGTTTGTGGCCGTGGAAGCTGACGACGACGAAAAACTCCTCGGCTGGGTCTCCGCCGCACCCATCTCCACGCGCCGGGTGTTCCATGGCGTGGTAGAAGACTCCATTTACATGCACCCCGACGCCGCCGGCCGTGGAATCGGCGGGGCGCTGTTGGATGCGCTCATTGACAAGTGTATTGAACTGGGGAAATGGTCCATCCACTCGTGGATCTTCCCGGAAAACGAGGGTTCCGCAAAACTACATCTCTCCCGCGGCTTTGAAAAAGTGGGCACTTTCTCCCACCTCGCAAAAATGACCTACGGGGAGCTCGCGGGGCAGTGGCGCGACACCGACATCTACGAAAAGCTCCTCCCGAAGCCGGAGATTTCCGACGCCACCGCCGCGGGCGTTCACCCCGGAGGAGGCCACTAGGCCAAGTGGAAACGAACGGTGTCGCCGGGTCCGAGCTGCGCGGCACGGTCGCAACTTCGCGATGTGAGGACCGCGATCACCGGATAGCCGCCGGTCACGGGGTGGTCCGGGCCGAACACCACTGGCTGCCCATTGGGTGGGACCTGGATGGAACCCCGGACCATGCCCTCACTTTGCAACTCTCCGGTGCGGAAGCGTTCCAAGGGTTGCTCGCCCTGAAGGCGCAGGCCAACACGATTCGAGTCTGCGGTGATCGTGTACTCCTGACGCAAAAACAGCAGCAGGGAGTCAGCGGTGAACCAATCCTGGCGCGGGCCAGGGATCACCGTGAGCGTTTCCTGTTCCATCCTCTTCCACAACGTGGGTAGCGTGCGGATCTGCGGCCACCAGGCGGGGTCTTCCACCAGGTTATCCACGTGCAGGATATCGCCTACGCTCAGCGGGGCAGGTCCGAGCCCTGAAAGGACGTCAAAACTTGCCGAGCCAAGCTCGCATTCCACGGCAAACCCGCCGCGAACCGCGAGGTACGCCCGCAGCCCATATTCAGCGGGGCCGAGTGTGATTTCGTCACCAGCTTCCAGGTCAAGCACATAGTTGGTGGGGCTATGCACCGTGGAGCCATTCGCCTTAGTGATGGTGATTGTGGCTTGGGTACCGGTCACCGCCACCATTGCCCTGTGCAGGCACCGCAAGTGCAGTCCACCCATGAGCACCTCAAGGACAGGCGCCTGAGGCTGATTGCCAACCGCATGATTGGCTCGGGCGGCGGAGAGGCGGTCAAACACCCCGGAAGCCCCCACGCCCGTGGCGGCGTATCCAAAGCGTCCTCGATCCTCAAACAATGCCAGCGGGCCCGTTGCCAAAACCTCAAACATGAGCTTTCACCTGCACAAAGCGCACCACATCACCCGGTTGGATCAGCGAGGGCTGTTCGCGAGTGGTATCCCACATCTGCGCATCCGTGTGACCAATCAATTGCCAGCCACCGGGTGAGGCCTTGGGATACACCGCAGAAAAAGGTCCCGCCAGCGCAACAGAGCCCGCGGGAATCTCGGTACGGGGGCTGGTTCGCCGTGGCACCGCCAGCGGGGCCTCATGTTGCGGCTGCAGGTACATAAACCCTGGCGCAAATCCGCCAAAAGAGGCAATCCACTGCGTCTGACCATGCCAATCAATGAGCTCCGGCACACTCATTTTGGCGTGTTCCGCAACCACCTCCAAGTCCTCACCGGTGTACGTCACCGGGACTTCAACAACCTTCCCGCTGCCTTCCTCAGCCCCCGAATCCAACGTGAGGGAACCGACGATCCTGTGGGCGTCGGCAAGGCTAATCTTGCGCGTGTCCAGCGTGAGGAGCACAGTGTTTGCGGCGGGGACGATGTCTATGATCCCTGGAACCGCGGCCCTGCGCAGCGCGGCGTTGAGGGCTTGGACCTGGTTGCTGGGAAGGTCGATGAGCACCGCCTGGTCGCCGCAGGGGAGGATCTCTATCATGGCTTGACCTCAACGCCTGCCTCTTGGAGGGCAGCGCGGATGCCGCGGGCCATTTCCACAGCGGCTGGGGTGTCGCCATGGACGCAGATGGATTCAGCTTGAAGGTGAAGGTCGGAGCCATCGATGGCCACTACCGGATCACCTGTCGCTAACGCCTTGGCTTGGGCAATTGCCGTCAGTGGATCGTGATGTACCGCACCTGGGATATTGCGCGGAACCAGGGTGCCCTCCGGGGTGTAGGCCCGATCAGCGAACGCCTCCTGGATGGTGCGTAGGCCAGCGTCTGCCGCCCAGCCAACAATCGGCGCACCAGCGAGGCACATCAGGCGCAGATTCGGGTCCACCGCCTGCACCGCAGCGATCACCGCCTTCGCCAACGCAGCATCCGAGGCGATGGTGTTATACATCGCACCGTGGGGCTTCACGTATTCCACCGAAACTCCAGCAGCCGCCGCTGCCGCCTGCACGGCGCCGATCTGGTACACCACCTCGGCAAAAAGATCATCCGGGGAGTAGGCGATGTTCCTGCGGCCGAAGCCCTGCAGATCGCGGTACCCAGGATGCGCGCCCACTCGGACGCCGAGCTCTGCCGCCTTGCGGACTGTTGCCACCAGCACCTGCGGGTCTCCGGCGTGGAAACCGCATGCGATGTTCGCGCTGGAAACCACCTGGAGCATTTCACTATCAGCACCGATGTTGTATGCGCCGAAGCTTTCGCCGAGGTCAGCGTTGAGATCAATATGCGCCATGATTGCAATCCTAACGTTGTGTGCCGCTAGCCGGAGATGCCGAGCAATTGGAAGACGCCGCCGAAGCTACGCCATGCCAACCACCACGCCACCACCATCGCGGCGAGGCCAATGGCGATGAGCCACTTTGGGTATTGGTAGCCTTGCAAAAGATCCTTCGAACGCATCGCAGCTACATAAATGATGAGGGTGAATCCAATTGGCAACACCAGGCCGTTGAAGGCGCCGGCGAACACCAGCAGGGCGGCTGGCGCGGTGCCCAGCACCAGGAACACGCTGCAACTCAGCACAATGAAACCGATGGTGATCCAGTTCTGCAGTTGCTTCTTTTCTGGCTTGTTGGCCACCAGGAAGGATGCGGAGGTGTAGCTCGCGCCAATTACGGAGCTGAGCGCGGCAGCCCAGAGGACCGCGCCGAAGAAGCGCAGGCCGATTTCACCGGCAGCGGACTCGAATGCCTGTGCCGCTGGGTTTGCCTTGGTATCCAGCACCACGCCACCTGCAACAACACCGAGCACGGCGAGGAAGAGGGCAATGCGCATCACGCCGGTCAGCAAAATACCAGTCACGGAGGAACGGGAGACTTCCTGGACGTGCTCCTTGCCGGTGAGGCCGGAGTCCAGCATGCGGTGTGCACCCGCGTAGGTGATGTAACCACCCACAGTGCCGCCAACGAGCGTAGTGATGGTGAGCCAGTCCACCTGCTCGGGCAGCACACTGTTGCGCAGGGCATCACCCACCGGTGGTCCGGAAACGAACGCAACGTAAATGGTCAGTGCCATCATGATCACGCCAAGCGCAACCAAGATCTTGTCTAGTGCAGCGCCGAGCTGCTTAAACAGGAAGATAGCGATGGCGATAACCGCCGTGATTGCGCCACCAATTTTGGCGTCCAGGCCCAACATTGCGTTGAGGCCCAAGCCACCGCCGGCGATGTTACCGATGTTGAACACCGCTCCGCCGATGGCGATGAGCACCGCGAGCACCCAACCAAGGCCTGGCAGCACGCTGTTGCCCAACTCCTGGGCGCGCATGCCGGAAATGCCGATCACGCGCCACACATTGAGCTGCACCGCGATGTCAATGATGATTGAGACCACGATAGCGAAGGCAAAGGCGGCGCCCAGCTGTGCGGTAAACGTTGCAGTTTGGGTGAGAAAGCCCGGGCCAATTGCGGAGGTGGCCATCAGGAAGATCGCCCCGAGCAGGGTGCTGCGGGTAGTTGCGCTTGCTGCGGCCTGCTTCAGCGTGGGGCTGGGCTGTGGGGCACCGTTTTGTGGGGCACCACTTCGCTGGGCACCGTTTTGTGGGGCACCGTGTGACTCTGGCATGTATCCCTCCTTGAGCGTGACTTGTTCAACAATTTTGTTCAACAGTTGAGAGGATAGTAAGCCTTTGTATTGCGCAACACAATATTTTGATCCAAATTATTTGAAACACTTTGCGCCAATTACACTCTGAGTTATGGCATCAACCCCTGCATCCCCTCACACCAAGCCCGCGCGCCCGGTGAAACTCACAGTTCAGGCCGTCATTGAGCAGATATCGGAAGACATTCTGCACGGAACCCACTTGCCAGGGCAGCAGCTCCACGAGATTTCCATGGCGGGGGCACTGGGGGTATCGCGCAATACATTGCGTGAAGCGTTCCGGGGCCTGGTACACAACGGACTGTTGGACTACTATCCGCACCGCGGTGTGTTCGTACGGGTGATCACTGCCCAGCAGGCCAGGGAGCTCTACCGTTCCCGCCGAATCGTGCAGGTTGCCGTGCTGCAGGCGCTGGAACATGGCGAGCTACCCTCTCCAGCGGTTGCAAAAGGCCTCCAGGGGATGCGCAACGCCGTGGAGCGTGCCTTGGCGGCTCGAGTGCAAGGGGACTGGATGGAGGTGGGTAGCCAGAACTACGCCTTCCACCAAGCAATGTTTGACCTTGCGGGTTCTGAGTGCATAAGCAAGGCGGCTCGGGGACTGCTCATGCAAACCAGGGTTGCATTCTTTGGGGCAAGCTCCGCTGAGCACATGCATGCGAGCTTTGTTGAACTAAACGTGGAGTTGCTTGGCCTTCTGGAGCGGAAGGAATATGCCCAGGCCATTGCTGCGCTCCGCGCCTACCTGGATGTGGCAGAGGCACGGGTGGCGGAGTTGCTGCCCTAAGAAGGCACGGCAAAAGCCGTGAGGGGAGGAGTCCCTTCACGGCTTTCTCGGTTGTGGTCCGTGGTTAGTCGCGGTCGGTGTTTGCCATTGCGAGGACGTCGAGGCGCTTGTCCAGCTCTTCCTCGGTGAGGGTCTCACCGTCCACAAAGCCCATGTCAATCACGGTCTGGCGGATGGTCTTGCCTTCCTTGAGAGCGGTCTTGGCAACCTTCGCTGCGTTCTCGTAACCAATGGCGGAGTTCAGTGGGGTCACGATGGATGGGGAGGACTCAGCCAGAGTGCGCATGCGCTCCTCGTTTGGCTCGATGCCGTCCACGAGGCGCTCAGCGAACACGCGGGCGGTGTTGGCAAGCAGGCGAGCAGACTCCAACACGTTGCGCGCCATCACCGGGATGAACACGTTGAGCTCAAAGGCGCCCTGGGAACCGGCGAATGCTACGGCGGCGTCGTTGCCGATCACCTGGGCAGCAACCTGGGTTGCGGTTTCGCAGAGCACTGGGTTCACCTTGCCAGGCATGATGGAGGAACCTGGCTGGAGGTCTGGCAGGTGGATCTCGCCGAGGCCGGTCAGTGGGCCGGAGCCCATCCAGCGGATGTCGTTGGCGATCTTGTTCAGGGAGACGGCAACGGTGCGCATTGCTCCAGAGAACTCCACCAAGCCGTCGCGGTTTGCCTGAGCCTCAAAGTGGTTCACACACTCGCGCAGCTCGGATACGCCGGTGAGGCTCACCAGTTCAGCGGTGACCTTCTCGCCGAAGTCGGCTGGGGTGTTCAAGCCAGTGCCCACTGCGGTGCCGCCGATTGGCAGCTCGCCCAGGCGTGGCAGGGTGGCCTCGATGCGCTCAATGCCCGCCTCGATCTGGCGTGCGTAGCCAGCGAACTCCTGGCCCAAGGTAACAGGGACGGCGTCCATGAGGTGGGTGCGGCCGGACTTCACAACGTGCTTCCAAGCCTTCGCCTTTGCATCTAGGGAAGCGTGCAGCACCTTGAGGCCGGGGATGAGGTCCTTCACGGCTGCCTCGGTTGCCGCAACGTGAGTGGCGGTTGGGAAGGTGTCATTGGAAGACTGGCCCATGTTCACATGATCATTGGGGTGCACCTCAACGCCATTGTTCTTGGCAATGGAGGCGATGACCTCATTGGTGTTCATGTTGGAGGAGGTGCCAGAGCCGGTCTGGAATACATCAATTGGGAACTCGGCGTCGTGCTTGCCCTCAGCGATTTCCTTGGCGGCAGCGATGATGGCGTCGGCCTGCTCCGCTGGGAGCAGACCACGATCCTTGTTCACCTGGGCACAGGCGGCCTTGAGCAGGCCCATTGCGCGGATCTGCGTGGATTCCAGACCGCGGCCGGAGATTGGGAAGTTCTCCACTGCGCGCTGGGTCTGTGCGCGCCACAAAGCGTTGACGGGAACCTTCACTTCACCCATGGTGTCGTGCTCAATGCGGAACTGCTGCTCAGTCATGTAAAAGATCCACCTTTTGTGTTGTTGTGCAAAAACGTATTTGATGTTCCGGCATGCGCCAAGAACCCTTTGAACATTGTACGTCCGCGGCGTGACGCGCGGAAAAAAGGCCCACGAATGTGGGCCAGTTCACTTACTTTGCGTTCTGGGAGTAGTCCACTACGGAGTATTCCTGCAGCTTAGAAAGCTGGTGAACGGATTCAATGAAGCGAACGGTGCCGGACTTGGAACGCATCACCAGGGAACGGGTGGTTGCGCCGTCCTTGCGGTAGCTCACGCCGCGCAGCATGTCACCATTGGTCACGCCGGTGGCCACAAAGTAGCAGTTGTCTGAGGTCACCAGGTCATTGGTGGTGAGCACCTTGCTGAGGTCATGGCCTGCGTTTCGCGCCTTCTCCGCTTCCTGCTCGTCTTTTGGTGCGAGCATGCCCTGGATTTCACCACCCATGCACTTCATCGCGCATGCAGTGATGATGCCCTCGGGGGTGCCACCGATGCCCATCATGATGTCCACGGAGTTGGTGTTTTGCGCTGCGGCCACTGCACCGGCAACGTCGCCGTCGCGGATCAAGCGTACCTTTGCGCCAGCATCCCGAATATCCCGGATGAGGGTCTCGTGGCGTGGGCGGTCCAGCACCACAACGGTGACCTGCTCAGGGGCAATGCCCTTGGCCTTGGCAACGGCGCGGATGTTGTGCTCCACCGGAGCTTGAATGTCAATGGTGCCGGCGGCCTCAGGGCCCACGGCGATCTTGTTCATGTAGAACACAGCGGAGGGGTCATACATGGAACCACGTTCGGCGGCGGCCAACACGGAAATTGCATTCGGGCGGCCTTCTGCCATCAACGTGGTGCCGTCGATAGGATCTACGGCGATGTCTACCTCGGCGCCGTCGCCGGTGCCCACTTCCTCGCCGTTGAACAACATTGGGGCCTCGTCTTTTTCGCCCTCACCAATCACCACCACGCCGCGCATGTGGACGGAATTGATGAGTTTGCGCATGGCGTCCACTGCGGCGCCGTCGCCCTCGTTCTTCTTGCCGCGCCCCACCCAGCGGCCGGAAGCGAGCGCTGCCGCCTCCGTGACTCGAACGAGTTCGAGGGCGAGGTTACGATCCGGGATTTCCGCTTTCATGCGAGATGCCTCCAAAAATTGATACCTGTGCTACCCGTCTAATTTTGGCATTACTTTCACCGAAAGTGTGGAAATTCTAACCCCAAAAGTGGTTAGCGGGTTCTGGAATCATTCACCCGCTCCTAACCCTCATCCCACTCGCATTTGCCGTTTCTGTTTGTCCAGCGTGCATGCCATACTGGTGAGCGTGGCTGAAGAAAAACCTCGTATTTTCCAAGACGGCAAAGACATCTTTTACTCTCTGGGTGCCATTGTGGTGGTGATGATCTTGGCTGTGGCGTTCACCGGCATGTGCAGCTTCGGGCGTGATACCGCGGAGAATGTGCCCGTCAACGAGGTTGATGCGCAAACATTCCTGAGCCTGGAGACCGGCGCGATGGACTTCCCCGTGCGCTATCCCACCGTGATGGAGGAACAGGGCTGGGTCCCCAACTCTGCGCGGCGTATGGCTGTGGCAGGGGAGAGCGCAGTGTCCGTGGGCTGGGTGAAAGGCGTGGACGGCTACCTGCAGATGGTGCAAACCGGCGTGCCCGCCCAGGACGCGGTGAAAGGCTTTGACCAAAACCCCCGCGAACTGGAACATAGCTACGAGGTAGATGGCGCAACCGTAGAAGTGTACGGTTCTCAGGAGCGTGATGTTCGCGACATCCGCGTGGTGGACCTCAGCGACGTCCGCATGATCTTCACCGGCGCTGCCCAGGACGAGGAGTTCAACGCCCTCATCTCAGCAGCGCTGACTACTCCTGCTCTATAGTCTCCTCTTCAGAAGCCGCACCGAGGGCTTGCTCCACGCGCTTCGCGGCGCCGTCGAGCTGCTGCTCACATCGCGCGGCTAATGCCTCACCGCGCTCCCAATATGCCAGCGCCTCATCCAAGCTCATCTGGCCGAGCTCCAAGATGCGCACGATTTCCACGAGCTCATCGCGAGCCTGTTCGTAACTAAGTTCCTCAACTGGGGTAAAAACGCTCATTTTCTTCCTTACTTTGCTGCTTGAGTTTGCATGGCTGCCGCGGTGATGGCGCCGTCGGCAACGCGAATGCGCAGTTGGCTTCCTGGGGGAGATTGCATGATCGACGTCACCACCTCGGCCTCTGACCCGTCCCTCGGCAACACCTGGACCACGGCATAACCGCGCGCCAAGGTAGCGCCCGGGCCCAATGTGGTCACTTGCGAGCGCAACCCCGCAACCTGTGCCCGCTCCTTGTCTAGCCTGTGGCCAATTTCGCGCCTGGTCTGCGCCAATGCGCGCTGCACCTCGTCCCTACCGGCGGTGATCCTCGCCATCGGATCGGCCAAAACTGGCCGTGAGCGTAGCGCCTGGAGCTGCTGGTGCTGTGTGGTTACCCAACCGCGCAATGCCTGGGCGTTGCGCACTCGTAGTTCTTTGATGAGGGCGATTTCCGCAAGGACATCGGGGACCACCTGCTTGGCGGCGTCGGTAGGAGTGGCGGCGCGCAGGTCCGCGACGTTGTCAAGGATCGGCGTGTCTGGCTCGTGGCCGATGGCTGAGACAACCGGGGTCTGCATCTGGGCCACCTGGCGCTGCAGTGTTTCCTCAGAAAAGGGGAGGAGGTCTTCTACTGAGCCGCCGCCGCGGGCCACGATGATCACATCTACCTCAGGGTTGGCCTCCAACTCCTGCAGCGCAGCAACTACTTCCGTGACGGCGCGGGCGCCCTGCACCGCGGTGTTGCGCACGGTGAAACGCACTCCCGGCCAGCGAGACTGAGCCACCGCCAGGACGTCGCGCTCAGCCGCTGAACCACGGCCGGTGATTAATCCGATGTTGTTGGGCAAAAAGGGGAGGGGCTTTTTGCGGGCGGGGTCGAATAACCCTTCGGCGGCCAGTTGGTGGCGCAGCCGCTCAATGCGGGCGAGGAGTTCACCCACACCCACCTGGCGGATCTCGGTGACCCACAAAGAAAAGGAGCCCCGGCCGGAATAGTAGGCGGGCTTGCCATAGACGGCGATCCGGTCTCCGTCTTGCAGATTCAGCGCCCGCATCAACTGTGTGTTGCAGGTGATCTGGACGCTTTCTTCCTTTTCTGGGTCCCGCAGCGTGAGGTAGCTCAGTTTCCAGGAGGGTTTCATGCTGAGCTGGGTGATTTGGCCTTCCACCCACACAAAGCCCAAACGCTCAATCCACGCCTTCACCTTGGCATTAAGCACACTCACCGGCCATGCGGCCTCTGGTGAGTGCGCTGCCTGCTCTGCTTGGCTCATCGTTTTTGCCCGCCTTCTTGCTGCATTCCACCATCATATAAGCTCTTACAAGCCGAGCTCGGGAAATAGGTTAGGCTGGTTGCCATGACTGACGCAGCAAACCCAGCAAACGCAACCACCGAAAGTGCCTTAGCCCCGACCCCTGGCCACGGGCGCGTTCTTCTGGCTGCGCCACGAGGCTACTGCGCTGGCGTGGACCGTGCCGTGGAGACCGTGGAGAAAGCACTGGAAAAGTACGGTGCACCCGTGTACGTGCGCAAAGAGATCGTACACAACCGCTATGTTGTGGATACCCTCGCCGAACGTGGCGCGGTGTTTGTGGATCAAACCTTTGAAGCACCAGAAGGTGCTCACCTGGTGTTTTCTGCCCATGGCGTGAGCCCAGCGGTCCACGAAGAAGCCCGTAGCCTCTCCTTGAAAACCCTGGACGCCACCTGTCCACTTGTAACCAAAGTGCACAACGAGGTCAAGCGCTTCGCTCGCGATGGCTACCACATCCTGCTGGTGGGCCACGAGGGTCACGAGGAAGTAGAAGGCACCGCCGGTGAAGCTCCCGACGTCACCCACCTGGTAGATGGCGTGGAAGGCGTAGAGAAGCTCCCAGATTTCCTGCACAACGAGAAGTTGGTGTGGCTTTCCCAAACCACGCTATCCGTGGATGAAACCATGGAGATCGTGAAGCTGCTGCACGAAAAATTCGAGCACCTCCAGGATCCCCCAAGCGATGACATCTGCTACGCCACCCAAAACCGCCAGGTTGCTGTGAAGGCAATCGCTGCAGACAGCGACCTTTTCATTGTGGTAGGTTCCCAGAACTCATCGAACTCCAAGCGCCTCGTGGAAGTAGCCCTACAGGCCGGTTCTAAGGCGGCGTACCTGGTAGATTACGCCAAGCAGATCGACCCAGCGTGGCTGGAAGGCGTACACACCGTGGGTCTCAGCTCCGGGGCGTCCGTGCCGGAAATCTTGGTGCAGGAAGTACTGGCGTTCCTTGCTGAGCGCGGCTTTAGCGATGTGGAAGAGGTCACCACCGCAGCGGAGAAAATCACTTTCGCCCTGCCGCGCGACTTACGGCCGCAGCACAACTAATCTTCTGCGTAGAGGTCCTCGCTGAATCGGCGGGGGCCTTTGTTCTGAGCTGGCTGCGGGGTGACTGGCTTAGGTGCCTGAACGGGCTTCGCGCTGGGCTTGGGTGCATACGTGCGCGCGCCGCGGGTTTTGGGGGAGTCCAAAGACGAACGCCGGTTGCGCCGTGGGTTGCGTGCAAGCAATTCCTCCACCGTCACTGATCCTGAGGTCCTGGAGCGTTGCGCCTGCGTGCGGCTCTTCGTGGCTGCTTGCTGGAGAACGTCGTTACTGCGCTGCTGATGCTCCCGCGCGCGTTCTGCACGAGCCGCGCTGTTGCGCTGCTGGCGGCGGAGCAGGCCGACGCGCCCAAAGGCGAGTGCCGCTGCCGCGAGGGTGGTCAGCGCCATCCACGGGAAATGTTGGGTGAGCGGATAGATTGAAGTGACAAGTTGTGTGCGGCCAAAGGCACCCCCCGAGCTCATCACCACAATAAAGCCCGCCGCCAGCACGCTGAGGCTAAACCAAAAAGGCAGTGCCGCCACAAATAAAAACAACGCCTTGGGTTCCGTGATCAGCGCAAACACAAGCGCGAAGACCACGAATAGTACCAAGTGAAAGGTGCTGATGGTGCCAGCGTAGATGCTGAACAAGGTTCCCACAGCCAGCGCTATAAGCAGCGCTGCGTACGCGGTCCACAGGGAAAACCCGTAGAAAGGACCATTGGCAGCGTGGCTGCGAGCGCGCTTGCGGGGAAAGGCTTGAGACACGAGACTACATTCTACCGATCGTGGAGGCGTCCGAACAATTGCGTGAAGCGATCAGAGGCATCGGTGATCCGGTTGCGCCTGGCGGCGCGAACTTTGCCGGCTTCCTCGCCGTATTTGCCGGACATCGAGCCGGCGAAGGTAGCGAACTCGATCTGGTCGGCCGTCTTTTCGCCACTTCGCAGCGCCGTCATGTCCTGGAGGTAGCGCAGCAGCACCGCAACCATGGCTGCAAACGGCACGGCCAGCAATGCACCCACGATCTGGAAGAGGCTGCCACCCACGGTCACTGAAAACAGAATGATCACAGGGTGCAGGTCCATCGCCTTGGACTGCAGCATAGGGGAGAGGATGTTGCCCTCTAGCTGCTGTACCACGATGATGATCACCAGCACGATGATCGCCTCGGTGACACCGAGTGACACCAGCGCCACCAGTACCGCCAGGAAGCCGGCAACGAAGGCGCCAACCAGCGGCACAAACCCGGCAATGAAGGTGAGCACCGCAAGCGCCAAAGCCATTGGTACGCCCACGATCACCAGGCCCAGGCCAATGAACACTGCGTCCACCAAACTCACGATGGCCTGCGCTCGGATGAAGCCGCCGAGGGTGATCCAAGACCTGGTGAGCCACTCAGTAAGGTGCCAGCCTGCGCGGCGGCCCACAACTGAGCGTAGCCACGGCAGGAAGCGGTCGCCGTCTTTGAGGAAGAAGAAGGTCAGTACCAGCACCATACCGAGGGTGACCAGTGCACTCGTGGCAGCGCCAATGCCTGAGAAGATTTCGCCCGCAATGGAGCCACTGCGCTGTTGCACCCATTGCACCGCGCGGTTGATTTGCTGGTTGAGTTCGTCAGCGTCCAGATTCAGTGGCGGGCCCTGTGCCCAGATCTGCAGCGTCTGGATTCCCTCGAACGCTTGGAAATACAGGGTTTGGGATTGCCGCCCAATGTCTGGGGCAATCATCCAAATGAGTGTGCCAAAGGCACCAAAGGAGGCCAGGATGGTGAGCAGGGCTGCCACACCGGGGTGTAAGCCGGCTTTCCGCAACGCTAAGGTGGGCGGCCACAAGACGGTGCACACAATCAGGGCCAAAATGAGCGGCAGCAGGCCGCGCCAGAATTGCTGGATCAGGTAGAAGCTGGCAAAGGTCGCGGCGGCAATAATCAGCAGGCGCAGGCTCCATTGCGCGAGGACCCGCACGCCGTCCGCGATCACCTCAGTGCGGTCAACCTCGCCACCTGCGGCCTCCAGTTCTTCAAACACCTGCTCCGCTTGCTCCGCCGAGGGAGAGTCGCTGGGATGCAAAAACGCCTCACGTTCCGCACCGGAATCCGCGTTGGTAGTAGCGCTCGAATTCGGGGCGTCTTCATGAGGCGTTTGAGGTGCATTGGGAGCGTTCACAGCTCACCATTTTGCACTATTGCGCACTATTTTGCTTCCTCCTGGGCAATGAGTACTTCATCGGTGGCGTACTCGGCATCACCGAGTTGGCCGGAGGTTTCATCAGGGTGCTTCATCAAGGAAGTGAGGGAGAAGGCGAACCCGCCCCAGATCACCACGATGAACAGCAGCATCATCATGATCGCCATACCGGACATGGTTATTTCTCCTCTCGAGTCTTGCGGTACTGCTCAACTGCAAAGCCGGCTACCCGCTGAGGGTCGTACTTGCGTGGCTTGCCAGGGATGCGGGTGAGCACTGGCTCCACGCCGAAGTCCGAGCCAGGAGGGCCGTCGATTGGGGTGTCTTTTGGCCAAGAGAGCATGCTCAGCACCAGCGATGCCACAACAATCAGGCCAATCACGCCCCAACCAAACCAACCAAGTTGGGTGGTGGTGTATCCACCGTAAGGTTCTGCTATCAGTCCGGCGATCTCCTGGAACAGCGTGAAACCGAGCACCAGGGTGGTCACGTTGATCACACAGATGCGCCAAATGGTGCCAACCTGGAAGGAAGACACCATGTTGAGGTGCGCTGAGAATTCCTCGATGCGGCGCAAAATCCAGTCGATCACGATGATGGAGATCAAGGCGATGGCCACGATGCCGATGTTGTTGGTGAACTTGTCCATGATATCCAGCGAGGCAAGCCCGGAGGTGGTGGAGAACAGCACCAAGGAAATCACGGCCATGAGCAAACCAGTTGCAATAGCGGTGGTTTTGCGCGGCAAGTTCAGCTTGTCCTTGACGGCGGAGACCACAACCTCGAACAGGGAGAACAGGGAGGTGAAGCCGGCGATTGTCAAGGAGCCAAAGAAGAGCACACCGAACAGCGCGCCAAACGGCATCTCATTGATCACGGCAGGGAAGGCTACAAAAGCCAGGCCAATACCGGAGGTAGCCACCTCATCCACGGCAACGCCTTGGCTCAGCGCCATGAAGCCCAACGTTGCAAACACGCCAATGCCTGCGAGCACTTCAAAGGAAGAGTTTGCGAACGCAGTGGTGAGCGCGGTACCAGTGAGATTGGAGCGCGGCTTGAGGTAGGAGGAGTAGGTGAGCATGATGCCGAAGCCCACTGAGAGGGAGAAGAAGATCTGGCCGTAGGCCGCAACCCAGACGGTGGGGTTCTTCAGTGCTTCCCAGTTCGGGGTAAAGAAGGCGTTGAGGCCATTGATTGCGCCATCCAAGAACAGCGCGCGCACCACCACGATGATAAACAGCACGGTGAGCAGCGGCATGAAGAACTTGGACACGCGGCCAATGCCAGCGTCCACGCCCATCGCCAAGACTACGATCGCTGCAATCCACACGAGTGCCAGGGCGAGGGTGATCGATGGCACGAAGTCTAAGGAGAACGCAGCGGTTTCATCGAATTGCAGGAAGTCTGCAAAGAAGTAGGTGTTGGTGTCCGCACCCCAGGCGCGGTTGAAGGACTTTACGGTGTAAATGGCGGCCCAAGCGATGATGGCGGCGTAGTACACGGTGATGAAGAAGCTGATTCCTACCTGGATCCAGCCCACAGCCTCAGCTTTCGGGTGGAAGCGGCGGAACACCAGTGGCGCGGAGCCGCGGTAGCGGTGGCCCAATGCAAAGTCGAGGAACAGCAGTGGGATGCCGGCGGTAAGAAGTGCCACGAAGTAGGGCACAAGGAATGCGCCGCCACCGTTTTCGTAAGCTACGTAGGGGAAGCGCCAAATGTTGCCCAAGCCCACAGCGGAACCGATAGCTGCGAGGATAAACACCCACCGTGAGGAGAATGTTTCGCGGCGCTGACTCTGAGTTTCCATGAGCCAACCTTTCAAATTAATGCTTTTTCAGGTTTCAGGCGCTTGCTCGGTGGTGCTTGGTGGGCTCCTGGGTAAGCGCGTGCCCTCACACAGTGGCCTGCGTGTAAGGGTGGTTGCAGGACTGTGAAGAGGTGAAGGTACGCCTAAAACTACTGTATAAACGGTTTTAATCCCAACAAGTGGGAAACCAAAAGTTGGGGGAGTGCGCAGTCCCGCGGGGAAAAGTGCAAGAAAAGATTGCTAGGATAGCCCCTTGTGAGTCTTACACTTGGTATCGTCGGCCTGCCTAACGTGGGCAAGTCCACCCTTTTCAATGCCCTTACCCGCAACGACGTCCTCGCGGCGAATTACCCCTTCGCCACGATCGAGCCCAACGTCGGTTTGGTGGAGCTGCCGGACACCCGCCTGAACCGGCTCGCCGAAATCTTCGGCTCTGAGCGAATCCTGCCCGCAACCGTCTCTTTTGTGGACATCGCCGGCATCGTGAAGGGCGCTTCCGAGGGCGAGGGCATGGGCAACGCCTTCCTGGCGAACATCCGCGAAGCCGATGCCATCTGCCAAGTTGTCCGCGCATTCGCCGATGACAACGTGATTCACGTGGACGGCAAGGTGGACCCCTCCACGGACATTTCCGTGATCAACACCGAGCTCATCCTCGCGGACCTGCAAACCATTGAGAAGGCGTTGCCGCGGCTGGAAAAGGACGCGAAGAAAAACAAAGACCTTGCTGAAGTGGTGTCCGCAACGCAAAAAGCCAAGGAAATCCTGGAGGATGACCGCACCCTGTTCTCCGCGGCCAAGAACGGCGAGATCGACCTCTCGCTCATCCGCGAACTGCACCTCATGACCGCCAAGCCGTTCCTCTACGTGTTCAACTCCGACGAGGAAGTGCTCACTGACGACGCGCGCAAGGCTGAACTTCGGGCACTGGTTGCTCCGGCGGATGCGGTGTTCTTGGATGCAAAGACGGAAACCGACTTGCTGGAGCTCGACGAAGAAGAAGCCATGGAACTGCTGGAGTCCGTTGGCCAAACCGAGCCTGGCTTGCACTCTCTGGCTAAGGCTGGCTTTGCCACTTTGGGCCTGCAGACCTACCTCACCGCCGGCCCCAAGGAAACGCGCGCCTGGACGATCCACAAGGGTGACACCGCCCCAAAGGCAGCCGGCGTCATTCACACCGATTTCGAGCGTGGCTTCATCAAGGCCGAGATCGTGTCCTTTGATGACCTCGACGCCGCCGGCTCCATGGCAGAAGCCCGAGCCCAAGGCAAGGTCCGCCAAGAAGGCAAGGACTATGTGATGGCTGACGGCGACGTGGTGGAGTTCAAGTTCAATGTGTAGCTAGGTGCTGTCGGTCGAGGCGGGGGCTCGACCAGGGTGCAATGCCTAGGAACCAGGCGCTTTACTAGCTGATGATTGACTACTTGCTGAGTACTCAGTATTCTGACGCTATGGGTGAACGTAGTGAACGTACTGAACGTCGTATTGAACTTGAACTGACCCAAGCCGACGCAGCTCGACAGGCTAAGGTCTCTCTCGCGACTTGGCGACGCTGGGAATCTGACCCTGACTCGGTTAGTGTGAAAACTCGGATCGCTTGTGGGGACGTTCTCGAGGGTACTTCTGCGTTCGAGCGAGCGCTCGTAAAATCGGCTGAGGCGTTCACGAGTTCATGGCGAAATTCGCCTCGGCTTACGCCACGGCAAGCTTATGCAATAGCTGTCGAGCTGGACAGTTGGGCCGATGGTGAGATTGCGGAGTGGCTGCAGGATCCGAGTGCACCACTCCACGAAGTTGCTCCTTTTTGCCATTTCGATCTTCGCGTCATGATGCTTGTGGGGGAGAATCGGGCCTGGGTAGAAGGTGTCAAGCAACGCTGCCGAGTCATCTCAAACGAAATCGAGGCGGGCACGCTTCCCTTTGACCGTACAGGGCCTCTAATCGACGAGATTCTGATCGGCGCAGCACTCGATGGTGCGCAGTCGTTGCTAAAGGACATGCCTGAACTCTTCGAACGGATCCCGTCGCAGGGTGCCGTCGATGATGATGACGACTTTTACCTGATCGGGGACGACGACTGGGACGTTGTATCGGATGGTTTCGATGATATCTGTAGATGGGACGAATGGGAGGTTCCGATCCTACAAGGGCACCCGCTTCTTCCTGCTATTCTGGCCGAACGTCACCCATTCACTTGGTTCGATGGGGGCGAGGCCTCCGGGAGAGGCTACTTACAGCGACTATCAGGTCTGGTTGTCGATGAATAAACCTACGGCGCGGTGCATCGCATTGAACCACCAGGTAGAGCTGACCCGCTTCCTTGACCTGAAGCGGGCACAGGGTGTAGACTTGAACCAACACGACAGGCTTGCTTCTCGCGATGAGACGCGGGTCTGTTCTTTTTTGTCCGCGCCCCGGTGTCTGGGGACACGAGGGTGATGATTGCGTGACGACTCCGGATAGTTCTTATGCGAAACCTTTTCTAAGTGTCCCCGAACAGATTCGCCGACTACGTTCGCGTGGCATGGACTGCGGCGATGACGTGTACGCGTCCAGCATCCTCGAAAAATACGGATATTATCGGCTCTCGGGGTACTGGCACATCTACCGTGACCCCCCTGAGCCTCCTGGACCCCGGTTCAATGATGCTGGCCAAGAGATCCGTCTGGACACGTTCTTACCTGGGACCAGCCTAACCCGTGTCGTGGCGCTCTATGAGTTTGATCACGAGCTCCGCGGCAGGCTCGGGGACGCGCTCAGTATCATCGAGACGGCGTTCCGTTTTTTCATCGGTCACCGACTCGGTAGGATCGGCACATTCGCGCACCGCGATCCTGAGGCTTTAGGCGCAATGACGCGGGCTCCACAAGAGTCACCGCTGCTGCGCACTGTACCGACCACCGCTTACTGCGAATGGCTCGAAGAATACGACCGCCACGAGAGACGCGCGAAAGGAGACTTCGTTCTTCACTTTCGTGAGCATTACGGCCCTCACTTACCGATTTGGGTGGCCACGGAGGTGATGTCATTCGGACTGCTGAGTAACCTTTACAAACTAATGCCACAGTCTGACCAGGAGATTCTCGCTGCACGCTTCCAAGTCCACTCCGCCGATGGTCGTGGAGATCGCGGCGCACTGGCCAACTGGCTTAATTCCCTCAGACAGTTGCGCAACATTTGCGCTCACTATGGCCGTGTGTGGAATCGCGCTTTTGACGTCCTAATTGACGCGCCCGGTCAGGCACGCAAAAGCAACGAGGATCTCCTTGCTCCGCTCGTTGATAATAGGGTGAACAACAAGCTCTACGGCGTGCTCCTTGTGATGAGATACCTTCTGTTGAGCATCGATCCCGCTGACAACAGCGTGGCGGACCTCGTTAGATATATCGAGCAGCGGTCCCGCGACCTTGGTTTTGGCATCGGGCAACTGGGATTCCCACAAAATTGGATGCAGAACCCCCTTTGGGATAGGGGTTTTCACATTGATCGTGGACCAATGGTTGCCGCTAGTTTGCTTGACCGAGTAGACATCCTCACTGCGGCTCAAACTCGTGCAACTCTTACTTTTGCGGAGCCGAGGCCCACGGCGAAGTCTCGCACACCCGAACAGTGGGCAGCAGCTAAACGGGCAGCTCAGAAAAGCCTTCTTCGCGCATACCGCAGCCATGAAGTAGTCATTGAGGTTGAATTAGGAGGCCTGAGGTATTATCCCTCCTTCCAGTTCCGCGGCGGAAAGATCATTGACGCCCTTGCTGAGATCAACAAAGAGCTCCTCTCTTCGTGCACACACCTGAATGGGACTGACAAAGCGAGGGCGCTGCTGGACTGGTGGCAGACTCCACTTCCAAACCTGGTTACAAACGCGATTGGGGGCAACCAGTCACCGCTCCACCTGTTGAACCAGGTCCCGGAAGCACAGTTCGAGGCGATAGTGCAAGAGGCGGGCGCACTGAAGACTTTCAATCCGTAGGCGTGCCTGCTTCTTTGATCGAGCATCTGATGGCCTACAGACTATTGGAGGAATGCATACTGAAATACTTGCCGGGTGTTTTGCTATTGCGCACGAATTCTGGATCAACTCACGTTGCCTGAGCCACACGAGCCGGCGGCAGATAAAAATTGTAGATCATCTGTATCAGCAAAACTTGGTGGAGCTTAGATTGAACGAGTTTCGCAGTTCATACCCACCCGAGCAGGGCATCAATTTCGCGTTTCGCCTGTTCAGCGCCGGCTTCGTAGTTTGCCTGCAGCTTTGCTAATTTGCGCTCGGAGTTGCCGATCAACATGCGCTCCGGGTAATACACATACGCCGCGCCGCTTTGCTCCAGTGCGTCGATCTCATCGGCGGTGGCGTTGTACCGCTCGTGGCGAGTGCTCACAGCGCGCGCAACCGCGGGGTAGCGGCGCAGCACTCGCCCAGCGGAGCTCGGCTTCCGACGAAACCCGCGAGGCCGCGAACGCAGCACCACAAAACGCTCGTAGCCAGCCTCTTTGGCCGCGTCTAGGGCCAGGCCGCCGGAGGCGCCAAGGGCGCCATCAACATATGGCACGCCATCAATGTGGGTGATCGGCATGAACAGGGGCATGGTGGAGCTTGCGCGTACGCGAACCACAAGATCGTCTACGGTGGGGCAGTCTTGTTTGCCCCAATGCACTGTCTCCCCGGTGTCCGCGCGCATTGCACTGATGTCCATTGCGCTGGGATGCTGCCGGAATGCCTCAAAGTTGAAGGGGTAGGGCCCTTTGGTGGATTCCTCGTAGATGAAGCGCGAGTTGAAATACCCTTGGCCGCGCAGCCAAGAACCAAAGCCCCCTGCCCGCGGGTCTACCACCATGTCGATGAAGCTGGCTTTGGCCCGCTCCGCATCCCTGGATAAGTACGCTACGGCCAGCGACGAGCCCGCACTGATCCCCGCAACCATCCCGAAGTCCTGGCGCGCGTCGATAAGCAGCTCCACCAGGGGTGCCAGGTAGCTGTTTCGCGTGCCGCCGCCTTCAATGATCAGCGCAGTGCCGCTCATGTTAGTGCTTCTTGTGCGGAATGAAGTGCATGATGGCCACTACGATCGCGCCCACGATGAGGCCGAAGATGAGGGAGAAGAACGTGTCTACCAGCCACATCACAAAACCGCCCAGGTGCTCCACCTTGTCCGTCATGGAGTGGACAAAGCCGTAGGGAGCGTGCCAGCCGAGCTCGTCGAGGCCCACGAGGAGGATGTGGCCGCCAACCCAGAGCATGGCGAACATGCCGATGAATGCAATGACCTTGAGCACCTTTGGCATTGCGGAAACCAGGCCGCGGCCAAAGCGCTGAGCAGCTCCGCTTTCTTTCTTGGTGAGCGCCAGACCCATGTCATCCATCTTGACCAGCAGCGCCACGGCGCCGTAGACGCCCACGGTTACCGCGATTGCCACGGTGATCAGCACGGCAGCTTCCATCCAGATGGTTTGGTCAGCCACCTCGTTGAGGGAGATCGCCATGATTTCCGCGGAAAGGATGAGGTCCGTGGTGATTGCGCCGCGGACCAGCGAGTCTTCGTCCTTGGCGCCTGCCTCGTCCTCTTTTTCATGCTGCTGGCCGGAGACCAGCTCCCACACTTTCTCTGCACCCTCAAAGGCCAGGTACACGCCGCCCACCATCAGGATCGGGGTGAGCGCCCACGGTGCGATGGCGTTCAACACCAACGCGATGGGGAGGATGATCACGAGCTTGTTGAACATCGAGCCCTTGGCGATACGCCAAATGATCGGCAGCTCGCGGGCGGGCTGCACGCCCTGCACGAAACGCGGGGTCACGGCGGCGTCGTCTACCACCACACCCGCAGCTTTCGCGGAAGTTTTTGCGGCAGCGGCCGCCACATCGTCAACGTTTGCCGCTGCGGTGCGCGCGATCAGCGCGACGTCATCAAGCAGGGCAGCGAGTCCACCGGCCATAACAATTACATCCCATCTTGAAGGTGATTCGTCCCGCTCATTCTATGCGTTGGGAAAGCAGATTCCTCATAGAGCGCACTCTTTGTGATGTAATTGCGGAATGGAAGTCTTGTTTGCGTTTGGTCTCACCTTGTTTGCGGGGCTTTCCACGGGGATTGGCGGGGCAATTGGCGTTGCCACCAAAAGGTCCACTGACCGTTTCCTCGCCGCCACGTTGGGGTTTTCCGCCGGAGTGATGCTCTACGTCTCCTTCATGGAGATCTTGCCCAAGGCCACCGAGGAACTGGGCGCTGCATTGGGGGAGGTGCCCGGGAACTGGGCAGCGGTAGCATGTTTCTTTGCCGGGATTTTGCTGATCGCTGTGATCGACCGCCTGGTTCCCACGGCCATCAATCCACATGAGCGGCAGGGGGTGGAGCAGCGTAAGCGCGCCATGAAGCAGATGGGTGTGCTCACCGCCATCGCAATTGGTATTCACAACTTTCCGGAGGGCTTTGCCACCTTCCTGGCGGGCCTTACAGACCTGTCTATTGCATTGCCCGTGGCCGTTGCTATTGCAATTCACAACATCCCGGAGGGTATTGCGGTGGCTGTGCCCATGCGGGAGGCAACCGGGTCCAGGAAAGCGGGCTTTTGGTGGGCGTTCATCTCCGGCCTTGCGGAGCCCGCGGGGGCACTCGTTGGATACCTTATTCTCTTGCCATTTTTGGGTCCGGTTGCGCTGGGGGTGGCGTTTGGCATGGTGGCAGGCATCATGGTGTTTATCTGCCTGGACGAGCTTCTGCCTACCGCGGTGGCCACAGGCAAACACCACACCGCTATTTACGGGCTGATCGGGGGCATGGCAGTGATGGCGCTTTCACTGCTTTTGTTCCTGTGATATAAACATGAAATTAGTTCTACGGGTGCTCAAAAAGTGGGCTGAGAAAGACCGTTGAACCTGATCCGGGTAATACCGGCGATAGGGAGTGAACGATGCAACGTTGGCGTGTTATTGATATCCTCATTGCTTCCGTTTTGGGCATTGCCTGCGGATTGCTGTTTTGGATTTGGAATTCTATTGGCTACGCGTGGTACACCGCCGCGGACGCGTTAACACCTGGTTTCGGGGGTATAGCCACTGGCATTTGGCTGATCGGCGGGCCAATTGGTGCCCTGGTGATTCGCAAGCCGGGTGCCGCGATATATGTTGAGGTGCTGGCAGCCGCGGTGAGTGCGGCGATTGGCAACCAGTGGGGGATTGAAACCCTGTATTCGGGTCTTGCCCAGGGCATTGGTGCCGAGATCCTCTTCTTGATCTTCGCGTACCGCCGCTTTGGCCTGGTTGTTGCGGCGCTTTCCGGCGTCGGTGCCGCTGTAGGTGCCTTCCTGCTGGAGCTTGTGACCAGCGCAAATTACGCAAAGTCCTTGGCTTTCAATCTCACCTACCTCTCCACGATGGCCATTTCCGGCATCATCCTCGCCGGTGGTCTGGCGTACTTCTTGGTCAAGGCTTTGGCCGCGACTGGCGCCTTGGACCGTTTCGCCGCAGGCCGTGAGGCGCGGGAACTGGTGTGATCCCTGGTGAAGTTGTAGCGCTTGGCTATGGGTACCGCCATGCCAGCCGCAAAAACCCTGCATTCACGGGGCTAGACTTCCATATTCGCCCAGGCCAGCGAGTGCTGCTGCTGGGGCCCTCCGGAGCGGGCAAATCAACACTCCTCGCTGCAATAGCGGGGCTTGACGACGAAGGCGAGCACTTCGGCAAAATCGCAGCTACCGGCACCGTTGGCATGGTGCTTCAGGACCCCGACTCCCAGGTGATCGCTTCCAAGGTTGGCGACGACGTGGCCTTTGGCTGCGAAAACCTCCAGGTGCCGCGAGAGGAAATCTGGCGCAGGGTGCCGCTTGCCCTGCAGAAGGTGGGCCTGGACCTGCCGCTAGACCACCCAACAGCGCAGCTTTCCGGCGGCCAAAAGCAGCGTCTCGCGCTGGCAGGGGTCCTCGCGATGGGGGCTGACATCGTTCTGCTGGACGAACCAACTGCGAACCTCGACCCCACGGGAGTGGAAGAAGTGGTGCGAGCGGTGGCTGCGGTGGATGCCACTGTCATCATTGTGGAACACCGGGTGTCTACCTGGATTGAGCAGGTAGGCACCCTCATGGTGCTCACTGAAACTGGCTCCGTGATCATGGGGCCGCCGGAAGAGATCTTGGCTGAGCACGGGCAATGGCTTGCTGAGCAAGGCGTGTGGATCCCCGGGCAGGACCCGCATTTTCCGCCTGCGATTGCTAAGGATGCTCCCGCTGTGATTGAAACCCAGGACCTCGTGGTCGGGTGGGACGCTCCGGTGACCGGGCCTTTGAATCTCCACTTCCCTGAAGGAGTTTCAACGGTGATCACTGGGCCAAACGGTGCGGGAAAATCAACCCTGCTGCTCACGCTCGCCGGATTGCTACCACCACAAAGTGGCCAGGTCCGCGTGAACCTGGATTTGGGGCCGGACCCGTGGAAGTGGAAGTCGGCTCAGCTTGCCCAGCGTTTTGGTTATGTGTTCCAAGACCCTGAGCACCAATTCGTGACGGCGTCGGTAGAAGATGAGCTAGGGGGACAGGGCGGTGACCTCCTTGCCCGTTTGGGTCTTGCACACCTGGGCAAAGCGAATCCTTTTACGCTCTCCGGTGGGCAAAAGCGCAGGCTGTCCGTTGCCACCTGTTTGGTGAATTCTCCGAAAGTGGTGTTTTTGGACGAGCCCACGTTTGGCCAGGATCGTACTACCTTCCGCGAGCTCGTGGGCCTGCTGCGTGAGCTCACAGACAGGGGCACAACGGTGATTTCCATTAGTCACGATCCCTTGTACTGCCGCGCGATGGGGGACAAGGTGGTGGCGCTGTGAACCCCTTGGTAAGGATCATTGGGCTCGCGGTGCTCACCACGCCATTGCTGCTGAGCGTGGATGTTGTCTCTGCGGTGGTGGCGCTCACGTGTACGGTGCTGTGCGCACCACTGTTGGGCGTCGGCTGGGCAACGCTTCTGCGCCGCGGCGTGCCGATCTTAGTGGCTACGCCGATCGCAGGTATTTCGATGGCGCTCTACGGACGGCCTGAGGGCAGGGAGTACGCGTCGTTTCTCTTTGCCCACATCACGGACAATTCCCTGCAGTTGGCACTCGCGATTATGGTTCGTGTGCTCGCCGTGGGCCTGCCGGTGGTGGTGCTGCTCGGAAACATCGACCCCACTCGCCTCGGCGACGCCCTCGCGCAAATCCTCAAGCTCCCGAGCCGCTTCGTGATCGCCGCTGTGGCCTCCACCCGTTTGATTTCGCTCTTTCAGCGCGATTGGCAGTCCCTTGCACGTGCCCGCCGAGCCCGCGGCATCGCGGATCAGGGCCGCATTAAAAACGCTTTCTCCATGGCATTTGGCCTGTTGGTGTTGGCGCTGCGCAGGGGGTCGAAGCTGGCCACCGCCATGGAGGCCCGTGGTTTTGGGCGTTCCTCTACTCGCACCTTCGCCCGGCCTTCCTCCTTCGCCGCCGTTGATTACGCGCTCATCGCTGGTTGCGCCGCCATTTCCACCACCGCCCTCACCACTGCGGTGCTCACAGGCTCCTTCCGGTTCCTCGGCGCATGATTGTGCTTATCGACGGGCCATCGGGCGCCGGGAAAACAACGTTCGCTGGGCAGCTTGGGGCGGTGCTTAGCTGGCCCGTGGTTCACCTGGATGATTTTTATCCCGGTTGGGGTGGTCTTGCAGCTGCGCGTGACATGGTGGTGCGAGACGTCCTGGGGAGGCGGGGTTTCTGGCGTTGGGATTGGGAACAAAACGTTCGCGGTGAGTGGGTGGATCTTGACTACGAGCATCTCATCATTGAGGGGGTGGGGGCGATATCTTCGGAGTCCCTGGACGCGGGGGAGACGTTCGCAGTGGTGCTCACTGCCCCCGAACAGGTGCGCCGGGAACGTGCCTTGGCTCGTGATCCCTATTACAAACCTTATTGGGAGATGTGGGCTTGCCAAGAAAAGGAGCATTTCGCGCAGTTGCCGTGGGAAAGGGTGCATGTGATTCGGGGGTAGGGAAATGTACCCCTGTAGTGGCTTTTTGTGGGAATAGTGGCCAATGGCTCAGGATTCCCGGGTTTACGCCCGTGAGCTGCGGCGATGGGTGAAATGAACTCTAGGTAAACGGCGCATTTCCTGCTGTTTGATAGTTATTGTGATGTGTTTTGGACCCTCACCGGCTTGCATGACGTACGTCACGCATTATTATCCCTCTTGTCCCGTAGTTCATAGAGAATGAGGTTCACTTATGACCCTGAAGAAGACCTTTGCGGTGGGCATGTCCGCCGCCCTGGCACTTGGCCTTGCCGCTTGCTCCAGCAACAACTCGGAGAACGCTGCATCCTCGGATTCCGGCACGAACTACGTGTTGGCGAACGGTTCTGAGCCACAGAACCCACTGATCCCAGCGAACACCAACGAGACCGGCGGCGGCCGCATTGTGGACCTCATCTACTCCGGCCTCGTTTACTACGATTCCGAAGGCCAGGCTCACAACGAGCTCGCCGAGTCCATCGAGCTCGAAGGCGAGAAGACCTACCGCATCACGCTGATCGAGGGTGCTACCTTCGCAGACGGCACTGCGATCACCGCCGAGCACTTTGTGAACACCTGGAACCACGCAGTGCGTGAGTCCCTGCTCAACGCTTACTTCTTCGAGCCAATCCTCGGCTACGAAGAGGGCGCAGAATCCATGGAGGGTCTCCAGGTTGTGGATGAGCGCACCTTCACCGTTGAGCTCACCCAGCCAGAGTCTGACTTCCCAACTCGACTTGGCTACTCCGCGTTCTACCCACTGCCTGCAGAGGCGCTTGAGGACTACGCGGCATTCGGCGAGAACCCAGTGGGCAACGGCCCTTACAAGCTGCTCGAGTGGAACCACAACTCTGACCTCACCATCGTTCCAAACGAGAACTACGACGGCCCACGTGCCGCTCAGAACGACGGCGTGAAGTTCGTCTTCTACGCTTCCCAGGACGCTGCGTACGCAGACCTGCTGGCCGGCAACCTGGACGTGCTCGACGCAGTGCCAGACTCCGCATTCTCCCAGTTCGAGTCCGAGCTCGGTGACCGCGCTGTGAACCAGCCTGCGGCTATCTTCCAGTCCTTCACCATCCCTGAGAAGCTGGAGCACTTCTCCGGCGAAGAGGGCGTGCTGCGCCGCCAGGCAATCTCCCTGGCTATCGACCGCAACGAGGTGACCGACAAGATCTTCCAGGGCACCCGCACCCCAGCAACCGACTTCTCCTCCCCAGTGGTGGACGGCTACTCCGATGCCATCGAGGGCAACGACGTGCTGGAGTTCAACCCAGAGCGTGCACGCGAGCTGTGGGCACAGGCTGACGCCATTTCCCCATGGTCCGGTGAGTTCACCCTCTCCTACAACTCCGACGGTGGCCACCAGGCATGGGTTGACGCTGTGACCAACCAGCTCAAGAACAACCTGGGCATCGACGCGATCGGCAACCCTTACCCAGATTTCAAGTCCCTGCGTGACGACGTCACCAACCGCACCATCTCCGGTGCATTCCGTACCGGCTGGCAGGCAGACTACCCACTGGTCTCCAACTTCCTGGTTCCGCTCTACGCAACCGGCGCAAGCTCCAACGACGGTGACTACAGCAACGCAGAGTTCGACGCACTCCTCAAGGAAGCTGCAAACGCTGACTCCCCAGAAGCAGGCATCGCTCTCTACCAGCAGGCACAGGCAATCCTGATGCGCGAGCTGCCTTCCATCCCACTGTGGTACTCCAACGTGACCGGTGGCTCCTCTGAGGCTGTCTCTGGCGTGGTCTTCACCTGGAAGTCCGTACCTGAGTACCAGTCCATCACCAAGAGCTAAATAGCGTCCTCACCCTCGCCCCGCCCTAGGCGGGGCTTCGGTGTGTACCCAGAAAAGAGATCACCACAATGTTGCGCTACATTGGGCGGCGCCTGCTCCAGATGATTCCGGTCTTCTTCGGCGCGACGCTCCTGCTCTACGCACTCGTCTTCCTCATGCCCGGTGACCCCGTCGAGGCACTTGGTGGCGACCGCGGCCTCACCGAAGCTGCACGTCAACGCATCATGGAAGAGTACAACCTCGACAAACCATTTATCGTGCAGTACTTGCTCTACATCAAGGGCATTTTCATGCTGGACTTTGGTACCACTTTCTCAGGCCGCCCAGTGGCTGAGGCGATGGCGAACGCCTTTCCGGTGACGCTCCGTCTGGCAGCAATGGCGTTGGTCTTTGAGGCGGTATTCGGCGTGATTTTCGGCGTGATCGCCGGTGTACGCCGCGGTGGAATCTTTGACTCCACAGTCTTGGTAACCTCCCTGATCGTGATCGCCGTGCCTTCCTTCGTGATTGGCTTCGTGTTCCAGTACTTCGTTGGTGTGAAGTGGGGCCTGCTGCCCGTCACGGTGGGCTCCAACGTTTCATTTAAGAGTTTGCTCATGCCGGCGATTGTGCTCGGCGCGCTGTCCTTCGCCTACGTGGTGCGTCTGACCAGGCAGTCCGTGAGTGAAAACCTCCGCGCGGACTACGTTCGGACCGCTCGAGCAAAGGGTCTGAGCAACGGCGCCGTGACCACCCGCCACGTCCTCCGAAACTCGATGATCCCAGTGGCCACCTTCCTTGGTGCCGACCTCGGCGCCCTCATGGGCGGCGCCATCGTTACTGAGGGCATCTTTGCCATCAACGGCGTGGGCGGCACCATCTACCAGGCAATCATCAAGGGCGAGCCCACCACAGTGGTGTCCTTCACCACCGTCCTCGTGATCGTGTATATCGTTGCGAACTTGCTCGTGGACTTGATCTACGCAGTTCTGGACCCAAGGATTCGTTATGCATAGTGAACGCTTTGTAGCTGAAACAGATGAAACCGGCTTGGGTGCCGTAGACGCCGTCGCCGACGAGTCAGCCCCCACCTCAGTCTGGGGCGAGGCCTGGAAAACCTTGCGCCGCCGCCCCCTGTTCTGGGTATCCGCAACATTGATCCTGATCGCACTGCTGCTGGCACTGGTCCCGCAGTTGTTCACCTCTACGGATCCCAACTTCTGCGAGCTCAACAACTCCTTGAATTCGCCTACCGACGGTCACCCGTTTGGCTTTGACCGCCAAGGCTGCGATATCTACGCCCGCACCATCTACGGCGCGCGTGCGTCGGTAGCCGTGGGTGTGCTCACCACCATCGCTGTTGTGCTGATCGGTACCACGGTGGGCGCGTTGGCTGGATACTTCGGTGGCATCCTCGACTCCCTGCTGTCTCGCCTCACGGACATCTTCTTTGCCGTGCCGCTGGTGCTCGCGGCAATCGTGGTGATGCAGATGTTCAAGGAGTCGCGCACGATCGTCACCGTGGTGGTGATCTTGGCACTCTTCGGCTGGACCAACATCGCCCGTATTACCCGCGGCGCCGTGATGGCCACCAAGAACGAGGAGTTCGTCACCGCCGCCCGCGCGGTTGGTGCCTCCAAGTGGAAGATTCTTACTTCCCACATCCTGCCCAACGCGGCAGCGCCAATCATCGTGTACGCAACGGTGGCGCTGGGTACCTTTATCGTTGCAGAAGCCACCCTATCCTTCCTGGGTATTGGCCTTCCTCCGAGCGTGGTGAGCTGGGGCGGCGACATCGCAAAGGCGCAGACCTCTCTGCGTAGCCAACCCATGGTGCTCTTCTATCCCGCTGTTGCGCTTGCCGTGACCGTGCTGAGCTTCATCATGATGGGCGACGTTGTTCGCGACGCCCTGGACCCTAAGGCGAGGAAGAAATGAACCCACTCGTAGAAATCAAGGACCTGAAGGTCTCCTTCAGCTCCACCACCGGCACCGTGGATGCCGTGCGTGGCGTCAACCTCACCATTTACCCAGGCCAATCCGTGGCGATCGTGGGCGAGTCCGGCTCCGGCAAATCCACCACCGCCATGGCGCTCATCGGCCTGCTCCCAGGCAACGGCAAGGTCACGGGCGGCCAAATCCTCTTTGAGGGCAAGGACATCACCCACCTCAAGGACATGAAAGAGTACCGAGGCAACCAGATCGGCCTCGTGCCTCAGGACCCAATGAGCAACCTCAATCCCGTGTGGCGCGTTGGTACCCAAATCAAGGAAGCCCTGCGCGCCAACCGTGTGGAAGGCGACCACAACAAGCGCGTGGCCGAACTCATGGAAGAGGCAGGCCTCCCGAAGGGCCGTGAAAAGCAGTACCCTCACGAATTCTCCGGCGGCATGCGTCAGCGTGCGCTCATCGCCATGGGCTTGGCTGCGCGGCCAAAGCTCCTCATCGCCGACGAGCCCACCTCCGCCCTGGACGTGACCGTGCAAAAGCGCATCCTCGATCACCTCGAGGGTCTCACCGAAGAACTCGGCACGGCAGTGCTGTTCATCACCCACGACCTCGGCCTGGCGGCGGAACGAGCAAGCCACTTGGTAGTGATGCACCGCGGGCGCATTGTGGAGCAGGGGCCGTCGTTAGAGATTCTGCGCGACCCACGCCACCCATACACCCAGCGCCTCGTGAAAGCCGCTCCATCCCTTGCCTCCGCGCGCATCCAATCTGCGCAGGAAAAGGGCCTGGAGTCCAACGAGCTCCTGACCCACGGAACCGCTGGCCAGGAGGTTATCCGTGTGGAGAATCTCACCAAAGACTTCAAAGACCTGCGTGCGGTGAACAACGTGTCCTTCGGACTTAAGCAGGGCACCACCTTGGCTGTGGTGGGGGAGTCTGGTTCCGGCAAATCCACCGTGGCCAACATGATCCTTAACCTGCTGGAACCCACCTCCGGCAAGGTGTACTACAAAGGCACCGACCTTTCGACGCTCAACTCGAAGCAACTCTTCGAAATGCGCCGCAAACTCCAAGTGGTGTTCCAAAACCCCTACGGTTCCTTGGATCCCATGTACTCTATTTTCCGCTGCATCGAGGAACCCCTCGTGGTGCACAAGGTAGGGGACCGGAAGGCGCGCGAGAAACGAGTTGCAGAGCTCCTCGACATGGTTGCCATGCCCCGATCAGCAATGCGACGTTACCCCAACGAACTTTCCGGTGGTCAACGCCAACGCATCGCTGTAGCCCGCGCGCTCGCACTTAACCCAGAAGTGATTGTGCTCGACGAAGCCGTATCCGCCCTGGACGTGCTCGTGCAAAACCAGATCCTGGAACTCCTTGCAGGGCTCCAGAGTGAGCTCTCTTTGAGCTACCTCTTCATCACCCACGACCTTGCCGTGGTGCGCCAAACCGCAGATGAAGTAGTGGTAATGGAAAAGGGCAAGGTAGTAGAGCAAAATACCGCCGACGAGCTCTTTGCCAACCCTCAGCAGAAGTACACCCAAGACCTGATCAACGCAGTACCAGGCCTTAGCTTGGATCTATAAGCTCCACGCTTTCGGCCCACTGCAGGTCAACGCCTACGGAGCGGAGCCACGCCATGGGATCATCCCCATGGCGAATAATCCCTTCCACTGCGTTTAGGGTGGTCTCAATAGCTCGCTCTGCCTCCTCCGCACTAATCAAACCGGCGGAGGTGGCGGCAGCGAGCTCATCAATATCCTGGACCGCCACAGCGCCCCCTGCTCGCCACACAAGATCCACATACAGATCCCTGGTGGTCCACTTGCCATCGACTTCGCGGATGTCAGCTACGTCTATGTAGAGGTCTTCGCGGTCAATGCCTTCACGGTAGTGGAACACATTCACCCGCAAACCGAGTTCCGGCAGCAGCCAGCTTTCCAAGTAGCCAAAATTCGGGTGGTTTGCGCCCCGGGCCATATACAGGCCGAATTCAGTTTCTTTGAAGCTATCTACCTCGCGCAGGAAGCCTTTAGGATCCGTGTTCGTGAGGGCTTTGACATCAAAAGTCTCTTGCTTCACTGGATGCATTATTTCACCTCGAACAAAGCTGCGGTGGGAAGGTAAGAACATTGATTCGCTGCGCCTTCTGCAAGCGCGATCACGGTGCCATGGCCTGTTGCTGCCGTGCCTGACAAAGTGATGGGCCCTTCAGGATTGATCCCGTGGAATTCCAACTCGGTGCGCCCATACTGCAAGGTGTTGATATTGAACCAGTGGACATTCATATCTTGCGGCCCCTGAGCTGGGGGAGTGCCGAGCGCGGTGAACACAAAGGTAGTTTCACCGGCCTTGGCGCCCGGAAGTGGGATTTCGGCGGGGCCGGGAACTGCGATGGTGGAAGCGACTGCATTTCCGCCCTCGATGCATCCCAGGCCGAGGCTTGGCCAATAGAACTGTGTGAATTGAGGAGCGTTTTCCGGCATTGGGACACCGCCACCTGTGCCTCTGAAGAAGTCCGCAATAGGTGGTGGGAGCTGCTCTAGGATATGTGGCGCTGGGCGGCCGAGTTCATCAAGGAGCGGCGCTGCTTGAGCCGGGGTTGCTGGAAGTAGCAGTAGCGCGGCGATGCATAGACGCTTCAAATATACTCCTGTCACACGGGTTTACTTTAGTAACTTCAGTTTCTATGTCAAGCTATTCCTTAGATCGAACTCCGTGATCATTTCGTTACAAGACGTGCATAAAGGCGTGATGTGCAGTAGTGTTTTGCTAATGCATATTCACCCTGAGTTTCGCAACGTAGCAATCGTCGCTCACGTTGACCATGGCAAAACTACGCTGGTAAACGCAATGCTGGAACAATCCGGTGTTTTCGGAGACCGCGGTGAAGTGACCGACCGAGTGATGGACTCCGGTGACCTGGAAAAGGAAAAGGGCATCACCATCCTTGCTAAGAACACCGCTATCCGCCGCAAGGGCATGGGCAAAGATGGCGCTGATCTTGTGATCAACGTGATCGACACCCCAGGGCACGCGGACTTCGGTGGCGAGGTTGAGCGTGGCCTGTCCATGGTGGACGGCGTGGTTCTCCTGATCGATGCTTCTGAGGGGCCACTTCCGCAAACCCGCTTTGTGCTGGGCAAGGCGCTTGCGGCGAAGATGCCAGTGATCATCGTGGTGAACAAAACCGACCGCCCTGATGCGCGCATTGATGAAGTGGTGGAGGAAGCACAGGATCTCCTGCTGGAACTCGCCTCTTCGCTCGATGATCCAGAGGCGGCAGAGGCGGCTGAGCAGCTTTTGGACCTGCCTGTTTTGTACGCTTCGGGGCGTGAGGGCAAGGCTTCCGTGGAGAATCCTGGAAATGGCAACGTTCCAGACGCTGCAGATCTGACTGCACTCTTTGACGTTATCTACGATGCACTCCCAGAACCCTCGGCAACCGTTGATGCCCCTCTCCAGGCACACGTGACTAACCTTGACTCTTCCTCCTTCCTGGGCCGTATCGCACTCGTGCGCATTCACGCCGGCACCTTGAAAAAGGGCCAGCAAGTTGCCTGGATTCACTATGACGACGAGGGCAACCAGCACGTCAAGAATGTTAAGATCGCGGAACTGCTGAAGACCGTTGGTGTGTCTCGCGAGTCCACCGATGAAGAGATGATCGCCGGTGACATCGCTGCGATTTCGGGTATTGACAACATCATGATCGGTGACACCCTGGCGGACGTGGAGAACCCTGTTGCGTTGCCGCGGATCACCGTTGATGAGCCCGCGATTTCCATGACCATCGGCGTGAATACCTCTCCTCTTGCCGGCCGCGGTGGCGGAGACAAGCTGACCGCTCGCGTGGTGAAGGCGCGTCTTGATCAAGAGTTGATCGGTAACGTCTCCATCCGTGTGCTCCCTACTGAGCGTCCAGATGCCTGGGAGGTTCAAGGCCGCGGCGAAATGGCTCTTTCCGTTCTGGTTGAGACGATGCGCCGAGAAGGCTTCGAGCTCACCGTAGGTAAGCCACAGGTGGTGACCCACATTGTGGACGGCAAGGTCTTCGAGCCTTTCGACCACATGGTGATTGATACTCCGTCCGAATACCAGGGTGCGGTGACGCAGTTGATGGCTAACCGCAAGGGCATCATGACCTCCATGGCAAACCTGTCCGGTGACTGGGTGCGTATGGAGTTCGACGTCCCGGCTCGTGGCTTGATCGGCTTCCGTACCACTTTCCTCACCGAGACTCGTGGCGCAGGTATTGCAAATTCCTACTCCATCGATCCTCGTGAATGGGCAGGCGAAATCAAGGACCGTGCCACTGGCTCCCTGGTTGCAGACCGCTCCGGTCAGATCACGGCATACGCCCTGCAGCAGCTTGCGGACCGCGGTTCCTTCTTCGTGGAACCAGGCCTGGAAGCCTATGAGGGCATGGTTGTGGGCGCCAACAACCGTGATGAAGACATGGATGTCAATATCACGAAGGAAAAGAAGCTCACGAACATGCGCTCTGCTACTGCAGACGCAACTGTGACTCTCGCGAAGGCTCATGTGCTCTCCTTGGATGAGGCCATGGAATTCTGTGGGCAGGACGAATGTGTGGAGGTCACTCCAGATGTTCTCCGAGTTCGGAAAGTGATCCTTAACGCAACCGAGCGTGCACGTGCGCGCTCTCGCGAAAAGGCTCGCAACAAGGGCTAGGCGGCTTTTTGGGCTGCCGCCCATTTTTCATACCTGCCGCGCATTTGCTCCAGCGTGTAGGCGTTTCTCCTCAACGCCGGAGCAAGCGGGCCTTGCGGCTGGGTGTACATAATGCTGCCGTCGGGCATCACCCACTTTGTGTCGAAGGTATTTGGGTCAATTTCGCAAGAGACGATTTTCCGAGTCTTCAAAAGATGGTGTGCCCGACACAGACACTGGGCGTTCTCGGGGGTTGTCTTACCGCCATCGTTGTAGGGCACCACATGGTCGATGTCGGAGTTCCAAGCGCTGTTGTCGCACCCAGGGAATCGGCATACTCCATCCCGGGCTTGGATTTCCGCACGTTGCCGCTCGCTGAAGTGGTAACCATTTGCTTCAGATTTCTTTCTTGAGCGCGCATACGTGTATGCATCACGGGGATAGAAAGAATAGTTTTCGCAGTGAACCACATCATCTCCTTGTGGTTGGAAGAGGTGAAGTTTCACTGAGATATCGGCGCGCTCGTGGAGCAGGTGATTCAGCGCCTCCACCGGGGTGCAGTCGTGCCTTGCTTGTAGCTTGGCTAGCGTCTTCTCAAAGAGCTTGGCGGTGACAGGATCGAGGCTGGCCTCGCAAATCACATTGCTCCCACTTTTCGCAGCTCGGAAGGAGATTCGCTGCGCTGAGCCCGCCTTGCCTGCGTCGGGAAGCGGTTCGATGACTTGCCTGATTGTCCTGCAGCGTTCGGCAAATGTTCTTGGACCTGGGAGTGCCTGCATTGGTGAAGTAGGTTCCAAGAAGTGCCTGACGGCGGCGTCGTACTCGGGGTACAGCTCGCGAGCAAGGCCTCCAGCCGCTTCTCCGATGGCGATGATTCGACCTAAATCCAGAATCCAAGTCTGTTCAATGTACGAACGTACATTCTCTAGGTCGGAGACAACTAGGAGAGCTTGCATGATTTGCTTGACGCGGTGCCGCGTGGCACCTGTCTGAGCGGAAAGTATTGCCGCAAGGGCTGGAAAATCTTGATCCTTACCCTCCTTTATGAAGTCCATGAACAGCGAATATGTCAGTTTATTGATGCTTCTTTGCGTAGAGGCGACTGCGGAGTCTTCTGCTTCAAGAGCATAGTAAGTTCGTATTGGAACAATGGTTTGAGTCATGTTTCCCCCTGTTTCGTTGAAGTGCAGTGAGTGCTTGCGCATTTCGAACGTGTGGGCTAATCTTAACTCATCGAACGTGTGGCGTAAAGGGGTTGGGGGAAACTTAGCGCAAACTCCCAGCCTGGCACCGATATCTGGTGTCTGATGGATGATTTTGGAAGCACTACACTGAAGGATCATGAGAATGCGTTCATTCCGCGTGCTTTTGGCAGGCATCATCGCGGGCGTCATTTTGACGGCTTGTGCTGCTAATCCTGGGCCGCCACCACTCGCGGAGGAGCAGGCTCCTTCGCCGAGTTCCTCGGCGCCAGTGGAGCCTCCAGTGAAAACTCGAGTGGATTTGGCATTGGGAATTGACCCCGTGGCCTCGGGATTTAATCCTCATTTACTAAAAGATGATTCGGTGTTTACTCGCATGCTTGCGGAGCTCATTTTCCCCAGTGTGTTTGAGGGTGGTGAGTTAAATCGGGATCTTGTCGTCTCAGCGGAGGAAGTGGAGCCGTCGGAGGCAGAGATCGTGCAGACTATTCGCTATGAAATTGCGCCGGAGGCTCAATGGAGTGACGGAACACCGATAACGGCACAGGATTTCGGTTTCCTCTACCGTGCGATGACAACGACTCCAGGGGTCATCGATGCCGCGCCATATCGGGCAATTAGCAATGTACGGTCCTTGGACTCGGGGAAAACCGTGGAGGTGGATTTTTCACAAAGAATGATCTACTGGCCGGTGTTGTTTCGCAATTTGCTGCCGAGCCATTCAATTGAAGACTTCGGTTCAAGTCTGAATTCAGGAGTCCCTGCTTCAGGATGGCGCTATTCTTTTGACAATTTTGACCGGGCACGCGGGATTGTCACGATCAACCGGAATGACAGATTCTGGGGTGCCAAACCAGCGAATCATGACACGATTCAGTTCCGCGAGATTCGCTCAGCGGCTCAGGCGGCCGATCTGTTGCGGGCCGGTCAAGTTGATGCTGTTGATGTGACTCCAACGCAAACTATGCAACAGGCTCTTGCCCTACTACCGGAAACCGAACTTAGTACCTATTCCAGTGGGCGCACCTTGCAACTCGTTGCAAACCGCAATCTCGAACGCAATCAGCGAATCCAATTGCAGAATCTGCTAAACCGCGAGCTCATAGCGCAAATCGCTCTTGGGCGCACCAATGATATCGTGCTGCCACCGATTGAAGCGAACACGGTGTTCGATCCAAATGGCACAACGTTGCAGGGGCGATCAGTGCGGATCGGCGTGGATCCGAGTGATTCGGCTGCAGCACAGGCGGCTAGAGCTGTGGTGGATCTCCTCACGCAGCAAGGGTTCGAGGCGGAGCTTGTCTCTACCGACGCCCAACGTCTCTACGGACAAGTGCTGAGAGCGGGGGAGGTTGACGCCATCATGACGTGGTATGAAGCTCCTTCGGTAAATGCATTGCAATGCGGAGCAAACCTCGCGCGTTTCTGCAATGTAGTGACAGACCAAGAAATCGCCCAGACTCTTGCAGGGGATATGTCGCCAGAGCAGTTTGACCAAGTGGCGGCAATGATCAACGGCAACGAGCATTACGTGACCCCTATAGCACTTGACCAAAGGCTCCGAGCAGTTGGTCCTGGTGTTCGAACGGGGGAGGGGGATATCAACACATGGATCGCGGAGGAACAATGAAGGTTGTAGCAGTACACGCCCACCCAGATGACGAAGCACTCTGGACAGGCGGATTGTTGGCGCAAATGGCGGCACAAGGTCATGACGTCCTCGTGGTTACCTGCACGCTGGGTGAAGAAGGAGAAGTGATCCCAGAAGAACTCGCCCAACTCGTTGATGCCGACCAGCTCGGTGGTTATCGATATTGGGAGCTGCAGCAATCATTAGAGATCCTAGGATGTGAAGGGGCCTTCCTCGGCGGAGTAGGGAGGTGGCGTGATTCGGGGATGGTGGTCAGCGATCACCCGAGGGCGTTTGCCAATGCGGGTGCCGAAGCCGTGGATCAGCTCACAGAAATCCTCCTTAGCGCACAACCCGACCTGCTCATCACCTATGGACCTGATGGTGGTTATGGCCACCCGGACCACATCAAGGCGCATCAGATAACCCACGAGGCGGCGAAGCGCTTGGGCATCACCAACATTTGGTGGGCGGTGACAGTGTTGGAGGACGTCACATTGGACAACATTCCGAAAACTTGGCGCTTGCCGCTACCTGGTGAGATCGCCTCCGTTGCGGAAGCAGACATTTGCATTGAGCTCTCAGAATCAGACTTCAAAAAGAAAGCCCAGGCGATGGCCGTGCACCGGACTCAGCTCATGGTGGAAAACGAGATCTTTGCGCTAAGCAACCGCATCGCTCAACCGCTCTTGCGGAGGGAATATTATGAGTCACGTCACTGAACGAGTGGTGCCCACGGACCATCGACCATCTGAGATCTTTATGGGGCTGTTCTGGCTGTCGATCGGTGCGGCCATCTCGGTGCTCCTGGAGGTGGTCTACCTTGGTACATGGATCGCTGGAGTGCCGGTGCCTTTCACCATCGTGTTGGCTTTCTTCTTCAACCTGGTGCTGTGCCGAACCGCATGGCTATGGAGCCCGAGGCTCGCATTGGTTCCACTTGGAGTGTGGCTCGTCGGCTACTTCCTTATGGGAAACATGCTGGGCTCCAATTTCCGGTCCATCGCCTTGCTTTTATTTGGTATTGCAGGCGGCGTGTATGGATGTATGCGCGCAAGCCGCTAGAATCGTTAAGTCCGATCAAATCATTGAGAAAGAAGAGGAAATGACGTACACAATCGCACAGCCCTGCGTTGATGTCATGGACCGCGCATGCGTAGAAGAATGCCCAGTGGACTGCATCTACGAAGGCAAGCGCGCCCTTTACATTCACCCAGATGAGTGCGTGGACTGTGGTGCATGCGAGCCGGCATGCCCCGTGGAAGCAATCTTCTACGAAGACGACGTCCCAGATGAGTGGATCGAATACAACGATGCCAACGCAGCCTTCTTCGATGACCTCGGCTCCCCAGGTGGAGCGGCTAAGCTCGGACCACAAGACTTTGACGCCCCATTGGTAGCTGCGCTGCCTCCGCAGGCATAGCCCATGTTGCCCGATTTTCCCTGGAACCGCCTGGAACCAGCAAAAGCGAAGGCAGCTCAACATCCCGACGGCATCATTAACCTTTCGGTCGGTTCTCCGGTAGATCCAGTTGCCCCAGGCATCCAGCTCGCACTCGCTGAGGCTGCCTCTGCTTCTGGCTACCCCCAGACCATCGGCACCCCGCAACTTCGAGATTCGCTGATTCGCGCTATTGATCGCCGTTTCGGTGTGCAGGTTGAGTCCGTGCTACCGGTCATTGGTACCAAGGAAGCGATCGCATGGCTGCCTACGATTCTGCGTTCAACCAAGGTTGTTATTCCAACGATTGCGTACCCTACCTACGAGGTTTCAGCACTCCTTGCTGGGGCGCAGGTGCAGCGCGCTGACGATCCGGCAGACTTTGACCCAGACGCGAAGCTGATTTACATCAATTCGCCGTCCAACCCTACAGGTGAGGTGGCAAGCCCCGAGCGCCTGCGTGCAGTCGTGGAGTGGGCGCGAGAACATGATGCCGTGGTGGCCTCGGATGAGTGCTACCTCGGGCTGGATTGGTCGGATTCCGCCGTGTCCGTGCTCGCGGTGTGCGACGGAGACTACTCCAACGTCATCGCCATCAACTCACTGTCCAAAACCTCAAACCTCGCGTCCTACCGTGCAGGTTTCTTGGCTGGTTGTCCAAAGCTGATCGCAAAGATCACGGAGGTGCGTAAGCATGCCGGCCTTATGGTGCCTGGGCCAATCCAGGCGGCCTTCGCCGCTGCGCTAGACGACGACGCCCAGGAGGCAGCGCAAAAGCTCCGTTATGCGAGTCGCCGTGCGAAGCTCATGAGGGCTTTTAATGACGCTGGTTTTGAGATTCATCACTCGCAGGCTGGGCTGTACCTGTGGATGACTCGCAACGAGGATTGCTGGGAGACGGTGAATTGGTTGGCTGAGCGTGGCATTTTGGTTGCCCCTGGAGAGTTTTACGGGGAGCAGCAGTTCGTGAGGGCAGCGCTTACTGAAACAGATGAAGCCATCGCCGCTGTGGCGGGGCGCCTATGAACGCGTTGAGGCAGTTCCTGCAATTCGGCATCGTTGGCGCCTCTGGAACTCTGGTGAATTTGGTGGTGGTGGTTTTAGTAAAGAAGATCGTCCCATATTCAGAGCATGAGCCGTTCATGAACCTGTTTGGCTCTGCATTTCACATTCGCTGGTACCACGTGTTTATGACCATCGCGTTCATCGTGGCAAACACGTGGAACTACCAGCTCAACCGAATGTGGACCTTCAAGGCCAAGAATTCGTGGTGGAGTGGCTACTTGCCATTCCTACTCACGGGTGTCGGAGCGTTCCTGGTGAATCTGGCAACGCTGACTCTGTTGATGAACCCAGAGTCTCCGCTCGCCCTGCCTTCGGATATTTTTGATGATTCCACCGGCTTCCGCACCAAGTTCTATTGGGCTTCGGTGATTGCCATCTTGGTGGCGATGCCGGTGAACTTCATCATCAATAAGCTCTGGGCGTTTAGGAGTTCTTATGAAGTGCCTCGTTAAGGGACACTTCGCGCTTCCAGCCGGTGGCCTCCACGGCGCCGGTTTGGGAGTTTCGGCGGAATAGGAGGTTGGAGGCGCCGGAAAGCTCGGATGCCTTCACCACCTGGCCGTCAACCAGGACCTTGGTTCCGGCGGTGACGTACAAGCCTGCTTCAACTACGCAGTCGTCTCCAAGGGAGATACCCACTCCGGCGTTTGCGCCGAGTAGGCAGCGCTCGCCGATGGAGATGACCTCTTTACCGCCGCCGGAAAGGGTGCCCATGATGGAGGCGCCGCCGCCTACGTCAGAGCCATCGCCAACAACAACACCGGCGGAGATGCGGCCTTCTACCATGGAGGCGCCCAGGGTTCCGGCGTTGAAGTTCACGAAGCCTTCGTGCATGACGGTGGTGCCTTCGGCGAGGTGGGCGCCGAGGCGAACGCGGTCTGCGTCACCGATACGCACGCCGGTGGGGATGACGTAGTCCACCATGCGGGGGAATTTATCGATCAAGTGAACCGTCAGGTTTGGTAGCTTAGCGCGGACTTCCTCGAAGCCTTCGATCTTGCAAGGGCCGTAGTTGGTCCACACGACGTTTTGGAGGAGGCCAAAGACGCCGTCGAGGTTGAGGCCGTGTGGCTTGACTAGGCGGTGGGAGAGGAGGTGGAGGCGGAGGTAGGCGTCAAAGGCGTCGATTGGGGCGGCGTTCAGGTCCGCGATTTCGGTGCGGATTTCTACGCGCTCGACGCCGCGGATCTCGTCGCGGGTGGAGGCGCCGAGTTCGGTGCCGGTGTTGGTGGTTTCCTCAAGGGTGGGGTTTGGGTACCAGGCGTCAAGAACAACGCCGTCGGAGATTGTGGCAAAGCCTGTTGCAATAGTCATGGGTGTCACTTTACCGCGAAGGAGAGGCCAACGATGCCGGCGAACAGCACCGCCACAGAGATTACCTGCGGCCTGGTGCTTGGGTCTGCGATCATGAGCAGGACCAATGCGCCGATGGCCACGAGGGTGAGAATTGGCAGCCATGGGTGACCCCACATGCGTACGGTGGAGACTTCAAGTTTGGAGTGCAGCTTGAGGTAACTCAGCACGATCATGATCCATACCACGATGAGGCTGCCGCCCACGGCGTTGAGGAGGAAGGTAAGCAATCCTGGTGGGTTCCAATACTGCAGGCCCACGGAAACGAACGCGAAGAACATGCTCAGCAGCACTGCATTGGTGGGCACCCCTTGGGCGCTGAGGGAACGGAACGCCTTGGGGGCGTCGGAACGCTCTGCAAGCGAAAAACAGAGGCGCGAGGTGCCGTAGATCTGGGCGTTGAATGCGGAGAGGAGCGCCAGGACGATCACTGCTTCCATGAGGCCCACCACGCCTGGGATGTTGGCCATGCCGAGGACGATGGTGAACGGGGATTCTGCAGCGGACTCGGCTGCGCCGAGGGAGCTAGGTGGCACGAGGAATGCGATGACCAGCACGGAACCCAAGTAGAAGACGAGGATGCGCCAGATCACGGAGCGGATCGCGGTGGCAATTGCCTTGCGTGGTGCTTCAGATTCCGCCGCGGCCATGGTGACGATCTCAATGCCGCCGAAGGCAAAGGCCACAGCAAGCAAGCCCGCTGCTACGCCGGGGATGCCGTTCGGTATGAAGCCCTCCGCCATGAAGTAGCTCTCCTGGGTGAAGATCAGGTACACGCCCACCACGAGGAACACCACGATCACGGCCACTTTGATGAAGGCGAACCAGAACTCGAACTCGCCGAAGCCGCGCACGTTGGCCAGGTTGACCACGGCGAAGAACACCACGCACACGAGTGCGGGAATCCACGGGGAGACGCCGAACCAGGCACCCATGATGGCGGCGGCGCCGGTCATTTCCGCGCCCATCACCATGATGAGGGTGAACCAGTACAGCCAGCCGAGGGAGAAGCCGGCCCAGTGGCCAAAGGCTTGGTCAGCGTAGATGGAGAAGGAGCCGGAGGCTGGACGTGCCGCGGCCATCTCGCCCAGCATCTGCATCACGCAGATCACGATTGCCCCGGCGATCATGTAGGCAATCAAGACGGCGGGTCCTGCGGCGGCGAGCCCTACGCCGGTGCCGAGGAAGAGCCCGGCGCCGATTGCGGAGCCGAGACCCATCATGGTGAGGTGGCGGGTCTTGAGGCCTGTTCCGAGTTGGTTCATGAGTGTTCCTAGATTGCTCGTGCCACTGGTTGGCCAGATTCAATTTTGATCGACCAGTTGGACTGGCCTTCAAGCGAGGATGCGGGCAGGGTTTGCCCGTCGTGGGCGTAGTACAACGGTGTTTCTGGGTCCAGGACCACGTTGTTGCCCACGTGGACGTTGTCGCCCAAGTTGATGCCCAGCACCGCGCAGGAAACACCGAAGGAACAGTCGTTTCCTACGGTCATCTGCCCTTGTCCGGGCACAAGGGAGGCGGAGATTCCGACGTCCACCCCGGACCCAATCCGCATTCCCGAGTACAAACGCCCCTCAACCCGGCAGGCCCCTAGGGTTCCGGCGTTGTAGGAGACGTAGCCTTCGCGCAGCACTCGGGTGCCAGGTGCGAGGTAGGCGCCGAGGCGCACACGCTCGGCCTCAATGATTTCCACGCCGGAGGGCACCACGTAATCCACCATGCGGGGGAGGCGGTCAATTCCGTACACGTGGATGAGCCCGCGGGAGCGTAGGGAGGTGCGCACGTCTTCAAAGTTGTCGGGAAGGCAAGGGCCCTTGTTGGTCCACACCACGGGGTGCAGGTGGGAGATGGAAATGTTGATGTCGTGGGGCTTCACCAAGCGGTGTGAGAGCAGGTGGAGGCGCAGGAAGACATCGTGGGCGTCCTGAGGGGGTTCGCTGAGGTCCGCGATGGTGGTGCGGACTGCCACTTGCTCTACCATGCGGTCTTCATCCAGGCGGACCAGGGACAGCAGGCGGGCCGGGAGGTCTTGGGCGCCGAGGCGTTCGGTGCCGGAGAAGCTTGGATTGACGTCGAGCTGCGGGCTTGGGTACCAGGTGTCCAGTACGGTGCCGTTCATCGCAATGTTGGCAATACCTATAGCATGAGCTCCCAGAACTGTCATGGATTTTATGCTAGTACACGGTAGGCTACGTACCATGCTCGATCTCACTAGCTGCCCAATTGCACTCACGGCCGCCCTGGTGGACATCCCAAGCCCCTCTCATCATGAACAGGAAATCGCGGATGCTATTGAAGAGGCGCTTAAGCCTTTTGCGGAGGTGATCCGCCACGGGAACACGGTAGTGGCCCGCACGCATCGGGGGTTGGGTAGCCGGGTAATCCTGGCGGGGCATGTGGACACTGTGCCCATCGCAGATAATGTGCCGTCGAGACGCGAAGGCAACGTTTTGCACGGCTGCGGCACCGTGGACATGAAATCTGGGCTCGCGGTGTATTTGCACGCCTTTGCCACCTTGGCCAATGATCCTGCGCTGCGCCACGACCTCACCCTGATCGCATACGAGGGCGAGGAGGTTGCCAGTGAGTTCAACGGCCTGGGGCACATTGATCCTGCGCTGCTTCAGGGGGATCTCGCGCTGCTGGGGGAGCCTTCCGGGGCGATGATCGAGGCGGGTTGCCAGGGCTCCATCCGGTTTCGGGTGAGTGCCCATGGCGAGCGCGCCCACTCTGCGCGCAGTTGGCTCGGTACGAACGCCATGCACCTGTTGGCACCGGTGATCAGCAACATTGCGGCCTACCAGGCGCAGGAGATCGAGGTGGACGGCTGCCTCTACCACGAGGGGCTGAACATCGTGCACTGCGAATCCGGCGTGGCCACCAACACCATCCCCGATGAGGCCTGGATGTTCGTGAACTACCGCTTTGCCCCACACCGCAGCGTGGACGAGGCTATTCAGCACGCGCTTGAAGTGATGGACCTGCCGGAGGGCACGAGCTACGAGATCGACGATGCCGTCCCAGGCGCGCGGCCGGGGTTGGACTCGCCTGTGGTGCAGGGGCTGCTGGAGGGGCGGGAGTTCCGGGCGAAGTACGGCTGGACGGACGTCGCGCGCTTTTCCGCGCTCGGGATCCCTGCGCTGAACTTCGGCCCTGGAGATCCCTCCTACGCCCACAAGCGGGACGAACAATGCCCCGTTGAGATGATTACGGAAGTCTCCGATACCCTTATCGCATATCTGAAAGGGAGCAAATGACCAATCGCAACATCATCGGCCCGATCCAAACCCGCGAACCAAAATCCAGCACGTATGACCAACGCCTGCTGGAAACCAAGGCGGACCACGACTGGCTCCACGCCGACCCCTGGCGCGTCCTGCGCATCCAAAGCGAGTTCGTAGCGGGCTTCGACGCCCTCGCCGAGCTCCCGCGCGCAGTCACCGTCTTTGGCTCCGCCCGCATCAAAGAGGGCCACCCCTACTATGAGCAGGGGATGCAGTTGGGCAAGAAGCTTTCCGACGCCGGGTACGCGGTCATCACCGGCGGTGGCCCCGGACTCATGGAAGCGGGCAATAGGGGATGCTGCGAAAACGATGGCATGTCCGTTGGCCTGGGCATTGAGCTGCCGATGGAGCAGGGCCTCAACAACTGGGTAGACCTGGGCGTGAACTTCCGCTACTTCTTTGCTCGTAAAACCATGTTCCTCAAGTATTCCCAGGCGTTCGTATGCCTCCCCGGAGGGTATGGCACACTCGACGAGCTGTTTGAAGTGCTCTGCATGGTGCAGACCGGCAAGGTCACCAACTTCCCAATCGTGCTCTTGGGCACCACATTCTGGGGGCCGTTGGTGGAGTGGATCAAGGACCGCCTCGTAGAGGAGGGCATGATCAGCCCCAAGGACGTGGACCTGTTCCTGCTCACGGACAGCGTGGAGGAGGCAGTGGAGTACATCGTTGAGCGCCACAAATAACCTTGCCCAGGTGATGGCGATCGTCAACATCACCCCAGACAGCTTCTATGACCAAGGCGCCACCAACTCCCTGGACCTTGCCGTGGCCCGCGCCGGGGATGTGATCGCGCAGGGTGCCGGGATCGTGGATATCGGCGGTGTAAAAGCTGGCCCCGGCGCCGTGGTGACCACCTCCGAAGAGATCGAGCGGGTTGTCCCGGTAATTCAGGCCGTCCACGCAGCGCATCCCGACGTCACCATCTCCGTGGATACCTGGCGCAGTGAAGTAGCCGATGCGGCGATCCAGGCCGGCGCGACCTTGGTGAACGACACCTGGGCGGGCCACGACCCCGAACTTTCCGCCGTGGCCGGGCAGTACCAAGTGGGGTATGTGTGCTCTCACACCGGTGGTGTGACTCCCCGCACGAGGCCCCACCGCGTGCGCTTTGATGACCTCTTGGCCCAGGTCATCCAAGAGACCACCAGCCAGGCAGAGCTCGCAGTCAGTCGTGGTGTGCCAGAGGAACGTATCTTGATCGATCCAACGCACGACTTTGGCAAGAACACCTTCCACGGCCTGGAGCTGCTGCGCCGGATTGACGAGTTGGTGGCCACCGGCTGGCCCGTGCTGATGGCGCTTTCAAACAAGGACTTTGTGGGTGAAACCCTGGACCGCCCCGTGCGCGAACGCGTTGCGGGAACACTGGCCGCAACCGCCTGGGCGGCACAGCACGGCGTGGCGGCCTTCCGCTCCCACGAGGTGGCCGAAACGGTGGATGTGATCCGTATGGTCGCCGCAATCCAAGGCAAGGTTGCACCCTTGAACACCACCCGGGGGCTTGCGTGAATATCAGCGTGATCATCCCCGCGCTCAACGAGGAAGCCACCGTTGGGGAAGTGGTTCGCACGGTCCTCCCGCAGGCCAGCGAGGTGCTCGTCATCGATGCAGACTCAACCGACGCCACCGCCACGGAAGCCTCCCGCGCCGGGGCCACCGTCTTAAACTGGCGCGACATCCTGCCGGATCCCGTCTGGGCGGGCAAGGGGGAATCCTTATGGCGCGGGGTGTGGGCCGCGCGAGGCGACGTGGTGGTGTTCATCGACGCCGACCTCACCAGCTTCGCCCCAGACATCGTGAGCAGGCTCACCGCCCCCTTTTGCGACCCCACCGTCCACATGGTCAAAGCCGCATACACCCGAGCCCTGAATGGCGAGCCTTCGGGTGGCGGCAGAGTAACCGAGCTCACCGCAAAGCCCTTGCTCAAAATGTTCTTCCCGGAACTCAGCCACATTTCCCAGCCCCTGGGAGGGGAGTACGCGATTCGCCGCAGCACCGCCCTGACTATGCCCTTTGTCTCAGGATACGGTGTGGAAGCTGGGTTGCTCATCGACGTGGCCAAGGCGCACGGTCCCAGCAGCGTGGTAGAGGCCCCTTGCGGTGTCCGGGCGCACCGGAACCGGCCGTTGGCGCAGCTTGGATCAATGGCTGAGGTGGTTGCTTCAACCATTTTGTCCCGTGTTGAGGGGTGCGGGGTTGCAGGCCCTGCAACTCGTGCGGCTCATGTTGGGTAGTATGGATCGAGCTAGTGGATGAAAGGAAAGTTGGAATGGCAGCGATGAAGCCCCGCACCGGTAACGGCCCTATGGAGGCGGTTATCGAATCGCGCAAGATTGTGATGCGCATCCCCACTGACGGAGGTGGCCGCCTGGTGATCGAGCTCAACAATGAAGAGGCCGCTGAGCTCGGCGCACTGCTCACCGAGGTTTCAAGTTAAGTGCTTTCACACATCATTGATGTTCTTGCAGATCCCATCGACGGATCAGACCTCGAGCTGGTGGACAACCGCGTGGTTTCGGCCACCGGCCACAGCTATGACGTAGCCAAGCAGGGGTACGTCACCTTGGCAGGCGGCGCCGGACTGCGCTATTCAGGTGACGACACCTCGATGATCAAAGCTCGGGAAACCTTCCTCTCTCGCGGCCACTTTGCCCCGTTTGTGGAGGCAGTTTCCGAGGCGTTGAGCTACACCAGTGAGGCTCCCGTGATCGCGGAGATCGGCGCAGGTACCGGTTACTACCTCTCTCACGCACTGGATTCCATTGAGGATTCCCGTGGGGTGGGGTTGGACGTCTCCGTGCCCGCGGCAAAACTGCTGGCCAAGTGCCACCCGCGCGTTGGTGCTGTGGTTGCTGACGCCTGGGCGCGGCTGCCCATCAAGGATTCCTCCGTGGACGCCATCGCGGTGGTGTTCGCTCCGCGAAACGCAGCCGAGTTTGCTCGCGTGCTCAAGCCGGAAGGTGAAGTGGTGGTGCTCACCGCAGACACCGGGCACCTTGGCGAACTGCGCGAGCCTTTGGGAATCATTGACGTTGAACGCGGCAAAGTGCAGCGCATGATCGAACAGGCAGCCGGACACCTGGTACCGGTGGACACCCCACAGGATGTGGAGTTCACCATGCGCCTGGATCAGGAATCCATTGCCACACAGATCGGGATGAGCCCCTCTGCGCGCCACATTCACGCAGACATCCTGGCGGAACGCATTGCGGCCCTGCCTGCCACCATGGAAGTGACGGCCAAGGCTAAGATCACCCGCTTCCGCAAGGCCTAACGTACAGGGCCTTCCCAGGGGGACAACCGAGCGTCGCGCGAGAACTTCTCGCTGCGGCGCTCAATTGTTGCACCGTCGGAGGCGGTGACCACGAACTCCTCGATGCTGCCATTGAAATAGACGCGGCTGGCCATGGACACCTGGCCGCCGTCGGCAAACACCTCCACCGTGGAGCCGTCCACGATGACGGTGAGGGTATCCGGAGCGCTCAGTGGGGCGATTGCGGCGTCATTGCCGCGATCGAGCTCGAGCAGGTCACCGCGGTGGGCGAGCACCGCTGCGGTGTGGCCGATCGAGTCCACCAACTCAATTCGCACTTCTTCGCCCTGGGGGACCTCAAGCGTGCCCACCCACAGGGCGGCGTTATCCGCCTGCTCAATGGCGGACACTAGGCCAGCGGCCGGGGTTTGGAACAGCTTGCCACCTTGAAGGGTGACCTTGCGGGGAAGGGAAAGACAGTTGGCCCATCCTTCCTCGGCCAAGCTCTTGTGCGTGCTGGGGTCATCCAGGCGGCCAACGCCGTTCATCAAGCCAAATAGGTGGGTATGGTCCAAGTTTGCAGTGGCCGTTCGGGGGCGGGTGAAGTCATGGCCGTAATCAATGCGCTCGAAACCGTGCGTGACCTCAAACGTGGTGCCGTCGAGCTGGCCCACCAGGTAGCCCGAGCGGTCCACGCCATTGATCTCCACAGTGATCAGCAAGATGTCATAGATCTGCCCATCCACTTGGTCGCGAAGACGAATAACGCGAGGGGCAACGATCTCTCCGTGCACCCCGGTCTCGCCGTTGAACTCCAGCGGTCCCGCGTAGCGCCAATCCAGGCCGTCTGAGGATTCCAAAATGTGCAGGCTTGGGGTCTTACCCGCCACTGCCAACATGATCCAACCGCTCTCATGATCCGTAACCACGCATGGCGAGCGGAAATTCACCACCCCCGCTTGGTCGGAAACGGCCGTGTGGTGCCCACCAACCACCGCGCTGAGCTGCGAGGCTTCATTTGAGACCTCCTCGCAGGTGGCGGGCAGGTCTTCGATGGACGCTACCTTGATGCACGCACCCTCGGCGCTGATGGAGGTGTAGTAGAGGTCCACCACATCGCCCCGAGCCACCACGGACCCCGCCCGGAGCTGGGTCTCCGCGCCTTGGGGTGCAAGGACGTCGTCGCATTCTTCCCAACCGTACGCATCAGAGCTCACCTGATGCCCCCACCTGGCGGCGTCGGAAAGCTTTGGCCGGAATTGCAGGAATACGTGCCAGTCCTGGCCGTCGTGGAGGAGTCCGGCGGGTGCGTCGAGGACGCCGGTCTCAGCGGTGATGTGAAGCTCGGGGCGGTGGACCATAGGGGTTCCTTTCCTAACGCAGGGAGTTGTACACATCCACAGTTTGCTGGGCGATTGCGTCCCAGGAGAAGTCCTCTACAGCGCGGGCGCGGCCGGCGAGGCCGAAGGAACGGGCGAGTTCTGTGTCGCGAACCACCTGGTTGACCTTCTCCGCAATCTCACGCTCAAAGTCCTCCGGCTGGGCTTCGTCGTAGTGCACCAACAAGCCAGTTGAGCCGTCCCGGACCACCTCGGGGATACCGCCCACGTTGGAGGCCACCACCGCGGTGCCGCAGGCCATTGCCTCCAAGTTCACGATGCCCAGTGGCTCGTAAATGGAGGGGCACACGAAGACCTCGGCAGCGGAGAGGATTTCCTGGATCTTGTCCCTGCTCAGCATCTCCTGGACCCAGAAGATACCGCTGCGCCTGGACTGTAGCTCTTCTACCAGCGCCGTGGTGCGTGCCGCGATCTCCGGGGTGTCCGGGGCGCCAGCGCACAGCACGAGCTGCACGTCCTCATCGAAGTGCGCCGCGGCCTTCACCAGGTGCTCCACGCCCTTCTGGCGGGTGATGCGGCCGACGAAAGCCACGATGGGCTTGCCCAGGTCCACACCGAGCTCCTCCAGAACTCCGCGGCCCTCACGGGGCTGCCACAGCTCGGTATCAATGCCGTTGAGTACCACCTTGACGCGGTCGGGGTCGATCCGGGGGTAGGCCTCCAGCACGGATTCGCGCATCTTCGCGCTCACAGCGATCACCGCATCCGCGTACTCCATCGCGTTGCGCTCGGACCAGCTTGATACCTCGTAGCCGCCGCCGAGCTGCTCGCGCTTCCACGGGCGATCCGGCTCTAAGGAGTGGGCGGTGACCACGTGCGGGATGCCGTGCAGGCGCGCGGAGAGGTGGCCGCCCAATCCGGCGTACCAAGTATGGGAGTGCACAACATCAGCACCGACGGTTGCCTCCGCCATTCGCAAACCCGTGGAAAGAGTTTGGATCGCCGCGTTGGCATCCTTGAGCATGGGGTCTACGCCATGGACGTAGACGTCTTTCTCATCCCTGGGAGCACCCATGCAGTGCACGTCCACATGGGCAATTTCGCGCATAAAACGAGTGAGTTCGGTGACGTGGACGCCTGCGCCGCCGTAGATCTCCGGCGGGTATTCCTTGGTGAGCATTGCGACTTTCATGCCCTCGAGGTTACAGCGCAATTGCGGGCTTATGTGTGTTCTAAGTATCTAAATTGCATTTCTCCTGCGCATCTCACATATACCAGTTACATTGGTGGCGTGAGGAACCAATACAATGCCCTAGCCATCGTTCTTGCTGGCGGTGAAGGCAAGCGCCTTTTCCCGCTCACCGAGGACCGCGCCAAGCCCGCAGTGCCTTTTGGCGGAAATTACCGACTCATCGACTTTGTCCTTTCCAACCTGGTCAACGCCGGATACCTCAAGATTTGCGTGCTGACCCAGTACAAGTCCCACTCCCTGGACCGTCATATTTCTCAGGCGTGGCAGTTTAGCGGACCTACTTCCCAGTACATTGCCTCCGTTCCAGCGCAGCAGCGCCTGGGCAAGAGGTGGTACCAGGGTTCTGCGGACGCAATCCTGCAGTCGCTGAACTTGATTTACGACGAGCAGCCAGATTACGTGCTGGTATTCGGCGCGGACCACGTGTACCGCATGGACCCAGAGCAGATGGTCGAGGAGCACATCGCCTCCGGCAAGTCCGTCTCCGTGGCTGGCATCCGCGTCCCCCGCTCCGAGGCTTCGGCATTTGGCTGCATCCAGTCCGACGAACACGGTAACATCACCGAGTTCCTGGAGAAGCCAGCAGATCCACCAGGCACCCCAGATGACCCAGAGGTCACCTACGCCTCCATGGGTAACTACGTTTTCACCGCGAAGGCACTGGTGGACGCCCTCAAGGAAGACGAGAACAACCCCGATTCCACCCATGACATGGGCGGGGACATTATCCCTTACTTTGTGAAGCGCGGCGACGCCCACGTGTACGACTTCTCCAATAACGAAGTCCCAGGCTCAACCGACCGCGACCGCGGCTACTGGCGTGACGTCGGTACCATTGACGCCTTCTACGAGGCCCACATGGATCTGATCTCCGTGCACCCAGTGTTCAACCTCTACAACCGCAAGTGGGCGATCCACTCAACTGACGGCGGCGAGCTGCCTCCGGCGAAATTCGTCCAAGGCGGCATTGCGCAGTCCTCCATGGTTGCCCAAGGCTCCATCATCTCAGGCGCCACCGTGCGCAACTCGGTGCTCTCTACCGGCGTGATTGTGGAAGAGGGCGCCACCGTGGAAGGCTCCGTGCTGATGCCTGGCGTGCGCATTGGCAAGGGGGCAGTGGTGCGCCACTGCATTTTGGACAAAAACGTTGTGGTAAACGACGGCACCCTGATTGGCGTGGACCGCGACCGTGACGCCCAACGCTTTGCCATCAGCCCAGGCGGCGTGGTGGTAGTTGGCAAGAACCAGACGGTGTGACAAAAAATCCCCCTTCAAGGGGGATTTTTTTATGGCTTCACGATGAGCGTGGTGCCCGCGCCGATTGGAAGGCGGGACACATGCACGCCTTCGAGCGTTTGGAAATACTGATCCGCCTCGCGGGCGGCAACGGTGTCCCGGTCCTTGCGGGTCTCATCCGCCAACGTGCCGTCCAACAGGGCGTCTGCCAGCACAATCGCGCCACCAGGGGCGAGCAGTGGGAGTGCGGCGTCCACGAAGGCCTTGAGGTCCAGCGGTGCGATCTCGCCGTAGACCAGGTTGTAGCTTCCGTGTGCGAGCCTGCCCATCACATCGAGTGGACGGGAAGGCAGAAAACGCACGCGGGAGGGGGAGTATCCGGCGTCGCGGAACGTGGCCTTAGCACGCTTTTGGTGGTCCGCCTCGGGGTCAATGCAGGTGAGAATCCCGCCCTCCGCCATGCCTGCGAGCATGTAGAGGCCTATCACGCTGGCGGTTGGGGTGACGGCGATCGCCCCGGATGCCTTGGTGAGCGCCGCAAGGGAGCTCAGCAGGGTGCCGGTTGCGGCGTCCGGGGTGGGGAGGCCAAACTCGGCTGCGTCTTCAAGCGCCGCCTCCAGGGAGGGGCTGGTGGTGGATTCAATGTATTCGCGAAGTACGTCGCTTGGATGTTGTGCGCTCACACCAAGAAAGTCTAGCTAATGGCGGGAATATACCGCTGTATTAAGGTGTTGTGGGGGTAAGTGACAGGAAACTGGCAGGTTTCTCAATGGAAGCCTCCAAATACATCAGGCAAGATGGAGCACATGCAAGCAGATCTCGAGTTGAGCGGCACCGCGGCATTTGATGCCGGACAAGCTGAAATGCCTTCCTGGGGCGAGTTGGTGGCTGAACACGCAGATTCCGTGTATCGCTTGGCCTACCGCCTCAGCGGCAATCAGCATGACGCGGAGGACCTCACGCAGGAAACCTTCATGCGGGTGTTCCGTTCCCTGAACAACTACCAGCCGGGGACTTTTGAGGGCTGGCTGCACCGCATCACCACCAACCTGTTTTTGGACATGGTGCGTCACCGCCAGAAGATCCGCATGGAGTCCCTGCCGGAGGATTACGAGCGCGTGCCGGGCAACGAAATGTCACCTGAGCAGGCCTACAACGTGGCCCACCTGGACCCGGCGCTGCAGGTGGCACTGGATCAACTCGCCCCTGACTTCCGCGTAGCAGTTGTGCTTTGTGATGTGGTGGGCATGAGTTATGACGAGATCGCTGACACCCTCGGCGTGAAGATGGGAACCGTGCGTTCGCGTATTCACCGCGGCCGCTCCCAACTGCGTGCTAGCTTGGAGGCACAAGCGGCAACGAATGAGGATGCTCAGTTGTTGCTGCAGCGCTAAGGAGGGTTGTGATGGCTGACCAAGTGCGGTTTCTATCCATCGAATTTGCAACGGTGCGCAAAACGCTGCACGCCGTTGACCACCTAGGCCCGGAGGCCGTTGCGGCCTATGTGGACGGGGAGTTGATGCCCCAAGCGCGGGAGCGCGCGCAGATCCATGTGGCGCAGTGCGATGAATGCCGGAGGGAAATTGAGCGGCAACGACGCGCCTCGGCCCGGCTTCGTGCAGCCTGCGAGGTGCACATTCCCTCAGCGTTGCTGGATAAATTGCAGGCCCTTGGCACCCAAGTTCCGCAGGAGAAAAAGGTGGAAAAAGGGGTGTTTCGCAAGTTGAAACGTCGAGGGTAGGCTTGGGGACGTGTTTTCATCTATTGGCTGGGTAGAGATCTTCTTCATTTTCGTGGTCGCTCTCATCGTGATCGGCCCCGAACGCCTACCAGGCGTGATTAAGGACGTTCGCGCCGCCATCTATGCGGCACGAAAGGCAATCAACAACGCCAAGGCAGAGCTAGACGGCGAGTTCGGCCAAGAGTTTGAGCAGTTCCGCGAGCCAATTAACCAGCTCGCCTCCATTCAGCGGATGGGGCCGCGCGCGGCGCTCACCAAAGCGCTGTTTGACGGAGACGAGCAGTTCCTCGATGACTTTGATCCCAAGAAAGTTGCCGAGCAAGCTAAACGCGAGTCTGAAGAGAAGCCGCGTGAGAAGCCGCGCGGCAACTTCAGTTGGGACGACATCACCTAGACGTATTCAACCCCAGGGACTTGCCGGCCAGGGATTCCCTGCGTACAGCGAGCTTTGCTGCTACCGCTTGGATGGCTTTTGCAGTGGGGGAGTCACCCAGCGCAATTGGGGTGCCAGAATCCCCGCCTTCTCGCAGCTTGGGGTCCAGCGGGACACTGCCCAGCAGAGGGACTTCGGCGCCGGTGAGCGTCGTTAAGCGATCTGCTACTGCCTGCCCGCCGCCGGAGCCGAAGACGTCCATGACGCTGCCGTCGGGCAGGACCATCGCAGCCATGTTCTCGATCACGCCGGCGATCCGCTGGTGAGTCTGGAGGCTGATGGATCCGGCGCGCTCGGCAACCTCCGCCGCCGCTGCCTGCGGGGTAGTGACCACCAAAAGCTCGGCGTTTGGCAGGAGTTGGGCGATGGAGATGGCGATGTCGCCAGTGCCTGGGGGGAGGTCCAGTAGGAGGACGTCGAGGTCACCCCAGAACACGTCACCCAAGAACTGCTGAATGGCGCGGTGCAGCATCGGGCCTCGCCACACGACGGGGGCGTTGCCTTCCACGAAGTGGGCGATGGAAATGTGCTTGATGCCGTGTGCCTGCGGCGGCATGATCATTTCATCCACAGCGTGGGGGCGGTCGGTGGAGCCGAGCATGCCAGGCACTGAGTGACCATAGATGTCCGCGTCCAACACACCGACGCTCAAGCCCCGGGCAGCAAGCGCAGCCGCGAGGTTAACGGTCATGGAAGACTTACCAACGCCACCCTTGCCGGAGGCCACTGCGTACACGCGGGTTGTGGAGTTCGGTTGGGCGAAGGGGATCACGGGCTCCTCGCCGCGCAGGCTGGTGCGCAGTTCGCGGCGCTGTTCGTCGCTCATGACGTCGGTGGTCACGCTGACCTCGCCCACGCCTTCGATGTCCTGGACTGCGGCGCGGGTGTTCTCCACGATGGTGTTTTTCATGGGGCAGCCGGCAATGGTGAGGTACACCGCCACGGCCACATCAGCGCCGTGGATCTCCACGGATTTCACCATGCCGAGTTCAGTGATGGGCTTGCCGATCTCGGGGTCTTCCACACGGGCGAGTGCTGCGCGAACAGCGGAGTCTGTAATCGTTGTCATCATTGTCCTTTGGGGTCTGCAAGGTCACCCTGCACGGGGTCATTGAGTTCGTGCTCACCGCGAATCTGGTGGCGCCATGCCGCGCGTGCCGCCGCTTCGTCGTCGAGCTTCGCCTCAATGCGTTCCAGCATATTCTGGAGGTCTTCAAGTTCATGGCGCAGGTAATCACGGGTCACCATTTCGCCCACCGCAAGGCGCAGCCCGGCGAGCTCGCGGGTGATGAACTCGGTGTCCGCTTTGGTTTCAAAAGCGCGGCGACGGTCTTCGGCGAGAGAGACGCGGTCGCGGTCCTCCTGCCGGTTCTGTGCGAGCAGGATCAACGGCGCGGCGTAGGCAGCCTGGGTGGAAAATGCCAGGTTGAGCAGGATGAATGGGTAGGCATCCCAGGAGAACCACCAGCCGCCAACGTTCAGCAGGATCCAGATGACCACGAACACCGTTTGCCACATTAGGTAACTGCCGGTGCCAAAGAACCGGGCAACCTTTTCGGCGTAGGCGCCTACGGTATCGTCATCCAGCTTGAAGGGGTTTTTCCGGCTCCGCAGCGTGGGAGTGTCTAGGTTTGAGCGATTGTATTCTGCCATGGTTTAAGCGTGAGGGTCGGGGCGCAGGCCTTCGTCGCGCCAATCGTCTGGAAGCATGTGGTCAAGCAGGTCATCGACGCTCACCGCGCCGAGCAAGTGGCCGTCTGAGTCCAGCACCGGCCCGCACACTAGGTTGTATGTGGCAAAAAAGCGTGCTGCGGTCTCCTGCGAGTCATCCGTGTACAGCGGCGGAAGGTCAGGGTCCAGAATGCCGGACACCAGCGCCGAGGGCGGCTCCCGCAAGAGGCGTTGAATGTGCACGCACCCAAGGTACTTGCCGGTTGGGGTCGCCGTGGGTGGGCGCACCACAAATACCAGACTTGCCAGCGAGGTGGAAAGATCCGGGTTGCGTGCGAGTGCCAAGGCCTCCGCAACGGTGGTCTGCGGGGACAAAATGAGTGGCTCTGGGGTCATGAGCGCACCCACTGTGTCCGGGCTGAAGTTCATGAGGCGGCGCACCGGGGCGGACTCCTCAGGGTCCATCAGCTCCAGCAGCACATCTGCCTTCTCATCGTCCAACTCACCGAGCAGGTCAGCCGCATCGTCGGGATCCATTTCCTCGAGCACCTCGGCGGCGCGCTCAATGCCCAAGGCTTCAATGAGCTCTGCCTGGCGATCCTCGGAGAGTTCCTGCAGCACGTCGGCGAGGCGTTCGTCGTCCAGCTCCCGTGCCACCGCGAGGCGCCGCTGGGGTGGGAGGTCGTACATCGCGTGGGCGACGTCGGCAGGGCGCATGTCCTCGAATGTCACCAGCAGCTCTGCGGTAGGGGAGGACTCGCCGACGCCCGCAGCATGCACGCCATGCACATGGCTCCACAACGCGGTGTTCAGTTGGGGGCGCCGGCCGAACTTCGGGCGCTCGCTGATCACTGCGACCCGTGAGATCACCCAGTCGCGGGAGCGGGTGCGTTCGAGTTCCACGTCGGCGATTTCTACCGGCAGACTGTGCAGGTGCTCCAGCTCGGGGTCATCCACCTGGACCTTTTGACCCACCAAGTCACCCAACAGCGCTACCTCACCGGCGCGAGGAGTGTAGGAGCGCAGTGACACTGAACCAGTGGAAAGCGTGATCTCTTGGGGGTCGATGGCACCCACGCGCAATATTGGAACAAAGATCCTGCGCTTGTTGGTCATTTCCACAACCAGCCCAATTGCGCGCGAGGTGTGGCCCTGCGGGCGGATGTTCACCACAACGTCGCGTACACGCCCGATCGCGTCTGTATCGGGACCTCGAACTACCATGCCGGACAGGCGGCCTGCGTACACTCGGGTCACTTCACTCATGAGGCCTAAGTCTACGCATACAGTGCCAGTAACGCTAAGCTAGGAAGGTCATTTCCCGCGCCGGAGAAAAAGGATCTCACGATGCAGCACAATTCGCAGGCCGGTCACTCCCACCACGTGCGAGGCAGCGTTGCAACCCTTGCCTTGGCGCTTGTTGGCGCACTTTCCGCCTGCACTGACCTCGAAGCCCCGGTACTCCCTGAGGCGGAAAAGACTGTAGTCATCAGTGTTGATGATGCCCCTCGTGCGGTGTTTCTCGGTGAGCTCTACCGCCAGGCGCTGGAACGCCAGGGGCGCGAGGCGGTATTGGAAGTCACCGAGGAATCCAGCCTGCACCGGCTGTCCACTGGCCACGCGGACCTCACCTTGACCTGCGCCGGCAACGCACTGCAAGAGCTCAATCCTGCGCTCGCCGAAGAACTCGCCCAGGAGTACAACGGCGTAGTCACCGCGGAGTGGCGCGAGCGAACGTATGCCGCCCTCATGGGCTCGCTGGGGGATAACATGGACGCCACTGACCCCTCCAACGCCCAGGCCTGTGAAGCGGATTTCTTGCCGCAAAACCTGGTGCCCGTGTACCGAAGCCCAGTGATTGGGCGCCCGGAGCGTTCCACCATCAACGTGGTATCCGGCTCCCTGAGCACAATGGACGAAGTACCTCCCCATGAGGAAATCCCCGCGCTGCTCGATCGGGCCGGGGTATAAAAAATGCTCCCCACGGTTATCCATGGGGAGCATTTTCTAATTAGTCCGCAAATGCTTCCTTGAGCAATGCTTCCTGTTCCACTGCGTGGACCTTGGAGAGGCCGGTTGCGGTGGAGGACTGTGCGCGGCGGGAAACGCGCTTCATCGGCAGCATATCCGGGATGAGCTCGGAGAGGTGCTCATGCAGGAATGGCCATGGGCCCTGGTTTGCGGGTTCGTCCTGGCAGAAGCGGATTTCTTCTGCGTTCGGGTAGGTGGCAAAGGCTTCGCGCAGGCGGTTGAACGGAATTGGGTGCAGCATCTCGATGCGCACGATCGCCACGTCCTCGCGCTTGTCCTTTTGCGCCTTCTTGGCCAGCTCGTAGTAGAGCTTGCCGGAGACCAGCATGATCTTCTTGACCTTGTTCACATCACCAATCACGTTGCCTTCAACGTCCACAAAGCGTGGGTCGTTGATGACGGACTGGAACTTCTCCACCTTGGTGAAGTCCTCTACGGATGAGGTGGCGGCCTTCATACGCAGCATGGACTTTGGCGTGAACACCACCAGCGGGCGCTTCAGGTTGCCCAGTGCGTGACGACGTAGCAGGTGGAAGTAGTTGGCTGGGGTGGTCGGCTGAGCCACGGTCATGGTGCCCTCTGCACAGAGCTGCAGGTAGCGCTCGATACGTGCGGAGGAGTGGTCCGGGCCCTGGCCTTCGTAGCCGTGTGGCAGGAGCAGGATCACGGAGGAAAGCTGGCCCCACTTGGCCTCACCGGAGGAAACGTATTCGTCGATGATGGTCTGGGCGCCGTTTGCGAAGTCGCCGAACTGCGCTTCCCATGCCACTACGGCGTCTGGGTTTCCTACGGAGTAGCCGTACTCGAAGCCCATGCCGGCGAACTCGGTGAGCGCGGAGTTGTAGACCAGGAACTTGCCGCCGTTGCGCTTGGCCAGCTCGTGGAGGCCATTGAACTCTTCACCGGTGTTGGGGTCATACACCACAGCGTGGCGCTGGGTGAAGGTGCCGCGGCGGGAATCCTCACCTGCAAGGCGCACGAGCTTGCCGGTGTTGGCTAGGGAGGAGAAGGCGATGAGCTCGCCCCAGCCCCAGTCAATGCCGCCCTCGCGCACGGATTCCAGGCGCTTTTGTGCAACTGGAGCCACTCGTGGGTGGAACTCAAAGCCCTCAGGGGCATTGGCGTAGGCCTGGCCAATTTCCACGAGCTCTTCGCGGGTGATGTTGGTCTTGAGGCCATGAGGCAGGGCCTGGGAGCTGGTGATGCCCTCCTGTGGGGCAAAGGCCTTCTTTTCGGCTTCCTTGACCTCGTTGAACACTGCTTCCATCTGGTCGTGGAAGTCTGCTGCCACGCGCTCTGCATCGTCCTTGGTGAGGTCACCACGGCCAAGCAGATCCTCGGTGTACTGCTCACGCACGGTCTTGCGGCCGTTGATGCGCTCGTACATGAGTGGCTGGGTCATCGATGGGTCATCAGCCTCGTTGTGGCCGCGGCGGCGGTAGGAGATGAGGTCAATGAACACATCCTTGCCAAAGCGACGGCGGTACTCGGTGGCGAGCTGGCCAACCCACACCACTGCCTCTGGGTCATCACCATTGACGTGGAACACGGGGCAGCCAAAGGCCTTAGCGTAGTCCGTTGCGTAGTGGCTGGAGCGCCCGGAGTCAGGAGTAGTGGTGAAGCCGATCTGGTTGTTCACCACGATGTGGACGGTGCCGCCCACGGTGTAGCCGCGAAGCTGTGCCAGGTTGATGGTCTCCGGCACAATGCCCAGGCCCGCGAAGGCGGCGTCGCCGTGGAGCAGCAGTGGCATCACGGAGTAGCCGGACTCGCCCTTGTCCAGGATGTCCTGCTTTGCCCGGGCGATACCCTCCATGACGGGGTTCACTGCCTCGAGGTGGGATGGGTTGGCGGTCAAGGTGACCTTGATTTCACCGTCGCCGAACATCTGCAGGTGGGTGCCCTCTGCGCCCAAGTGGTACTTCACGTCACCGGAGCCACCGGCTGCCTTGGGCTCGATGTGGCCTTCAAACTCAGTGAAGATGGTTGCCAGTGGCTTGTTCACGATGTTGAACAGCACGTTGAGGCGGCCGCGGTGTGGCATACCGATGACCACTTCGTCCAAGCCCTGGCCCGCGGCGGTATCAATGGCGGAATCCATGAGCGGGATGAGGGATTCGGCGCCCTCCAAGGAGAAGCGCTTTTGGCCCACGTACTTGGTCTGCAGGAAGTTCTCAAAGGCCTCAGCGGCATTGAGCTGCTGCATGATGTACTTCTGCTGCGCAGGCGTTGGCTTAGGCATGCCCGCCTCCAGGCGGTCTTGCAGCCAGGTGCGCTCGTCGCGGTCCAGGATGTGGGTGTACTCGGATCCGACCTTCAGGGTGTAGGCGGCGCGCAGGCGGGAGAGCACCTCGCGCAGCGTCATGGTCTCCTTGCCACCAAAGCCACCGACGTGGAAGCTGCGGTCCAGGTCCCACAGGGTGAGGCCGTGCGTCTCAATGTCCAGGTCGCGGTGGTCAGGCACCGGCATGCCGGGCTGGATCCACTTCAGTGGGTTCACATCTGCAATGAGGTGGCCGCGGGAGCGGTAAGCCTCGATGAGCTGCATCACGCGGGTGTTCTTATCTAGGCCGGTGTTCGGCAGATCCTGTGCCCAGCGCATCGGGGTGTACGGCACACCAACGGAGGCAAATACCTCATCCCAGAAGGTGTCATCCACAAACAGTTGGCTCATGGTGCGCAGGAATTCACCAGATTCTGCGCCCTGGATGATGCGGTGGTCGTAGGTGGACGTGATGGTCACCAACTTGCCCACGCCGAGCTCGGCCAGGCGGTCCTCGGAAGCGCCAGCGAACTCCGCTGGGTAATCCATGGAACCCACACCGATGATCGCACCCTGGCCCTTGGTGAGGCGAGGCACGGAGTGGCGGGTGCCAATGCCACCTGGGTTGGTCAGGGAGATGGTGACGCCGGAGTAGTCATCCATGGTGAGCTTGCCCACGCGGGAGCGGGCAACGATATCCTCGTATGCCTCAACAAATGCGGCGAAGTCCAGGGTTTCGCACTTCTTGATCGCCGCAACGACCAAAGCGCGGGAGCCGTCCTTCTGGGCGACGTCGATAGCCAGACCCAGGTTGATGTGCTCCGGGGTGTGCAGGGTGGGCTTGCCGTCCTCCACGGAGTAAGAGTTGTTCATCACCGGGTGAATCATGGTGGCCTTGACCATGGCATAGCCAATGATGTGGGTGAAGGACACCTTGCCGCCGGAGGTACGCGCAAGGAAGTTGTTAATGATCGCGCGGTTTTCAAACATGAGCTTGACCGGCATATCGCGCACCGAGGTAGCGGTGGGGATTTCCAGGGACTCGTCCATGTTCTTGGCAATAGCCTTGAAGATGCCCTTGATTTGCTTGGTGCCAGGGGCTGGGAGCTCGCCCTCACGGTCCAGCGGGGACGCCTTGCGCTTCTGCGCGACGGCAGCCTTCTTTGCCTCTTCTTCTACGCGGGCTTCCGTCTTTTGGTCCGCGCGCTGTGCTACTGGCTCCGCTGGCTGCGGTGTGCTGACTGGGGCAGGGGCGGCTGGTTCAGGAGATGCTGGTGCACCCTGCTTTTCAAAAAGCTCGCGCCACTCTGCATCTACAGACTGGGGATCTTTCTTGAACTGCTGGAACATCTCGTCAACCAGCCACTGATTCTGGCCGAAGGTACTCGCGCTGCTCACGGCAGGTGCTCGCCTCATTTCTTTGTGAGATTTCTTACGTCTAACTCACTACAGGCTAACCCTTTTTGGAAAAAGGGTGTAACTGCTTTGCACAAAGTTTCCTCTTCAATGCTAAGCACGAGCGGGGGCAGGCCCCGACCCTCTCCCTAACTGGGGTTTTGCTGTGTGGTGTCCTCCCACATTTTTGCATAAATACCCCCATTAGTGCATAGCGTGTCGTGATCACCCTGCTCCGCAATTTCGCCATTGGCGATTACCACAATGTGGTCCGCGCTTTGTGCAGTGGCAAGGCGATGGGCTACCACAACGGAAGTGCGGTGTGCGGTGACCCGTTGGGAGGCCTTGAGGATGGTTGCCTCCGTGGCGGGGTCCACAGTGGCGGTGGCCTCGTCGAGAAGCATGATCTCTGGAGTGATGAGCTCGGCGCGGGCGAGGGCGATGAGCTGGCGCTGCCCCGAGGAGAGGCCGCGTCCACGCTCCCCGACGCGCGCAAGGAAGCCACCGGGGATCGCGGCGATGGCGGCGAGCGCGCCGACTCGCCTGGCCGCTTGCTCGATGTCCTCGCGGGTGGCATCGGGCAGGCCGTAGGCGATGTTGCTGGCAACCGTGCCGGCGAACAGGTGTGCCTCCTGGGGGACGTAGCCTACGCTGCGGCGCCAGGCGGCAAGTGAGAAGCTGGCGATGTCCGTACGGTTTGCCCGGACGTGGCCCGAGGTGGGGTCGTAGAAGCGCTCGATGAGTTTGACCACCGTGGATTTTCCCGCGCCCGTTGGGCCCACAATGGCAACCGTATGTCCCCTCGGGATGTTCAGCGTGAAGTCCTGGAGCACTGGCGAGTCGGTGTAACCGAAGTCCACCTGATCAAAGTGCAGATCCGCGCCCAGTGGAGGCGTGTCCGTGCCGCTGTCTGCCACAGCGGGGGAGGTACCCAGGAACTCTCCGATGCGACGGAGGCCCACTTGGGCTTGCTGGTAGGAGTCGAACACTTGGGAAAGGGAGGTGATCGGGGAGTAGAGGCGGTCCAGGTAGAGCAGGAACGCCACCAGCGCGCCCGCTGCGAGCTGCCCTTGGGCCACCATCGAGGCGCCGATCAGCAGCACACCCGCTTGCACCAGTTCTGAGATTGCATTGAGCCCTGGGAAATAGGTGGCAACAGCGAGTTGAGCGCGGATCCTCGTGCGCACATAGCGCTTCGAGCCCGAACGGAAGCTCGCGAGGGTTGCCTCTTGAAAGCCAAAGAGCTGGGTGGTTTTCAGCCCGGCAATCGCCTCCTGGAACTGCGCGTTGACCCCGCTGATTTGCTCGCGCGCCTGGCTGTAGAGTCTGGTGGAAACGCGGCGGAACACCATGGTTGCCACCACGATCACGGGGATTCCTACCAGAGACACGGCGAACAGTACCGGCGAGGTGATGCCCAGCAGCACCAGAATGCCCACGATCGTGGTGGAGCTCACCACCGCCGTGGCCAGGCTCGTCTGGAGGAACGTGTTCAGGGCGTCGATGTCCGTGGTCATTCGCGTCATGATCGCCCCAGCCATGTTCTGCTCGTAATAGTTCATGCTGAGCCGCTGCAGATGCGCGTAGCAGCGCACTCGTAACTGATAGAGCAGGCGTTCGCCGGTGGTTGCCGTGGTAATTGTTGTGGCGATCTGGGCGCCCCAGGCCAGCGCCACCAAGGCGAGCCCCACCGCGGTAATCGGGCCGATAATACCCGGCTGGTTCCCCAAAACTCCTCGGTCAATCACCATGCGCGCAAGCCAAGGCACGCTCAAGCCGGCTGCTACGGACAGCGCATACAAGCCAATCACCGCCGCGATCAGCCCCTTGACCTCGGCGAACAGCATTCGAGCGTTGAACACCTTGAGTGGTTGCTCCAGAGCCTGCTCGTCTGCCTTTGGAGTTGCTGTGGCTGGAGGGAGCTTGCCGACGCGCGCCAGGAGCTCAGGGGTCGCCGGCATTGCGGCGCCTTGCCGCCGCGCGCCTCCTTGCCCTGGGTGCATACCGGCAGAGGACGCGACCTCGCGCATGGTGCTGGCCTCCATCGCAAGGGCGTCGGCCTTTGGGGCGTCCTCCGGCCAGAGGAGGTGGGCGGGCGGTTCGGTGCCGTCGTCGAAAGGAACTGGTGTGACCTTGCCCTGAAGCTGCATGATGTGCAGGAACTGTGGGTGCTGCGCCATCTCCGCTGGCGGAAGCTGAGCCAGGGTGCGGCCCTGATGAATCAGCGCGATGCTGTCCGCATGCTCCAGTGTGCTGTGCCGGTGGGCTGCGGCGATGACGGTGGTGTTCGGAAGAGCTTGGCGAAGCGCGGTGTAAATGGCGCGTTCCGTGGTGGCGTCGATGGCACTGGTGGCGTCGTCAAACAGGAGGATGTCTGGGTCTGCCGCAACTGCGCGTGCGATGGCGATGCGTGCGCGCTGCCCACCCGAAAGCGTCAGCCCTCGCTCGCCCACAGTGGTGTTGTAGCCCTGCGGGAGCTGCTTGATGAACTCGTGTGCGCAAGCGATGCGTGCAGCGCGTTCCACCTGTTCGGTGCTGAGGCCACGACCCAAGTCAATGTTGTGGAAAACTGTGTCTGAGTACAAGAAGGGATCATCGAACACCGCACCTACGGTGCCGGCGATGCGGACGGTGCCGGATTCTTGTTGATACACCCCGGCGAGCAGCTCCAAGAGGATGGTTTTCCCCGAACCCGCCGGGCCCACCATCATGGTGGTGCTGCCGCGCGGCGCATCAAGGTCAATGCCACGCAGCACTTCTTGTTCGCCGAATTGGAAGGAGACACCCTCCACCTTGACATCACCAACTGTGCTTGCCCGCGTGCGCTCGGTGGTGGGCACAATTTCTGGTGTGAGATCGATGACCTGGTACACGCGCTCAAGGGCGCTCGCGCCGAGCTGGAACTGCACCACCAGGCCAGCGATGGAAGAAATTACCCCCGTGACCTGTGTGAGGTAGGCGCCAAACGCCAAAAACAGGCCAATGGTGATTTCCCCACGCAGCGCCAGCATGCCGCCCAAACCGATGCCGATCACCAACGCCACGTTGGGAAGCTGCTGCACAAGCGGCTGGAATCGGGCCGTGAGCTTTGCCGCGCGGATGGCGGTGGCGTAAACCTCGCGCCCGAGGATGCGCAGCGTGCCGAGTTCCCGGCGCTCCTGAGCGAATGCCTTGACCACGCGTACACCGGTGACCGTTTGCTCGATTTGGGTGCTCACCTTGGCAATTGCCTGCTGTTTTGACCAGGTGGCTGCAAAGAGCGTGCGCCTAGACAACCAAGTAATTACAGTAATCACCGGCACGCTGAGTACCGCCACTGCCAATAGTGGCAAGGAAATCCACCCAAGCAGCGCCAGGATCACAATGAGGTTCAGGACCTGGCCCAACAGCAGCGGGAACATGGCTACCACGGCCTGAACTTGGTTGAGGTCAGAGATGGAACGGGAAACCACCTGGCCGGTGTCCAGCTTGTTTTGCGCCTTTCCGTCGAGCCTCAGTAATGATTCCAACACCGCAATGCGCAAGGTGTGTTGCAGGCGGTTGGACAAGATACCCGCCACGAACCTGCGGGCGAATTGGAAGAGATAGCGCAGGAGGGCCACCACGATGAGTACGCGAACCACCTGCGGGATGTCCGCTGCATTGGCCCCGGTTGCGGCGTCCACCGCCTGGCCCGCGAGCAGCGGAATGGCCGCCTGGAATGCCGTGACCCCTACGGAGGAAAGTATTGCGCACAGCAACACAAAAGGGGATTGCCACAGTGCACGCAGCAGTTGGCGATAACGGCCCTTGTGCACGGTAGCAAACCCCTTAGGCTAGTTTTTGGCTGGTTCTAGCACATCTTCCTCGGCCTTTGCCGGTGTTGCAAAACGTGCTGGAAGAGGACCTAGAGAGTTGCGGGTGTTGCTGATCACCTTGTCTGCCAGCTTACGGTTGGCCATCGTGCCAAGGACTAATCCCACGCCCATCGGCATGAGTTTGCCCAGCCAAGCGCGGCGGATTCGCTTGTTGACCTGCTTCAATGCAAGGCGCACGAGCTGGTTGTTCACCTGCACCAAATTGCGCTTGGACATGTTGGAAATTGCAGTGATGGAGGAGGTCTCCAGCGCAGCGTCCACCAGGGCGGAGCCGGCGGAGCCCGTGATGGCCACCAGGATTAGGGCCTTCCTGCGCTCGGGGTCGCGGATTTCCGCGCCGCGCAGGTAGCCTGCGGCGACAGTGTAAAACGCCGCAGCGTCCAGGAACACCAAAGACTCCGCGCTGATTGCCAACGCGCCGGTCACAAACCCAATGCCTGGGATCGCGGCAGCGGCACCCGCACCGGCGCCGGAGCCGGTAGCCAGGCGCATGAAGTGCTTGTCCATCAGCGCCTGGATTTCCTCCGGGGTGGCCTCCGGGTTCTTGGCACGCAGCCAATCCACATAGTTCTCGATCGTGGAGGACTGCATGGAGACAGCTTTATCCAACGCGGTGATGAGCGTCTTAGCGGCCATGCCCCCGCGGGCCTCGAAGGCGTTGGGCTCTGTAACCTCGGCGCTAACGGCGTCCGTTATCTCGGCGTTGCCAGCTGGTTGTTGGTTGCTCTTTCCAAAGAATGGGAGCTCAAAACCCATTGAATTGGTCCTTCACAGTTGATGTTCTCTAATGATGCCGAGGCCCCATGTGGCCTTGGGCTCACAGGATATAACTGCCTGCTGTGCCGAAAAGGTTCCCGCACGCAGATAACGATTCTGCAACTAGCCTTCCTGGGCGTAGGCTTCCGCTGCATCCACCTGTGCTTGGGTGGGCTGCTTGCCGGTGTAGAGCACAAACTGTTCGGCGGCCTGCAGCGCCACCACTTCACCACCATTGATGCTCGGTACGCCCAGTTTCTCCGCCTTCACAATCAGTGGGGTGCGCACCGGGTAGGCCACAACATCGAAAATCATCTTTGCGCTTCGGATTTGAGTGTCGCTGAAGGCCTGGGCATCAGCTTGGTCACCATTCATTCCCAGTGGGGTGATGTTGACCAGCAGCTGAGCATTTTCCGGGACTTCGGTGGCGTATTCCCAACCGTAGCGCTCCGCAAGCGCAGTACCCGTAGCTTGGTTGCGCGCCACCACCGCGCCGCGCATGCCGTGGTCCGCGAGTGCTGCCACCACAGCGTTAGCCATGCCACCGGAGCCGCGCACGGCAACCCGCCACGCCGGGTCCACATTGTGGGTGTTCAGCAGAGACGCCACCGCCGTGTAGTCCGTGTTGTAACCGGTGAGCACGCCGGAATCATTCACGATCGTGTTCACGGCACCGATGCGCTCGGCGGAAGGATGCAGGCCGTCGATAAGCGCGATGACGTCCTGCTTGTACGGCATAGACACCGCAGCGCCGCGGATGTCGAGCCCGCGCACACCGGCGATCGCCTGTGTGATGTCGGTGGGGGCCACAGCCTTGTAGAGGTAGTTCAGGCCCAGCTCAGCAAACAGCCAGTTGTGGAAGCGCACACCGTGATTAGAGGGGCGTGCTGCGAGCGAGATGCACAGCGTTGTTTCGCGGTCGACGTAATTCACCATGTCACCTACTGTAGACAACATGAGCAAACGTGGCCGCAAAGTGCCGCGGCTGCAGCGTACAAACACACAGCTAGCCGCCGGTGAGAGTTCCGACGCGCCGCAGCGCATCCTCGCACGCACCACCGCAGGGCTGGTCGCGGGGGTCCGGCAAACAGGGATTTCCCCAGAGCTTTCCGTGCGCACATGGCGCGGGGTGCCATACGGGGAAACAACCACAGGGGAACGTCGTTTTGCAGCTCCCCGCCCAGCGAAACCATGGCCGGGCGTGCGAGAGTGCACGGAGTATGGCGAGGTTGCCGCGCAACCGATTCTCGGGCCCAGCGACCGCACCAAAGGCGGCGAGGACTGCCTGCATTTGGATGTGGTGCGCCCGGATTCCGACGAAGTGCTGCCCGTAGTTGTGTATTTCCACGGAGGGTCGTTCATGTTTGGGTCCTCGCACGAGCTTCTCCTGCGTGGGCACTACCTGGCCACCGGCATGAACGTGGTGTATGTGAGCCTCAATTTTCGCCTTGGAGTGCTTGGCTACCTGGATTTCAGCAGCATGGCCGCGCCGGGTGATGATGTGGTGGCCAACCCGGCGGTACTCGATCAGCTTTTGGCGCTGCGGTGGATTCAAGCCAACATTGCAGCGTTTGGTGGCGACCCCGAGAATGTGACGATCATGGGGGAGTCCGCGGGTGCTGCGGCTGTACTCACCTTGATGTGCGTGCCTGCGGCGAAGGGGATGTTCCATCGGTGCATTGCGCAGTCGCCACCGATTGCCATGGTGCATTCCAAGGCGCAGGCGGCGTTTTGGACCGCGCAGTTGCGCCGGCGCCTCGGGCTGGGGGAAGACGCCACCGTTGCGCAGTTGCGGGAGATGGATCAAAAGACGCTCATTAATGCAAGTCAGTCGATGCTGTGGCGCAGCCGCGAGCTGTTCATGATGAACTCCTGCTACGGGCCTACCGTGGATGGAAAAGTGCTGTTCGAGCACCCGTTGGAGGTGTTTCGCAAAGGCCAGCAGCACCCGGTGCCGCTGCTCATTGGAACGAATTACGACGAAGCATCCTTTGCCAAAGGCTTTTACCTGCGCCAAACCGCCCGCGGCAGGGCAGCCGAGCGGATGCTCGCGGCGTTCGACCCGGAAGGCGCGCCCGGAGTGCTGGAGTCTTATGAAGGTGCGTTCCGGCGCAAGGAGTTTGCACTGCTCATCGCCGACGCCGTATTTTGGGCACCCGCCATGGTGACCGCCACCTACCACCAGCTTGTGGCGAACACCTGGATGTACCGCTTTGATTTTGCGCCAGCGGTATGGCGCTGGTTGGGGCTCGGCGCGATGCACTCGATGGAACTCACGCCCGTGTTCGGGGATCTCAACGGTTCCCGTGCTTCAGCCGTCCATCGCATCGGGGAATCCCAAACCCTAGAGAAAATGCGCGAACTCATGCAGGGGTATTGGGGCAGCTTTATTCACCACGGCACTCCTGGCGGGACGTGGCCACGCTACCGGGTGCCTTCCGAACACCTCCCCGGGCGCGCAACCATGGTGTTCGACCGCGAACCCCACATTGTGTACGACCCCAAATCTCACAAACGCCGCGCATGGTTGAACTACACCATGACCCAGTGGGGCCTTGGCCGCCCCGAACTGCTGGAACAGTTCGGGGAACTTGAAGAGCAAGGGCCAAAGGCGCTGCCACCTGCACCCTAACTTTGGTTGCGGCACTGGAATCGTTGGGAACCGGCTCAAAACTCCGTAGGCTTGAACACATGGCCAGTCCTACCAACCCAACCCTTGCGCGAGCACTCCAACAGCTCGTGGCGCAGCAACCACACTTTGGTCCCTGCGTGGCGCCTGGACCTGATTCCCGAAGAGTGTTGTTGCGGGAGCTGTGCGAGCCAACGTTCGTATTGCAGGTGATTCACCGAGGCCAGCAGACCTTTTCCTTGGAAAACCCCAAGCATGCTGCTCAGCTCTGGTTCTACTCACTGTGCAACTCAGTGGTTGGCCCAGCCATGAACCTCATGGTGGAGCACAGCGTGTACCCGAGCCTCGAGTTGGGAGAGCTCTTTAGCCAGGACGGCCAGGGGTATTGGCTGGGGTATCAGCCTTCCAGCCTGGTAGATGGGCCTCTGGAGGCGGGGGAGGAGTTGGGCGCTGCGATGGCGCAGGTGATTGCGGCCTTATCTGAGGCCACCGGGATGAAACAAGCTCCTCTGTGGGCAGTGCTTTCGGATGCAGTGATCCAAAGCGGGGTGGCTGCAGGCAATGATGCATTTGAGCCGGAACACGCCCTTGAGGTGATCGCCATGGTGCGTGAAGGCATCCAAAAGGCCACCAGCCGATCTCTTCCACCTGCGCAGATAGATGGACTGAGTGTAGATGGCGAGATCATGTCGGTTGAACAGGCGGAGTATTTGCTGGCGCACCGAGCCAGTTGCTGCATGATCTACTCCTCACCACAGGCACAACTGTGCACCTCTTGTCCGAAGCGGGAGAAGCAGGAGCGTATCCAAGGCCAAATCCAGGCGGTGCTTTTTTAGCGCGATGGGGCATGCGCAAACCCCTGTTGCCCGTTAGGCTTAGGAATTGCCGTGTGCAAACAATGCGCCCGGTACTTCAAACTCCATGCTTGGAAGGGATGGACGCAGGCGATGAGCTTCTTTGAAGATCTTGCAAACGCACTGGACACAGAGGGAATTGAATCCAGGGTTCTGGGCGAAACACTGTTTGTGCCAATCACACCCGAACTTGAAATTCAGTTCGTTGAAATTGATCCCGATCTGCCCGCCGCCAACGTCTACATTGCCGCCGCGAATGATGAGGATGAAGAATTCGATGCCGCCCTGGTCTCCGTGGTCTTTTCAGTCAAAGACGCGGTGAGCACCGTTGCCGAGCATGTGGCCACCAACCAGATCATCTCCCTGATGAAAACCCTCCTTGAGGGCGAAGACCCACGGTTGGAAGGCCTGGAGTTCTTCCAAGACGCCGCCCGACCCAATGTGATCCGCACCTCGCTGTTGCCCGATGCGGAGCTCGCCATCGGCATTGACATTGAGGAAGCCATACCCACCGCGACCCTGACCTTCCAAGTGTTCCAGTTTGATGACCTCCCGCTGGACCTTGTTGAGGAAGACCTGTTCAACAGCAGCGTAGAAACACTGGAACTCGGGACCTTCAGCGATTTTGACAAGCTCCTGGACATCATCGAGTTCGCCGCCTCGCAGGCAGACAGTTGGGCAGAGCAGATGGTGCCCCTCGACGACGAGTTTGAGTACTTTGACGAAGACTAAAACCCCCACGGTGCTTCTGGACTGTGACACGGGCATTGACGACGCGCTCGCGCTGATCCTTCTGGCTGCGTTGCACCGCGCCGGGCGGATCACGCTGGCCGGGGTAACCACCACTGCAGGGAACACGACTGCGGAGCAAGCGGCGCGGAACACCCGGTGGATCCTTGGCCTGGCGGGCGTAGGGGAAGAGGTGCCCGTGGTCGCTGGCGAAGCGGGTCCGGTGGTGGTGGACTTAGTGACCACCCCGGAAACCCACGGGCCCACTGGGTTGGGGTATGCGCAGGCGCCCGCTGCGGAGGTGGGCTTTGACTGGCAGGGCTTGTGGCGTGAGGTGTTGCAGGACGATGGTGATGCGTTGTTGGTGGTCACTGGTCCCGCGACGAATGCCGCCGTGTGGTCCCGCGCGAATGCACTGCCGAAGCACATCACGCTGATGGGTGGGGCCTACTTGTATCCGGGGAATACCACGCCCACCGCGGAGTGGAATTCTTGGGTGGATCCGCACGCGGCGAAAGAGCTGTTCGGGGCGGTGACTCGGCCGATCACCGTGTGCGCGTTGGGTGTGACGGAGCAGATGTTGCTTACACCAAAGCTGCTTGAAGAGTCTGTCGCCGCGTTGGGGGACTGCGCTCTTGCAAAGGTCCTCGAACCGATGCTGCGTTTCTATTTTGAGTTTCACCAGGCTCAGGGTGAGGGCTATTTAGCACAAGTTCATGATTTGCTGGCGGTGATGATTGCGCTGGGATTTGTGGATGTTGAGGCGCACACGTTGCGGGTGGATGTTGAAGCTGACTCCGCGCTGCTGCGGGGAACAACCGTCGCTGACTTCAAAGGGCACTGGATCCAACCTGCGAATGCGCGCCTGATTACCCAAGCCAACGTGGCTCAGGCTTGGGACGTGTGGCGTGAGGCCTTGGGATTGTTGCGCGCATTCGATTCTGCGAGCTGAGGCAAAAGTTGGCGGGGCGGCGGGGGCAGGTTTACACTGTCCCACGTTCGCGCGCCGAGGTGACATAGGCGCGACCGTTGTATTCATCCATTGCAGGATGATGTTCAAGGAGCTATGCATGTCACGTTCTGTTTTCCCTGATACCTCCGATTTGGCTGGTAACACTGGGACTGCTGGGGTTGCTGGATTCTCGGGGCTTTCCGCCAACCGGAAAGTATTGGTTGGTGCCGGCCTGTTTGTTGTACTGCTGACCTGGTTGTATTTGGTGGTGGTGGCCCCTTCGGATTGGGATTCAGTGGGAGGCTCCGCTCCAGCGCTGATCACGCTCATTGGCTATGGCCTCGGCGCTGTATTTTTGTTGGCAGCAACCTTGCCAGTTCTTTCGGTGCGCACCATTGCGCTCATCCCAATGGCGTTGTTGCTGAACATCTTGATCGGCCAGATTGTTGGCTCTGTTGGTATTCCGTTGTACTTGGATTCTGTGGGAACGGTGTTGATCGCTGCGCTGGCTGGGCCAATCGCAGGTGTTGCCACCGGCACCTTGAGTTCCGTGGTGTGGGGCCTGCTGAATCCCGCGGCTTTGCCTTTCGCTGCTGTTTCCGCTGTGGTGGGTCTCCTTGCCGGTGTGGCTTTCCAACGCGGCGCAAGGCGCAACCTCTTGGTGGCCGTGCTCTCCGGTGCGGTCATTGGTGTGATCTCGGGGATGTTGGCAGCACCGGTTGCGGCTTTTGTGTACGGAGGAACCGCAGGCGTTGGAACTGGTGCAATTGTGTCCTTGTTCCGTGAGATGGGCAATTCTCTGATTGCCTCGGTGACGATGCAATCGTTTATCTCTGACCCGTTGGACAAGGCGATTGTGATGGCGTTGGTGTGGCTGACGGTGCGTGCCTTGCCGAGCCGCATTTGGGGTCGGACCAACGCTGCCTCATAGTGGTACCTCCGCAAACGACTCTGCACCCGTACACCCCGCTGTGTGCGGGCGTTTGTGCATGGCTTCTGGTGCTGGGCATTAATACTTGGTGGTTTTCTGCCATTGTGTTGGTTCTCGCCATTGGGGCTGGTACATGGAAGGTGGGCAATGCCTCGGTGATTGTTGCCAGTGCTGTGTTGTGTGCTCCTGCTGCGATTTCGATGGTGTTGGTGCATGCCCCGTATGGGCAGCAGCGCATTGCGCTGTTTGTGACATTGGATGGTCTTGCCACTGCAGGTGTACTGGCATTGCGATTTTGCGCGTTGATCGTGGTAGTCCTGGCAGCAGTTGCTTGGGTGGAAACTCCGGCGCTGTTGAAGGCTCTGCAGGTTTCCGGTAAGGGGGGATTGGGTACAAGGCTCGCCGTGATTGTGGGGCAAACATTGCAATTGGCGCCCCAAGCGGCGCGCGCCCGAGGGACAGTACGCGATGCGATGGTATTGCAGGGAATTCCGGTGAGGGGGCCGCGCGCGGTGGTGCGCGTGGCACTGATGGTGATGATTCATGTGATTACACAGGGAGCGGACCGGGCGGCACCAATGAAAAGCGCGGGCCTGGAGCTTGTAGGCCAAAAAACGCTGCTGTATCCGCTGCAGGACTCCGCGGTGCAAAAAGCGGTGAGGGGAGCCATGGTGGTGTTCAGTTTCGGGGTGATTGCGTGGATTTCGTTGTGGTAGATGGGTTGATGCAGCGGTTGGCGTCAGGCGATTGCGTTGTGGTGGGTGCATCCGAGGGCAGCGAACGCGTGGCATTGGCACTGCAAGAGCAGGCTTTGCGCGCAGGCAAAAGCTCGGCGGTGGTGTTCCGTGACGGTATGCGTCACCTCTCGTACTTACGCTCACGGGTAGATGAGGAAGTGGCGTTGCCGCTCGAGCAACGGGGCTGGCAGCAGGTCAGGATGGCCGCGCGAGTGGAGGAGTTGCTTGCCCAGTTGGGCTTAAGTGAGCTTGCCGACGCAGACCCAACGCATCTTTCAGGCGGTCAGGTGCAGCGTGTTGCGGTGGCGAGTACCGCTTCATGGGGTCCGGATGTGCTGATTTTTGAGGATCCTTTCGCTGGCCTGGATGTGGACTCGGTAGGTCGCCTTTGTGCGTTGATGCATAGTTATCCGGGTGTTGTGGTGTTGTGTGTGAGCGCCAACAGTGCTGGGGTGGAGCAGTTGAGGGGTTCTGGTGAAGTTGAGGTAGTTGGCGAATTGCCGGAGCTGCCTGCGCTGGGCGTGGAACTGGACTTGGACGGCGCGAGCGTGGCGCCGCTCGAAGAATGGGTGGAGTTGGGGGAGCTCAATGCAAGGCGCGGATCGCAAAGGCGTGGGTGTTTGCGTGGGCGAAAGCCAGCGCACCGCCAGCTCCGGCAATCCCGAGAGTTTGAGGTTCATGTGCCTGCGGAAAAGCTGAGGCTGCAGAAAGGTGCGGTGACCTGGTTGCGTGGACCGAATGGCGCGGGGAAAACGACCGTGCTGCGAGCACTAGCTGGATTGGACGGGCATGAAGGTTGCCAAAAGAACATTGGTGGGAGTTTTGGTCTTGCGTTGCAGCGCGCCCAAGACCAAGTTGCCCAGACCAGCGTGGGGGAGATGCTGGCCCAGGTGACCTGCCAAAGAGAGCAGGTGGCTCGCGTGTGTGCAGCTTTGGGTGTGCCCTTTGATGCGCATCCGTTGGATGTGACGGCTGCTCAGCTCCGCGCTGTGCAAGTGTTTGCTCAGCTCGGAGGACCGCACTTGGTGGTCGGTTTGGATGAACCTGACGTGGGTTTAGATCCGGCTGCTGAGCTGGTAGTTCACCAGGTTCTTGCAGACGCTTTGAGGGAGGGGAAAGCTGTACTGCTCACATGCCACAATGAACGCTTTGTGCGGCGGGTTGCAACATATGCCGAGGTACGGGAATTGCACCTCTAATACCTCACCTCTCGCACCCGATAAACTAGGCCAGCTATGCCGCCTCAGCGAAGCTTTGGAACATCCGCGCCGGGGAGTGGAGGGGTTGGAAATGTCCGTCGACGAGCCACAGGAACGTGGCTGCTTGGCCGGATTCAATGACGTGGACGCAGTCTATCCGTTGTTCACCAACGAGGGCTCGAACCCAGGCTTCGGCGATGTTGGGTTGCACGTAATAGCCTTTGGGGCTTGTGACTCTGGCGGTGATGAGGTAGGCGGGAGGAGCCTCGCCGAAGCCCTGCAAACGTGCTTTGGCCTTGGCCCCAACACGCCGCCGGGTAATGCTGACCTGCAGGTCATCCTCTCCAGGCAATTGGGGGAGGTGAAAGGTCGGTGGGCGCCAAGTGGGTGTAGGGCGAGCAAGTGAGCGCGGGTGATGCAACGCCATGCCTACTTTGCTGAGCGTTTGGGGGAACGCGCGGGCGATGTGGCTGGCGAGCTCGCTGGCGGAATGCTCATGCAGAGGGCGGGGGGCCATTGGGTTCTGGTGTGCAATGCGCATGGCGTGCCTTTCTGGAAATTCATTCATTTGGGGACGTCGTTAAGGCTAGGAAATGAGTGCGACACCCCTCCCTAGTATATAGAACAAATGTTCGACATAAAAGGTGGCGGACTCGTTCTATGGTCAAAGCGTCGGGGCATGAATAATATGTGAGGATGTGAAACCAGTCGCAATTGATCCCAAGCCAAAGATTCCGCGCGAAATCTGGGTGCTTGTGATCGCGGCATTTGTGATCGCGGTGGGGTTTGGCATCATTGCGCCGGTGATTCCGCAGTTCGCAATGAGCTTCGGGGTGGGCATGGCAGCCGCTGGGGCGGTGGTGTCCGTCTTTGCAGGGACTAGGCTGCTGTTTGCCCCGATGTCTGGGACTTTGGTGGATGCTATTGGTTCCCGAGGGGTGTATATCACCGGGCTGTGGCTCGTGGCGATCACGACCATCATGTGCTTCTTTGCGCAGGAGTATTGGCAGCTCATGCTGTTTCGTGGCCTCAGCGGATTCGGGTCCACAATGTTTACCGTCTCAGCGATGGGGTTGGTGGTGAGGCTTTCGCCGCCGACAATTCGCGCGAAGTGCTCCTCGGCGTACGCGAGTGGCTTTCTGTTTGGCAATATCGTTGGGCCGATTTTAGGCAGTGTGCTTGCGGTGTTCGGCATGCGGATGCCGTTCCTTATTTATGGCATCTTCGTGACCATCGCCGGTGTGATGGTGTGGCTGCTGCTGCCGAGTAACGTTGGCAAGCCCGCTACCGGCAGCGCCGTGGTGCCGCCCATGAGATTCGCGGACGCTTGGGCATCCTGGGCATACCGGGCAAGTTTGGTTTCAGGGTTCGCGCACGGATGGAGCAACTTTGGCGTGCGAGTAGCGGTGGTGCCCCTGTTTGCCGCCACGGCCTTCAGTAATGGGCCGGCGGTGGCAGGCATTGCAATGACCGCATTCGCCGTAGGAAATGCGGTTGTGCTGCAATTTTCCGGCAGGCTCGCGGATACCTATGGGCGTAAACCGCTGATTCTGTGTGGATTGGTGATCAATGGGCTCTCCACCGCTGTATTTGGTTATGCGCATGACTTCACGTTGCTGCTCGTAGCATCCGCGGTTGCTGGCGCCGGGGCGGGGCTGCTGAACCCAGCCCAGCAGGCGGTGATGGCGGATATCGTTGGCACCCATAGTTCCGGTGGCAAGGTCTTGGCTTATTTCCAGATGTCCATGGATTTTGGTGCGGTGCTCGGCCCGATCATCATTGGTGCCGCTGCTCAGGCCTTTGGGTTCGGTCCTGCTTTTGTGCTGTGTGGTGCACTTTCCCTAGTTGCAACGCTGGCTTGGATTGCCGCACCAGAAACCCTCACCGGGGGAGCTGTTGGGCGAGCTGCCAGACGAAAGGCAGAGGGGGACCTGGGCGAAGACTAGGCGTGCGGACCCCGGCCCCCGGACCCCGGACTGCGGTGAGGGGCTGCGGTCTTGGGGGCGTCGGCAAGCTCCTGGCTAGCGCTGAACGCTCCCTGGAAACCTTTGAGAATGCTGAAATGTGACATTGGGTACCTTGGGCGGTGCGGGTGTGCTTGGGCACGTTTTGGGTTTTGTGTTGCGTTGTAGCGTAGGGTTGCTTAGGCAATGAGCATTACCGATAACGCCTCCAGCGGCGAGAATGAGCTGGAAATTAAGATTTTGTCGGAATCTCAGGAAACTTCGCAGGTAGACGAAGGCACCACCGAAGATGTGGCTGCCGTTGTAGACGACTCCAGGGTTGCGAACACTTCTGAGGCCGCCGGCTCCGCTGAAATTGAAGCGGACAACGACGATAAGAACGAAGAAAAGGTTGACTCAGAAGGTGCTGCAAGCCCTGTGGATGAGCGAGTCGATCGTGAAGAGGAAAATGGGTTTGAGGCGCTCGGCCTCCCATCCAAGGTGCTGAAGGCCGTTGCCCGCGTGGGTTTTGAAACGCCTTCCCCCATCCAGGCGCAAACCATCCCAGTGTTGCTCGAGGGCAACGATGTGATGGGTCTCGCGCAAACCGGTACCGGCAAGACCGCAGCATTTGCGCTGCCAATTCTTTCGCGTATCGACGTCACCAAGCGCCACCCTCAGGCCTTGGTACTTGCCCCGACCCGTGAGCTTGCGCTCCAGGTGGCGGATTCCTTCCAGTCCTTCGCCGACCACCTCGGCGACATTCACGTGCTGCCAATCTACGGTGGGCAGGCCTACGGCATTCAGCTTTCCGGCCTTCGCCGTGGCGCGCAAATCATCGTGGGTACCCCAGGCCGTGTGATCGACCACCTGGAAAAGGGCTCCCTTGACATCTCTGAGCTGCGCTTCCTCGTGCTCGATGAAGCGGACGAGATGCTCAACATGGGCTTCCAAGAGGACGTAGAGCGGATCCTTGAGGACACCCCTGCCGACAAGCAGGTTGCGCTGTTCTCCGCCACCATGCCTAACGGTATTCGCCGCTTGTCCAAGCAGTACATGAACGACCCGCACGAGATTCAGGTGAAGTCTGAAACTCGTACAAACACCAACATCACCCAGCGCTACCTCTCTGTGGCGCACCGCAACAAGCTCGACGCCCTCACCCGAATCCTCGAGGTCACCGAGTTCGAAGCGATGATCATGTTCGTGCGCACCAAGCACGAAACGGAAGAGTTGGCGGAAAAGCTGCGCGCTCGCGGGTTCTCTGCTGCTGCAATCAACGGTGACATTGCCCAGGCGCAGCGTGAGCGCACCGTTGACCAGCTCAAAGACGGCCGTTTGGACATTCTGGTAGCTACCGACGTAGCCGCCCGTGGTTTGGACGTGGAGCGTATCACGCACGTGTTCAACTACGACATTCCAAATGACACGGAAAGCTATGTGCATCGCATCGGCCGCACCGGCCGTGCCGGACGCTCCGGTGAAGCAATCCTCTTTGTGACCCCTCGGGAACGCCGCATGCTGCGCTCCATCGAGCGCGCAACCAACGCCCGCTTGGTGGAAATGGACCTGCCCACCGTGGACGAGGTTAACGAGTCACGCAAGGCCAAGTTCGCTGACTCCATCACCGAATCCCTCGAAGATTCGCAGGTAGACGTGTTCCGTGCCCTGGTGAAGCAATACTCCGAAGAGCATGACGTGCCACTGGAGGACATTGCTGCAGCACTGGCGACCCAAGCCCGGGCGGGAGACGAGTTCCTCATGAAGGAGCCTCCGCCGGAGCGTCGTCGCGAGCGTGGTGACCGCGGTGACCGCTTTGAGCGTGGTCGTGGCGATCGCGGTGACCGGTTTGATCGTGGTGATCGCGGTGATCGTGGTGGCCGCCGTGACCGTGGTGATCGTGGTGACCGTTTTGATCGGGGCAACAAAGACCTTGCCGTTTACCGCCTCGCGGTGGGCAAGCGCCAGCATGTACGCCCAGGAGCAATCGTGGGTGCGCTCGCCAACGAGGGTGGCCTGAACAACAAGGACTTTGGCCGCATTGTGATCAATGTGGACCACACCTTGGTGGAGTTGCCAAAGGATCTGCCACGCCACGTGCTGGACAACCTTGCAGATACTCGTATCTCCGGCCAGCTCATCCACATCGAAAAGGACCCATCGGGCCGTTTGCCTGAGCGCAATTTCGATCGTGCTGGCCGAGGTGACCGTGGTGATCGCGGTGGATACCGCGGTGATCGTGGTGGCCGTGGTGGGTACCGTGGTGATCGCGGTGATCGCGGTGGCCGCCGTGAGTGGCGCGACTAGAAGTACCCCGGCGATTCGGTTCTTTGGCTGAATCAATTGCCTTAATCCCCACCCGTTGAAGTGTTAAAGCTTTGGCGGGTGGGGATTTCTCATGGGCGGGGGAGAAATTGGGGTGATTTTGGAAGCGGGAATCTGTTGGTCGACATTTAAAAGTCGATAGGACAGAGCGTTGGTCGATAGGACGCCGGATTTTGGGGGAAATCGGGTCCTATCGACTTTTGCCTATCGACCAACGCGTCCTATCGACCAACGGACCCAACGAACCCAACGGACCCGCAACCCCCTCCGCACTCCTTGAACTCGGGGGTACCTGCTTGTTGAACGGCAGGTGACGTGCCTCCAGCGGGTTTGTCTTGCAATGTTGCGTAAAGGTGAATGATTTTCAACACCAAGTCTGATTGAAAAGTAAATTGCAAAACTTACCCTGCGTGCAAGAACTTTTGCATTTAGGTTGTTGGCTGTGAGTTTCCAACAGCGAGTAAGCAGCGCACCCATGAGGTGCTGGCGTTGCTCGGCATTGATCATCTCGCGGCGCGCTACCCAGGTGAAATCTCCGGTGGCCAGCAGCAGCGTGTGGCCATCGCCCGCATGATCGCCCCAGAACCCAAGGTGCTGTTATTCGATGAGCCTTTGAGCAACCTGGACGCTAAACTGCGTGTGGAAACCCGCGCCGAGCTCTCCCGCATCCACCGCGCAACTGGAGCTACCTGCGTATATGTGACGCATGACCAAGTAGAAGCAATGGCAATGGCAACCCACATCGCCCTGATGCGCGAAGGCAAAATCGCCCAGTTTGGCACTCCGGAAGATCTGCTGGAACGCCCCGAAAATGCTTTCACCGCAACCTTCATTGGCATCCCGGCCGCTAACGTCTTGGAGGCGCACGCCCACGATGGCACCCTTACCGTCGCGGGTGAGCACGAGGTACCGCTGGTCGGTGATGAACAAGGCCCAGTTCAGGCGATGTATCGCGCCACCAGCGTCCGCGTGTGCACCCAGCAGGCCGCGGCGAGCGGTGGGGAAGCGGCGAATGGCCAACGGGGGATCGTCGGAACGCTCGTGGACCAAGTGCCAATGGCTGATCGCTGGGTCATTGGTGTTGAATTGCACAATGGTACTCGCGTGACAGCAGCGCAGGAGCAGCGCGTGCATGCCCTCAATGGCCAGCAGGTGAGCGTCTTCCTCGATGCCTATCCAGACGCGCTGTTTGATCAGGAAGGAGAGGTGATTTGGCATGCATATTCTGCTGATTCGGCACGGTGAAACGCTCTGGAACATCGAACGCCGCCTCCAAGGGCAAACGGACATCCCGCTCTCTGACACCGGTCGGACGCAGGCTCAGGCACTCGCTGCGCTCGTAAAGCGTTACGACGTACGCCAGGTCACAACCTCCGGCCTCGCACGCGCGCAAGACACCGCCCGGGAACTGGGATTTCACACTTTCACCGCAGACCTTCAACTCAACGAGTGCTACCTGGGCCAGTGGGAGGGACAATACGCTGCAGATATTCGCAGCACGCAGGGTGCTGATTACAAAGCCTGGCGCGCCGGAGATTTTGACCCACCGGGTGCGGAAACATTGGTGGATTTCCGCGCTCGTGTGTTGCGTGGTGTGGATGCGGCAGTGGGGCGTGGCCTTGCCGCGCACTCGGCGGATTCGCCGGTGCCAGCTATTGCCATCGTGATGCATGGCGGTGTAATCCGCGCGGCTTTGCGCGCCTTGGTGGGCCTGGAGCCCTCGCAGGTGGTTGCGCCGCATCCCGCGAGCCTCACGGTGCTGAAGCTCGACGGCGAGAAGCTGCTACTGGAATGTTACAACTTGCGCCAACGCGTCTATTCCAGCGCCAGCAGGCGGTAGTTAATCTTTGAATCGGTAGCCCGAACCGCGCACGGTTTCCACGCGGTCGGCACCGATTTTCTTGCGCAGGGTGCGGATGTACACGTCCACCACGTTGGAGCCTGGGTCAAAGTCCATGCCCCACACCTGCCCTAAGAGCTGGGCGCGGGACAGGATGTGGCCGGGGTGGCGCATCAGCGTTTCCAGCAAGCCGAGCTCGCGGCGGGAAAGGTCCACCCATTTGCCGTCCACTTCTACGCGGTGGGTCTTCAAATCTAAGGTGATCCCGCCGCGGCTGAGAGTGTTTGCTCCGGTTGGGGTTGGGGTGTCGCGCAGGCGCAGACGAACTCGAGCCAGCAGTTCGGCGAACTGGAAGGGTTTGGGCATGTAGTCGTTTGCCCCGCCCTCGAGGGCTTTGATCCGGTCATCCAGTCCGGTGCGGGCGGTGAGCACAATAATTGGTAGTTCGTTGCCCAGGGATCGCAGTTGCCCCAGCACCTCCGTGCCGTCCAATCCCGGCAGGCCGAGGTCAAGCACCATGAGCTGGTATGCCCCGGAATGTGCCAGGCCCAAGGCAATGGGTCCGGATGGAGCGAGGTCCACGCTGTACCCTTCGGCTTCGAGGCCGCGGGCGATGAACTCCGCGATGCCTGCGTCGTCTTCCGCAATCAGGATTCTGCTCATTGTTGCTCCTCGTTCGGGGTGTGCGTGGGAATGGTGATGCCAAAAGTGGAGCCCTCGCCGGGCGTGCTTTCAGCCCAGGCATTGCCACCGTGAGCTTGAGCGATGGCTTGCGCAATGGCCAACCCCAACCCTGAGCCCTGCTTCTTGGCGGCGTCGGAATCGCCCTTGTGGAAGCGCTGGAACAGTGTGGGCAGCGCCTCGGCGGGGATGCCCTGGCCGCGGTCGCTCACGCTGAAGCTCACCCCGCCTTCCACCACGGAGCTGGCGAGTTGGATTGGGGTGTCCGGCGGGGAATACTTCACTGCGTTGCGCACGAACTCGAGCATGACTTCCGTGATGCGGTCGGGGTCGGCGAGCACGGTGGCCTCGGCAAATTCGCGGACCTGCACGCGGTTGGGGGCGAGCATCATTGCTTTGTCTTCGATCTCCAACACGAGGTCGGTGGCATCTACTTCGCTGAGGTTGAGGAAGGGCTGGCCGGCGTCTGCAACAGCAAGGGTGAGTAGGTCATTGACCATGCGGGTCATGCGGTCGAGCTCCTGGGTGCACAGCTCCACGCTTCGGGCGCGCTGCTCCGGGGTGGCGTGTTCGAGGAGCTCAAGATGGCCGCGAACCACGGTGATGGGGGTGCGCAGCTCGTGGCCGGCATCGTCGATGAACTCCCGCTGCACGGCGTATGCTTCCTCGATTCGGTCTAGCATTCCATTAAAGGTGCGGCTGAGCTGGGCAATTTCGTCATCACCACGGACGGGCACACGCCTGGTGAGGTCAGTTTCCGAGCCGGTGGTATCCGATGCGATGTCAGAGGCAACTTTTTGCAACTCGCGGACTGGGGTGAGCACCTGTGCAGCAACAACCCAGGCGATCACGGCAGCAAGCGCCAAGCCGACGCCCCCAAGACCCCACACAACCCGCGCCTGCTGGGAGAGCTGGTCATAGGCGGGTTGGGTGAACACCGCAATGACAAAATAATTGGGGTCATTCGTGCCAAAAGTGCTCACTTGCAGCTTCGCCCAATGCACACCGGGGGTGTCCGAGGTATCCGTAATACCGGAGCTCGCATTAGTTTCCATGATGGCCCGAACCAGTGTGGTCTCCTGGCTCAGCGTCTCCGGGCTCGTGGAGTTCGCGCTGCGGTGCTGCAACACCAGTTCGCCGTTGATGAGGGCAAACATGAGCTCGTCTTCACCCGGAATCTGCTGGCTGAAAAACGCCCGGAGCATGGACTCTGCGGTGCTAAACGGCTGGCCAGTTGTTGGGTCAATTCCCTCCGCACTGAACCGGCGAAACTCTTCAATCTCCTGCTCCACTGCCACGTTTGCTTGCGCATGGACCTCTCCGCGGCGCACGGAATCGAGCAGGTAAATCATGCTGCCCAAGACCAGGAACACCACGGCGAGGATCCACGCGGTGATGCGCCACCGGATGGAGTGGCGCATCTGGGTGATGGCGTTAGTCGTCATCAAAATCCCCGAAATCGTCTAGGTCATCAAAGTCATCGTCAAAGTCCTGGTACACCAGCGGCGGTTGCGGCACGATCACCTGCGGTGCTGGTGCTGGTGCTGGAGCTGGAGCGGGAGCCGGTGCGGGTGCCTGAGCTGGGGCTTGTGCAGGCACCGGGGTAGGGACAGCCACCGAACCCTGCCCATTATCCTGAGCATCGTCTTCAGTAGTGGAAGCACTAGTGCTGGTGGGCGCGGGCGAGGGTGGGGTGGTGCTGCCAACGGTGAGGGTTGCCGATGCAGGGTCGATCCGAGGTGCCTCGTGGGAACTGCTGAGTGCCGCTCCGGCGAGGGCCACCGCAATCAGCAGGACCAGGATGCCAACGAGGGGGATGAAGCGATTGAGTGCGGTCATGAGAATCTTCCTTGTGTAGTGGCCGCAAGTGGTTTGCAGCATAGCGTATTTGGGCTGAGGGTGGTTTGAAGCCCTCGGTTCTGGGGCTTCGGCGAGGATGGCGGTTTAGGAAGCTGCGATGACGCCGAGGCGGGCCAAAGTGCGCGTTTCCTGGCGGTAGGCCAGTACGCTGCCAAGTTGCAGCATGCGCATGGAGCGCTCGGCGGCGTCGGTGAGCAGCTTGCTGCCGTCACGGACCGCGTCTTCCAGTGCCATGGGGACGGTCATGATGGATTGAATCGCGGAGATTCCCACCTCGTGGACCCGCGGGGCACCCTTGCCCAGGGACCCGGCAATGCCCAGGACGGGGACGCCGGTGGACTGTGCACGGCGCGCGATTTCCGCCGGCACCTTGCCGTTGGGGGTTTGGAAGTCGATTGCACCCTCGGCGGTGATCACCAAGTCAGCGGCCGCGATCAAATCGCAGAGGCTTTCCGGTGCGGGGAGCTGTTCCAGCAGCACCTCGAAGCGGTTGTGCGCGGAGGCACCCACGGCGATGAGCCCCGCGCCAAGCCCGCCGGAGGCGCCGGAACCAGGGCCGCGGACGTCACCAGTGGGGCAGAAGGTGCTTTCCAGTAGTTCTGCCCAGTGTTCAAGGGCCGCGCCGAGCTGCTTGACTTGCTTCTTCGTTGCTCCCTTTTGGGGCCCGAACACCTCGGCAACGCCTTTGGGTCCGGTGAGCACGTTGTGCATGTTGCATGCCAGGGTGATGGTTGCCTCCGCGAGTCCTGGGTGGAGCTGGGATGTGTCCAATTGGTGGGCGTCGGAAAGCGCTTCGCCGCCCTGGGCAATTTCCTTGCCTTCTTTGTCTAAGATCTTGAGCCCAAGCGCGCGGAGTGCGCCGGCGCCGCCGTCGGAGGTTCCGGAGTCGCCGCAGCCGATGACGATGTTTCGGATACCGGAGTCCAGGGCGGCCGCGATGAGTTCGCCAACGCCGGTGGTGGTGGTCTTGCCAGGGTTGCGGTTATCGCGCGGGACCAGGGAGAGCCCGGCTGCGGATGCCATTTCTACTACGGCGGTGGGCTCTGCGCCGGTGAACTCCAGCCACTTTGCATTGACGCGCTTGCCTACCGGGCCGGTGACGCGCATTGGGTGCACCACGGTGTTGGGGCGCTCAGCGAGGAGGTCAATGGTGCCCTCGCCGCCGTCTGGGACGGGGAAGGAATCCACGCGCACGCCGGGGAGGACGCGGCGGATGCCGGCTGCGATCGCGTTGGCAACTTCAGTGGCGGAGAGAGACTCCTTGAAACCGGATGGGGCAACGAGGATGCGCTCTGGGAGGTACATGTTCATGATGGTCTTCTTTCTGTTTTGCGGGGGGGAGATTGTTAGAGGTGTATGGAAAGGCCCATTGCCGGCCAGATCCACAGTGCAAAGCCGATGAGTGTGAGCACATGCACCGGCATGATCAGCAGCGAAACTTTGAGCAGTTGTTTGGGGGTAAAGCTCGGGTGTTCGCCGTCTTCGCTGTAGAACACCGCTAGTGGTTTGGCGGAGCTTGGCAGCGTGTGGCAGAACCCCGCCGCCGCAGTGGAGATGAACGCCGCGGCTACTGGATTGACGCCCATGGCCGGGGCCACGGCGATGACCAAGGGGATGAGCACCGCCGAGCGGGCGGAACGAGACTGGATCACCAGGTGAGCCAGCGTGGACAGCAGAACCACCATGCCAACGAACAACACAACCTGGCGGCCCTGAGAGCTAGTGCCGGAACCGGATTCGGAATCGGGGATCTGTGAGAACAGGGCTTCGGCCAGTGCTTGCGCCGCACCTGAGGTTTGCAAGGCGGTGGCGATGGCCACGGTGGCTGCCATAAACAGCAGCAGGGACCACGGCACTTTCTTGATGGCCTTGTTCAGGTCCACCCCGCCGACCTGTGGGGAGGTGATCACCAGTGCGGCTACGATCGCCACCAGTGCGGGTGGGAGCCCGTGAAGCGACTCCGTGCACCACAGCACCACGGCGGTACACAGCACCGCGATGCAACGGATTTCCTTCACGGAAAACGGTGCGTGCGGAGCAAACTCCGCTTGGTTGAGCTCCAGCGGGGTGGAACGCTGCTCCCGGGTGCTCATGGCGAGCAGCATGATCTCCGCGGAGATATGGGAGGCCACCAGGGCGTATGGCAAGCCGTAGAGCATCCAGGAGGCAAAGCTAAACGGTGAAAAGCCGGCTTCGGCGAGCATTTGGTTGGTGATCAGGTGCGCGCCCGCCCCGATGAAGCTGGCCACCGCGCTGAGCAGCACCACGGAGGGCATGATCACGCTCAGCGCCACTGCGTACCACTGGTGCTTTTTGGGCAGCGCCGCGGCGATGGCCAGGAAGATTGGCAGCACCAGCGCCGCACGCCCGGAGGTGGCCGGCACCATGAAGGCGGTGACCACCAGCGCCAGGGTAATGAGGTGGAGCAAGACCCGTGGCGAGGTAATATCGGCGCACAACCAAGCGGTGATTCGCGGCGCCAGACCAGATGCACTGAGTGCGGCGGAAACGATGAAGGCGCCGATGAGGAGCCAGGTGGTGTCGTCGCCAAGGGGCGCGAACATGTCCTCCACGGAGATCACACCGACGATCACCAGCACGCATGTTGCGCCGAGGGCTACAAAAGTATCCGGAATAGGGGAGACGATCCACAGCCACACGGCCACCGCGAACACCGCTAGCGTGATACTTGCCTGTGCAGGAAGGCCCAGCGGGGCGAGCAGGATCGCCGCCACCAGCACAACCGCTACCAAGGTGAGCAGCGTGGTGCGGAGGTTGAAGGAGGGCAGTATCGACGGCGCCTGGGGGAAGGGGATGGTTGCGGTGGTCATGCGGAGTCACCGCCCGCAGGTGCAGCGTGGGAGGTGCGCGCATTGTGTAGCGCGACATTCACCACTGTGGCCAGGTCTTGGGTTTCGGCACCTGGGATGGAGGCGACGTCGATAGTGCTTCCCTGCGTGCTGGCTTTGATGATTTCTCCACGCAGTTTTCGCAGTGGAGTGAACACCGTAGCGCTCATCACCCATGCGAGCAGGGTGGAGATCAGCACTCCTACAGCCCCGATTGCGGAGACGATTGCGATGGTTCGTTGGATCGCTGCATGTGCCTGCGCGGTGGAGACAGCCACGATGAAGTCGGCCTGACCAGCGGGATTGTCCAGTGTCATCCGGGCCCAGTGCAGTTGCTCGCCTCCTTGGGTGCCCTCGCGCTGGTAGATGCCGGAGGTGCCCTGCATTGCGGCGACTTCTGCGGGCTGCAATTCGATGGGGGAGCCAGCGACGGTGAACACTCTGGCGCCGTCTACCCCCACCATGGCTTCATCGGAGCTTGGGATCTGCACCTGCAGGTACGCCTCTATCAGTTGCGCTGGTGCATGGGTGGCGGTGTTCTCCATAAAAGTTTGGAACTCTTCCACCTCCTGTTCCACCGCCGCGTTGGCTGCCTGGGATGCCTCAGCTTGCAGCAGAGTGCGGGTGGTCAATACCGTAGCCAGCAATGCGGCTGCGGAAGCGAAGGCGAACCACCAAATCAGGCGCTTGCGCAACTGCGGCACCTGCCTTGGGTCCGTTGCGGGAAGTGGGCTCATGGCTGTTGTCCTTCAGGTACTCGTTCATGTGATGTTCTGCGCAACTGGTGTTGTGCGTTCATGAACTAGTGTGAAAGACCCGCGTGAAGCCTCAATGAGTCCAAGATGAGAGTTCTTTCATCTTGTATTTGTGCAGGTAGAGGTGGGTTCTGTGGGTTCTGTGGGTTGCTTTCCCGAATGCTCCCTTCCCGCAGCCACGGTCCACTAACGCAAAAACCCGCGAGCTGGAAACTGAATGTTCAGTCCAACTCGCGGGGAGCAGTAAATACGGTGGGCAAGACGCCTCGGCGGAAGCGTTCGCCTGTGAGTTGCCGCCAGATTAGAGGAGCATCAAGATGGCCACGATTACCCAGAGCAGGGAGAAAATGCCACCAAACATAGAGAGCTGGGATTTCTCTTTATCCCAGTTATCCACGGTGTAGGCCTTAGCCTCTTGCTCATCTGCCTCCAGGATGCCGAGGGCACCGGCGAGCTTTTGCTGGCGGGGCAGGATCACGAACAGCAGGAGCGCCCAAGCGATGACGGACAGCGCGATAGAGGCGTGGAACTTGCCGTCAGACCAGTAGTCGCCGGTGAACATCACACCGAAGCCGATCAGTGGCACCAACAGGGAAAGGGTGCCGTAGGTGCGGGTAATCTTGAGCAGATTGCGCGCAGCGCCCTTGGCTTGCTCGCTGCCCTGGGAGGCCTCGTAGGCCCGGGCATGGAAGGTGGAAACGGCCACGGTAACAGGACCGAGGAACAGGATTGCTGCGATAACGTGCAGCAGGATCAACAAAGTACCCACAGGGGTTTGCCTTTCAGCTCTACATAAAGAATTTCAAATAGCCTTCAAGCCTACCTCATGGTGGCAAAATGCACTGGGAGTGCATAGCCTTGAGATCCTGTTCAGGCAGGGGGAGCCCGTAGGCCACCGCAACGGCAGCGAGCCGGCCCGCATACCAACACCTGCTGGAACGCTTTGGCGGCAGCCATTCGGAGGGCAGTTGATCTCCTTTGGCTTGGTTTTGCGTCCGGGAGACCGCGATGAGGTTGATGGGGTCATTTGCAAACCGGACCCGGAGTTCCTGCGGCCAGTGAGCTGCGCCGAGGTCCCAAGCCGCGGAAAGCGGAAAGACATGGTCTACTTCGATGCGCTCGTGCTCCTCGCCTATACCGATAACCACCCCTGAGTACGGGTCTTTTGCCCAACCTGCGGTGAGGGTACAGGCGCGCTGCTGGACGTCGGAAAGCGAGCGTTTCAGCATCCACACCCGAGTGTTGCAGGGGCCTTGGGGTGGCGTTGCCCAGGCCGCACCGAATTTGGTGCGCTCGTAGCCCGGAATCGTGGGGCGTGCTGCAACGGTGGAGACCTGCAGCATTGTCGGGTGCTTGCGCGCGATCGGGGGAAGCGACCACGCCGCAAGCAACACCGTGGCCACAACTAAACACAAAAAGAAGCGCCGCATACCATCCTTAGACGGTTACGGCGCCCGTTTTGGTTCCATCAGGATTGCAGCCGTGTAGCTGCAAAGTTGCGGCAGGTTTGTAACGCTAGAGCTGACCCTTGTCTTGGAGCTGCTTGGCCTCGGCGATTTCCATCTCAGGGTTGGCTTCAACCACGCGGGCAAGACGGGTAGCTTCCTCGAACTCGTCGAGCACTCGCTGCGCCGGCGGCTTGGTGGCCAGGGATACGAGCACCGTAACCAAGGCTGCGGAGATGAAGCCTGGGACCATTTCGTAGAGGGAGTCGGAAAGCGAGCTCATGCCCCACGCGAAGCTCACCAATGCGCCGGTGAGCATGCCCGCCACCGCGCCGGGGACGTTGAGGCGGCGCCAATACAGCATGAACAGCACCAGCGGGCCGAATGCCGAACCGAAACCGGCCCAGGCGAAGCCCACCAAGCCCAGGATGGAGTCGGAAGGATTGATGGCCAGCACGCCTGCCACAATGGCAACCGCCACCACCGCCGTGCGGGATAGGTTGATCATCACCTGCTCGGATGGCACCCGCTTGGTGAACACCTTGAAGATGTCCTCGATGAGGGAGGTGGAGGTGACCAGCAACTGGGAGGAAATGGTGGACATAATCGCTGCCAGCACTGCGGTGAGAATCAAGCCAGCGAGCAGTGGGTGGAACAGAATCCGGCCCATGTCCAGGAAGATCGTCTCAAATGCGGTGCGGTCCACAATGGAAATGTTGGGGTCTTGGCCAAAGAATGCCGTACCAATAATCGCCACGAAGGTTGCGCCGAGGATGGAAAGGAACATCCAGCCAATACCGATCCAGCGGCCCATCTTTGCGTCCGCCGGGGTGCGCAGCGCCATGAATCGCACGATGATGTGCGGCTGGCCAAAGTAGCCCAGGCCCCAGGCGAGGTTGCCAATGATCGCCGCCGCAGAAACACCGGAAATCATGTTGAAGTAGGTGGGGTTGCCCACGCCGTCGGTGTACGGGCCGTAGTCATTGTTTGCAGCCCAGGTCCAGATGGAGGAGGGATCATCAAGGTAGAGCAGCGCCATGATCGGCACGATGGTCAGGGAAAGGAACATGATTGTGCCCTGCACTGCGTCTGTGTAGCTCACCGCCAGGAATCCGCCAATGAAGGTGTACGCCACGGTGATCACAGCCACGATCAACATGCCGTCAATGTAGGAAGAGCCAAATGTGGACTCAAAGTAGCGGCCGCCGGACACCATGCCGGAGGACACGTAGAACGTGAAGAACACGATGATGATCAGCGAGCTGGCAATGCGCAGAACTCGCGAACGATCCTTCAGGCGATTCTCAAAGAAAGACGGCAGGGTAATGGAGTTTTCTGCCACCTCCGAGTAGGAGCGCAGCCTTGGCGCCACCCACTTCCAGTTCGCCCAGCAGCCAATCAGCAAGCCAATCGCGATCCACAGCTCGGACAGGCCGGTCACAAACAGCGCGCCGGGTAGACCCATCAACAGCCAGCCGGACATATCGGAGGCGCCGGCGGACATTGCCGCCACAAACGGGTTGAGGCCACGCCCAGCGAGCACGTAGTCGTCGTACTCATCCGTTTGGCGATAACTCCAGTAACCAATGGCGAGCATCACCGCCATGTAAATCACGATCGCCAAAATAAACCACGTATTTTGGGTCATTACATTCGATCCTTTCTCCAAGGGGACTTGCAGAGTGGACTTTCTCAAGTTCAGGGACAGATGAGGGTCACTTCAGGAAAGTGAAATAGACATATTGCCCTAGGACCCCACCATAGAGGGCAAAAATGAATAGAAGCAATGCTCAGCCGTACCGAGGGGTGCCTGGAATAAAACCCAAAGGCGAATAAAACCCAATTCCACTCGAATAACTACCGCCGCTCGCGAAATGCAAAACGGAACATAAAATCCAATTCAGCAAGGGTTCAAAATGCCGAGCGTGATGAATTCGGGTGCGTCGGGCCAAACAATTGTTGCTGCGCTCTTGAGTGGGCGTTGCGGCAGGCAGGAGAGTATCATTGTTCAGATTGCGTACTTGCCGCCGAGAAGGCGTAACGACGTGCACAAGGAGGTTACGGTGGCAGATCCTAGGGCCGCTCAACAAGGCACCCCTGCGTTCCTCCTGCATGGCCTCTGGCTCCAGGAATCTGGGCTTCACCTGTGGATTGAGCAGGTGGAGGGGCACAAGATCATGGTGCCGGAAAACGTTGACCTCTCCGTGTTTCCAGACGCCGTTCGCGGACTTCTCGAGGGCAAACGATTTGCCCACCTGATTCCGGTCACCCTCCTCACACCGAAAGGCCGCAGAGTACAACTGAAAATCCCCACCGCCGCCTACACCCCAGAGCAAGCGGTGCGGGTTCTGGCCACCCTGTCTACCATCGGCCCCACCACGGCAAGCCGCGAGCAGATTGCCACCCTCGCCCCAGATGTTGTGTGGCTTGCCAGAATGTACCAGGGCCTAGACCAATTTGTGCGCGCCGGGCGCCTTACATTCAAGGTAGGCTACGCGGACCGGCAATGGTGGCCCACCTGGCAACTAGCCGCGGGACTCGCTGAGCGGGGCTGGATCGCCCAAATGAGTGCCGCAGCACCTGGGGTGATTATCGCAAACGGTGGGTCAGCCGTTGCTCAATCCATCGCCCAAGAACTCCCACACTGGATCGCCAACGCCCACCTGCGCTTGACCGCCGATGCCGCCCGGCCGATGCCGTGGCACGACTTCGTCGGCTCACTTCTGCGCAGCACACCAATGCGCCGCGGCAGCGCCAGTTTGGTGTCCGCCCTCAACAAGTGGCGCAACAGCGTACAAAGCGTGAATTTCACGCTGGTTTTCTCCGTGGAGGAAGCCTCCGGCGAAGTACTTGAAGCCAACGAGGACGCAGACATCACCACCGCCATCTGGCCCGTGCGCGTGCAAGTACGCGCCGGGTCTGATGCTCCCATGGCGATGGCGGATGCCTTGCAGGACAAACTGGTTGCCCAGCGCCTGGAAGAAATGCATGGGCAGGCAGTGGCAAGCGTGCCAATGCTGAACCCAAACCGGGAGATGGGCAGTGAATACGCCATGGACTTGGCGTTTGCCCGTGCGGCTGAGCACGCAAGTACATGGGACGCTTACCTCACCACCGATGAGCTAATGCAGTTCATTAGCCAAGACGTGGAGGTGCTGCGCAAACAGGGCTTTACCGTAATGCTGCCCAAGGCCTGGGATGTGAAGGAAACCAAGGCCAAGCTGCACGTAGAGGACCCTGCGGAATCTGCGGTGGAACCAAAGCTCGGCCTGGACCAGATTGTTGATTTCCGCTGGGAAATCTCGGTGGGGGACACCACCTTGACCCCCGATGAAATGACTGACCTGGTGCGCTCAAAGTCCGGATTGATCCTGCTGCGCGGCAAGTGGGTGATGGCGGATGCGCAGTCCTTGCGCAGGGCAACCAAGTACATGACTGAGCTTGCCAAGCATTCAAAAAAGCGGCGCAAGGCCGAGATTGAAAAACTTGAGGCGGAGCTCGAGCTCGCCCGCGCAGCCACCCCTGAGAATCAGGCGGAAATCGCCGCGCTTGAAGCCGAGCTTGCCAGACTGAAGGAGGCCTACGAGCAGGACTTCACCGACCCCGGCGCGATCACCCTCGGCGAGCTGCGCCAATTGGCCATGGAGTCTTCAGACCCCGAGGTGGTGGAGTACACCGGATCAAAATGGCACCAGGCGCTCATAGGGGGCCTGCAAGCCACGGACTTGCCGGCGCCCGTGCGGGTGGAGATACCACCGCAGGTGCATGCTGAGCTGCGCGAATACCAGCGCCGCGGTGTGGATTGGCTGTACTGGATGGCGCAAAACCATGTGGGTGCCGTGCTGGCAGATGACATGGGCCTTGGCAAGACCCTTCAGCTCCTCGCGCTGGAGGCAGTGGAGCGTTTTTCCCCCGCTCGCGATGAGGGCGTTCGGGCCTTGGGGGCGTCGGAAAGCGGGCCTTTGCCCACCCTGATTGTGGCGCCGACCTCCGTGGTGGAGAACTGGCGGCGCGAGGCGCAGAAGTTTGTGCCGGAGCTGAAGGTGATGGTGCACCATGGATCTTCTCGCGCGAAGGGTGAGGAGCTGGTGCGCGCCGTGCATGAGGTGGACCTGGTGATCAGCAGCTATGGCACCGTGCTGCGTGATTCAGCAGTGCTCGCGGGCGTGCACTTTCGCCGGGTGGTGCTCGATGAAGCACAGAGAATTAAGAATGCTTCAAATAAGGAAAGTAAAGCGGTGCGCAGTTTGCCCAGCGATCACCGGGTGGCACTCACGGGCACTCCGGTGGAAAACCGCTTGACGGAGATGCGATCCATCCTCGACTTTTGCAACCCCGGCGTGTTGGGTTCCGCGAGCTTTTTCCGTAACCACTTTGCCCGCGCGATCGAGCGCTATCAGGATGAGGTGCGCATTGAGCAACTCAAGACCCTCACCGCGCCGCTGATCTTGCGCAGGCTGAAAACAGATCCAGCGATCATTAGCGACCTGCCGGAGAAAACGGAAAACATCATTACGGTGCCGATGACCAAGGAACAGGCGGCGCTCTATAAGGCGTATGTCGAGCAGCTCAAGAAGCAACTCGAAGAGGCGCCTACCCAGGGGCGGCGTGCGCTGGTGTTGGCCTCGCTGACCAGGATCAAGCAAATCTGCAACCACCCTGCGCACTTTCTTGGGGACGACTCACCAATCCTCATCAAAGGCCGCCACCGCTCCGGCAAAATGCAAGAGCTCATGAATTTGTTGGATCAGGCTGTGGAATCCGGGCGAAAAGTGCTGATCTTTACCCAATACGCTGCCTTTGGCAACATGCTGCAGCCATTCCTCAGCGAATACTTTGGCGAGCACATCCCGTTTCTCTACGGCGCAATCAGCAAGAAGGATCGCGACAAGATGGTGCAAAATTTTCAGCGTGACGACGGCCCCAAGGCGATGCTGCTCAGCCTCAGAGCGGGCGGCACGGGGCTCAACCTCACTCAGGCATCCGTGGTGGTGCACATGGACCGCTGGTGGAACCCCGCCGTGGAAAACCAGGCCACCGACCGCGCGTACCGCATTGGCCAGCGCCAAGACGTCACCGTGTACAAAATGATCACCGCCGGGACCATCGAGGAATCAATCCAGGACATCATCGATGGCAAAACCAAGCTGGCAAGCACAATTGTGGGAGATGGCGAAGGCTGGCTCACTGAGCTCAGCGTGGAAGAGCTTTCGATGTTGCTGAGCTATAGGGGGCAGTAATGGTGTTTTTTGGAGGTCAACATGACTGAGCGGAAGCGCCCGCGCGGGGTGCACAAAGACAACGTGATCTACTACAACTTCGGCGCGAAACGGGACGTCGAAGACCTTGGAGCGGATGACGTTGTGGTGCTCGGTGGGGCGATGGATCGCACCTCAGCGCGCACGCTCACGCCCCAGTTGCCCGAGATCCTGCGAACCTATCCGCTGGAGATTACCGACGGTGGCCGGGTCCGCCGCGGGCGTGAGTACTACCGTGACGCGATGGTGGTGGCCTTCGACGTGCGCGAGGGCGTGCTCGTCGCGGAAGTTGCGGGTAGCCAAAATGAGCCTTTCACCGTGACCATTTCCTTCCCGTACCGTAGCCCCGAGCGCCTTGGCCAGATTGGGCAAATGTTGGCTGATTCCCCGGTGAAGCTGCGTAAAATGCAAGAGGGGGAATTCACCGAGGACGTGCTTGAACTGCTGGTGAAGCAGGAACACGAGGCGTTTGGTCTGCGCTGCGACTGCCCGGATTCTCAGTACTGCTGCAAGCACCTGGTGGCGGTGTTCCTTAAGGCTGCTGACTACTTCTTTGCGCACCCCATGGCTATTTTTGAGCTCCGGGGCCTGAACTTTATTGAGCTGCAGCAACAGGCGCTGCGGATTGGCCAGCAGCGTGGCGTGGAAAACGCCCAAGGCAGTGAGGACTTGTTCTGGCGCGGTAAGCCGCTGCCGGACCTTCCCAATCCCGCGGTTGCCCCGGCTCTGGATGACTCTGACCTCAACTTGCTTCACAAGGCTCTTGCAGAGGTGAGCTTTGCAACGGTGGACACGCTGCGCGCCGTATCCGAGCTGGAGGATCTCTACTACGAGCTGACGCATTTGGAGTGATGTGGGCTTCCAACGACGTTTCGAACATTTGTTTGGTTTGTTGGGTTGAGGTGGCGAGCATGTGTCCGGGGCTCATGATAGGAAAGCAACTATGAACATTCGGTTCCTGCATACATCAGACTTCCAGCTCGGGATGACCCGCTGGTTTTTGAGCGGCGAGGATGAAGGCGCGCAGGAGCGCTTTGCCTCAGACCGCCTCGCCGCTGTTCGCCGCCTGGGTGAGATAGCGAAAGAGCGAGACTGTGCGTTCATTGTGGTTGCCGGTGACGTGTTTGAACACAACTCGCTCGCCCCAAAAACTACCGGGCGTGCTCTCGAGGTTCTCAGGCAATTGCCGGTGCCGGTGTACTTGATGAGCGGAAACCATGACCCACTTACTGCAGACTCCGTGTTTTATCGCGCCCAGGAGATCGAGGGAGTGCATGTGCTGGCTGACAGCACCCCGGTCCAGGTGGAGACGGCACCTCATGTTGAGCTCGTCGGGGCACCGCTGCTTTCCAAGGTACCGAGCGAGGACCTCGTGGCGGCCTCGCTCCGGCACCTTGAGCCGGCGGAAAACACCATTAGGATCGCCGTAGGCCACGGTGCGGTGGAAGGATTCGGGGATACCACGAACACCGCCCTCATTGACCTCAATGCTGTGGAAGAGCGCATCGCGGAAGGTGTTATTGACTACCTTGCATTGGGAGATACCCACTCCACGCAAGCCCTGGGGACCAGCGGCAAGGTGTGGTACTCCGGTTCGCCGGAAACCACGGACTTCCACAAACTCGGGGAAGGAGGCCGCGGTGAGTTTGCGTCCGGGAACGCACTGGTAGTGGAGATTGAAAAGCGCGTTGGCGGCGTTCACGGAAGCAGCACTGTCTCCGTTGAGGTGGTGCCAGTGGGGAAGTGGACTTTTGAGTCCATCGTGGCGGAGGTTAATCACTTCAACGATGTTGAAGACTTCCTACAACAGCTCCGAGACTACAAATTCAAAGAGACCACGGTAGTGAAGTACGCACTCATCGGTTCATTGGACCTGCGCTCAATGAGGCATCTCCAAGAAGGGATTGAGGAACTCCGTCCGGTGTTCGCGGCTCTATACGAACGCCAGCGTCTCATGGATTTGATGATCGAACCCGGCGAGGAAGAACTCGAAGAATTCGGTCTCAGTGGATTCGCCGCAACCACCCTCGAGCAACTTCGAGAACTGGCGCGGACCGGAAACGGCAATGAAATGATTGGGCGGGTTGACGCGAAGGGGGCAGAAACTGCAAAAGATGCAATCAACCTGCTCTTTAGGCTCAGCAGTGGGCTTGATTACGGCATAAGTTCGGAAACACGGGGCGTAGGCGGTGTTGTAGGCGGAGGCGCGAGCGTTAGCGCCCAGAAGGCGGGGAGGTAAGAGCCATGATTTTGCGCAGTATTAGCATTGCCCACTTCCGAGTAATCGAACACTTGGAGATCAACAACATCCCAAGCACCGGCTTGGTGATGATCTCCGGCCCAAATGAGCAAGGCAAATCCACCATCATGGAGGCGATCCACCACGTTCTCCACACTCCATTTGCCAGCAGCAAGAAAGAGATTCGTGCCACCCAGCCATACGGGAAAGATGTAGGTCCTGAGGTGACGCTCACCCTCGAAATCGGACCATACTGCCTCAGCATCCATAAGCGCTGGCTCAAGTCCAAGATTCATGAACTCACCATTGAAGCTCCAGTATCTGAACGCGGCGTGCTCACAGGCACCAATGCCGACCAGCGGCTGGCAGAAATCATTGGCACTCACATGGACAGCGACCTCAGTGAGGCGCTGTTTATGCGCCAAGGCGAGGCCGCACCCGCAATTGAAGCCGCTGGTATTCCCGCATTAACCACCGTACTTTCCGCCGAGGGTGAGCAAGGAAATAGCCTGGAAACCGAAGCCTTGACCGAGCTTGAGAAACGAGTTCAGAAGGAATACAGCAATTACTTCTCCGCCACGGGCAAACCCTCAGGGGACCTTCTCAAAGCCCGAAACGCCGTGGCTGATGGTGAAGAAGCGGTCAATCAAGCTCGGCAATACCACGAGAATGTGCAGCACAATGTTGCACAGGTTGAACAAGCAATCGCTGACCAAGAACTTGCGCAAGCGAAGATCCCCGAAATCGAGCAGGCCCAACGCGAGATTCAGCAGGAGATCGAGCTGGCAGAAAAACTCCACCACAGCGTTTCCCTGGCGCAATCCCGCTGGGAATCTGCTTCTCACCAGCAAGAACGTGCAGCTCGTGTTTTGGAGGACCGAAACGCAGCACAAGCGCAGGTGGAAAAAGCCTTGGCCAAAGCGCAGCAAATGCTGGCTGGCATTGATGGTCTAGCGGAAAAGGCTCAAGCTGAAGAGCAAGCCGTGGAAGCGGCGAGGGAAAAACAAAGCCGCCTTCTGGCCCGTGAAGAGCAGTTGCAGCAGAAGCTGGATGGATTAAGGACCCAGCAGCGAAAGGTGCTTCAACGCGACGAACTTGCTCGCTTGCTTCAGGAAGAAGAGGAAATTGGGGCCCTCACCGCATCGATTCGGAAACTGAAGGCCGTACCAGAAATCGCGGGCGCAACCTTGGCGGAGGTAGAAGAAGCGCAAACTGAGCTCAAGGCATTGGAGGCAGTTGCCAAAAGCGCCGCTGCCAGCCTTCACCTGGAGCTGGGTGACGGCAGCGAAACACTGGAGATAAGTCTTGACGGTGCCGCAACCCAGGTCGATGCAGATGGAGTGAAAATACCGGTCGTCGAGGACATCACTGTTGAACACGCAGGGCTGCGAGCAATCTTCAAAGCAGGAGAAAGTACTCGGGATCGAGCGGAGGCCGTCACACGTGCCCGGGCACGCCTTGAGCGCCTGCTGGAGCAGAGCCAAGTGGACACGCTGGAACAACTCAAAGAAAAGCACGCAGCTTGGGTAGAGGCTTCTCACCAGCTCAAGAACACCCAAAGTAGCCTGAACCAATTGCTTGCCGGACGCAGCCAGGAGGAAGTGAAGTTCGGCATAGCCGCGCTCCGGGACGCGTTGGAAGGGGAAGGTCTGGAAAAAGAAGATAACCAACCCGATCTGGGTGCGGATCGAGGCGTGGAGGAGCTGGTAGCGGAGATTTCCAGTGTAGAGGCCCAGCTCGGGGAAACCCGTGTGGAGTATCGTGGGGCATCCGCTGCGCTCGAACTTGCACTCAAAGGCGGGGCCCGCCTGGAGTTGCTTCCTGCACAGGCCCTTGCGAATGATGCCGAAGAACAGGCGCAACAACTGGCAAAGGACCTTGCTCAAAAGGAAGCAGAGCAGCCAACCGAAAAGCTCCAACAAGAACTCGAAGCTGCCAACAGTGCTCTCAACACAGCAACGGAAGAACTCCACGAAGCAAAAGCAAAGGCCCAAGGTCTTGACCTGGCGGCGTTGCGTGCTGAGGGCGATGCCATCGCACAGGAACTGGAGAACACCAAGATCCGTGAAGCTGAGGCCGGGGCGCGCCTCGATCAGCTTCAGAAAGACATCCGCAACAACGCGGGTGCCGCAGAGGCACTCATGCTGGCCGAAGAAAACCTCCACGCACTTCGCCGGCGTGCAGAAGCCGTGGAACGCCGAGCTGCAGCCGCGCACCTGCTCCACAGCACGTTGCGCAACAATCGAGACGAAGCCCGCAGGAAATACGCGGCACCCTACGTGCAGGAACTCAAGCGCCTGGCACGGGCCGTGTATGGCCACGAGGTGGAGTTCCAAGTGGATGATGCCCTCACCCTCCAAGAGCGCGAGGTAGGCCATATCCGCCTACCCCTCGATTCACTCTCCGGTGGTGCTAAAGAACAGCTGGCTGTGCTCAACCGTTTTGCAATTGCCAAACTCACAGCCCAGAGTCAAGTTCCGGTGTTCATCGATGACGCCCTTGGAGCCACTGACCAACGCCGTATCAGAAAAATGGCTGGCTTGTTTGAGGAAATAGCTGAACACACCCAAGTATTCGTGCTTACATGCGTGCCTGAGCGATATGACTCCATCCGGAGAAACCTGGACTTGGGGATTGAATCCCTGAAGCAAATAGGAAGCCGCCAGGAATAGGCCTAGGATTGTGCGATGCGTGAAATTATTGTGACGGCATTCATCTCCCTAGACGGAGTGATGGAAGCACCCGGCGGTGAACCCGGCTACCGCAACACCGGATGGACCACCCAAGTGGAGTTCCTCCCCGAGATGTATGAGATCAAAGGCCGCGAACAACAAGAAGCTGGTGCAATGCTCCTCGGGCGTCACAGTTACCAAGCCTTCGCACCAATCTGGCCCACCATGGAAGAATTTGCGGAATACAACGCCATGCCCCGCTACGTTGTATCCACCACCTTGGAAAAGCAAGACGCAGGCTGGCCCGCAACCATCCTGCGGAGCATCGATGAAGTGCGGGAGCTCAAAGAACACACTGAGGGCGGACCAATCCTGGTGCACGGTTCCGCAACACTGGGGAAAAGCCTTGCTGAAGCGGGCCTCGTGGACCGATACCACTTGCTCGTATTCCCTGTGCTTTTGGGGGCGGGCAAACGCCTGTTTACTGAGGCGGACCTCGCCGCCCAGTGGCTTGAGCTCGTAGAGCATGAGGCCTACCCCAACGGTGTGGTGAAATACGTCTACAACGTAGCCCGCCCATAAAAAAGAGAAGGTGGTGAATTGCTCACCACCTTCTCAGGGGAAGATTAGACCTGCTGAAGGGGGATCAGCTTAGCCCTGCTTCACAGCGGAGCCGTCAATCTCAATCTTGATCTCCTCAGACAGCAGCAGGCCGCCGGTCTTCAGAGGAGCATTAAAGTCAATACCGAAATCCTTGCGGTTGATCTTGGTGGAAGCCGCGAAGCCAAGGCGGGTCTGGCCGTAAGGATCCTCAGCAACGCCCAAGAACTCAACATTGAGGCGAACTGGCTTGGTCACACCCTTGATGGTGATGTTGCCCTCGACCTCGAACTCCTCCTGGCCCTGGAAGTCAAAGCCCTCGGCCTCGAAGTGGATCTCTGGGAACTGCTCAACAGAGAAGAAGTCATCGCCGCGAACGTGAGCATCACGGTCAGCGTTACCAGTGTTCAGGGAGTTGGCCTTGATGGTTGCAACAGCCTTGTTGTTGGCTGGGGCAGCACCATCGATGGTCACGGATGCGTCGAACTCGTCGAACTTGCCGCGTACCTTGGTCACAGCAGCGTGGCGAGTAACAAAGCCGATCTCGGAGTGTGCAGCGTCGAGAACGTAGGTACCGGTGAAGTCAGTCATGATTGCTCCTTAGAAGTCTGTTGATATTTCACGGACAACACCCCACGCCCAAGGCCCAAGGCCCGAGGCCCGAGACCCAAGGCCCAAGGTCCGCCGCGCAATGCGGCGGAAGCGGGAAGCAGTGGCTTGTTGCCGTGTCTACAAAACACAATACACCCTCATGGTGATGTGTCAACTATTTTGCTATATTTATTTTCATCACGGTATTTACCTGCAGCTTTCCGAGGCCTCACCGGTGTGTCGCGGAGAATGCTGGCCGCTAAAAACGCTCAGGATTCTGCCTGGCGCACATCTGATCGGTAGCACAGATGCTTTTGGAAAAATGGGTAACTACCTTGCAATAATGGACACTTCAACAGATTTGAAAGGTTGCGTGATCTCAATGACCGCATCTGTAGAGAACTCTCCTGCAGCCTCCTCCACCGAACCAAGGTGGCTCAACCCCGAAGAGCAGGATTTATGGCGCCTGTTGCTGCGCTCAATCCACCGCATCGACCGCAGCCTGGATGAGACGCTGCAGCAAGGGGAGGGCATTACTGCCTCGGAGTTCGCGGTGTTGGTGGCACTTTCCGAGCATCCGGAAAAGACGATGCGTCTCAAAGAGCTTTGCGCTCAATTGGAATGGGATCGTTCCCGCACCTCCCACCAGATCACCCGAATGGAACGCCGCGGGCTGGTGACTAAGGCTAAAGCTGAGCACGACGGCCGCGGGGTGCATGTGCAGCTTACCGACGAAGGGCAGAAGCGCATCGAGGCGGCAGCGCCTGGGCATGTGGAAGTGGTGCGAAAGGTCGTCTTTGACCACATGAGCGCTGAGGAATCTGAGGTGTTGCAGCAGTTTTTTCGCAAAGTGCTCGAAGTGAAGCTAGATGCAGTAACTGACTTTCAGAGCGCAGCCTGCGCCGAGCAAGCCTTCCCTGAGCGGTAGCGACGCTGGCTGCGTCGGTTAGCCCCGAATATCAGGGAATTTTTCAGGGACAACCCCGATGCGCGCCTCGCCCCTCGGCGCGCAAAATAGGTGGCATCAGCAACAATTCCACTGAGAAAGGGCTTCCCGTGAATACTTTTGCCGGCACCACCTATGACCGCGACGGCCTGCCAGTTGGCCAAAACACACCGTTCCTGCAGCGCAGGTTGCACCGCAGCACCACCGATTCAATGGTTGCCGGTGTACTTGGCGGATTTGCGGAAACCTACGGCTGGAACGTCACCTTGCTGCGTATCGCATTTTTGGCAAGCTTCCTGCTTCCTGGGCCGCAGGCGATTTTCTACTTTATTGCGTGGCTTGTGATGCCCCGCGGGATCTAGGATCCGGATGCCACCCTGGCCAACTGGCCAGGGTTTTCCTGTGCGGGCTCCTTCTGGCGCTGAACCCGAAGCCATACCATGAAGCCCCAGATCACAAACGCGGCGTACACGATGTACAGCGCTGCGGATGGGTAGTAGCCCGCGATGAGCAGCAATGGAACACCAACGATGTCCACACCAATCCACACCAACCAGAACTCGGTCCAGCCCCTGGCCATGCCGTAGGTGGCCAGGATGGAGCCGGTGAAAATCCAGGCATCGGCAACTGGGCCCCAGGAGCCGAGGGCGGAGAAGATCCATGAGAAGACGATGGTGCCGGTGATTGCGAAGGCGATCATGCCCGCACGCTGCTTGTTCGTTGCCCAGTGTGGTTGCACGGCCTCGGCGGTTTCGTGTGGCTCAGAGACGATGGAGCGGGATGGATCCAGCTCTTCGTGCTCTTTCAAACCTTGGCGCTTTGCGCGGGACCAGGTCCACCAGCCGTAAACGCTGACGATGATGAACATCACCTGGCGGCCGGCCTGCCCGTAGAGGTCGAGGTTTTGTGGAGTGTGGAAAAGTCCACCCATGAAAACGGTGAAGAGGAGCACGTTTCCGATGATGCCCACTGGCCACGCCCAGACAACGCGCTTCATACCGCCGATTGCGGAGGCAAGACCGAAGGCATTTCCAACGATCTCACGCCACAGAATGGGAACGCCGCCGATGTAGAGGGTGGCACCCAGAAAATCATTGAGAAGATTCACTTGAACAATCCTTTGTTGAGGGGTTTGCGGCACAATTTGTGCAGCAAACACGTGTTCACAAACAGTAAATCCCCAAGGCTGTTGGTTGAGTGGAACTCTAATGAGTACACGGACAATTGCGCAATCACGGTGCTTCCTGTGGGAACACAGGAAAGCGATTGTGCATCGCGTGATCTCGTTGAGTTCGCTATCAGCCGTCCTCTTTCATCCGGACTGTGACCGTCGGCTGTGGAATCTCACCACAATCTGCTTGACCCTCCCAACAGTTGGGAGGCGCTCGCGGGCTTGCCCAAGCAATGCTTGGTATCACCGCCGGTGGGGAATTTCGCCCCGCCCTGAGAACTGAACCCAAGCATAGTCCGATTGTCGCGCGAGGTGTCAAATTTCTTTCACGGCTGTATCGGGTCAATACCGTAGATGAAAGTTTGTGAACGAGGTTATTAAATTAATGCCCCCTTTTGGGGGTAAATTGTGATGTTTGTTGGGCCGTTGCCGTGAAGGTGACATAGATCACAAGCGGGGGTAGCTTGGTTTTTATCTATGTTCTTATAGTTATTACGTAAGCCTGCTCGCCTGCCAAAACGCTGGAAAATACCGAGTATTTTGGAAATTGTGCCTGACTGTGTTTGAAAATTCGCCGAACTGGAACGGAAGTCCGCGCGGTAGAACCTGACCTAAACGGGGGAACGAAAAAATGTGGGATTTGGGCCAGTGTGGGAACGGGCATGGTGAAGAAGCTTGTTCTGCCCCGTTTGAGGGGGGCGCACTGAGTCCAACTGAAGGCGGCGGACTGCACGATACGGGTCGGAGGCAGGCTGCCTGTTCGGTTGCTTATCCAAAAATTCCTGCTGACCAAAACGGAGAAGCACATGGTTTCTATCGTGATTGCTACACATGGTGAATCAGCACCAGCACTCCTTGCGTCCGCTGAAATGATCGTTGGCAAGGTGGAAAACGCTCACGCGATTACTTTCCTGCCAGGCCAAGGCCCAGATGATCTCCTCGATGCCTACGCCGCCGTTGTCCCTGACGGCGAAGAGGTTGTGTTCTTGGTGGACCTTTTCGGTGGTAGCCCCTACAACGCCGCTGCGCGCTTTGTTGCAGAACGCGAAAATGCGGACGTGGTATCTGGTGTGAACATTCCCATGCTTATGGAGGTATTCCAGGGCGCTAAGCGCTCTGGGGCCACCGTAGAGTCCCTCGTGAAAAAAGCCCTCAAAGCCGGGTCCACGGGCGTCCGCGCCTTTAAAGGTGGCAAGGCTCCGAAGCCAGCCGGTGAACAGCCTGCTGGTGACGTCGTTCCCGCTGCAGCTCCCGCAGGCGAGATTGATCCCAATTTCCCGCGTGACCCCAACGAGACCATGAACGTGGTCTTCCTGCGCATCGACTCCCGCCTCATCCATGGCCAGGTTGCTGGTTCCTGGGTGAATCACTGGGGGCCGCAAACCCTCATTGCCGCTTGCGACGCGGCGGCAAATGACAAGCTGCGCAAGCAATTGCTCCTGCAAGTGGGGCCTGCTTCAGCGCGCACCAACGTGCTTCCCGTGGACAAGGCTATCCGCGTGTACTTCAACCCCGAGTACAAGGGCATGAAGACCATGATCGTGGTGGAGAGCCCAATGGATGCGCTCAAGCTCATTGAAGCCGGCGTGAAGGTGAATGAAGTCAATGTTGGCGGTGTGACCTTCAAACAGGGTATGACCCTCATTACCGAGGCCGTTTCAGTAGACGACGAGCACGTTGCCGCCTACAAGGCCCTGGATGCCCTCGGCGTGAAGATGACCCTCCAGCAAGTTCCCAACAGCCAGCGCACTGACATGATGGGCAAGCTCAAAGAAAAAGGATTGGTGTAATGTCTACCACCCAATTTATCCTCGTCATCCTCGTGGCATTGGTTGCGGGTATGGCATCGGTGCTCGACGAGCGCCAGTTCCACCGCCCACTCGTGGCCTGTACTCTGATGGGCCTTGTGCTGGGCGACCTCGAAACCGGCATTATCCTCGGCGGTACGCTCGAACTCATCGCGCTCGGCTGGATGAACGTGGGCGCCGCAATGGCCCCAGACGCCGCCCTCGCCTCCACGATTGCCGCTGTGGTGGTGATCGTCGGTGAGCAACCCATCCAGACAGGTGTTGCTATCGCTGTTCCGCTGGCTGCGGCTGGTCAGGTGCTCACTATCTTTGTTCGTACTATCGCGGTGTTCTTCCAGCACCAAGCGGACAGGTTTGCCAAAGACGCCAACTTCAGAGGCGTGGAAATCATGCACTTCAGCGCGCTGCTTCTGCAGGGCCTGCGCGTGGCGGTTCCCACCGCGGCCGTTGCTGCGGCAGCCGGCACTGACCTAGTGGAAACTTGGCTCAACTCCATCCCAGAGGTGGTCTCCGTTGGTCTACAGATCGCCGGTGGCTTCATTGTGGTTGTTGGTTACGCCATGGTGATCAACATGATGAAGGCAAAGGCTCTCATGCCGTTCTTCTTCCTGGGCTTCGTAATCGCCGCCTTCATCCCAGACATGAACCTGGTGGGCCTGGGCATTATTGGTGCCTGCCTGGCAGTGATTTACGTCCAGCTCAACCCACGTTTCCACGACGCCATCAAGGCGCCAGGTGCTGCACAGCCAGTGCGTGTGGGTGCTAACTACGACAACGAACTCGAGTGAGGCAGGAACCATCATGACTACTCCTGAACCAATCAACCCAGGTGCAGACGTCCTGCCAAAGCGTGACGTCCCCGAATTGACCAAGCGCGACTACTGGTCCATCTACTGGCGCTCCACCTTCATGCTCGGCTCCTTCAACTTCGAGCGCATGCAGGCAATCGGTGTGGCAGTGACCATGATCCCCGCGATCAAGCGCTTCTACAACAAGGAGGAAGACCAGGCTGCTGCGTTGGGCCGCCACCTGGAGTTCTTCAACACTCAACCATGGGTAGCCTCCTCAATCTTCGGCGTGACCACCGCTATGGAGCGCCAGCGCGCAGCCGGTGAGGATATTTCAGAAGCCGACGTCACCAACGTGAAAGTGGGCCTCATGGGTCCCCTGGCCGGTGTGGGTGACCCGATCTTCTGGGGCACCGCGCGCCCTGTGCTTGCTGCGCTTGGTGCCTCGCTTGCCATCAACGGTAACCTGCTAGGCCCACTGCTGTTCTTCGTTGGCCTGAGCGTGCTGCGCATCGCTACCCGTTGGTACGGCTTCAAGGCCGGCTACCAGAAGGGTATTGAGGTGGTTTCTGAGGTTGGCGGCCATACGCTGCAGCGCCTCACGCAGATCGCGTCCATCATGGGTCTGTTTGTGATGGGCTCCCTGGTGAGCAAGTGGACCAGTATCAATATCCCATTCGTGCTCACCGAGTACACCAACCAAGAGGGTGAGACGGTGGTCACCACCATGCAGGACACCCTGGATGCCCTCCTGCCTGGCCTCGTTGCACTGGGCCTGACGTTCCTCTGCATGTGGCTTCTGCGCAAGAAGGTCAATGCAATCTGGATCATCTTCGGCATGTTCGCCGTGGGTATTCTTGGCTACTGGGCAGGTATCCTCGCCCCTTAAGCGATCCAATCACTTCCGCCGCACCTTCAAGCGGCACAGCATAGGCCGCGGTGCACCAGCAATAATCTGGGACCGCGGCCTGCGTCTTGAGAAGGTAACTATTGGCAAGTGGCCCGCAGTCCAGTCCGTGTAATCGCATTTGCCTGTTCACTGCTGTAAAGCCTGCGCACCAACACCTTAGGGAACAATTATGAAAAAACTCGCAAGCATTGACCTCGACGGCACACTGTTCTTCAATCGCAAAGTGGCACCTGGAACCAAAGAAGCCTTGGAGGAATGGCGGAGCCGCGGGAACATCGCGGTGTGCAACACCGGCAAATCCATTGAGGCTACCAAGTTGGCCATTGAACAAGAGGCGTTGCCCTTTGATTACTACGTCCTCTACACCGGTGCCGTGGTAACTGACAAGGACTTTTCGCCGATCATCGCGGACACCATCCCAACATCGGTGGTACGTGAGGTGTTGGGTGAGTTCGGTGCGCGCAAGGGTGTGGCGATATTTGCCACCACCTTGGATAGCCCCGACGTGCAACTGGCAAATAACATTTCCAGCGAGGGGGCAACGGATCTGATTTTGGATTTTGTGCCATTGGATGTGGCGGACCTGGACAAGCACCAGTTCGTGGGCGTCCCATTGTGGGTGGACCTGCCCGAGCCCGAGTTTGTGCAGGTGGAGCAGTGGCTACGGGAGAATGTTGGTTGCGCGGTAGAGGTACATCGCAACCAGAACTTCCTAGACCTGGTGCCACACGGCGCCAACAAGGGAACTGGCTTGACTCACCTGCGCGAACTCGTGGAACAAGAACTCGGAGAAACCGTGGAAGTGCACACCCTCGGCGATTCCTGGAATGACCTGGATATGCACAAGGTGGCTGACGTCTCCGTGAGCTTCCCACATGCACCCGCCGAGGTGCAGCAGGCTGTGGATGTGGTCACCGAATCCGCCGTAGAATACCTGCGTACGCAGGGCTAGGAATAGGGCTAGGAATAGGGCTAGGAACAGAAAAATGTCTACATCTTCTTCACACAACGGCAATGCTCGCCCGAGTTTCAAAGAAACGTTTATCGCGGTGGGGCAGCAGACGCTCTCCAAGGACCGCCAGGATTACGTACATTCAGTTGGTGTACTGGTGACAGCCCTCATGGTCCTAGCTGGGTTGCTGTACCTCTGGACGCCCGCCGCTGCCGTGGTTGCACTCGTGTGCGCCCTGATTTTGCTTTGGGGGCGCTGGGTGATCCGCCGCCAGGTGCTGCAGGACATGAGCCAAATGCACCAGGCCCGGGAGACGGTAGAAACCCAAAGCCCGGAAAATGCCGAGGAATATCGCCAGTTCATCCGGCTCCGAGGCGCACAAATGCTCCGAGACAACAAAGCGCTCACTCCACACGCAAAGCAGGAGATCAAGGCACTGCTTCAGTGGGCAGGCTAAGGGAGAATCCGCTACCGACGTCACCAGGTTCAAGTTCACAAGGTAGGACGCCCCGGAGTGAAAGCAGCGGGTCAGGGCATTGAGTGGGGCACTGTAGAAATACAAAACACCGCCGTAAGGCGGTGTTTTTGTGTCCCCGACACGATTCGAACGTGCGACCTTTGGTACCGGAAACCAATGCTCTATCCACTGAGCTACGGAGACTTGGATTGCGGATTGCAACCTGGCTCATATTAGCACCCAGCAGGTGTGGCTGACCAAACCTGCTGGGAGTAGAGTTTCTCGGTTAATCCACGATCACACAGATTAGGGTGCGGGGGCCGTGAACGCCCTCCACGCGGTTGAGCTCGATGTCTGAGGTGGCCGATGGTCCGGAGATCATGGTGTTTGGCAGCTCGTGGCTGAGCTTTGCCACCATCTCAGGGACGCCGTACACCACGTTTTCCATGCGCACGATGCAGACGTGGCAGTCGGGTACGAGCGTGAGGGCGCGGCGGCCGCAGAGGTCGCCGGACTCCAGGCAGATCGTGCCCGTTTGGGCACTTGCCACGTGGGAATCCGTGACCACGGCATCAACATCATTGAGGGTGCGTGGGTCCACGGAGGTGGAGTCCGCCTCGGCGGTGCCGGAAAAACCCTCGAAGAGCGCGGGGTCGAGACCTGGCGCAAAGCGGATGTCTTTGGCGCCGCGCTCGTTGAGCACCTCCAGGATTGTCTTTCCCAGGTCCTCTGCTGAGCTGCGGACTACCTGCGCCTTGTAGTCCACAAGGCGGTCAATCAGCAATTCACGCAACTCGTCTGCGGGCAGGTCGGTGTGTTGGATGTAGTCCCTTGAGGTCTCCACACGCTCGGGGGCGTGTGCCAAAGCGTTGGCGTTGCGGATGCGCTCAAGAATCTCTGTTTTTGCGTCCATGTTTGGCACTTCCTTTACTTCGCCTGCTCGCCGTTGGTGCCTGCTTGCTTGCGCGCGTCGTCAAGCAATGCCTGGGCCTCTTCGGAGTTGAACCACTGGCGGAAGGACTTCTTTGGTGGCACGGCGGTGTCGCGGACGTTGGTCCAGCCGGCCAAGAAGCTTGGCATGTGGGTGATCTTGTGGTTGGTGCCACCCAAGATGCGGCCCATGAAGACCATCTTGGTGAGGGTGTTCCACAGCGTGGCGTTGCCCCAAGCGAGCTGCATCGCGCCCATGAGGCCGGCTTCGATCTTGGGCTTGTCCGTCTCGATCTTCTGGTGGCGCAGCTCGAGGAGGATGTCGGTGAACGGGATCTTCACCGGGCACACCTCATTGCAGCGTCCGCAAAGCGAGGAGGCGTACGGAAGGTAGGCGGAAGGATCGTGCTTGTCCTTGATGCCTGTGAGCTGTGGGGTGAGGATTGCACCGATTGGGCCGGGGTAGGTGGAGCCGTATGCGTGGCCGCCTGCGCGCTCGTACACCGGGCAGACGTTGAGGCAAGCGGAGCAGCGGATGCACTTGAGTGCCTCGCGGCCAAGTTCGTTTGCCAGCACCGCAGTGCGGCCGTTGTCTACCAGCACGATGTGGAAGTTCTGGGGGCCATCGCCTTCCGTCACACCGGTCCACGTGGAAACGTACGGTGCCTGGCGCTCGCCAGTGGAGGAGCGTGGCAGAAGCTGCAGGAACACCTCAAGGTCCTGGTAGGTGGGCAGGATCTTCTCGATGCCCATCACGGAGATCAGGGTGTCGGGGAGGGTGAGGCACATGCGGCCGTTGCCCTCGGATTCCATAATGGCCACGGTGCCGGTTTCGGCGATGCCGAAGTTCGCGCCGGAGATAGCCACCTTGGCCTTCATGAACTGTTCGCGCAGGAACATGCGGGAGGCTTCGGCGAGGTCGGCTGGCTCCGTGGTCAGGGACTCGTCGGTGTTGGGCATCTCGCGGATGAAGATGTCGCGGATCTCCGCGCGGTTGCGGTGAATTGCAGGAACCAGGATGTGGGAAGGGCGGTCGTGGCCAAGCTGCACAATGAGCTCAGCCAAGTCCGTCTCCTGGGCAGAAATACCTTCCTTGCGCAGGTGCTCGTTCAGGCCGATCTCCATGGTTGCCATGGACTTGATCTTCACCACGTGCTCTTCGCCGGTCTCCTTGACCAGGCCGGCAATGATGGAGCAGGCCTCTTCCGCATCGCGGGCCCAGTGGACATGGCCACCGCGGGCGGTCACTGCCTGCTCAAACTGCACCAGCAGCTCGTCTAGGCGGGCGCCCACATCCTGCTTGATCTGAGAACCGGACTCACGCAGTGCTTCCCAATCCTCGATTTCTGCAGTGACGCGCAGGCGCTTGTCACGGATCGTGGTGGTTGCCTTGGTGAGGTTGCGGCGCTGGGTGGCGTTGTTCAGGCCATCATTCGCGGCTTTGACAAAGTTCTCGCCGAGGCGCAGCTCGGAGCTATCCGAGGCGCGAGGCGGCATGGTTGGGGTACCAAGGTGGACGCTCACAGCATGAACTCCTTCGAGTAAGCAGCCGAGGTTGGGGTCCATGGGTGCTCCTTGGTGGAGGCCAGGATCTCGGCGATGTGGATAGCGCGGATGCCTACGTGCTGGCGCGAAAGCGAGCCAGCGATGTTCATCAGGCAGGAAGAATCGCCGCCGGTGACAAATTCAGCACCGGTGGATTCAATGTTGCGGCATTTATCAGACACCATTGCAGCGGAGGTTGCGGCGTTCTTCAGGGAGAAGGTGCCGCCGAAGCCACAGCACTCTTCCTTGTTTGGAAGGTCAATGAGCTGCAGGCCTTCCACATTCTCAAGCAGGCGGTACGGGCGGTCGCCGAGCTTGATGAAGCGCAGACCGTGGCAGGAAGGGTGATAGGTGACCTTGTGTGGGAAGAAGGCGCCCACGTTTTCTACGCCGGCAACGTCGATCAGGAACTCGGGCAGGTCCAGTGACTTCTTCGCCGCTGTGCGGGCACCGTCGCGCAAAGCAGGGGAGCCGTAGCGCTCCGCGATGTGCTCGTGTTGCTCGCGAACAGCACCGATGCAGGAGCCTGATGGGGCAACAACATAGTCAATCGAGGAATCTGAAAACGCCTCAACATAATTTTCAATCAGTGGCACGGCTTCTTTTTGGTAGCCGGTGTTCACGTGCATTTGGCCACAGCAAGTTTGGGCTTCTGGGAAGACCACTTCATAGCCAAGGCGAGAAAGCACGAGGGCAGTTGCCTTGGAGGCATCGGGGAACATTGCATCACCGATGCAGGTGGAAAAGAGCGCAACTTTCATTATGGGTGGGGCTCCTTCTTAGTCCGTTGGGAAAATGGGTAAACGGCAAATAAATCCGTCACGCAAATTTCCCTCGTAGGGTGCGCGGCAGGTGCTTTGCCTTTCTGCTGCCATACTACCGGTTCGAACCAGTGTGTTGCGCCGCAAAAACCGGCCACTACCTGCGGCAATTACAAAACATTAATGTTGTGGAAATGCTCATGGGGGACGGCGGAGAAAGGGTATTCAACGGTTCGGGTAAGCGCCCTCATCGAAGCGTTGCGGCGCTATGCAGCGCAGATGCAGCCCGTAGCGGGAAATGGGGTGAATCCATCCAGAAAATTGCACACTATGGGGCATTGCCGACGTCCCCGTGAATTGCCTTCCGCCGTTGTATAAAATCTCACACCTGTATTTGGGAACGGGAAAGCAAAATCCAAAGGCGTGACCAAAATAACCTTTTTCGTGTGTGAAAACTGCGTGCAACGGGTTGCGGCGATTCCCGATTAGGTGTCCTGCCAGCAGATTTGCTTTCCATGCTGGATGGAATGTGGAACCCAAATAGTGGGCCCGCCCGAGGTATCAACGTGGTTCTATCCCAGCGAAAAGCCCAAAATGTGGGATTGGGCACAATTGTGCAATGTTGTGAGTTAAAAGACAGCGCGTAGGCTACCAAGTGCATTGGAGGAGCGGAACATCCACCCCAATCGACCTCCCAGAGATTCTGAAATCCTCAGATTGGAAAGAGGTCAGCCCCAAAGGTCACCCCAAAGGCCAGAACACGGAGTGCATTTCCGCTCGGGAAAGTGCGCTTGATCGTTCCACCGAAACACGCCCTGGAGCGCTGTGAATTGGGGTCTTGGCTGCGTCGAAACGCACCGTCAAGCCCCGCGCACGCGCAGCACACCGGCTGGTTTTGAGGGGGACGCTGTGGGCGCCTGTGAAAGGAGACGCATGTTTACCGCGGTAACCAACGCAGTAGGGGGAAGTCTGGGCTTAAGTGCCGCCACAGCAATCGTGCCGCTGCTGGCGTTCTTTGTGTTCCTGATGGTGCTCAAGTGGCCGGCGCATTGGTCGGCGCTGGCAAGCACCGTTGTTGCACTGCTCTCCGCGATCTTCCTGTTTGGGATGCCCGCGGAGCTGAGCCTGATGGCATTTGTGCAGGGCGCCGCCTTTGGTCTCTTCCCGATTGTGTACATCATTTGGATGGCGGTGTGGATTTACGATCTCACAGTAGCTACCGGCCGTTTTGATGATTTGCGCGCGGTGTTTTCCAAGATCGGCCGCGGTGACATGCGCGTGCAAGCCATGTTGATCGGCTTCGCATTCGGCGGCCTCCTGGAGGCCCTTGCGGGATTTGGCGCCCCGATCGCGATTGTGGCCGCCATGTTGGTGGCGATTGGCCTCAAGCCCATCAAGGCTGTGCTCGTGACCTTTGTTGCGAACTGTTCTCCAGTGGCATTCGGTGCGATGGGCATCCCTGTTGCTACCGGCGGCTTGCTGGCGGAGATCCCAGGTGAACAGGTTGCCGCGATGGCCGGGCGCCAGGTGTCTCTGGTGGCGCTGATCGTGCCGTTCATCTTGGCCTTCATCATGGACGGTGTCCGTGGTATGCGCCAGACGTGGCCAATGGCGCTGCTGCTGGGCGTGAGCTTTGGTGGTGGGCAGTTCATCGCCTCCAATTACTTCTCCTTTGTGCTCACGGACGTGGTTGCCTGCCTTATTTCCCTCGCGGTGGGTGTGGCGTTCCTGCGCGTATGGAAGCCGGTCACCCCGCAGGAGATGGCCTCGGAGATCGACCCTGCAACCATTGTTCTCAGCGGCAAGCAGACCGGCCTCGCGCTGTTCCCGTACCTGCTCATCGTGGTGGTCTTCTCCATCACGAGCCTGTGGCGCCTTGGTGTGGACATCCCCGCCGCGCTCAAAGCCACCGACATCCGCGTGGAATGGCCGGTCACCCACGGTGCCGTGGTGAACGCCGAAGGCGAACCCGTGACCAACACCATCTTTAACTTCAACTGGTTGTCCACGCCTGGCACGATCCTCATGATCTGCGGCCTGATCACCCTGTGCGTCTACGTGTTCACCGGCAAGAACAGCAAGTACGCGATCAGCTTTGCCGAGGGCATCGGCCACCTGGGCAAGGGCGCGTACAAGATGCGTTTCTCCGCGCTCACCATCGCCGCGGTGATGGGTCTGGCCTATGTGATGAATCTTTCCGGACAGACCGCTTCCATCGGCGCGTTCCTGGCAGCAACCGGGGCGATCTTCCCGTTACTTTCCCCAGTCCTTGGCTGGTTGGGCACATGGGTCACAGGGTCCGCGACATCCGCAAACGCCCTGTTTGCCCAGATGCAGGCCACCACCGCAGGTCAGGTGGGCGTGAGCCCAACGCTGCTGGTTGGTGCGAACACCGCCGGTGCCACCCTTGGCAAGATGATGAGCCCGCAAACCCTGGCCATTGCCGCCAACGCCACCGGGATGCAAAACGGCGAGCGCGTGATCATGTCCGAGGTATGGAAATACTCCCTGGGCCTGCTGTTGTACCTCTGCATCCTGGTGTACCTGCAGTCCACGCCGGTCCTCGGCTGGATGGTAGTGGGCTAAAACCAGCAGCGGTGCCGACGCCGCCAGCGCCCCAAGGGGGCACGGCGCTCGCGCGGCGGTGCGGCATGCAGGTGCAGGGGTCCAACTGGCACGACTGTGTTGGCTTGAGGTTGGCTTGAGTCAACTGGGTTTGAGCCTGTGGGCTAAACTAGCTCCTTATGACCCCAGCAGATCTTTCTCAACTCATTTCCACGTCTGCCGCGCAGGTGTTTGCTGCCCGCGGCTTGGATGTCGCCGCGCTGCCGGAGACGGTTGTGGTGGAGCGTCCGCGCAACCCTGAGCACGGCGATTACGCCACGAACATTGCCCTCCAGGTTGCAAAAAAGGTGGGGATGAATCCGCGAGAGTTGGCTCAGCTTTTGGCTGATGAGCTGGCGCAGCGCGAGGAGATTGAATCCGCTGAAATTGCGGGTCCTGGTTTTTTGAACATTCGCCTGGCTGCCGCGGCGCAGGGTGAAATCGTGGCCAAGGTGCTGGAAGCAGGGAGCAACTATGGTCACTCCACTGATTTGAGTGGGGAAGTGATAAACCTCGAGTTCGTCTCTGCCAACCCAACCGGCCCCATCCACCTTGGTGGTACCCGCTGGGCCGCGGTGGGCGACTCACTTGGCCGCGTGTTGGAAGCACAAGGCGCGAAGGTGACCCGTGAGTACTACTTCAATGACCACGGCCGGCAGATTGACCGCTACACCAACTCCTTGATCGCCGCAGCGCAGGGTGAGCCTACTCCCGAAGACGGCTATGGCGGTGCCTACATCCAGGACATCGCGCAGCAGGTACTTGCCGCAAATCCAGGTGTGCTGGACCTGCCCGAGGATGAGAAGGCTGAGGCGTTCCGCGCCACCGGAGTGCAGATCATTTTCGATCACATCAAGACCACCCTGCATGAGTTCGGCGTGGACTTTGACGTGTATTTCCACGAAAACTCCCTGTTCGAGTCCGGGGCAGTGGAATCGGCCGTGAACAAGCTGAAAGAAAATGGAAACCTTTACGAATCTGAGGGTGCCTGGTGGTTGCGTTCCTCCAACTACGGGGATGACAAAGACCGCGTGGTAATCAAGTCTGACGGCGATGCCGCGTACATTGCCGGTGACATTGCGTATGTGGCGAACAAGTTCGACCGGGGCCACACCCTGGCCATTTACATGCTGGGCGCAGACCACCACGGCTACATTTCACGCCTGCGGGCGGCAGCAGCAGCGATGGGCTATGACCCCTCCCGCGTGGAGGTGCTCATTGGCCAAATGGTGAACCTGGTCCGCGACGGCAAGGCAGTGAGGATGTCCAAGCGTGCCGGCACCGTGATCACCCTGGATGACCTGGTGGAGGCTATCGGCGTGGACGGCGCTCGCTATGCGTTGGTGCGTTCCTCCGTGGACTCTTCCCTGGACATTGATTTGGCGCTGTGGGAATCCCAGAGCTCGGATAACCCGGTGTACTACGTGCAATACGGCCACGCTCGGCTGTGCTCCATTGCGCGTAAGGCGGCTGAGCTTGGCTTGGGCGTAGAAAACTCCGATGCCGGTGCCGGCGCCGGTGCTGCCGCCGGGGCGGAACTTGACCTCAGTCTGCTCGTGCACGAGCGTGAGGGCGATCTGATCCGCACCCTCGGCGAGTTCCCGGCCGTGGTGAAGGGCGCTGCTGATCTGCGCGAACCTCACCGCGTTGCCCGCTACGCTGAGGAGCTGGCTGGTACCTTCCACCGCTTTTACGATTCCTGCCAGATCCTGCCAAAGCAGGGCGAGCAGGCTGAGCCAATCCACACCGCCCGTTTGGCGCTTGCAGCCGCAACCCGCCAGGTGCTGGCAAATGCCCTGGGCTTGGTCGGTGTGAGCGCTCCTGAGCGTATGTAATGAAACGCCCCCAAGCAGCCGCGCCTTCTAAAGCCTTGGACCTTGGGGGCGTGGTTCAGCCAAATTCCAACCGCAACTCCATTCCGCGCCCACTGATCAAGGGAGAGCCCGCACCACTATGACTGACTTCAACACCATCCCCGCGCACGTGTGGCCCATTGGCGCGCAGCGAGTGGAAGGGCAGGTGCAGATTGGCGGCGTGGGGCTCGCTGATCTGGCCGCCGAGTACGGAACCCCGCTGTTTGTGGTGGACGAGGATGATTTCCGAAGCCGCTGCAGGGCGATGGCGCGAGCCTTTGGCGGCGCGGAGAACGTGCACTACGCCTCCAAAGCGTTCTTGAGTATGCGGATTGCCAAGTGGGTGGAAGAAGAGGGGCTGAACTTGGACGTTGCTTCGCTCGGCGAGCTACAGGTGGCCCTACGAGCGGGGTTCCCTGCTCAGCGCATCACCGCGCACGGAAACAACAAGGAAGAGGACTTCCTGCGCACCATCGTTGCCGAGGGCGTGGGCCATGTGGTGCTGGATTCCCACACTGAACTGCACCGTTTGGCGCAGGTGGCGCAGGAACTGGGCAAGGAGCAGGAGGTGCTGGTCCGCGTGAAGCCTGGCATCGAGGCCCACACCCATGAATTCATTGCCACCAGCCACGAGGATCAAAAGTTTGGCTTCTCCTTGACGTCTGGCTCTGCCTACGCGGCGGCCAAGGCGGCCATCGAATTGCCAGGATTGAAGCTGGTTGGCCTGCACTGCCACGTGGGTTCGCAGGTCTTTGATGCGGAAGGCTTCAAGTTGGCGGCGCAACGCGTGCTGGGGCTGCAACGAGAAATCCATTACTCACTAGGCGTGGACCTGGAGCTGCTGGACCTCGGTGGTGGCTACGGAATTGCTTACACCGAGGACGAGCAACCTTTGGACGTGGATGCAGTAGCTCAGGACTTGCTGAAGGCAGTGTGCACGGAAGCGGAGGAGCTCGGTGTGGCGCCGCCGCGGGTGTTGGTGGAGCCTGGGCGGGCCATCGCTGGGCCTTCTACCGTGACGGTGTATACCGTGGGCACCGTGAAAGACGTGCACATCAGCGACACCGAAACACGCCGCTACCTGGCCGTGGATGGGGGGATGAGTGACAACATCCGCCCAGCGCTGTACGGGGCGCAGTACGACGTTCGCGCTGTGGGACGGACTGTAGAGGGAGAATCTGTGCCAACGCGGATCGTCGGTTCGCACTGCGAAAGCGGCGACATCCTGATCAACGATGCCGACCTTCCTCAGGACCTCGTGGAAGGGGACCTGGTGGCTCTGGCTGCGACGGGCGCCTATTGCTACGCCATGAGCAGCAATTACAACATGATGACTAAACCTGCGGTGGTGAGCGTGCGCGGCGGGAAGGCGGAACTCATGCTGCGCAGGCAGACCGTTGAGGACTTGATTGCGCTTGAGGCTTGCAATTGAGAAATTGAGGCCGCATCCCCCGCATAATTCGCGGTTTTCGCTGCATGCAGTACACTCTTAATTTCATAACCCGCAGCGCAAATTTTGTGTTAGCCGCGGGTGCATGCACCATATTTGTTGTTTCACCGTTGTTGAAATCCAGTTGAAAACCCCCGTTCAACAATGCGTCCCCTCACTGCGAATGGTTTTCCCTTGCGCAGCGCGGGGAGGCAGTTAACTCGAATGAAGGATCACCATGACTGCTACTTCTGCTCCCAATAGTGCCGCCACAGGCGCCGTTTCCACCTCCCAGGTTGGTATTGCGATTCTTGGCTACGGCACCGTGGGTTCGCAGGTGTTGCGCCTCATGCATGAAAACGCTGATGCATTCTTCCACCGCATCGGCGCCGAGGTAGCAGTGCGCGGCGTGGCGGTTTCCAATGTGGAAAAGCACAAGGGGTCCCTGGCTGATGAGCTGGGCCTGCTCACCGATGACGCCCGCGCACTGATCGCGCGTTCCGACGTTGACCTGGTGGTGGAAGTCATCGGTGGCATTGATTACCCCCGTGAGCTGGTTCTGGGCGCACTGCGAGGTGGCAAGTCCGTGGTCACCGCAAACAAGGCTCTGGTTGCGGCACACTCCGAGGAGCTGGCACAGGCAGCGGAAGAGTCCGGTGTGGACCTCTACTTCGAGGCTGCTGTTGCGGCCGCTATTCCTGTGGTTGGCCCGCTGCGCCGTTCTCTGGCTGGTGACCAGGTGCAGTCCGTAGCAGGCATCGTGAACGGCACCACCAACTTCATCCTGGACGCCATGGATTCCACCGGCGCTTCCTACGATGACATGCTCGCAGAGGCAACGCGCCTGGGCTACGCGGAGGCAGACCCAACCGCTGACGTTGAGGGCCACGATGCGGCGTCGAAAGCCGCCATCTTGGCATCCTTGGCCTTCCACACCCGCGTGACCGCGGATGATGTGTTCTGCGAGGGCATCACCAAAATCACCGCTGATGACATCGAGGCTGCGAAGTCCGCAGGGTACACCATCAAGCTGCTGGCCATTTGTGAGCGCCTCAAGGATGCCGATGGCAATGAGTTCGTCTCCGCCCGCGTCCACCCAACCTTGGTCCCCCGCGAGCACCCTTTGGCGAGCGTGTCCAAGTCCTTCAACGCAGTGTTCGTGGAGGCAGAGGCCGCTGGCCGCCTGATGTTCTACGGCAACGGTGCAGGTGGTAACCCAACCGCATCGGCTGTACTTGGTGACATCGTGGGTGCAGCACGCAACAAGGTCACCGGTGGCCGTGCGCCAGGGGAGTCCACTTACGCGAACCTGCCAATCGCGAGCTTCGGCGACGTTCCAACCCGCTACCACATTGACCTGGAGATCGAAGACCGTGTGGGCGTGCTCGCCGAGCTGGCAAAAACCTTTGCTGAGCACGGCGTTTCCCTGCGCACCCTGCGTCAAGAGGAGAAGAACGGCGGCGCGCGCCTGATCGTGGTCACCCACACCGCCACAGAGCGCGAGTTGGCGCAGACTGTGGAGGTTATCGCCAAGGCTGACTATGTGAAGCACGTCAATTCCGTTATCCGTTTGGTAAGCGAGTAGACCGATGGCCGTTGAGCTTTCTGTAGGCAAAAAAGTTTCCGTGACCGTCCCGGGTTCCAGCGCGAACCTTGGCCCCGGTTTTGACACGCTCGGCCTTGCCGTGGGCATTTATGACACGGTTGAGGTGGAAGTCATCGCCTCTGGCCTTGAGGTGGAGGTCTTCGGTGAGGGCCAGGGCGAGCTGCCTCTGGATGGTTCGCACTTGGTTGTGAAGGCAATCCGCTCAGGTTTGGCGGCTGCCGACGTCCACGCGCCAGGGCTGCGCGTGGTCTGCCACAACAACATTCCTCAGTCCCGCGGCCTCGGGTCTTCCGCCGCGGCGGCGGTAGCTGGCGTGGCTGCGGCGAATGGGCTCGCCGGGTTCCCACTGAGTGACGCCCAGGTGGTGCAGCTTTCTTCCGCTTTTGAAGGCCACCCGGACAACGCTGGCGCCTCTGTGCTTGGCGGCGCGGTGGTTTCCTGGACTGAGGTGCCAGTGGATGGCCGCACCGAACCGCAGTTCAAGGCGGTGAACATCCCGGTTCACTCGGACATCAAGGCGTTAGCGCTTGTACCTTCTTTCCACGTTTCCACAGAGGCGGTGCGTCGCGTGCTGCCTACTGACATCACGCACCTGGATGCCCGCTTCAATGTGTCCCGCTGCGCGGTGATGACCGTAGCGTTGCAGCAAGACCCTTCGCTGTTGTGGGAGGGCACCCGCGATCGCCTCCACCAGCCGTACCGCGCAGACGTGATGCCCGTGACCGCCGAGTGGGTGAACCGCCTGCGCAACCGCGGGTACGCCGCCTACCTTTCCGGCGCAGGCCCAACCATCATGGTGCTTGGCACGGAAGACGTGGCCCAGAGTCTGCTGGACGAAGCACGCGAGCAAGGCATTCGGGTGCTCCCGCTTGAGGTAGCCGGCCCCGTTGAGGTGAAGGTGCTCAAGTAAGCCCGCCTCAAGGGAAGCGAGCTACACGGAACCCCACCAGCCATCGTTGCTGGTGGGGTTCCGTTCTTGTGGTGGGCTTAGTCTTCTGTTGCCTCCACAGCCTCCACAGCCTCCGCAGCCCCCGCTCTGGGGGCGCCTTCCTGCGACCCCGGGCCCTGCAGCGCGATGATGGTGAAATCGCCGTCGGCAAGGTGGGTGCGTAGATCAATTTTGTCGAACTTGCCCACTGAGGTCTTGTCAATGGAATCCACAAAAGTCCAGTACTCGGGCAGCATCCAGGCGGGGAAAGCGCTGCGGAGTTTGTCCCTCAGCGCCTCGGCCGTGGCGGTGGATCGCTCAACGCCAGGGGAGAGCACGGTCACTGCCAGGGGGCGTTCTACCCATTTCTTGTCTGGGTAGCCAATCACCGCGGCCTCCACCACTTCACTTGCCGCCATGATGGCGTTTTCCAGCAGTGTGGAGTAGATCCATTCGCCGCCGGAACGGATAACGTCGCGCGCGCGGTCATGGATGGTGAGGAAGCCGTCGCTGGTCACGGATCCTACATCGCCGGTGCGCAGCCAGCCGTCGGGGGTGAACTGATCCGGGGCGTCATCCACCTGTTTGGCGCGGAACTCAGCGGCGCTGCCGCCCGGTTCCTCGGAGTGAGAGTGGTAGTACTGACCGGTCACCCAGTTGCCGCGCACCTGGATCTCACCCTGGTTCCTGTCTGTGGAACTCACAATTTCGCCGTCGTTAACCACGCGGTATTCCAGTGAGGCAGGGAAGCGGCCCTGGGATTCGCGGTAGCGTTGGCGCGCCTCACCGGACACACCCGAGGGTGGCCGGGCCACGGTACCAATGGAAAGCGTTTCCGTCATACCCCACACATGCACCACGTCTACACCGTAGCGCTGCTCCCACAGGCTAATGAGCACCGGCGGCACGGCAGAGCCGCCCACATAGATTTCTTGCAGACTCATGCGCTCAGGGGGAGTCCGCATATAATGCACCATCAACTGAATCCAGAGCGTGGGCACACCATTAGCGACGCGCGGCAGCGCCGTAGCAATAATCTCAGCCAGGCGCGGTGCGGAGACATTCGCCCCGGGGAACACCAATGGGGTGCCAGACATGAACGCTGCGAGCGGCACACACCAGCTCAGGATGTGGTAAATCGGCACACAGCACAGAAAAGACTGTCCGTGCGCCACGGCCAAGGAGTCCGTGGTGCGCAGGTTCATGCATTGCAAGTACAGAGCCCGGTGTGAATACACCACGCCCTTCGGTGCGCCGGTGGTGCCCGTGGAATAACAAATCACCGCCGCAGTGTGCTCCTCCTGCACCGGCCAGCGAAATACGGTGGAGCGGGCGTCCAGCAGCTCCTCGTAGCGGTGACATTCGATGTGCCCTGGGATGTACTGCGCGGCGTCGGCAAGTGGCTGCGTGCCAATGAACACTACCGCCCGGACCGTGGGGCAGCCCTGCGCCAGGATGCCGCCGAGCTGTTTGGCCAGGCGCGGGTCGGCGATGATGACCTCATCCTCGGCGTGGTTGATGATGTGCAGGATCTGGTCATCCATGAGCTGCTTGTTCAGCGGGTTGAACACTGCTCCCATGCAGGCCACCGCGAACAGGGTTTCCAGGTGTTCGGCGCAGTTAAACATGAGTGAGGCAACACGTTGGTCCCCGGTGATGCCAAGTTCATCGCGCAACGCGTGTGCGAGGGCTGCGGCACGGGCGCCGATTTCCTGGAAGGTGGTCTCGTGAGGAACCTCACCGTCAAACGTTTTCACCTTTGTTTCCGCGTGCACGGTAGAGCCGTATTGGAGGATGCGGGAAATGTTTAATGGGAGATCCTGCATGGTTGAACGCATGCACACCACCTTAGTGCCAATCCAGTGAGTGCGGCATGGGCTTGCGGGCAAGGGGACAAGCGGGTTGGAGGAATTGATGTGGTGCAAAATGGGGCGCGTGTTGCAGCTCCCCGGACAACTTGCGCTACACTTGGCCCTAGACTTGAGCACAGACTAAAGGCCCACCCGTGGGTGCCAAGTTGCAAACAACGCAGCAAGCCTGAACAAGAAACTGCGTCAAGCACACTCTTTAAGAAGTGCTTTCCCTGCCCAACAAGGAGGGAAACGGGACCTCAACGCAACACAGCAACGCGCAATCACTGCGCAACGCCCTGTGGTGCTTCGGTGCCGGCAACGTCTTTGAAAAAAACATGCCAGAAATAGCTTTGAGCAGCATTGCCCGGCTCGCTGGGCCCCTCAGCAAAAACCTGAGGGTGACGTTCAAAGTGGCATCACGGTTAGTGTCAGTTCTTCGGTTGGGGTCTTCATTTGGGGGTTCCCGCAGAAGCATTGGCGCAGCACATCCACAGAAATCTTACTCGTGTACCAACTCTTCGCCTGCCCACCGCAAGGTGTGCATCGCGAGCCCTCGTTGGGAAGCGCTGGGAACCAACACCTTGCACAAGCAAGGGCGAACCAACGCTATGCCGCAGCATGTTCGACGGCGCCACAGGCCGCCACATGCATCACGACGGGTCCACAGGGCAATCGGCCCACACCAAACCGCGTGCACAGTAAACGATGAAAGGACACCTGTGTCTGATTCAGACAACGGCGCACAGCGCAACCTCGCTGCCCTGCGCCTGCCGGAACTGCGCAAGATCGCCGCTGAACTTGGCCTCAAAGGCACCTCCGGCCTGCGCAAAGGCGAACTGATCGCCGCAATCACCGGCGCACAAGGGGGAAGCGGCCAAGCATCCGCACAGACTTCCAAACCACGCCGCGCAACCAAGGCAAGCGCAGCAGCGCAGGCTTCCGAAGAGCAGCGCGCTCCAGAACACACCGCTGCGGTGGACAACGGCGAGCAAGCACAAGCTGAGCAGGAACCACGAGGCCGCCGCCGTCGTGCAACCCGCAGCGCAGCACCCCAGGAGCAGCCACAAGCTACCGACGCCACCAGCGCGGACACCGCTCAGGCAGCTCGTGCTGAAAGCGGCGCTGAGCCAGGCAGCGATAATTCCAGCGACAACTCCGGCGATAACTCCGGCGACAACGGCAGCGAGGAGGTGCGCTACGAATCTCGCTCCGCAGCGCGCCGGGCACGCCGGAACCGCGCCCGCCGTGAGCAGCGCGGACAGCGAGATACCGCAGCACCGCAGGACAACGCCAAGGATCACGCTGACTCTGACGCCTCCAAGGATGCTGGCAACGGCGAGCGTGCCCAGGGGGAGCAGCAAGACGAGGGTAACACCGCTCAGAACAACCGCCGTAGCGACCGAAACGACCGCAGTGACCGCAGTGACCGGAACGATCGGAACGATCGCAACGGACGCAGGAACCGACGCAACCGCCGCGGCCGCGACCGCGATGGAGAGAACAACGAGGTCCGCGAGGATGACGTGCTGCAGCAGGTGGCCGGCATTTTGGACATCGTGGATAACAACGTGGCATTCGTGCGCACCTCCGGCTACCACCCAGGGCCCGCGGATGTGTACGTGAACAACCAAATGATCCGCCGCCTGGGCCTGCGCGCGGGTGACGCGATCGTAGGTCAGGTGCGCCTGGGCCACGAGCAAACCGCTGGCCGCGGCCGCAATCGCCAGAAGTACAACCCGCTGGTGCGCGTGGACTCAGTGAACGGCATGACCGTGGAGGAGGCGAAGGGTCGCCCAGACTTCTCCAAGCTCACCCCGCTGTACCCGAACCAGCGCCTGCGCCTGGAAACTGATCCGAAGATCCTCACTACCCGCGTGATTGACCTCATCATGCCGATTGGTAAGGGCCAGCGTGCGCTGATCGTCTCCCCGCCGAAGGCCGGTAAGACCACCATCCTGCAGAACATCGCGAACGCGATTGCCACCAACAACCCTGAGTGCTACCTCATGGTGGTGCTGGTGGATGAGCGCCCCGAAGAAGTGACGGACATGCAGCGCAGCGTGAAGGGTGAGGTCATCGCCTCTACCTTTGACCGCCCACCGAGCGAGCACACCGCCGTGGCCGAGCTCGCCATCGAGCGCGCCAAGCGCCTGGTGGAACAGGGGCAAGACGTGGTGGTCCTGTTGGACTCCATCACTCGCCTGGGCCGCGCGTACAACAACTCCAGCCCGGCGTCCGGCCGTATTCTCTCCGGTGGCGTGGACTCCAACGCCCTGTACCCGCCAAAGCGCTTCCTTGGAGCTGCCCGCAACATTGAAAATGGCGGCTCGCTCACGATCATTGCAACCGCGATGGTGGAGACTGGTTCCGCAGGTGACACCGTGATCTTCGAGGAGTTCAAGGGCACCGGCAACGCCGAGCTGAAGCTGGACCGCAAGATCTCCGAGCGCCGCGTGTTCCCAGCCGTTGATGTGAATCCTTCCGGTACGCGTAAAGACGAGCTGTTGCTTGCCCCTGAGGAGGCGCGCATTATGCACAAGCTGCGCCGCATCCTCTCCGCGCTGGATAACCAGCAGGCAATTGATTTGCTGATCAAGCAGCTCAAGAAGACCAAGAACAACGGTGAGTTCCTGATGCAGGTTGCCTCTTCCGCCCCAATGGCTGCTGACGCCGAGGAGGAATAATGGCGAACCAGGTTTCATTGGTTGATGACATCGTTGCGGAGTACCAGGGCATCGAAATGCAGATGTCCGATCCGGAGACGATGAATGACCAGGCGTTGTTCCGCAAGCTCTCAAAGCGCTATTCGGAGCTGCAGCCGATCATCAACGTGAACACCAAGCTGGTGCAAGCGCGTGAGGATCTGGCCGACGCCCGCGAAATGGCCCATGAGGACCACGAGTTCCAAGGGGAAGTAACCCGCCTGGAGGCAGAGGTGGTGCAGTACGAGGAGCAGCTCGCTGACCTGCTCGCGCCACGTGATCCACATGATGGCGACGACATCGTAATGGAAATCAAGTCCGGTGCAGGCGGCGAGGAAGCAGCCCTGTTTGCAGGCGAGCTCGCCCGCATGTACCAGCGCTATGCTGAAAAGAACGGTTTTACCACGGAAATCCTGGACCTCGCCGAGTCTGACTTGGGCGGTGTAAAGGACATGACCATGTCTATCCGCTCCAAGCAGCCCTCCCGAGACGGTGCGTGGAGCCAGTTCAAGTTCGAGGGCGGCGTGCACCGCGTGCAGCGCGTCCCCGTGACGGAATCGCAGGGACGAATCCAAACCTCCGCCGCCGGCGTGCTGGTCTACCCAGAGCCGGACGAGGTAGGCGAGGTGGAGATCGATGACAAGGACCTCCGCGTGGACGTGTACCGTTCCTCCGGCAAGGGTGGCCAGGGTGTGAACACCACGGACTCCGCAGTGCGTATTACGCACCTGCCCACGGGAATTGTGGTGACCTGCCAGAAGGAGCGTTCGCAGATCCAGAACAAGGCTCGCGCCATGCAAGTGCTTGCAGCTCGCCTGCAGGCCCTCGCCGAGGAGCAGGCCAACGCTGAGGCCGCAGAAGGGCGCGCCGCGCAGATCCGCACGATGGATCGCTCGGAGCGCATCCGCACCTACAACTGGCCGGAAAACCGGATCACCGACCACCGCATTGGCTACAAGGCGAACAACCTTGACTCGGTGCTGGGCGGCGACTTGGGTGATCTCTTCAGCGCCCTGCAGGCAGCCGAGCGCGCCGAGCGCCTTGAGGCAGAAGCCTCCTAACCGGGGATTTTGCCAGTGTTGCACGAGCAACTGCGCCAAGCAGAGGCCATCCTGGAAGTATCCGGGGTGGCCTCGCCGCGCGTCGACGCCATCGCGCTTGCCGCGCACCTTCTGGGCATCCCGGACAACCAGGTGGGCCTGCGCCGCCGCGAGCAGATGGATGCGGAGTTCACACGGCGCTACAAAGAGCTCGTAGAACGACGAGCCCAGCGCGTCCCCCTCCAACATCTGCTGGGCCGCGCATGGTTTGGTCCGCACGAGATGCAGGTGGGGGAGGGTGTGTTCATCCCTCGCCCCGAGACCGAGCTGCTGGCGCACTGGGCTGCCCAGCAGGCCTTCGACGGTGCGCTGGTGCTTGATGTCTGCACCGGCACTGGAGCCATCGCTGCGTACGTCGCCGGTGAACGTCGGAAAGCGAGCGTCTATGCCGTGGAGCTTTCCGAGGCAGCCGCGAGCTACGCTGAGCGAAACCTCGCGGGGAGGGCGACCCTGATTCGTGGGGACGCCCTGGACCTGGAAACCTATGGGGACCTGCTCGGGCGAGTGAACGTACTGGTGTGCAATCCGCCGTATGTGCCGGAGTCGCAGGACCTGCAGCCCGAGGTGTACCACGACCCCCACATGGCCGTGTTCTCCGGGCAAAGCGGCATGGACTTTCTTCAACAATGGGTGCCAATCGCCGCCGCGCTGCTGGTACCGGGTGGCGTAGTTGGTGTGGAACACGACGACTCCAGAGCCCAAGCAACCCGAGAGCTGTTTGCGGAATCTGGGCAATTTGACGATATTTCACATGTTCGCGACCTCGCCGGGCGCGAGCGATTTGTGATGGCGAGTAAGGTAAGTGCAGATAAAGCACAAACCAAGCCTTCAATCGATGATGGAGTGAAGCGTTGAGCAGGATTTATGACTGCGCGGATGCACAATCGCGCGAGGCCGGCATTTCGGCCGCTGTGGACGCAGTGGAGTCCGGGCGCCTTGTAGTGATGCCCACGGATACCCTGTACGGCCTGGGGTGCAATGCGTTTGATAACCGCGCGGTAGCCAAACTCTTGGAAACCAAGCGCCGTGGCCCAGACATGCCGGTGCCGGTGCTTGTGGGCAGTTGGGATACCGCCCGGGGGCTCGTGCACACCTTTGACACGCAGTTGCGCACGCTCATTGAAGCATTTTGGCCAGGTGGGCTTTCGCTCGTTGTGCCGCAGGCCCCAAGCCTGCCCTGGAACCTCGGCGATACTCGCGGCACTGTGATGCTGCGCATGCCGCTGCATCCCGTGGCGATCGAGCTGCTGCGCCGGACCGGCCCAATGGCTGTGTCCAGCGCCAACATCTCCGGGCAGACCCCACCGGCAACCGTGCATGCCGCCAAAGAACAGCTCGGCGAATCCGTAGCGATCTACCTCGACGGCGGGGAGTGTGCCCTTGGACTTGCCTCCACCATCGTGGACCTGTCCGGGCAGACCCCACGCATTCTCCGTGAAGGCGCGATCAGCGCTGAGCGGATTGCAGAGGTACTTGAGCTGGACGTAGAGGCCCTGCGATAGATGGGGGTGGCCGGCGTCCCGCTGCGCGAACTCGGGTTGGTGATCCTGGTAGCGGCAGCGCTTACCTTCATCACCACCGGCATTGTGCGCAGCATCATGGTGCGCTCTGGGCACATGGCGGAGATCCGCGAACGTGACGTCCACAAGCAACCCACCCCGCGAATCGGTGGCGTGGCAATGTTCTCCGGGGCGCTTTCCGCCATTTTCGTAGCGGACCAGTTTCCTGCCTTGACTCGTGGCTTCCAACCCGTGACGCCAGAGATGAACGCCGTGGTGTGGGGGGCGTTCGTGATTGTGCTGGTGGGCGTGATCGATGACCTCTATGAACTCGACGCAATCACCAAACTCACTGGCCAAGTGCTGGCCGGAGTGGTGATGAGCCTGCTCGGCATCAACTGGACGGTGCTCTATGTGCCCTTTGGTGGGGGAACCACCATCGTGTTGGACCAGGTGGCCTCTACCGTAATCACCGTGCTGTTCACCGTGACCTTGATCAATGCAATCAACTTTGTGGATGGCCTTGATGGCCTAGCTGCGGGCCTGGGCATGATCGCTGCGGGCGCGATTTTGGTGTTTTCACTGACCATCCTCCATGACCAGGGCGGCATGGTGTCTGCCTACCCACCGGCGATCATCGCCGCCGCAGTGGTGGGGATGTGCGCAGGCTTCCTGCCCCACAACTTCGAGCCCGCCAGGATCTTCATGGGCGATTCTGGTTCTATGCTCATCGGTCTCATGCTGGCTGCGGCCTCCACCTCCGCCAGCGGCAAGATTGACATGAGCCTCTACGGCACGGTGGACATTATTGCCCTGATGAGCCCCATGATCGTGGTCATCGCGGCGGTGTTTGTGCCGCTGCTCGACCTTGTGATGGCGGTTGTCCGCAGGGTCCGCCGTGGCCAGTCACCTTTTTCCGCGGACAAGATGCACCTGCACCACCGCCTCCTTTCCCTCGGACACACGCACCGCCGGGTGGTGCTGGTGCTCTATACCTGGGTGATGGTGGTGGCCTTCGGTGCAGTGAGCTACTCCGTTGTCCCACCTGCGGTGGCAACCACCGGTGTGGTCGTAGCTATTGCGGCCGCGGTAGGCATCACCTGGCGGCCCGTGCAGCGAGCGGCACGGGAAAGCCTAGAAAGCAATTAAATTCCAGCGATGTGTAGGATTGATCAACCGTGAGCACCAATGAGCAAGAAAACTCCCAAAACGCCCAAAATGTAGAAAATGTCCCGGTGACTCCCGCGCCAAAGGTCAGCGCAGTGGGGGAGAAAACGGGCGAGATTTCGCAATACGATGATCAGCGCCGCCCCCTTTTGCGGGCATTAAAGTTTGGCAGCGTTGCCCTTGTGGTGATCACTTTGATGAGTTTGTCTATCTGGGGAGCGCTGCGCGACCTCCCAGGAATTTGGGGCGTACTCATTGGTGCGGCGATCGGCGGTAGTTTCGTGTTGCTGACCGTGCTCAGCGTGCTCCTCACCGCGAATACTAGCGCTTCCACCACCGGCGCTGTGGTTCTGGGGAGCTGGCTGGTGAAGATCGTTGCGGTGATCATCGTGTTCTACTTCATCCGAGACATGACCTTCTACGATCCGATCGCCCTCTTTGTGACCGTGGTGCTCGCTCTGGTGGTTGTGCTCGCCTGCGAAGTCTATGGGGTTATCACCGCAAAGGTGACCTACGTGAGCTAGGGGGTTGCCGTCATTTGCTGTAGCCGCGCCAGCGTTGCTGGGCGCGGTTTTTGCATGTGTGCCTCAGGGGTTTAGCGCCCTGTTGGGGACCTGTTGGGACCGAGTAGTCAAGCTACACCCGAAAGGGGGAGGTACAACGGGAAGAATTACCCCCTTTCTCCCGCGGTGTGACTGAGCTTACAAAGTTGTATTTTCAGTGCTAAAGCATGTTGTTTGCGGTGGTGTGGATAAGGGGGGCAAAGGCGGCACCGAGCCCACATGAATTCCCCTTGTTTTGCCTGATAGTGTATTTCGCGGGTCACTTGGGAAAGGCTGCCCAAATCCAAAAAGTGCACCGGAGTGGGTGCAACCTTTGGTTGGGGAGTTCTTGCCCAAGGCAATTCCCCTGCGAGCGCCATGCTGATGTGCGACGGAATCCGTGGCGGCCGCAGAGAGTTTTTTAGACGTCCATCGCACCGCAGTCTTGGGAACCCAAGGTTTGCGGCCCGAACACGGGAGAGAACGCTGAGCGTTACAACACTGTCCATGAAGGGTGAGTTTCACGCACCCTCTCTGGAACACGAATTCTTCCCGGATGCCTTGTGGTTCGCCGACGTGGCGAACGGCTGGTTCACAATCGACCGTCTGATGTTCGTCCGTCTGTTGATGGCTGTAATTCTGGGCTTGTTCTTTGTCATCGCCATGCGCAACCCGAAGCTTGTGCCTTCAGGTGTGCAAAACGTTGCTGAGTACCTGCTGGATTTCGTCCGAATTCACATTGCAGAAGAGATTTTGGGCAAGAAGGAGGGACGTCGTTTCCTCCCCGTGCTGGCCACGATCTTCTTCATCGTCCTCGTGATGAATGTGCCTTCGGTGATTCCTTTCCTGAACATCTCGCCAAACGCACGCATTGGTATGCCTCTCGTGCTGGCGCTGTTCGGTTACATTGCCTTCATTTACGCAGGTTCGAAGCGCTACGGCTTCTTCAAGTATGTGAAGTCCTCCGTGGTGATTCCGAACCTGCCACCGTTGCTGCACATTCTGGTTGTGCCTCTGGAGATTCTCTCCACCTTCATCCTGCGTCCAGCAACACTGACGGTTCGTCTCATGGCCAACATGCTCGTTGGTCACATCATCCTGGTTCTGCTCTTCTCTGCTACCAACTTCTTCTTCTGGCAGATGAATGGTTGGACCGCACTGTCCGCGCTGACCATCGTGGCCGGCGTTGCGTTCACCCTCTTCGAGATGCTGGTGATTTTCCTGCAGGCATACATCTTCGCCCTGCTGGTTGCCGTGTATATCGAATTGTCGCTGCACGCAGATGAGCACTGACGAACACCGATGAACAACTGACCCCGCGCATCCCGCGGATCACAAGTCTCTACAACATTCATACTTTTAGCTCCTGGGAAAACATCCCAAGAGCACCAAGAAAGGGAACGACACTCTCATGAACGAAGTCATCCTGGCTCAGGAAGCTGCTGGCATTTCCGGCTCCATCGCAACCGTCGGCTACGGCCTCGCAACCATCGGCCCAGGCCTCGGCATCGGCATCCTCGTTGGTAAGGCTCTCGAGGGCATGGCACGTCAGCCTGAGATGGCCGGCCAGCTCCGCACCACCATGTTCCTCGGCATCGCATTCGTTGAGGCTCTCGCCCTCATCGGCCTCGCAGCAGGCTTCATCCTCTAATACATTCCAACAACTGACGAAAGCCTGAGATTCATGACGAACGTCATCAACTACCTGGCAGCAGGTGGCGCTGAGACTCTCCCTCTGGAGAGCCAGCCAAATGTGCTCCTGCCTGCCTCTTACGACATCGTCTGGTCGCTCGTCGTGCTCGTAGTTATTGGAATTCTCTTTTGGAAGTTCGTTCTTCCAAAGTTCCAGGAAGTCCTTTCCGAGCGTGAGGACCGGATCAAGGGCGGCATTGAACGCGCAGAGGTCGCACAGGCCGAAGCTAAGGCCGCGCTTGAGAAGTACAATGCTCAGCTCGCAGAAGCCCGCGCTGAAGCAGCAGAGATCCGCGAAGAAGCCCGTGCAAAGGGTAAGCAGATCGAAGCTGAGATGAAGGCAAAGGCTACCGAGGAGAGCAACCGCATCATCGAGTCCGGTGAGAAGCAACTGGCCGCCCAGCGTGAGCAGGTAGTGGCTGAGCTTCGCCGCGAGATGGGTCAGAACTCCATCAACCTTGCAGAGCGCCTCCTTGGTGAGCAGCTCTCCGAGAACGTCAAGCGTTCCGGCACGATTGATAAGTTCCTGGCGGATCTCGACACCGTGGCACCGGCAGGAAAGTAGGCACAATGCACGCAGCGAGCCGCAACGCACTGGACCAAGTGATTTCCCACCTCGACACAGCACTGTGGGAGGCAAAGGAAAACGCAGGTGCAGTGGCAGCGCAAACCGGCGCTGAGCTTTTCAAAGTGGTGGACACCCTGGACGGCGAGCGCGCACTGCGCATCGCAGTAGCGGACCCATCCTCCACCGCTGACAAGCGTGCAGGCTTGATTTCTGCTGTGTTTGGCGGAAAGGTTTCCCAGGCCACCCTGGAGGTGCTCAACACTGCAGCATCCCAGACTTGGTCGAACCCCCGTGAATTCCGCACCGGACTGGTGACCTTGGGTCGTCGTTCGCTGCTTCGCTTCGCGGAGGGCCAAGGGCAACTTGCACAGGTAGAAGACGAGCTTTTCCGCTTGTCTCGAATCCTCGAGAAGGAGCCAGCGCTCACGCTGCTCCTCGACGACCGCAGTGCCGACCGCAACAATAAGCGCGAACTCCTGGCCAAGGTGCTGTACGGCAAGGTCACCGCAGTGACCGAAGCCCTTGCACTTCAGGTGATTGGGCGCCCCGAGCACAACGCGATTGACGACATCAACAACCTCTCCAAAGAGGTTGCCGCACTTGCGAACCGCGATGTTGCACACGTTGTCTCTGCCGCACCGCTTACCAACGAGCAGAACCAAGCACTAGCACAGAAGCTAGAGCGTATTTATGGTCGCGAGATGAACATCCACTCTGAGGTTGATGCCAGCCTCCTCGGTGGACTTGTCATCCGAGTCGGCGACGAAGTTATCGACGGATCCACCTCGGGCAAACTCGAGCGACTCCGCGCAAACTTCGCCTAAGACACGACGAGAAACTGATTGAAATTGCTGGACCAAACTACCGAGAGCAGGAAGAACATGGCGGAGCTTACGATCTCCTCCGATGAGATCCGTAGCGCGATTACGAACTACACCTCGAGCTACTCCGCGGAGGCCTCCCGTGAGGAGGTCGGCGTGGTTATTTCCGCAGCAGATGGTATCGCCCAGGTTTCTGGCTTGCCATCCGTTATGGCGAATGAGCTCCTCGAGTTCCCAGGCGGCGTGATCGGCGTCGCACAGAACCTTGACACCGACCGCGTCGGCGTTGTGGTGCTGGGCAACTTTGAGACCTTGAAGGAAGGCGACGAAGTCAAGAGGACCGGAAACGTTCTCTCGATCCCAGTCGGCGACAAGTTCCTTGGGCGCGTTATCAACCCTTTGGGTCAGCCAATCGACGGCCTTGGCGCCATCGAAGCTGAGGAAGACCGCGTGCTGGAACTGCAGGCACCATCCGTGCTGCAGCGTCAGCCAGTGGAAGAGCCAATGCAGACCGGCATCAAGGCTATTGACGCAATGACCCCAATTGGTCGTGGTCAGCGTCAGTTGATCATTGGTGACCGCAAGACTGGTAAGACCGCAGTCTGCATTGACACCATCTTGAACCAGAAGGCCAACTGGGAGTCTGGTGACAAGACCAAGCAGGTTCGATGCATCTACGTTGCAGTGGGCCAAAAGGGTTCCACCATCGCAGCAGTGCGCAAGACCCTCGAAGAGCACGGCGCTCTGGAATACACCACCATCGTTGCAGCACCTGCATCCGATTCCGCAGGCTTCAAGTGGCTCGCACCTTTCACCGGTGCAGCACTCGGCCAGCACTGGATGTACCAGGGCAACCACGTTCTGGTGATCTACGATGATCTGACCAAGCAGGCAGAGGCCTACCGTGCAATCTCCCTGCTGCTGCGCCGCCCACCAGGCCGCGAGGCATACCCAGGTGACGTCTTCTACCTCCACTCCCGTCTGCTGGAGCGTGCTGCAAAGCTCTCCGACGACATGGGTGCAGGCTCGCTCACCGCTCTGCCAATCATCGAGACCAAGGCAAACGACGTTTCTGCCTTCATTCCTACCAACGTGATCTCGATTACCGACGGTCAGGTGTTCCTCGAGTCCGACCTGTTCAACAAGGGTGTCCGTCCAGCAATTAACGTTGGTGTGTCCGTCTCCCGTGTTGGTGGTGCCGCACAGACCAAGGGTATGAAGAAGGTTTCCGGCTCCCTGCGTCTGGACCTCGCTGCATACCGTGACCTCGAGGCGTTCGCTGCCTTCGCATCCGATCTGGACGCCGCATCTAAGGCTCAGCTCGAGCGCGGCGCTCGCCTGGTCGAGCTGCTGAAGCAGGCAGAGAACTCCCCTCAGCCAGTGGAAGAGCAGATCGTCAGCATCTGGCTCGCCGGCGAAGGTGCCTTCGACAACGTTCCCGTTGAAGACATCCGCCGCTTCGAGTCCGAGCTGCTCGATCACCTGCACTCCGCAGCTCCTGAGGTCTTTGAGCAGATCAACGGTGGTGCACAGCTCTCTGAAGAGTCCACCCAGACCCTGCTTTCTCAGACAGAGGCTTTCAAGAAGGGCTTCCAGACCACTGACGGTACGCCAGTGATCAACGAGCCTGAGGTGGAAGCACTTGCTGCTGATCAGGTGAAGAAGAACACCCTCACTGTCAAGAAGTAAGGCAGTAGGCCGCAAGGCCAACAGAAACCATGACCCATCAAGGAAAAGAAGGGAGGCGTTTGATCCATGGCTAATCTTCGTGAGCTTCGTGACCGCATCCGGTCAGTGAACTCCACCAAGAAGATCACCAAGGCCCAGGAGCTGATCGCAACTTCGCGTATCACCAAAGCTCAGGCCCGAGTGGAAGCTTCGGAACCGTACGCCACCGAGATTCACAACGTGATGGAACGTCTGGCGGCTGCGAGCTCCTTGGACCACCCAATGTTGCACAATCGCGAAGACGGCAAGCGCGCCGCTTTGCTTGTGGTAACAAGTGACCGCGGCATGTGCGGTGGTTACAACTACAACGTGTTCAAGAAGGCTGCTGAGCTCCAGAAGCTTCTGGAGAACAATGGCTATGAGGTTGTTCGTTACGTCACGGGTAACAAAGGCATTGGCTACTACCGCTTCCGCGGCGAAGAAGTTGCGGGTGCATGGAGTGGCTTTAGCCAGGATCCATCGTGGAAAGAGACCCACGATGTCCGTCGCCACCTGATTGACGGCTTCAGCGTAGGCTCCAACGGCACTGCAAAGTACCGCCAAGGCCTCAACACTGACGCAGAAAACGAGCTGCAGGGCTTTGACCAGGTACACGTTGTGTACACCGAGTTCGAGTCCATGCTCACGCAGACCCCACGGGCATTCCAGCTCCTGCCTATCGAGCCGGTCATCGAGACCGCTGAGATCAAGCAGGGCGACGGTATTCTCGATAACTCCGGTGAGCCAACTCCTGACGTGGAGTTCGAGCCGGATGCAGACACGCTGCTCGACGCGCTGCTTCCGCAGTACGTTTCCCGCAGCCTGTTCTCAATCTTCTTGGAAGCTGCTGCTTCCGAGTCCGCGTCTCGTAGGAACGCAATGAAGTCTGCAACTGACAACGCCACCGCGCTCGTGAAGGACCTTTCACGCGTTGCAAACCAGGCACGTCAGGCTCAGATCACACAGGAAATCACAGAGATCGTCGGTGGCGCTGGCGCGCTCGCCGAAAGCGGAGAAAGTGACTAGATTATGACTACAGCTCTCGCAGAGCAGAACTCGCAGACCAGCGGTGTAGCTGGCCGCGTAGTGCGCGTCATCGGTCCGGTCGTCGACGTGGAATTCCCGCGCGGCGAGCTTCCGGCACTGTATAACGCGCTGACTGTCGAGGTCACCCTCGAAGCAGTCGCAAAGACCATCACCCTCGAGGTTGCGCAGCACCTCGGCGACAACCTGGTGCGCACCATCTCCATGGCGCCAACCGACGGCCTCGTCCGTGGCGCAGAAGTGGCTGACTCCGGTAAGCCGATCTCTGTGCCAGTTGGTGACGTCGTGAAGGGCCACGTCTTCAACGCCCTCGGCGACTGCCTGGACGAGCCAGGCCTTGGCCGCGACGGTGAGCAGTGGGGTATCCACCGCGAGCCACCAGCATTCGACCAGCTCGAAGGCAAGACCGAGATCCTGGAGACCGGCATCAAGGTGATCGACCTGCTGACCCCATACGTGAAGGGCGGCAAGATCGGTCTGTTCGGTGGTGCAGGTGTGGGTAAGACCGTGCTCATCCAGGAGATGATCACCCGTATTGCCCGCGAATTCTCCGGTACCTCCGTGTTCGCAGGTGTTGGCGAGCGTACCCGTGAGGGCACCGACCTCCACCTCGAAATGGAAGAGATGGGCGTGCTCCAGGACACCGCGCTTGTGTTCGGCCAGATGGACGAGCCACCAGGAGTCCGTATGCGCGTGGCACTTTCCGGTCTGACCATGGCGGAGTACTTCCGCGATGTGCAGCACCAGGACGTGCTGTTGTTCATCGACAACATCTTCCGTTTCACCCAGGCTGGTTCTGAGGTTTCCACGCTGCTTGGCCGTATGCCATCCGCAGTGGGTTACCAGCCAACCCTGGCTGACGAGATGGGTGTGCTGCAGGAACGCATTACCTCTACCAAGGGTAAGTCCATTACCTCCCTGCAGGCCGTGTACGTCCCCGCTGACGACTACACCGACCCAGCACCTGCAACCACCTTCGCGCACCTGGACGCAACCACCGAGCTTGACCGCGGTATTGCTTCCAAGGGTATTTACCCAGCAGTGAACCCGCTGACCTCCACCTCTCGTATTCTCGAGCCAGGTATCGTCGGCGAGCGTCACTACGAGGTTGCGCAGCGCGTGATCGGTATTCTGCAGAAGAACAAGGAACTCCAGGACATCATCGCCATCCTCGGTATGGACGAGCTGTCTGAAGAGGACAAGATCACCGTGCAGCGTGCTCGCCGCCTGGAGCGCTTCCTGGGCCAGAACTTCTTTGTTGCAGAGAAGTTCACCGGTATCCCAGGCTCCTACGTGCCACTCGCACACACGATCGACGCTTTTGAGCGCATCTGCAACGGCGACTTCGACCACTACCCAGAGCAGGCATTCAACGGCCTGGGTGGCCTGGACGACGTCGAGGCTGCGTACAAGAAGCTGACCGAGAAGAAGTAGGGGAGCAGAAGCAATGGCTGATATCACCGTGCAACTGGTTTCCGTGGAGCGCATGCTGTGGTCCGGTAAGGCAAGCATCGTGACCGCGCAAACCACCGAAGGTGAAATCGGCGTGCTGCCAGGTCACGAGCCAATGCTCGGCCAGTTGGTCGAAAACGGCGTTGTGACCATTCGCCCAGCAGACGGCGGCGAGAAGCTCGTCGCCGCCGTGCAGGGTGGCTTCCTTTCCGTCTCTAAGGAAAAGGTCACCGTTCTTGCTGACTACGCCGTGTGGGCATCCGAGGTGAACACCTCTGCTGCCGAGGCTGCGTTGAAGGAAGACGACGACCTAGTGAAGGCACGCGCCGAGGCAGAGCTCAAGGCAGTGCGCCGAAGCTCCGACTCCTAAACACGACCCCCAAAAAATCCGCTCAACCTGCGGGTTTTGAGGAGTAAGTGGCCTAAGTGCCCCGCAATGGATTTTCCGTTGCGGGGCACTTGGTATTTGCCGGGAAAACGTGCGTAAAATGACACCATTAATCGCTAAGTTTTCAAAGAGTTGGGCAACCGGCAGTCTTTCATCAGCTCCAAAAGGCCGCGGAATAGAATCTTTGAAGACCGTCCTCGGAGGAAGTCTCAGTGGAAATCCTTGTTGTGTTTCTCATTGTGATTGCTGCGGTGTGCGTAGCACTAGCTGCATGGCGATTTTTCACCTTGCACTCCAAGGGAACCCCGGCGGTGCTGCGAAAGCAGCCGAGCCAAGGCATGCATGGCTGGCGTAACGGTATTTTCCGTTACAAGGGCAATAATCTTCAGTTTTTTAAAGTGCGCTCCCTTTCTCCCGCCCCTGACCTTGTACTCCACCGCGTTGGAGTAGCAATCACTGGTCAGCGAGACGTAGAGGAAGAGGAGCGCTTAGTGTTGTCCTTGGGCTCGCGGATCTTGGAGTTTACTCATGAGGGGGACGAGTATCAGCTTTGCCTCTCGCAGCGCGCAGAGATGGCGTTTCGCGCGTGGGTGGAGGCCGCACCAGACGCCCGCATGGAGCGGATGAGCCCCAAGGAGCTGCGGGCCCGGTTCCGCGAGTCTTAGGCTTTGGGGTGTGGCGCTGGCGGCGTCGTTCAAGCGTAATTGCTGCTGCAGTGTGTTGGGGCTACCCTAGACCCCATGCGTTTGATGATCGCCCGTTGTTCCGTTGATTACATTGGCCGCCTGGAGGCCCACCTTCCGCTGGCAGACCGCCTGCTGATGGTGAAGGCCGATGGATCGGTGTCAATTCACGCGGATGACCGGGCGTACAAGCCGCTGAACTGGATGACGCCGCCCTGCACGCTCACTGAGACGGAAGAGGATGGTCAGATCAAGTGGGTAGTGGAGAATAAGAAGGGCGAGCAACTGCGCATCACCATTGAGCAGGTGCATTCGGATGTGCATCATGAGCTGGGCAAGGACCCAGGACTGCAGAAGGATGGCGTGGAGGCGCACCTGCAAGAGCTGCTGGCGGAGCACATTGAGACGCTCGGTGCGGGCTACAGTTTGGTGCGGCGCGAGTACCCTACCGCCATTGGTCCGGTGGATATCCTGGCGAAAGACGCACAGGGGCGCACCGTGGCGGTGGAAATCAAGCGCCGCGGAGGCATTGACGGCGTGGAGCAGCTCACCCGCTACCTGGAGTTGCTCAACCGCGACGAACTCCTCGCTCCCGTCCATGGCGTGTTTGCGGCCCAGGAGATCAAGCCTCAGGCCCGCACCTTGGCCAAGGATCGCGGCATTGAGTGTGTGACCTTGGATTATGATGACCTTCGCGGCATCGAGTCCACCGAGCTTCGCCTCTTCTAACGCCGCGGGTACAAGCAGGATGGGCAGGAAAAATAGGCGCCAGGCGCCAGTGCTCAGGGCGTTGCCTGCCGACGGCGCCGCGTACTTTGGTACCCAGGCAGTTGAGGGCCCGCGCTGGACGAACGGGGAGACGTATCTCATGCGCCGAATGGGTGCGCATGCGGCCGTGAAGTTCTACATTTGCCCCGGTTGCAACCAGAATATTCCGCCGGGGATCGCCCATGTGGTGGCCTGGCCAAAAGATTCAGGCCGGGGCGCGCAGGATCGTAGGCATTGGCACGCGGCCTGTTGGGAACGTCGGTAGGCACAAAGAAGCCACCCGCAGTGTGCGAGTGGCCTGTGTGAGTTGGGTTAGACCGGCTGGGTGAGCTCCAGCAGCACGCCGCCTGCGTCCTTGGGATGAACAAAGTTGATCTTTGCCCCGCCGGTGCCGCGCTTTGCCTCTGGGTAGAGCAGGCGCACGCCGTTGTCGGTGAGGTGCTTCTGCAGGGCCTCGATGTCCGTGGTGCGCAGGCACATCTGCTGCAGGCCAGGGCCCTTCTTGTCCAGGAACTTGGCGATGGTGGACTCCTCGCTCAGCGGAGCGAGAAGCTGGATCATGCCGTCAGTTTCACCGAGGTTCTTGGGGCCGATCATTGCCTCAACAACGCCTTGCTCCTCGTTGGTCTCCTGGTGGTGGTTCACCCAACCGAAGGCGCTGCGGTAGAACTCCACCGCGGCGTCGAGGTCTGGAACTGCGATGCCAACGTGGTCAAGGCAGATCACGAGTTCATGTGGGATTTCGATGCTTGAGATGTCGTTGCTCATAGTGCCCAAGCATAGTCCGGACGGGCACAATCGGCGCGGGAGTCTACACATTTGAGGCTATGAAGATAATCACCGAAAATGATCACGGGTTTGGGCTTCGGGGCTGCGCGGGGAGCTCGGATCAACGCGGGGAGCTCGGGCACAAAGTTTCGTCTACGATCGGGTGCATGATTGTCGCGTTTTCTGTGGCCCCCACTGAGGTGCCAAATGCACAGGCAGAGATGGCAGAGGCTGTGGCTGCGGCCGTGAAGGTGGTCCGGGATTCAGGTCTGCCAAATGAGACGAACGCTATGTTCACGCTCGTCGAGGGGGAGTGGGACGAGGTGATGGATGTTGTTAAGCGTGCCACGGAGGCGGTGCTTGCGGTCTCGCCACGGGTGGGGCTGGTACTCAAGGCTGATATCCGCCCTGGTCACTCGGGGCAAATCACCTCAAAGGTGGATTCTGTGAACCGGATTCTGGGTGGTGATTTGGCATGACGATCCCCAATAGGTTTGTTGGCGGGGCGCTGGACCTCTCCCAATTGCGCCAGGCACCCGAGCAGACGGCAGGAATTGCCCACCAACCGCAGGGCCATCAACAGCCCGGAGTAGCGCAAGCGGGCCAGCAGAACGTGCTCGCAATGAGCCTGAACATGGACAACGTGGAGGCGGAACTTATCAAGCGCTCTGCGCAGGTGAGTATCGTGATCCTGATTGGCACCCCGCGCAGCCCGGAGTCGGAGCAGTTGCGCCAGGACTTCCAACAAATGGTCCAACACGGTGCCGGCAAGTGGGTGTTCCGCTACATCAACGCTGATACCGACCCCCAGGTTGCCCAAATGTTTGGTATCCAGGGTCTGCCCACCACGGTGGCGCTCGCTTCAGGCCAGCCGCTTGCGAACTTTGAGGGCGGTCAGCCCCGTGAAGCGCTCGAGGCTTGGGTCAATGCCGTGGTGCAGGCGGTGGGAGACCAACTTCCGGGCTTAAGCGAGCAGGAAATGGCAGCAGCGGGCGCCGCCGAAGAAGAGCCCGCCGAGGACCCCAGGTTTGCTCCCGCAACCGAAGCCCTGAACCGAGGCGACTTTGCTACCGCGGTGGAAGTCTACGAGTCGATCCTGCGCAGCGAGCCGAACAACAAGGAAGCCAAGGCAGCAATGGATAACGCCAAGCTCCTCGGGAGGCTCCAAGAACTTGGCACCGACCCAGCAAACGCGGTGGCTAAGGCGCAGGAAAACCCCTTGGATCTCGCCGCTGTCCAGCAGGCTGCGGACGCTCACATTGCACTGGGCCAGCCGGAGGCAGCGTTTGATGCGCTGATTCACATCGTTGCCAACGGCGCGACCCCCGAGGATAAGCAAGCCGCCCGCGAGCGCCTGCTGGAGATTTTCGGCATCTTCGAGCCAACGGACCCCAGAGTGATTGCCGCTCGCACCAAGCTGGCCTCAGCACTGTACTAGCCCCAGTGCCGCCTGCCGTGGCGCTGCTGTCCGGCTGCGAACTCGCCCTGGCTGCGTCGGCACGCTTTCCTTGAAGAAAAACGACGCCGCCAGCGCCGCAGCCACTTGAAGGCGGCAGTGCGCTGGCGGGTCAAAGGAATGTGGGGCTAGCCCACCCAGCGGTAGTACTGGGTGCTCATCGCGGGGATGCGCACGGTGAGCTCATGTGGGTAGCCGTCCCAAGGGGAGTCCCAGGCCACGTTGTGGTCCTCGATGAGGTTGTTGGCGCCCTCGTACACCCCGGCGTCCGTGTTGAGGATGCACTCCCAGCCGCCGCCAGCAGGGACGCCGAGCTTGTAGTGATCCTGGGTGGTGCCACCGAAGTTGCACACAATGAGCAGCTTCTCGCCATTTGAGCCGTAGCGGACGAAGGACAAGATGTTGTTGTCCGCGTCGTCGGACTTGGTCCAGCTAAAGCCCTCAGAGCCATTGTCCTGGGTGTAGAGCGCTGGCTCCTGTGCGTACACGGAGTTGAGGTCGCGGACCAGGTGGGAGATGCCTTCGTGGTATTCGCCTTCCCAACCAACCAGGTCGTCCCAGTCAAGGGAGCGGCCTTCAGACCACTCGAGTACCTGGCCAAACTCCTGGCCCTGGAAGAGGAGCTTCTTGCCTGGGTGGGCGTACATGTAGGCGTAGAGGGTGCGCAGGCCGGCTGCCTTGTTCCAGGCGTCGCCCGGCATACGGTCCCACAGGGAGCCCTTGCCGTGGACTACTTCGTCGTGGCTAAAGGGCAGCACGTAGCGCTCGGAGTAGGCGTACACCATGGAGAAGGTGATCTCATTGTGGTGGTACCGGCGGTGGATTGGGTCCAGGGAGAAGTACTCCAGCGTGTCATTCATCCAACCCATGTTCCACTTCAGGCTAAAGCCCAGGCCGCCGTGCTCGGTGGGGGCGGTGACACCTGGCCAAGAGGTGGATTCCTCCGCGATGGTGAGCACGCCGGGATGCAGCTTGTGCACGGTGGCGTTCATCTCCTGGAGGAACTGCACCGCCTCGAGGTTCTCGCGCCCACCGTACTGGTTGGGCAGCCACTCTCCCTCGTTGCGAGAATAATCCAGGTACAGCATGGAGGCCACGGCGTCTACGCGCAGACCATCCACGTGGAACTCTTCCAGCCAGTACAAGGCGTTTGCCACAAGGAAGTTGCGAACCTCGTTGCGGCCGAAGTCGAACACATAGGTGCCCCAGTCCTTTTGCTCACCGCGGCGCCAGTCTGGGTGCTCGTACAGCGCCTGCCCGTCAAAGCGGCCCAGGGCAAAGGCGTCCTTGGGGAAGTGTGCTGGTACCCAGTCCACAATCACGCCGATGCCGCGAGCGTGGAAGGCATCGATCAACGCACGCAGCTCGTCCGGGCTGCCCCAGCGGGAAGTGGGTGCATAGTAGCCGGAAACTTGGTAGCCCCAGGAGCCACCGAAGGGGTGCTCGGCCACCGGCAGGAACTCTACGTGGGTGTAGCCCATCTCTGCCACGTAGTCCACCAGCTCGGTGGCCAATTCCTTGTAGCCCAGCTCGGTGCGCCACGAACCCAAGTGGACCTCGTAGACGCTCATGGGGGAGTTGGCGTGGTCGCGCTTGGCGCGCGCCTCCAGCCAATCTGCGTCTTGCCACTGGTAGGAAGATTCTGCCACCACGGAACCGGTTGCAGGAGCAACTTCCGCCTGGCGGGCCATCGGGTCCGCCTTGTCAATGCGGTGGCCTTCCTTCGTGTGGATGGCAAATTTGTAGACCTCGCCCACCCCAATTCCTGGCAGGAACACCTCCCAAATGCCCGAAGAACCCAGGGAACGCATTGGGTATTGGTTGGGATTCCAGCCGTCAAAATCACCAATTACCGCCACGCCGGCGGCGTTTGGTGCCCACACCGCAAACGAGGTGCCGCTGACTTCACCCAATTCCGTGGTGTAGCTGCGCTGATGTGCACCGAGAACTTCCCAAAGGCGCTCGTGGCGGCCCTCCCTGATGAGGTGCAGATCCATTTCGCCCAATGTTGGCAAGAAGTGGTAGGGGTCAGCCTTGTCCGTGGTGCTGCCGTCCGCCCAGGTGACGCGCAGGCGGTAGTCGGTGGGTTCTGCGCTGGGAAGCGTTGCTTCAAAGATGTCGTCGCCCGTGGGTTCTGCGGGAACCACGGTGCTGGAATCGGCACCTAAGAGCACGTCAACGGCACTCGCACCAAGAATCCTGGTGCGCACAACGGCACTGCTGCCGTCCTCGATGGCGTGCCAGCCGTAGATACTATGCGGGTCGTGGTGCTGGCAGGTGATGAGGCGTTGGCGGTCAAAGTCAGCGATAGTGCTGGGCATGGGGCTTCCTTATAAAAATGCGGCGAGAGCCGGATTATGGGGTTTTCTCTGTGCTAGCTGGGCGGCTAGCTCGTGTGCTAGTTGTTGTAATCCACTTCCGTGCGCTGGGCGAGCACTGCCGCAGCACGCCGGTCAACCTGCGGAAGGTGAAGAACGTGGGCGACGTCGCCAAGCGGAGTCAGCCGGACGAAGGTGCGCTCGGTCCAGTTGAAGCTGGAGTTGGTCACAAGATCGTGCGCCGTCACCGTTGCATGAGGCTCGTACCCGAACTCTTGGAAGTTCAGCTCCACCGTACCCTCTTGAGTGTTATTGGGGTCCAGGTTGATGACCACCAAGATGTGATCACCAGAAATTGGGTCCACCTTGGAGTACGCCAAAAGCTGGTCATTAGTGGTGGGGTGGAAAATGATGGTGCGCAGTTGCTGCAAGGCAGGGTGCTCGCGGCGCATCCTGTTCAGCGCGGTGATGTACGGCTCCAGGGAATCACCGTGTTCCAGAGCTTGCTCGAAGTCACGGGGACGCAGCTCGTACTTTTCCGAATCGAGATACTCCTCGCTTCCAGTGGCAACAGCGATGTGCTCATACAGCTCGAAACCGGAGTACACGCCCCACAGTGGTGAAAGGGTAGCGGCCAGCGTGGCGCGGATGGCAAACATAGCACGTCCGCCATACTGCAAAGACTCATGCAGGATATCCGGGGTGTTCACAAACAGGTTCGGGCGAGAGACGTCCGCCATCTCCGCGATCTCCATGCCGAAGTCTTCAAGCTCTTCCTTGGAGGTTTTCCAGGTGAAGTAGGTGTATGACTGGTCGAATCCCGCCTTTGCCAGGCCGTACAGACGCGCCGGGCGGGTGAAGGCCTCAGCCAGGAAGATGACCTCGGGGTTGTCTTCGTGCACCTTCGCTATCAGCCATGCCCAGAAGTTCGTTGGCTTGGTGTGGGGGTTGTCTACGCGGAAGGTGGTCACGCCCATATCCACCCAGAAACGGACAACACGCAGGATTTCCTTGTAGATTTTCTTTGGCGCGTTATCAAAGTTCAGAGGATAGATGTCCTGGTACTTCTTTGGCGGATTCTCTGCGTAGGCGATCGTGCCGTCCGCGAGCACCGTGAAGAACTCAGGGTGAGCCTTAGCCCAGGGATGATCGGGGGCGGCCTGTAGTGCCAGGTCCAAGGCGATTTCCAATCCGAGTTCCTTCGCGCGAGCCAGCAGAGCCTGGAAATCTTTCACCGTACCGAGTTTGGGTTCGGTGGCATCATGCCCGCCTGCCTTGGACCCGATTGCCCAAGGCGATCCGACGTCCCCGGGTCCCGGGGTGAGGGTGTTGTTGCGGCCCTTACGGTTGATCTCACCGATGGGGTGGATTGGTGGGAAGTACACGGTGTCAAAGCCCATCGCGGCCACGCGGTCCAAAGCGGCTGCCGTGGTGGCAAAGGTGCCGTGCACTGGCTTGCCCTGCTCATCAACACCACCCGTGGAGCGGGGGAAGAGCTCGTACCAAGAATTAAACAGCGCCTCGGTACGGGTTACTTCTACCTCATGCACATGGCCAGGGGTGACCAGCTCACGCAGCGGGGTGGCAGCCAGGATCTCACTGACTTCAGTGGAAAGCGCAGGGGCGAGGCGGTGGCGCAACGACTGAGGAGAGGAAAGTGCGTCCGCGGCGGCGTCGAGAGACTCGCGCTGAGCTTTGTCCTCGATTTGGGCGGCAGCAGCTCGGAAGAGGGTGGCGCCGTGGGCGAGGTCATTGGCGAGTTCCTGCTCGTCCTGGCCCGCGTCGGTCTTTTTAATAACGGCGTTGCGCCAGGTAGAGATCGGGTCACTCCACGCCTCTACCTGGAAAGTCCAGATGCCAGGAGAATCGGGGACAAAAGCGCCGTGGACGCGGTCCTGGTCAAACTGGTCACGCTCCATGGTGACACGCGCCGAGCGGCCGTTTGGGGACGTCACGAGCAGCGATGCAGCGATAGCGTCATGGCCTTCGCGCCACACAAGTGCAGAGACGGGGATGTACTCCCCAACAACTCCCTTAGATGGCCTCGCGCCACCATGGACGAGGGGACGGACGTCTTCTACTGCGAGTCTTCCGATCATGAGGTCAAAAGGCCTTTCGTTGGAGAAATAGAGGTGCCGCGAACGTGATTTTCACGTGCCGTAATGGCAAGTGTGACCCACATGCAAACTGTATCGAAGCGAACCCAGGAACACACCTGTTTTGCGGAACAAATGCTGTGTAACCAGACACGTCGAACGGGCAAAACGGGCAAATCGGGAGCACTGGCCACATTGCTATCTTTGGCGGAATCAGAGACCTTCACACTTCACCGGATTTTTGCAGCGAATTTGTGTCAATTCCACACAGCTTGCGCCAGTTGCGCAATGATGGAAAGCATGACTCCCGCAGCAGACCAAAACCACACCGCAGCTACCGCAAGTGGCCACACCGGCGCCCACATCAGTGATCACAACGGTGGACCGAGGAACCCGGATGCGCTGGTGGACTTTGCTCAAGTGGAGTTCATTCGCGGCGGGAACACCTTAGTAGGCCCCGTTGATTGGCAGGTGGAACTCGACGAACGTTGGGTAATCATAGGCCCCAATGGTGCTGGTAAGACCACGCTGGTGCGCATGGCTGCAGCGCAAGAATTTCCCTCCAAGGGAAGGGCGTGGCTCATGGGTGAGCAGGTGGGGAAAACGGATATGCGGGACCTTCGCGCCTTCATAGGAATGAGCTCTTCCGCCTTGGGGAACCGAATCCCGGCGGATGAAAAGGTTGCGGATCTGGTGATTTCTGCGGGCTACGCCATTTTGGGTCGCTGGCGCGAGGAATACGATGCCTCGGATCACGAACGGGCAACCGACCTGCTCGAACAAGTGGGTGCGATCCATGTTGCGGATAGGACGTGGGGGCAGCTTTCAGAAGGAGAGCGCAAGCGCGTCCTGGTAGCCCGTGCGCTGATGACCGACCCCGAGCTGCTCATCCTCGATGAGCCGGCGGCGGGAATGGACCTCGGCGGACGTGAAGACCTGGTGAACTATGTTGGTCACCTGGCGAAGGATGCGGACGCCCCAGCGATCATCATGATCACGCACTATGTTGAGGAAATTCCCGAAGGCTTCACCCACGCGCTGCTGCTCGATGAAGGAAAGGTGGTAGCGCAAGGGCTGATCGACGACGTCCTCACCTCAGAAAACCTCACCCAAGCGTTCCATCAGCCGATCGAACTTTCCAAGATCGATGGGCGGTACTTCGCCCGTAGGGTCCGCAGAGCACGGCACACCCGCCGTCGCGCCGAGTAGTGACAACCCGTCAACCCGTGCGGTTGCAGCGACCGCGAAAACGGGCATGGGAAACATAAAACACCTAAAGTGGTGTGCATGCCTTAACGCTGCCGTAGGGTGACAGCCGCCCGAGTGGCTTGACTGGCTGAGGAGGGAGATTCATGGCACCGGTGGAAACTGGCGCAAGTGGCATTGACGGAGCCAAACTTGCTGTCACGGTGCTGATGATTCGTGATGCCCCAGACGGCATCGAGGTCTATGTCCAAGAGCGCGTCTCTACAATGCCAACATTCCCCAACACCACGGTGTTTCCCGGTGGCGGTGTGGACCCGCGCGACTTTGAAACCGGAGACTTCCAGAGCATGCGCTCCCTCATTGCCGGCGCCTCCCTCAGCAGGTGGGCGAAGGCGCTCCACGCCGATGAGGCCCGCGCTCGGGCGTTGCTGTTCGCCGCGGTGCGAGAGCTCTTCGAGGAGACAGGCACGCTCCTCGCGGTACACAAAGACGGCACTCCGGTTACCGACGCCACCGCGTACCACCCCCAACGCCTCGCCCTGGAAAGCCACCGGCATTCCCTCACCCAAATGCTGAGTAACAATGAGCTCAAAATCCGCTCGGACCTGTTGCGCCCATTCGCCCGCTGGGTGAGCCTGCCAGAGGACCCCTACCACTTCGATGTGTTCTCCTTCGTGGCAGTAGCTCCCTATGGGCAGGAACCAGACGGCAACACTCGGGAAGCAGCAAGCTCCGGATGGTTCCCACCGAGCCTTATTCTGGACGGCTGGCGCGCGGGCCTCCTCCGCCTGGTGATCCCCACATGGGCACAGCTCACAAAACTTTCTAAGTTCGATTCGGTGGAGGAAGTCATGAACGCCCTGCGCACCGCAGACATGACACCGCACTACGGGCGGATCACCGAAGACCCAGACTTTGCCCAATTCCACAACCACGTCCCCCCAAAGCGCTTCTAACTCAAGCGAGGCAGGCGTATACATGAGCTTTAGCCCAGAAGAACTTCACACCATCTTGCAGCGCCGCCCCGAAATCGATGCGGCAATCCGTGCGCGGCCCCTTAGCAAGCACACCCAAATGGCGGATGCACAAGCATTCCGCGAAGCCTTTGGAGCAGCAGGTCGCGCAGTAATGGAACTCGCTACCGCACAAGCAGCCGCAGAGCATAATGGCAAGCTCCCACATACCTGGCTCATGTGCAACGAATCCATGCAGCAGGCAACGGCAATGCCAGTAGCGCAGTATCGCGCACGAAAAATCGCCGAGCACGGATATGCCCAAGCCATTGATGTGACCTGCTCCATCGGCACCGAGGGCGCAGCACTCACGGAACAAGGCCTCAGCTATTTTGGCAGCGACATCGACCCAGTCCGAGTCCGCATGGCCACCCATAACGTCCAGGAAGGGCACTTCATCGTGGCCGATGCCCTGCAGCCCGCCTACCGTGAAGCGGGCCTTGGCAGCGTCGTTATTGCAGACCCTGCCCGCCGCAGCAATGGCCGCAGAATCTTTAGCCCCGAAGACCTCGCGCCGCCGTTATCCGCTGTGCAAAATGCGTGGCGCGGGGCTCCGATGGCCGTCAAATGTGCCCCAGGGATCAACTACACCGGCTGGGAAGGCCTGGTCAGTGTGGTCAGCCTCAACGGATCCGTGAAAGAAGCCTGCTTGTACTCCCCAGAATTCGGCACTCGCCGGGAAGCCGTGGTGCTGCGAGACAACCACCAAGAAATTTGGCACTCCGACATGCCAGCAGAGGCCGAAGTCCGCCCACCGGGAAAGTACATCATTGACCCTGACGGGGCAGTGGTGCGCGCCGGGGTGGTGCAGCAATACGCGGTGGCGCATGGGCTGTGGATGCTGGATGAACACATTGCCTACCTTTCAGGAGAGCGCATCCCGCAGGGGCATAGCGGATTTCCATTCATGCAACGCGTCGGGTTGAAACAGCTCAAGGTGGCGTTGCAGGCTTTGGATTGTGGAGCCTTGGAGATTCTCGTTCGAGGAGTAGATGTTGATCCTGACCTGCTCCGAAAGAAACTGAAACTCAAGGGAAGGAGCCAGCTCGCGGTGGTGATTACCCGGCTTGGGGATGACCGCGTGGCCCTGATTTGCGGACCGCGCGAGTTTGCAGCCTAGGGGGCGTGTCCGGCGGTTGCGTTAGACTTGCTCGTTGGGTGCCAAGCCTTCGGGTTTGGCTCAACATGTTGCAACAGCACTGCCAGCTCCTGTGGGCAATAGGCCTGCAGCTTATGGATGCTTTGCTGAACGCGCACTCAATGTAAAGAAAGGTGAAGCCGTGCCTGCAATTGTGGCTCTGGTGAAAAACGTGCCGGATACCTGGTCAACGAGGTCTTTGGAAAAGGATTACACCCTGGACCGTGTGGGTGTGGATTCTGTGATTGATGAGATCAACGAGTTTGCCGTGGAACAAGCGCTCAGACTGCGCGAGGCAAATCCTGACGCAGGCTTTGAAGTGGTGGCACTTTCTGCAGGTCCAGCAGGCTCCGAAGAGGCGCTGCGCAAGGCTCTCGCGATGGGTGCGGATCGTGCAATCTTGCTTTCCGACGAAGCCCTGGCCGGCTCCGATGCGCTAGGCACTGCCTGGGCACTCACCAACGCGATCAACCACGTTCCAGACGTAGCCATTGTGGTGATGGGTAACGCGTCCTCCGACGGCGCCACCGGTACCCTTGCAGGCCTGCTGGCGGAATACCGCCAGGTGCCGGCGCTGACCAACATGCGCGAGCTGCGCGTGGAAGGCAACGAATTGGTGGGCGTCCGGGAAACCAATGAGGGTGACTTTGATCTCCGCGCGCCAATGCCAGCGATCGTGAGCGTCACAGACAAGGCGGACAAGCCACGCTTCCCCAACTTTAAGGGCATCATGGCTGCGAAGAAGGCAGAAATTGAAGGTCTGGACCTGGCGGCCATTGGTGTGGACGCCGCCCAAGTTGGCTTGGGCCACGCAGCAACCGCAGTGCATAGCGCGACCCAGCGTGAAGCACGCCAAGGTGGAGAGGTGATCCGCAAGGATTCTGCTGCTGCAGCGGCAGCGATCGCCGACTTCCTGGTGCAGGAAAACCTCATTTAGGGCAATACACCCAACTTCGCATTGGAACACTTCAAAGGAACAATTCAATGACCAACGCTTATGTTTTGGTAGAGCACCGCGAAGGCGCACTGCTTCCTGCCACTGCCGAACTTCTCACTGCCGCACGGGTGCTTGGGAGCGTCACAGCCGTCGTCGTGGGCGCCCCAGGTGTGGCGGAGCCGCTACGTGAGGAACTGGCCTCGCTCGGTGCTGCCGTGATCTATGGCGCTGAGGCCGCCGACTACGCCGAGCGCGTGGTTCTGCCTGAAGTCGATGCGCTGCACGCGCTCGCTGCACAAACCCCAGCGCCGATCGTGGTGGCCGCCGGTGCACACGGCAATGAGATTGCCGGACGGCTGGCAGCTCGTCTGGCCTCGGGTGTGCTTACTGACGTGGTGGAAATTCTTGCTGACCGTAGCGCGAAGCACTCCATTTTTGGCGACGCGTATGAGGTCACGGCCGCAGTGGGCGGCACGAGCCCCATCTACACCCTGCGCCCTGGTGCCGTGGCGGCGCAACCAGCACCGGCTGCTGGCGCGTATGTGAACTTCGCGCTTCCAGCGGCGAGTGCTAAGGATGTGAAAGTGACCAAGTTCGCTCCTGCTGTGCAGGGCTCGCGTCCAGATCTCACCCAGGCCAAGGTGGTTATCGCCGGTGGACGTGGCGTGGAATCCCCGGAGAATTTCAGCACCCTTGTGGAGCCTCTGGCTGACGCACTGGGCGGTGCCGTGGGTGCGACCCGCGACGCCGTAGACCTGGGCTACTACGCCCCGCAGTACCAGATTGGACAAACTGGTGTGACCGTTTCCCCAGACCTCTACATCGGCTTGGGTATTTCCGGCGCAATCCAACACACCTCCGGTATGCAAACAGCCAAGAAGATCGTGGTAGTCAACAACGATGAAGACGCTCCGTTCTTCCAAATCGCCGACCTCGGCGTGGTGGGTGACATCCACGAGATCACCCCGCTTCTGATTGAAGAGATCAACAAGCGGAAGTAATCCTTCCGTAGTTTGAGCCCCATGCATCCGGGTATCCCGAATACCCGAAACCCCAGCAGTCCGGTGCATGGGGCTCAGTTGCGTTCGGTGGCGGCGTAGAATTGCTGCCCATGGAAGTTTCCTCGCAGTGCTATTTTGACCACGCCGCAACCACCCCCATGCGTCAGGTGGCGATTGATGCCTGGTTGGAGCATGCCCACGCGGGAAATGCGGGCGGCCAGTATGCGTTTGGCCGCGCCGCGCGATCAGTGCTGGATACCTCCCGGGAGACTATCGCTGAGCTGCTGGGATGCGAGCCGATCGAGGTGATTTTTACCGCCAGTGGAACTGAGGCGGACAACCTTGCGGTACGTGGGCTCTTTGCTGCGAGCGTTGCTGGGGGTGCTGCTCGGCGCGTGATTTCTACCCCAATCGAGCACCCCGCAGTCAAGGAAACCGTGGAGTACTTAGAGGCAACGGGCGCAGACGTCGAGCTGCTGGAGGTGGGTTCCAACGGCATCGTGATCCCCAGCGCCGCTCTGGATACAAAGGCCGCCGTTGCCACCTGCATGTGGGCAAATAATGAAACTGGTGCGATCCAGCCCGTGGAGGAAATCATTCACCGCGCTCTGGCGGCTGGAACCCCGGTGCACATCGACGCCGTCCAGGTGGTTGGCCACGCTGACGTGAACTTCCACGCCCTCGGCGCCACCACCCTTGCCGCCAGCGCACACAAATTTGGTGGCCCGCGCGGCATGGGCCTGCTGCTTGCCAAACGGTCTCCGGCTCCGAAAGCAATCATCTTGGGCGGTGGGCAGGAGCGCGGCCTGCGTTCCGGCACTGTCGACGTCGCCAGCGCCGCAGCCACCGCCGCTGCACTGCGCGAAGCGGTCCAAGAAAGCACGGGGGAGAATGAGCGGCTGCGCGGCCTGGTGGCCGAGCTTCGCCAGGGGATCGCGGCGAACATTGAGGACGTGGTGTTCCACACTCCCGAAGCTGATAAGGCGCTTACCGGGCATCTCCATGTTTCGTTCCCCGGCGCGGAAGGCGATAGCCTCATTATGCTGCTGGATTCGCGTGGGTTTGCCGCCTCCACGGGTTCGGCATGTGCAAATGGAGTGAACCGCGCAAGCCATGTGCTGCTTGCCATGGGGGTAGAGGAGTCCGTTGCACGGGCGGCGCTGCGCGTCACCCTTGGCCGCACCACCACGCAAGAGGATGTGCAGGCCTTGCTCCAGGAATTGCCCGAGGTGGTGCGTTTGGCCCGCAGCGCCGGCATGGCGTGATGGAGTTTGCCTAGGTGGTGTCTACGTGGCGTGTTCGGCGTCAAAGCGCAGCACACCTGCGGCCATGAAGCGTTCACACCAATCGTGATCTTTGAATTGCGCAGGTACGGCGCCTTGGAGCAGCGAGCGCGTGATGGCGTGCATGGCTTCCTGGCCCGGAAGTTCACTATCTGTGCCGAGTAATACGATGTTGCCGTAGCGCCGACCTTTGAGCATCTGGGGGTCTGCGATGCAGGCGACGTTGCGAAACACCGTGGCCATAGTTTTCAGCTCGCTTCGCGCTAGCGTGAGGTCGCGGTGGTCGCCGCAGTTGGCAATGTAGAGGCCACCTGGGCGCAGGCTGCGGTGCACGTTGGTGAAGAATTCTGTAGTGCTCAGGGAAGCTGGGGTGGTGTCTCCGGCAAAGACGTCTCGGATGAGAACATCGCGGGAGGCGTCGGTGAAGCTATCCGTGACCTGGCGCGCTTCACCCACTCGGATCTTGAGGTGTGGAGCGCGGGGCAGGTTAAAGAACTTCCTGGCTAAGATGGTGAGCTTTTCGTCGAGCTCCACCACCGTGTTCCTGCTATCCGGGTACTGCGCGCAAAGATAGCGCGCCATGGTGCAGGCCCCTCCGCCCAGGTGGGTGATGCTGAGGCGCTCACCCGCCGGGTTCGCTCCTACAAACCAGGCGATTGCGGTGGCGAACCAGCGCATGTACTCAAACTCCAACTGCAGTGGGTCCTCCGCGATGTGTGAGGATGGCACTCCGTTCACACTTACCAGCCAACCGCCTCTTGCGTAGGGGTCGGGTTCTACGCGGACCCAACCGGTGTCCGTTGGGTATTCACCGGGAATCAACTCGTTTGGCGCATTGCTGCCTGGCGTTAGGCTGCCAAGGGATTGGGAGAGTTGGGAATGCTTTTTGGCTGATCCCTGTTGTGTAGATGGTGTGCGCTTCCTACCCATAGGTGGATACTGTAGGGCGTGTCCGTTAAGAACGCGCAATGCGTTGTGTTCTTGAGAGTTCGGTGGGTTAGGGTAGTGCTTTGATTTGGAGGGAAGTTTCATGAGAGTGCTCGCTGCGATGAGCGGAGGTGTGGATTCGGCGGTGGCCGCTGCCCGTGCGGTTGCTGCTGGTCATGACGTCACCGGTGTCCACCTCGCCCTATCCCAGGATCCGCAGGCGGTGCGGGAGTCCTCGCGCGGGTGCTGTTCCTTGGAGGACTCTGCCGACGCCCGCCGCGTGTGCGACAAACTTGGAATCCCTTTTTACGTGTGGGACTTCTCCGACCGCTTTAACGCTGAGGTGATTGACGACTTTGTCTCATCCTATGAGGCGGGTGAAACTCCGAACCCTTGCTTGCGCTGCAATGAAAAAATCAAGTTCGCAGCCTTGCTGGAACGCGGCATCGCCTTGGGCTTTGACGCCGTGGTGACCGGCCACTATGCCCGCCTCGTACAGCCCGAAGATGGTGGTGACGGCTACCTACGCCGCGGCGTGGACCCACAAAAGGACCAGTCGTATGTATTGGGCGTGCTCGGTGCCCGCGAGATTGCTCACTGTATGTTCCCTGTAGGGGACACCGTGAAGCCCAAGATTCGTGAGGAAGCCGCCGAGCATGGCTTCTCCGTGGCCAAGAAGCCTGATTCCTATGACATCTGTTTCATTCCCGACGGTAATACCCAGGCGTTCTTGGGTAAGCGCATTGGGCTACGTCCGGGCATGATAGTGGATACTTCCGGCACGGAACTCAAGCAGCATGATGGTGCTTGGAATTACACCATTGGCCAGCGCAAAGGCTTGGATATTAAGCAACCGGCGGCGGACGGTAAGCCGCGGTATGTGACCGACATCGACGCAGCCACTGGCACCGTCACCGTGGGCTCTCGGCGCGATCTTGAGGTGCACTCCATTGGTGCTGACCGCTTGAAGTACCTCCATCCCGCTATGAGCGGCACGTTTGAGGCTGAGGTTCAGGTTCGCGCCCACGGCGAGGCCGTGCCGTGCACGGTAACCGTGGACCAAGTGGCAGATCGCATGGAGATCACGTTGCACACGCCGCTGTCCGGTGTGGCTCGTGGCCAGGCTGCAGTTTTGTATCTGCCTGATGAACAGGGCGACATCGTCTTGGGGTCCGGGACGATCTGCGCTACTTCCAGCAGTATTTAGCTAAGGCGAGCTCTGCAATTCTGTTTTTCCTGTGGAGCTGCGTGAGCGCTGGATGGTGTGCCGATTTCAGCTTGCGGGTGCTTGCGGGTGCTTGCGGTGTTTGCGCTGCTCTCGCCAGGTTTGGAAATGTGGCTGGAAGAAAAACGCGGCGCCGAAAATTGCGACGCAGAGATACCACACCCACACGATTCCCATTGATTGGAAGGGAACCGCAACCCGCGCGATGACCAGCATGACGGCTGCCGTGGCCAGCGTGGTCCAGAATGACTTGTCCCATAGCGCCGAGAAAGCGAAGAAGAACAATACGACGACTGAGAGAAGTTGCATCATGGTGGTTCCTTTCCACCTAGTTTGAGGTTGGGGATGGGATTGCTGTCGGGGTTTCGTCCGGAGTTTCGTCCGGGGTTTCGCGCATCATTTCCAGCAGCAGTGCATCTGGGCTCGCGGTGGTGTCAGCCAGTGCCAGCATGTATTGGCCGGTTGTAGGACGCAGCACAACTTGGGAGCTAAAGCCGCCAGTTTTACCGTTGTGCCAGGCTAAGCCGTCATCGGTATGCACCCATCCGTACTCAGGGACCCCGTGATCGAGAACGTGCCGGACAAAGATTTCCAGATCATTCGCGGTGGATCGCACGGCACCTGCGGGCGCGTAGCCATCCATTTCCCAGGCGGCTGCCTTGTGGCCTGCTTCGTTGTAGCCCCGTGGGTTTTCTGAGTTGAGGGAACCTACCGTGGCAACAAAGGTATTTTCCATGCGGAGGGGAGTGAAGATTCGTTGCTCCATGAGCGTGGGGTAGTCATGACCGGCTGCCTCGGCAAGTGCCGTGCCGAGGATTGCATACCCGAAATTGGAATAATCTTTGTCTGCCCCGTGTCGTGATTCTGCGGCGGCGGCCTCGTTGAGGACATCCTGGGTACTTGTATTCGCGTAGGGGTTTCTTCCTAGTATTGGAGCAAATACGCTGGTTCCAGCGATGCGTTTGACTCCCGCGGTATGGTTAGCCAGATCCTCTAAGGTGATCTCAGGGTTGGGGAACTCAATCAGCGTGGCCACCGGGGTATCGAGTGACACCTCTCCGCGTTCAATCGCTTGGCGGAGCAGTTCAATCGTCATCATTTTGGTTACTGAGCCGATCTCAAACTCATCATCCGCGGTTGCCCCGAGTCCGGCAAAGGTTCCGTTTTCTATCACCGCTAGGCGGTGAGTGCCGGTGGGGGCGCGCTCGCTGAGTGTTGTAGCAAGCGCCTCAGAACCCTGGAATTCCCTGGACTGCATTATCGGCCTCACACCAAAGAACAACAGTGCTGCGAGGACCACGATGATAAGGAGTATTCGGGGCCAGGTGTGCGCCTTAATGTGCTTTGCGTTGGTGGTTGGGCTGCTCATTCGAAATCACTGGTCCTTGCTTGGGTGGTTGTTTTGGGCGAAGGCTCCGCAGCCAATACGAGTGCAAGCAGAGCCACAATCTTGTTCGCGGGAATACGCAACCGCGCCTGGGGGAGGCGTTCCACCCACCCTGCCTGTGTGAGGGCCTTGACGTGGTGATAGAGGGCGCCTTGGCTCTGGGCGAGCCCTTGATCAAGGAGGTATTGCACCGTCACATCAGCCTGGCCGGGCACACACAGCATCTCTTTGAGAATCCGCGTTCTTACTGGATGGGCAAGGGCAGTGAGGGATTCCATTGCCTCCTCCCAATGATGCTGGACAATTGAGTCAGCACTGCGTTGCCAGACGTACTGCACGTTGCGGCCATCCGGCAGTACCACTTCTCCGGAGTAGCCCACCTCACCTACTGGAGCTCCGCCAGCATGGGGTGCCGCCTGGGGGTTCGGCTCGAAAGATGCCTCGCTGTGGCTGGATGGTGGCTGGAGCTCATGCGTGAGGCGTTGTTCCATGGCACTGATCTGGTGTGCGTCGTGGTGGAACGTGGTGGCGTCGGCACCGCTGATAATTTGCGAGTATGCCGTTTCCAGAGCGAGGAGCCGCTGCTCGTAGGCCAGCATCCGATCCTGGAGGAGGCTGATCTGCTCCGACTCGGATTGATGATCCAAATTCTGCATATTTAAAATATTAAAATTATGGTTGAGGGTTGGCAAGGGTTTGAAGAATTTGAGCGCTATTTTGGCCTTGCTAGCATTGCCCCATGCAGTCCGTGCCAGTGCCAGTGCCAGTGCCAAGTTTCGCCCAGCCGACGTTTCCGGGTACCTCCTTTGCGCAGGCTGCAGAGGTCATTGCCGGGGAGACGGGGGAATTGCGTACCGTCCCGCTTCTGCCTTCCCGAGGGCTTCGAGCGGATCATGTGGCTTTTACCTGTGCGATGCTGCCAGAACTGCCCATTGAGAAGGGGCCGCGTTCGTGGCGGGTGTCGCAACGCCCTCAAATCTTGACTCGGCGTGCATGGGATACCTTTGAGCAGGACAAAGACGAGCTGGAATCGGCGTGGGGAAATAATGTCCCGCTGCTGACCCATGCACTCGGCCCGCTTTCATTGGCGGTTGAGCTGGAACTTTCCAATGGACATAGGATGATCACAGATCGCGGCGCTGTTCGCGACCTCGTGGAAATGTTGGCGGAGGCAATTGCGCGGGAGATTTCAACTTTGCGTGGCCGTTTCCAACAACCAGCGGCGGTGCATCTCTACGAGCCGCACCTTGACGCGTTAGCCCAGGGCAGCATTCCGGGGACACATGATTTTGATGCGATTCGTGCTATTCATCGCAAGGACATCACCGAAATCTTGCAACGGTTCGTGGGCATCATCAGGTCAAAAATGCAGCCTGAAGAGCAATCGATGAAACACCTGCGCCACATCGGGTTGGCCAGCGAACCCAGCGAAACCGCCCTGGAGGTGATGGGTGCCATTGGAGTGGATGTAGTTCTTCTTGACCTTCAGAAGGTGCGGGGAACTCAAGCCCTCGACTCCTGCGGTGCCCTCCTCGCATCAAGAATCACTCCTGCGTTCATCCTTGGCGAACGCAACATTTCAGCGAGGCAGGCGGCGATCCAGATCGCGCGGCGTTACGACGAACTCGGGCTGGACCGCAGTCTCCTCACTGCTGCCACGGCTACTGTTCCAGGCACTGCAACCGGGAGTCTGCTGGAACACGCGCACCGGTTGGGGCACGCGCGGGAATGCGCGGCAATCCTTGTGCGTGATGCGGGCGATCTCTAGCGTTTAGCCCTGCATGGGCCAGGAGGTGTTCACCGTTTCCGCGTTTTTCCCCTGCCCCAACAGGTAATTTTTGAAGCTCGTCTGGAGCTCAAAGTAACGCACAGTTTGGAATTCCATCAGCTCGTTGAGCGTCTTGGTGGAAATCTCTGCGCTAAACCGCTTTTTGGCCTGCACCCACGCAATGCGCGCGGCTGCCAGGGCATCTGAGGTGGCCTCGTGGGCGTTGTCGATGCGCACGTTGTACTCAGCGCAAAGATCGCTCAACGTGCGCTTGCCTTTGCGGTACGGATCAAGGGCTTTGTCCATCACGAAGGGGTCATACACCGGGCCGTCCACCACAAAATTGCCAGTGAGCTGGCGCAGCACGGTGAGGTCATAGGCCGCGTTGAACACAATCAGTGTGTAGCCATCGCGCCAAGCTTGTTGGATTGTTTCCACCGTGGTGGCAAGCACTTCCTCGTGCGGTTGGCCGTGCTCGCGGGCGCGCTCCGTGGTGATGCCATGGACCTTTGTGGCTTCTTCGGGGATTTCTACTCCAGGGTCCGCCAAAAGCTCCCTCGGATGGGCGCCTTCTGAGTCAATGTGCACCAATGCTGAGGTGACAATGCGCGCTTCAAAAGGATTTGCTGAGGTGGTTTCCAAATCAAAGCTCAACACCTTGGAGGGATTGAATGGTTCGGTGTTGGGATCAAACGCTGGTGCAGTCATGTTCCCAAGCCTATCGAACGCCCCGGACACGCGCGGTGGAGTTGCATTTTGCGATGCGGAAAATGGGCTATTCCTGCAGCTAAAGGGCGTGTCCGTGGGTGCAGGTAGACTGACCACCGTGACTGAACATGAGCAAGCCAACCAGCAAACCACTCAACAGGTACCGGATGCTGAAATCCGCCACCAATGGGAGGATTTAGCCGAACAAATCCGCTATCACCGCCAGCGTTATTACAATGCGGAGCCGGAAATTAGTGACCAAGAGTTTGATACCCTTTTCCGCGCACTCCAGCGCCTCGAGGAGGAGTATCCGGCACTTGCGGTTCCGGAGAGCCCCACTGTTGAGGTGGGTGCCGCGCCGGCGCAGTCCTCCTTTGCCAACGTAGAGCACCTTGAGCGGATGCTCAGCCTGGACAATGTATTTAGCGGGGAAGAACTTACCGAGTGGCTTTCGCGCACTCCTGCGAACGCCTATCTGACCGAGTTGAAGATCGATGGCCTGAGCATTGACCTGGTGTACCGTGGCGGCAAACTGGAGCGTGCTGCTACACGCGGTGATGGCCGAGTGGGCGAGGACGTGACCGAAAATGCCAGGGTGATTGCAGACATCCCCCATGAACTTCAACACTCCCCAGATTTTCCCGTTCCTGAGGTGTTGGAGGTTCGCGGAGAAGTATTCATCGCGGTAGAAGATTTCTCCGTGGTCAATGAGCTGCGCCAAGAAGAAGGGGGGAAGCCGTTTGCGAATCCAAGGAATGCGGCGGCGGGGTCTTTGCGGCAAAAAGATACAGAAGCGGTGAAGCGACGCCGGCTCAAGATGATCTGCCACGGTCTGGGGCACACGGAAGGCTTTACTCCTGATTCCCAGTTCCACGCATACGAGGCGCTGGCGGCTTGGGGTCTGCCAGTTTCTGAGTACACCGCGCTTGTACGCAGTGCAGAGGAAGTGCAGGAAAGGGTCCAGTACTGGGCGGAACATCGCCATGACGCCACTCATGAAATGGATGGCCTGGTGATCAAGGTGGATGACATCGCAGAGCAGCGTCGCCTTGGTTCCACCGCAAGGGCTCCGCGGTGGGCGATTGCGTACAAATACCCACCGGAAGAAGTGACCACCAAACTCTTGGATATTCAGGTTGGCGTAGGGCGCACCGGCAGGGTCACGCCCTTTGCGGTGATGGAACCCGTCTTCGTGTCTGGCTCAACTGTGTCTATGGCAACGCTGCATAACCAAACGGAAGTCAAGCGCAAGGGCGTGCTGATTGGTGACACCGTGGTGCTGCGCAAGGCTGGAGAAGTAATCCCAGAAGTATTGGGGCCGGTGGTGGACCTGCGTACCGGGGAGGAACGGGAGTTTGTCTTCCCAGCGCAGTGTCCATCGTGTGGCACCACTTTGGCGCCGCAGAAAGAAGATGATGCTGACTGGCGCTGCCCGAACTCCCAATCCTGCCCTGCACAGCTCAGTGCAAGGCTCACCTACTTGGCTGGGCGCGGATCTTTTGACATCGAGGCCCTTGGCGAGCGCGCAGCGGAGGACCTCATCACCTCCGGTGTGCTCAAGGATGAGTCCACGCTCTTTGATCTCACTGAGGAAGACTTGCTTAAGACCAGCGTCTACACCACCAAAGCTGGCACACTCAACGCCACAGGAAAGAAGCTCCTGGCCAAATTGGAACAGGCGAAACGAGCCGACCTATGGCGAGTCCTCGTGGGCCTTTCCATCCGCCACGTGGGCCCAACCGCAGCGCGAAGCCTTGCTACCAGGTATCGCTCCATCCCAGCCCTCATGGAGGCTGAGGTAGAAGAAATCGCCAACACCGATGGCGTTGGCATGGTGATCGCGCAGAGCCTCAAAGATTGGTTCACCGTGGACTGGCACCAAAACATCTTGGAGAGTTGGGCGCAATCTGGGGTGACCATGCAAGAGGATGCATCTGATCTTCCCGAACAAGTACTCGCAGGGCTTACCGTGGTGGTCACTGGCAGCCTTGAGGGATTCAGTAGGGACAGCGCAAAGGAGGCGATTTTGAGCCGCGGCGGCAAGGCTGCCGGTTCCGTGTCCAAGAAAACCGATTTCGTGGTGGTGGGTGAAAACGCTGGATCCAAAGAAACCAAGGCTCGCGAGCTCGGCCTAAGGATCTTGAACGAAGAAGAATTCGTCACCCTGCTGGAAGCTGGTCCCGACGCCCTGTAGCCGGAGGGGGTGCGTTCCGCAGGCAGCACAAAGCCCCTGCCGCAGAAGCGCAGCAGGGGCTCTATGGCAGAGGCGACGGTGGGCCGGGTTGCAGGGGTTGCAGGAGCGGCCGGGTTGCAGGGTGCTCTAGTGGCGCAACAGCCTTCCCAGGATCACTGCCAAATTCCCAATGTGCTGGACCTCTGATGCCAGGAAATCTGGGCCACCAACACGGCCTATCACCAGTACGAGGCCGGTGTCACCAAGTGGGGCTGCCGCGAGGGAAGAGTCCAACAAAGACCAGGACTCCGGAATCCATTGCTCACGCTCAGGGTTGAGGGTGCGCGCCGTTGTGACTTCAATGTGGGTCGGGGTGGAACCATCTTCCTCCGGCGCGGCAGGAGAAGCGGTCACGCGGCTGACCCCATCGCGCACATCAAGCAAAACTGCCCAGTTGGAGGTGAGCGCCTGGGGCATGCGATTCACCAAATCTACAAGTGCCTCAGAATGGGTGGAGGCACCGGCAACAGTTGCCAACAATTGGATCTGGCCACGCCGATCAACGGTGCCGGAAAATGGGCGAATAGAATCCACCTCCACACCATCCAAAGCCTGTGCGGCGGTGATAATCGCATCTGCCATCACGTCTGGAGGCAGGGAAACCACCATGTCATCCATCACGGTGCCATTCGGAAACACCTGCACCACATCCACGGAATGGATGTTCGCGCCGGCCTCACCAATTGCATTGGCAATCCGACCAAGGCTACCCGGCCGGTCTGGCATGAGCACACGGATCAAATATGACATAACAAGCCTTTCTAGGGGGCGCAACCTGCTGAAACTCCAAGCGAGGGCACCGTTGCCTGTGGTGGTGGCGGATGCCTTGCCCACTGCATCGGAAAGCTGCGTGCGGCCTAGGGTTGGTTGCGCATGCACAGCACACGCAGAGCTAAAGAGCAGAATCAACACAGCACTTGTATGTAGGTGACACAAGCGCAATCGCTCCTAATACTACGTGCAAATTTTGCGAAGCGCGGAACCCCCAATATCCGAACCCACGGTGGGTCCCGTGCCGGGGTGGGGGAGAAGGGTGCCTTGGGGGCGTCGGAAAGCTGAGAATCCGTGCGGTAGTATTGTGTACTCAGTGCTGCCTGCGGGGCCCGTTGCCCACGTGTTGCCCAGGCAGGCGGAATCAAGAAGACCTACGAGAGTAAGGATGCGCGAAGTGCCTGAGATTTCACGCGATGAAGTCGCCCACTTGGCTACATTGTCACGGTTGGCCCTCAGTGATGAGGAGCTGGACCAATTTGCCACCCAAATCGAAGCGATTGTGGGTGCAGTGAGCAAGGTGCAGCAGGTGGCCGCGGAAGGCGTGGAGCCCATGTGCCACCCGCATGACATCACCACCACCATGCGTGAAGATGTTGTAGAGCAAATTCTTACCCCTGAACAGGCGCTGGATCAGGCACCGGCAGTGGAAGAACAGCGTTTCGTCGTTCCGCAGATCCTGGGGGAGTAAACCATGACCAACTACCTTGTTCCTGAAACTGGCCTCACCTCCCTGAGTGCTGCCGAGCTCGCCGAGAAGATTCACTCTCGCGAAGTGTCCTCCCGTGAAGTCACCCAGGCGCACCTGGACCGTATCGCCGAGGTAGACGGGAAGCTGCACGCATTCCTGCACGTGGGTGCCGAGGAAGCTCTCGCGGCTGCCGACGCCGTAGACCGCTCCCTGGATGCAGGGGAGGCACCGGCCTCACCGCTGGCAGGTGTTCCACTGGCACTTAAGGATGTGTTCGTGACCACGGACGCACCAACCACCTGTGCATCCAAGATCCTCGAGGGGTACGTTGCGCCTTACGACGCCACCGTGACCCGCAAAATCCGCGAGGCCGGGATTCCGATTTTGGGCAAGACCAACATGGACGAGTTCGCCATGGGTTCCTCCACGGAAAATTCCGCGTACGGCCCCACCAAGAACCCTTGGGACGTGGAACGCACGCCTGGCGGCTCCGGCGGCGGATCCTCCGCAGCGCTGGCATCCGGTGAGGCCCCATTGGCAATTGGTACGGACACCGGCGGCTCCATCCGCCAGCCGGCGGCACTCACCAACACCGTTGGTGTGAAGCCCACCTACGGCACCGTGTCTCGATACGGCCTGGTGGCATGCGCATCCTCCCTGGATCAGGGCGGCCCTACTGCACGCACGGTCCTGGACACGGCATTGTTGCACGAGGTCATCGCGGGCCACGATAAGTACGACGCCACCAGCGTCAATCGCCCAGTAGCGCCCGTTGTGGAAGCAGCGCGCGAAGGGGCCCGGGGTGACCTCAAGGGCATGAAGGTTGGCGTGGTGAAGCAGTTCAACCGCGAAGGCTACCAGCCGGGTGTGATTGAGCAGTTCCGTAAGGCCGTGGACCAGCTCGTGGACCAAGGTGCAGAGATCGTAGAGGTGGACTGCCCGCACTTCGATGACGCGCTCGCCGCCTACTACCTGATCCTGCCTTGTGAGGTTTCCTCCAACCTCGCCCGCTTTGATGGCATGCGCTACGGCCTGCGCGTGGGCGATGACGGCACCCGCTCCGCCGACGAAGTGATGGCACTCACCCGTGCAGCGGGCTTCGGCCCAGAGGTAAAGCGCCGCATCATCCTGGGCACCTACGCGCTGTCAGTGGGCTACTACGACGCCTACTACCGCCAAGCACAGCGCGTGCGCAGCCTGATTGCCCAAGACTTCGCACAGGCATACGCCCAGGCAGACGTGCTGATCTCCCCAACCACCCCAACCACCGCCTTCAAGCTTGGGGAAAAGCTTCAAGATCCAATGGCGATGTACAACTTCGACCTCTGCACCCTGCCACTCAACCTCGCCGGCCTCTGCGGCATGTCCCTGCCTTCGGGTTTGGCAAGTGACACCAACCTGCCAACCGGCTTGCAGATCATGGCACCGGCGTTCAAGGATGACCGCCTCTACAAGGTAGGCGCAGCCTTCGAAGCTGGGCAGAAGTAAGGAACTAGGAACTCAGATAGGAACCCGGCGCTCCCATACTGGTTGCACCCACAAGGTCCCGCTGCCCGCACCTGAGAACAGGTGGCAGCGGGATTGTGTATTTCGCGCTAAAATCACTAGCGCACAACGAACAACTTGCTGGCGCATTTCGCCAAGGTACTGAATGCTTGGTGCCCAGAGCTCCAATGCTGGGGCTCCAATGCTGAAGTCCCTTGAGGGAACCCGGTGCGAATCCGGGGCTGACGCGCAGCGGTAAGTGGGGACTAGCCATCCACAACGTCACTGGGTGCCCAAAAGGTACCTGGGAAGGCGGATGGTGAGGGTTGATCCACAAGTCCGAAGACCTGCCAGGAAGTGACCATCGCGCAGCCGTCCGCGTACATGCGGCTGCCTGATACGGACCGCGGCCTCACCAACCACGGGAAGGCTGAAGGCAACGTTCCTGCATCAGTGAAGGTCACACACCATCACGGTGTGCGCTCGGTGCAAGAACGCCTTTTGCTGTGGTGAATGTCAGGCACCAAAAGCGATGCGCAGTTCACTCCCCGTCAGCGGTGAGGCGGCACAAGATTAACGTGCTCCCTCTCCACTGGCGGGTTTTTGGTTCGTAGGGGTGCAAGACTGAGGGTGGCTTATGGGGGAGTATCGTTGGTGCAATGAGCACAGAACACATTGAAGCCCATGCAAATCACCAAGGGGAGGCAGGCGGCATCCAGACCAAGGTGCTGCAAAAAACTGCCGCTGGACGCCCCTTTGAAGTAGCTACCATTACCCGCCGCGCACTGCGTGAAAACGACGTGCTGATTGATGTGAAGGCAGCGGGCATCTGCCACAGTGATATCCACACAATCGAATCCGAGTGGGGCCCAGCACATTATCCGCTCACCGTTGGCCACGAAATCGCCGGCGTAGTCCAGGCCGTGGGCTCTCAGGTAAGCAAGTGGCAGGTTGGGGACCGCGTTGGCGTCGGTTGCTTAGTGAACTCCTGCGGAGAGTGTGAACAGTGCCTCGCCGGGTTTGAAAACCACTGCCTCAAGGGCGCGGTGGGAACCTACAACTCCGTGGACACAGACGGAAGCATCACCCAAGGTGGCTACACCCAGAAAATCGTGGTGGATGAAAACTTTGTGTGCCGAATCCCCGACGAACTGGACTTTGACCACGCAGCTCCGCTTCTGTGCGCGGGCATTACTCTTTATTCACCAATCGCCGCGTGGGATATCAAAGAAGGAGACCAGGTAGCCGTTGTGGGCTTAGGCGGCCTTGGACACATGGGGGTGCAGATCGCAGCCGCAAAGGGCGCTGAAGTGGAAGTGCTCTCGCGCACTCTCAAAAAAGCGGAACTTGCAAAGGAACTCGGGGCTGTGGCAACGCATGTAACCACCGACCCAGATTTCTTCAGACACAATCGGGGACGCTACGACTACATCATCAGCACCATCTCCGCTGACTTTGACGTGGATGCCTACCTTAAATTGCTCAAACCCCGCGGCGTCATGATCGTGGTGGGCCTTCCCCCTAAGGCACAATCATTAAAGTTTGGCTCCTTGATCATGGGATCCAAGGTGCTCACCGGCTCAAACATCGGTGGAATTGCAGAAACCCAAGAAATGCTGGACTTTTGCGGTGAACACGGAATCGGTGCCTACATTGAAAAGATCGGGGTCAAGGACGTGGACCGCGCCTACGAGCGAGTTGTCGCGTCGGACGTGCAATTCCGCTTTGTGATTGACACCTCCACCTTTGATGAGCTGTAACCCCGCGGGCTGAACCTGGGCCTGGGTGAACCTGGGCCTAGCTGAATCGGAGGATGAGGCGGTGGTATTCGGAATCGCTTGCTCCAGGTGCTTGAGCGCTGGGAGGTACAGGTTTGTATCCCAGTTTGAGGTAGACCTCGTGTGCGTGGTGGTTGTCTGCATCAACGGAAAGCGAGATACCTGGGGCGCCCGCGGCCCGCGCGATTTTTGCAGCTTCGTTGAGCAATAGCCTGCCAAGCCCATGTCCACGGAAAGCGGTTTCTACAGCAACAGCCACCTCCGGCACACCCGATTCCACATGCCCGTAGCCATGGTGGTCTTCGGTGCCCCAAATCAACCATGCACCACCAGCGGGGATGTGGTTGCTCCAGGCAATAACACCGCCGCGTTCCGGCGTCCACCGTTCCACATAGGTGTGGTAGTCCTCTGCGAAAGCAGCGGTGACTTCACGGCCTTCATTACCGTGCACATCAGTAAGGAAGTTCAGCCGGGCGATGTACGTCCGATCAGATTCTGTGGTTGGTGTGAACAGAAAATTCTTGTCTGGCATGACATCAATTGTGCCAGCCGCGCTGGCCTTCGGCAGGGGCAGCAGCGGTGCCGACGTGCTGCCGTTTGGACTACGCCGCCTTGGTGCCTGGAAGCCTTGGGCGTCGGCAATGCTCCGCCTCGAGACGTTGCCTTTGGGACGCAGGAGACAGGACACAGGACGCGGGGCGTGTCCTAGATGGGGTGTATAACTAGATCGACGTATGAAACCGGGCGTACATAACCTTGGGAAGGTGTGGGAACATGGCATCTCAGGCGCAGAAGGCCACCGCGTTGCCGCTGCCGGAGAAGCAGGCATGGCCCGCGCTGTTTGCGCTGTGCATTGGGTTTTTCATGATCCTGCTCGACCAAACTATTGTCGCCGTGGCTACGCCGGTGCTCCAGGAAGAGCTGGGCGCAAGCTACAACCAGATCATCTGGGTGAATTCGGCGTACCTGCTGACCTTCGCCGTGCCGCTGCTGGTGACGGGACGCTTGGGGGATCGTTATGATCCTCGCAACGTATATGTGCTGGGTATGGTCATCTTTACCGTGAGTTCACTCATGTGTGGTTTGGCGCCGAATATCAGTGCGCTCATTTGGTGGCGCGCAGCCCAAGGATTGGGTGCGGCGCTGCTGACACCGCAGACAATGAGCGTGATCAACAGGATTTTTGCCAAGGAACGCAGGGGTGCAGCTCTCGGTGTGTGGGGGATGGTCGCGGGGCTCGCCGGGCTGACGGGGCCTCTTGCAGGTGGGGTGATCAGCGGCAGCGTGGGCTGGCAGTGGATCTTCATCATCAACGTGCCAATCGGCGTGATTTCGATTGCCGCAGTGTTGCGCTATCTGCCAAGTTTCCCGCGATCCCAACGGCCAATCGATGCATTGTCAGTGTTGCTGAGCATGGTCGCCGTGTTCGCGGTGGTCTTCGCGCTGCAAGAAGGCCAGCAGCAGGGGTGGGCCCCAAGGATTTGGGTTTGCATGGCGTTTGGCATTGCAGTGGCGGCGTTGTTTGTGCGCCAGCAGGGCAGGGCAGAAGCCCGTGGAAAAGATGCCTTAATGCCACTTGGGCTATTCCGGGTGCACAATTTTTCCTTAGGCCTAGTGGGCATTTTTGCCCAAGGGTTCGTGATCGCAGGAACACCATTGCCGGTGATGCTCTACCTCCAAGAAGTCCACGGGCTCACACCACTGCAGGCAGGGCTGGTGACAGTCCCGCAATCCATTGCCGCACTCGTGCTTTCCCCGTATGTGGGAAGGCTCGCGGATCGGATCTCACCAAACCTCTTGGCAGCCGGCGGATTTGGTGCGAGCGCCCTGTGCCTTGCTGCGCTGTGGGTATCCATGAGTGCAGCCTGGCCAATTTGGACAATAGTGGGCATACTTGCAGTGTTTGGCCTGGCCAACAGCTTCATTTGGGCACCCAACTCCACGAGTGCCATGCGCGACCTCCAACCCCAGCAAATGGGCGTGGCATCTGGCACCTACAACACCATCCGACAATTGGGGTCCGTCCTTGGCTCGGCTGCGGTAGGCGCGGTGCTGCAGTGGCGCATCATCATCGACTCCGCCGGCACCGCCTACGGCCGCTCGATTTTGCTCGCGGCCATCGTGATCAGCTTTGGCGCGGTTGCAGCGCTGCGAGCGAACACCCTATCCCGTGGGGTTGAAGGAGCGCCCTCAACGATCAGCAATAAGGCGGAGCAATAAGAAGGTAATCCGCTCCTTGCAATGCGGTATTAGCGAGCGAGCTTTTGGGCTTCCTCGGCCTCAGCCTGCGCCACGAACTCCATCTTGCTCGCCTGCCATTGATCCTCCGTCATACCAAGGCGCCAATATCCAGAAATGGAAGCGTCATCCTTAGGCACGCCAAGTTCCACGAACAGCAGGCTACGAACCTCCTTCACCATTTCCGCCACACCGTGCACAAACCAAGCGGTTCCAGTTGGGGCCGAGGTGGGAGCGCCATTAGGTGTGGTGGTCAAGAAGTGTTCGCGCAGCGCCTGTACTAGTGCGGTGCCGTGGGTCGCACCGTTGCGGTGCACAAAACGCACCTCTTGCCCTGGCGCAAGATTTTCGGGCAGAGGCATCTCTGCTGCAGCGTCTGCCACTTCAATGAGCGTGAACGACGTTGCCAGCGCGGGCAGCGCCGCAAGGCCCTCGAGCACGGCCGGGGCGGCAGCTTCATCACCAGCAAGCACAAAGTGCTGGTAGCGTTCCTCGGGGTGCCACGCGCCACCGGGGCCGAGGAAGCTAATCTGCGCGCCGGGTTCCACCCGGGAAGCCCACGGACCAGCGACCCCCTGCGGTGCACCTGAATGGTTGTGCTCCACAAAGTCGATGGAAAACTTGCCGTGCTCTGGGTCGATTGCACAAAGCGTGTAGGTGCGGCGCACCACTTGCTGAACGCCAATCTCTTCAGCGCTGTTGACCACCAAAGGCTCACCGTTTTCCTGGAACAACAGCTTCACGTAGTGATCCGTATGGGCAAACTCTGCGCCAACCAAGTCTGGGCTATCAAAATGCACCCGGATCAGGTTGGAGCTTCTGCGCTGCTTTCCGGTGACGGTGGCAGTCCGAGGAATCATCTTGCGCCGTGGGCGAGGGGAAGAAGATGCTTGTGGTGCTGCTGATGCGGGAGGTGTGGGTTCCATAGCAGCAAAGCCTACCCAACATTGTTGCTTAGGGTAGGCTTTGCTATTTTCCGTTGCCGGCAAATACCAATACTGCTGCGAAAACCCTCAAGTTGTGCCTTTCCCCTTCCCTTGGGGGACGCACGGTGGGGCAGCGGGGCTCTGTTGTCTCGCGTTGTCTTGCGTTGACTTGCGCGGCTCCTGCCTTGCGGGGCTGAGGTCTAGCGGGCGTCGGAAAGCGCGTACGCCGCTCCGGCAGAAGCCGCGGTGACGGCGAGTACGCTCGGCCAGGCACCAATCTTTTTGGCGAGTGGGTGAGAGAGGCCGAACGCTGCGATGTAGGCTGCGCTCAGGCCAGCGGTGAGTGGAACGCCGCCTTTTGCGTACCAAGTGCGCCCTGCCCAAATTCCTGCCGCAGCGAGGAGAACCCCACCGAGTGGGCGGATCCCGGTTTCGCGGGCGGTGAGCCAGCCGCCGATGAGGCCAGTGGCGATTAGCGGTGCGGTCTGGACGTCTTTGGCTTTTTTGATGTCGATTGCGCTCATGCTCATCGAGGATACCTGATGCGAGTGGTGGCCGATGCGAGTAATCTCACAGGCATGCCCGAGTCTTTCCGCAGCAAGACACTGATTTTTGCTCGGGCGTAAGCGGGCACGTTCGGCTATTATTGGGCACATGCGTATTGCAACTTTGACCTCAGGCGGCGATTGCCCCGGCCTGAATGCAGTGATCCGCGGCATCGTCCGCACCGCCTCCGAGTACGGCTCCACGGTGGTGGGCTACCAGGACGGCTGGGTGGGCCTGATGGAAGACAAGCGGGTTCAACTCTACGACGATGAAAACATTGACCGCATCCTGCTGCGCGGCGGTACCATCCTGGGCACCGGTCGCCTGCACCCTGATCGCTTCAAGAACGGCATTGAGCAGATCAAGGAAAACCTGGCAGACGCAGGGATCGACGCCCTCATTCCCATCGGCGGCGAAGGCACCCTCAAAGGTGCAAAGTGGCTCTCCGACAACGGCATTCCCGTAGTTGGCGTGCCAAAGACCATTGACAATGACGTCAATGGCACGGACTACACTTTCGGCTTTGATACCGCCGTATCCGTTGCAACCGACGCAATTGATCGCCTGCACACCACCGCTGAGTCGCATAACCGCGTGATGATCGTGGAGGTCATGGGCCGCCACGTTGGTTGGATCGCCCTACACGCTGGCATGGCAGGTGGCGCGCACTACATCGTGATCCCCGAGGTGCCATTCGATATTGCAGAGATCTGCAAGAAGATGGAACGCCGATTCCAGATGGGTGAGAAGTACGGAATCATCGTGGTGGCTGAGGGTGCGCTGCCCAAGGAAGGCACCATGGAGTTCAACGAGGGCGGCGTGGACCAATTCGGACACCAGACCTTCAACGGCATCGGCCAGGTCATCGGCGATGAGATCAAGCGCCGCTTGGGCCACGACGTCCGCACCACCGTACTCGGCCACATTCAGCGCGGCGGTACCCCAACCTCCTTCGACCGCGTCCTGGCAACCCGCTACGGAGTCCACGCGGCACGCGCTTGCCACACCGGCGACTTCGGCAAGGTTGTTGCACTCCACGGTGAGCACATTGAGCTCATCCCACTCGAGGATGCAGTGGGCCAGCTCAAGGTTGTGCCTCAAGGGCGCTACCGCACCGCGCAGGCTCTGTTTGGCTAAATGTTTGGCTAAAAGTGAGGCTCAAGAATGTAGAGCAACTTCGCTAAAATCGGCCGTCTCGTATGGGGCGGCTGATTTTTTTGTGGACTCCTCACGGCGGTAGGGTTCTCCATCGTTGTCGTCGGCGTTCGTTCCTCATCCGCATTGTTGTAAACTCGTAGGCTATGACTGACCTGATGGATTACGAGGACGTTCTAGAAAAGTTTGACCCTGTAATGGGCCTTGAGGTGCACGTGGAGCTCGCCACGGAAACCAAGATGTTCTCAGCCCCCTCCGCACACTTTGGTGCAGAACCAAACTCCAACGTTGACCCAACCTCCCTTGGTTTGCCAGGTGCGCTGCCTGTGGTCAACGCGAAGGGTGTGGAATGGGCAATCAAGATTGGTCTTGCGCTGAACTGTGAGATCGCAGAATCTTCCCACTTCGCGCGAAAAAACTATTTCTATCCGGATCAGCCAAAGAACTACCAGATCTCGCAGTATGACGAGCCAATTGCCTACAACGGCTACCTCGACGTTGTGCTTGACGACGGCACCACTTGGCGCGTTGAGATTGAGCGCGCCCACATGGAAGAGGACACCGGTAAGCTCACCCACCTCGGTGGTGCCGACGGCCGCATCCACGGTGCCACCGCTTCTTTGGTGGACTGCAACCGTGCCGGCGTACCACTCATCGAGATCGTGACCAAGCCAATCATTGGTGCTGGTGAACGCGCCCCAGAGGTTGCCCGCGCATACGTTTCCGCACTGCGCGACCTCGTGAAAGCCCTCGGCGTGTCTGACGCGCGTATGGACCAGGGATCGATGCGCGTGGATTCCAACCTGTCCCTCATGCGCAAGGGCGCAACAGAATTTGGCACCCGCACCGAAACCAAAAACATCAACTCGCTCAAGTCTGTGGAGCAGGCGGTCCGCTACGAGATGCAGCGCCAGGCCCAGGTCATCGAGGACGGTGGTGAGATCGTCCAAGAGACGCGCCACTATCAGGAAGCCGACGGCACCACCTCGAAGGGCCGCCCTAAGGAGACCGCTGAGGATTACCGCTACTTCAACGACCCTGACCTGCCACCAGTGATTGCTCCACGAGAGTGGGTTGAGGAAATCCGGGCAACTCTGCCGGAGCTGCCATGGGTCCGCCGCGCCCGCATCCAGGAGGAGTGGGGCCTCAAAGATGAGGAGATGCGTGACCTCGTGCGCCTTGGTGCCCTCGATCTCATCGTGGCCACCGTTGACGCAGGGGCGCCTTCCGATGAAGCACGTTCTTGGTGGGTCGCCTACTTGGCACAAAAGGCCAATGAGCAGGGTGTGGAACTCGATGCCTTGTCAATTGAGCCTGCCCAGGTTGCAGAGGTTATTGCCCTGATCAAGGACGGCAAGCTCACCAACAAGCTCGCCCGCCAGGCTGTGGACGGCGTGCTGGCTGGGGAGGGCACCGTGGCTGAGGTGATTGCTGCCCGCGGCCTAGAGGTGGTGCGGGACGACGGCGCCATCGAAGCCGCTGTTGATGAGGCGCTTGCAGCAAACCCAGATATCGTGGAAAAGTACAAGGCCGGCAACACCAAGGTTGTGGGCGCAATTGTGGGTTCAGTGATGAAGGCAACCCGCGGTAAGGCCGACCCTGCACTGGTGAACCAGCTCATTGCCAAGAAGTTGAGCTGAGCTCACCCATAAACAACACCTACCCCTAGGAGCATTCCGTTACGCGGAACCCTAGGGGTTGTTTGTTGTTTTCGTGGACACGCCGCCCGCAGGTTGGCAAACTGGAGCGCATGAGTTACCGTCTTGATCCCGTTCCGGTATATACACCTTCGTCCACCCGCTACCACGAGATGCAGTATCGCCTCGTGGGGCATTCAGGGTTGCGGCTGCCTGCACTCAGCTTGGGCTTGTGGCACAACTTTGGCGATGACCGCCCATTTGCAAACCAGCGTGACATCGTACGCAGCGCCTTCGATCACGGCATCACACACTTTGACCTGGCCAATAACTACGGCCCACCTCCAGGATCGGCGGAGGAAAACTTCGGCCGAATCCTGCGCAAGGACTTTGCCAACCATCGCCATGAGATGATCATTTCTTCGAAGGCGGGTTGGAACATGGATGCGGGGCCATATAGCTTTGGCGGGTCCAGGAAGTACCTGATGAGTTCATTGGATGCTTCTTTGGAGCGGATGGGCCTGGACTACGTGGATATTTTCTATCATCACCGTCCGGACCCAGATACCCCGCTGGAGGAGACTATCTACGCGCTGCGTGACATCGTGGCTTCCGGAAAGGCCCTGTATGTGGGTATTTCCTCATATGGGCCAGAGCTCACCGCGGAGGCTGCGCAAATGGCTGCGGAGGAAGGTTGCCCGCTGCTCATCCACCAGCCGAGCTACTCCATTTTGAACCGCTGGGTGGAGGAGCCCGGAGAAGATGGGGAATCGCTGCTTGCCTCGGCGGCAGCCAATGGCCTCGGCGTGATTGCGTTCTCTCCACTTGCGCAGGGCCTGCTCACGAACCGCTACCTTGAGGGCGTTCCAGCGGATTCACGCGCTGCGGCTGGTAAGTCACTTGGCATGGACATGCTGCGGGAAGAAAACCTCAAGATGGTGCGGACTCTCAATAGCATTGCAGAGTCCCGTGGCCAATCGCTCGCACAAATGGCTATTGCTTGGGTACTGCGTGAACAGGGTGATTACGGTTCACAGACGGTGGCAAGTGCCCTGATCGGAGCATCCAGTGTGGAACAACTCGAGCACAACCTCAAGGCCCTTGAGAACACGGAGTTCAGCGTGAAGGAGCTCAATGCGATCGATGCCGCTGCGAGTGACGCCGGCATCAACATCTGGGCTGGGGCTACCCGCTCCAAGATTCACGGAGATTCCTAGAAACCCGTGCCCAACTGGTGCTAGTGCATAATCAGCCGTGCGCACAGCACTAGCATCAGCACTCCGATGGCAAGGTTTACCCATGCCCACACCTTTGGTTTGCTCAGCACATGGGCAAATCGGGTGGAGGCGTATGCAATAAAGGGGAACCACAAGAAGCTAGCGGCAAGTGCTCCGAAGGCGAACACCCATCGACCATCGGGTCCGTGTTGGTTTGCCATGCCGCCGAGCATCACGAGTACGTCGATGTACGCAGCTGGATTCAGCCAAGTAAACGCCAGCGCCGCGAGGACCGGCTTGACCCAAGGTCGCGCTGGCTGCGTCGTTACCGCGGGAGCTTGCTTTGTTGCCACCGCGCTGCCGCCGTGGGGCTTGCGGGAGGAAGATGGAGAGCCATTTTTCTTAGCCGGCGAGGGGGATTCGCTGAAGTTGAGGGATTCGCGTTGGGGGCGCAGGCCATCGCGGAAGCAAACGTAGGCGAACCACAGTAGGTAGGCCGCACCCATCCATTTCAGTGCTTCGAGCATAGCCGGTGCGCGGTCCACAAGGGCGCCCACTCCGGCTGTACCACCAAAAATGAGCAAAACGTCTGAGATCATGCACACCACAATCACTGGGATAACGCCTACGCCTTTGATGCCTTGGCGGATAATGAGCGCGTTCTGCGGCCCGATAGCCACGATCAACGAGAGGCCGATGAGAAATCCCGAGATGGCGATAGCAAAAGTGGTCATGGCATCATTTTGGACCCGTTGGTCTATGAAGTAAAACGATAGAAATTAAACTTGATGTAGAATTGCTTCATGAACCCGGTTCACCTGCGCACTTTGCTCGCCATCCTGGACGAGGGCAGCTTTGAGGGGGCTGCATTTCGCTTGGGGATTTCACCCTCCGCGGTGAGCCAACGCGTGAAAGCATTGGAGAAGGAAACGGGCAGGGTGGTGCTGCGCCGGACCATTCCTGTGACGGCAACCCAAGCCGGCGAGGTGCTGGTGCAGGCGGGGCGGCGTTTGGAGTTGCTTCAGGCGGAGACGAGCGCGCTGCTTGGCGAGCAGTTGGCCGCAATCCCGCTGGCAGTCGCCGTAAACGCAGATTCGCTTTCCACATGGTTTCGGCCAATGTATGCCGCAGTGGCTGCGCGCGAAGGCACCACGTTGAGCGTGACGGTGGAGGATGAATCGTACAACCTTGCACTGCTGCAGCGCGGTGACGTCCTCGGGGCAATCGCCAGCACCAAAGAGACCGTGCCAGGCTGCGATGCCGAGTTTTTGGGCATCATGCGCTACGTTGCCGTTGCGAACCCACGGCTATTGGATCGCTACACCAACAACGGAGAAGTGGATTGGCAGCGCCTGCCAGTATTGCGATTCGGCCCGCGCGATCACCTGCAACACAAAAGTCTCCAAAGCAAGCTCAAGGGTGCGAGTTCACGGCAGGTTCCGGTGCATCAAGTACCTAGCTCAGAGGGGTTCATGGAGGCAGCCAGAGTTGGACTTGGATGGGCGCTGCTCCCAGAAACTCAGGCGGTGCCGCTGCTGGAAAGTGGGCAGGTGGTGCGGCTTGATGACGCGCACAATGAAGTCACTTTGTACTGGCATCACTGGCGCCTCGCCTCCGAATCTTTGGAGTGGCTGACCAAGCAGGTGCACAGCATCGCGGCTGAGCACCTGTACCAGCCACCGCCTTCTAGCTAAAAAACTCCACTTGGCCCGCGATTGGATTCTTCACTTCCTCGCCTGCGGGGATCGGGCTGGGCAGTGTCACACCCTGGGCAAACGGGGTGCCGCCGAGGGCCTCGCGGCGATGTTCAGTAAACAGCCCGGAGAGATCAGGGCCCTGGGGCACGATTTGGGTGGGGTTAATGTCAGCGTGCACGATGAAGTAGTGCTGCTTGATCTCGGTGAAGTCCGTGGTATCACCAAACCCTGGGGTTTGGAACAGGTCCCGCAAATAGCCCCACAGTGCCGGCATTTCGGTGATCTTATTGCGGCTTGCCTTGAAGTGGGAGTAGTACACAGCATCAAAGCGAATGAGGGTGGGGTAGAGGTAGATGTCCGCCAACGTGATGTGCTCGCCCACCAAGTAGCGCTGTTTGCTCAGCCGCTCTTCCAGCCAGTCCATGGTGGTCCAGAGGCGGTGATAAGCATCGTTGTAGGCCTCCTGGGTGCCCGCGAAGCCGCAGCGGTACACACCGTTGTTGACCTCAGTGAATACCCGCTTTGTTACTTGGTCGATTTCCTCGCGGAGAGCCTCAGGGTACAAGTCTGGGGCGCCTTCTCGCTCATACGCTGCCCACTGATCATTGAAGTCCTTGGGGATGGATGGGAAGTCGTTGCTCACAATCTCGCCGGTAGTGGTGTCCACGATGGAAGGCACGGTGATGCCGCGTGGGTAATCGGGGAAGCGCTTGAGGTAGGCATCCTTGAGTTTGGGGATGCCCAGTACGGGGTCTACTTCGCCGGGGTCAAGGTCAAAGGTCCAGGAGTCGGCATCATGGGTGGGGCCCACTAGGCCGAGGGAAATAACGTCTTCCAGGCCCTTCAAGCGCCTGGTGATGACTGTGCGGTGTGCCCAAGGGCAGGCGCGGGCAGCGATGAGGCGGTAGCGCCCCGGGGTGACGGGCCAGAGGAAACTTCCGTCTTCCTGCGGGGTTGGTTCGCTAACGGAGTTCACAATGCGGTCAGTGATGTATTGGGTATCGCGGACGTATTCGCCGCCGGTTGCAATGTATGAAGCTTTATTTGACATGTCAACAATCTTAGCCCTAATGCCTTGCTTGAGCAAGGCTTTGTGGGGTGGGGTGGCGCATTTCGAAAATATGTTCTAAGGTGGCGGGTGTCTTGAGGGGACGTGTCCTGCCGCCCTAGTAACGTGCGGTACGCAACCTCATAGGTAGTCCCTCCCCCCTCAGCCTGTGAGGTTGCGCCAAACGTGGAATCAGAAACTGCCGTCCGCTCGGCAGGTGGGTCATGGTGCCGAGCCTCAGACGAACCCGGGAAGGAGGTGGGATGCAGATGGTGCGCAATGCGGTAATTTCCTCCCGCAGGAGAAAAGGCACACGCCATGCCGCAAGGAGGTCAAAGCGTTGGACTGTTGTTGGCATCCTGGGTCTGCTGGTTGCCATTTTCGCCGGTGTGGCCAACCTGCCAGGAAAGCCTCAAATCGGTTCAGGTGGTGTATTCGATCGAGGCCTATTGCCGGCTCAAGACGTCCCAGTATCTACTACTGGGGCTGCTGCGGATGCCTTTGCTTTGCTTTCTGAGCTCGGCGTGCAAGATGAGCTTCCTCTCGGCCTCGCCGAATACCAGCGCTCTGCGTTTGGGCAGCGGTGGAGTGATGACGTGGAGGTGGAGTTCGGGCACAACGGGTGTGACACGCGCAATGACATACTCAAACGCGACCTCCTGAACCCGAGGTTTCGCCCAGGCACCCGGGACTGCGTAGTGGTTTCCGGCACGTTGCAAGACCCTTACAGTGGGACAACTCATGAGTTCCTCCGCGGAGAAGGCACCAGTGACCTCGTGCAAATTGACCATGTGGTGGCATTGGCAAACGCCTGGCGATCAGGTGCGGCCTCCTGGGATCCCGCAACGCGCCAAGCGTTTGCCAACGACCCCAAAAACCTGCAAGCCACCCTCAAGCAGGAAAATCAGCGCAAAGGTGCGCAGGCAGCTGACGGTTGGCTGCCGAGCAACCCCGCATTTGCCTGCGGATACGCCACCGCGCAGATAGAGGTGAAGCATGCATACGCCTTGAGTGTGACCACTGCCGAACGCCAAGCCCTCGTGCAGGCACTACAGACCTGCACCTGAGATCCGCCCCGACCAAGCGCATTCACCAAGCCTCGCTCAGATCCACACTTCACAATGGCCCCAAAATTGACATGGCGCGCCGACACCACCTCCACACATTGCCTTATCCCTGATTTACGCTGGAAAGCATGAGTCAAGACAACACACCAGACCGCGCAAGCGATTTCGACGACGACATCCCAACCTACCGGGAGCCTCAGGCGAATACGCCCAACGCCGATTCCACGCCAAAGAGCGTGTACGAGCGCGCTGGCCGTGTTGCGCCACAATCAATCCCAGCAACCAATACTCCAGCAACCAACTCTCCGGCGGCCTCGCACACCGAAGCTCCGGACGCTTCCGGAGCTGCCGGAGCCGACGCAGGCATCGAAGGTGCAGAGGCCACAAAGGGCACGGTTGGTGCCGAGGGTACTGAAGGCATTGAGGCCCCAGCACAACAACCACAGGAGATCGCAGTGAACAAGCCTCACGACGACGAGCGCAGCAAGCCGCTCGCTTCCGACGCGCCCACCAGCATCTTCGACGCAAAACCTCAAGCCGAGTACCACACCGCGGACTACGAAACCAGAGTGGTTTCTGAGGGTGCGCCAACCACTCAGTACGCCCAGCAGCCGCAGGATCAATACCGCGAAGAATACCGCGACACGGATTTTGCACCTATCGCATCAGCACCCGCTGCTGCGGCACACACCACGGACGCTGCTGCACCAGTGAACTTCGCGCAAACGGCACAGCTAGGACAGCCTCAGGAGCCACTTCCAGGAGCTGCTCCAGCTTCCGCAGTGCCACCTGTGGTAGCTCCCGCGTCCGCAGCTCCAGCAACCAGCGGTTGGGAAACCCCAGCCGAGCAGCAAGAGCCCGTTGGGATGATTGAGCACGCGAAGCGCGGCACCATCGACTTCGGCATTTTCCTGCTTCGCGTGTTCACCGGTGGGTTCTTGGTATTCGACGCCGCCTCCACCTTCTTCGGCTTCGGCCCGTACGAAGGCATCCAGACCCTGGAAAACTTGTACGCGGCGCAGTCTTACAGCCTCCCAGGCCTGTTGGCAGTGCTGATCCCGGCGATGAAGCTCGCCGCCGGCCTGTTCCTCCTGCTCGGACTGGTCCACCCAATCGCTGCAGCAGTGGCCACAGCAGTAACTGCATTCGGAGCAATCGACGCCCTCAACACCCAAGGCCTGAGCAGCATCGGAGATACCAGCAACCCAATCTGGTTAGCCTTCGTTCTGGCTCTGCTCGCACTCAGCCTCCAGTTCACCGGCCCAGGTAAGATCTCCCTGGACTACTCCCGCACCTGGGCGCAACGCCCACTCGCAAGCTCCTGGATCTTCGCAATCGTTGGCATCGCAGGTGCAGTAGCAATGTGGTGGTTCCTAGCTCAGGTCAACCCGCTGTAATGCACAACTGAAACCATCGCAGCAACAAGGCGTGTGCTCACAACGAACATCGTTGAGCACACGCCTTTTCTAAGGAGAAAAGTGAACACAAGACAGCACTCCGCAAGAGTCCTCCGTACCCTCATGGTGGTGCAAATCTGCACAGGACTCGCCAACGGCGCAACGTTTGGCGTAGGCGCCCTCGTTGCCGCCAAATTGGGAGGCACCCAAGCCGGTGGGCTCGCATCCACAATGATCACGCTCGGCTCCGCGCTCACCGCGGTGCCCCTGGCTCGGCTCGTAGCCAGTAAGGGACGCCGCGTCGCTATGACCACGGGCATTGCCACCGGCATGCTCGGTGCGCTGCTCGCAGCAATCGCTGCAAATACAGAATCCTTTGCCCTCGTGATCGCTGCATTCTTCCTCCTGGGCACCACAGGCGCAATCAACCTGCAATCCCGATTCGCCGCCGCTGAAACCGCAGATGAATCCTCACGCGGACGCAACATCTCGCTCGTCGTGTGGTGTACCACCGTCGGCGCCGTGGCAGGCCCCAACCTGCTGCCGCTGGGCGCGTCGGTAGGCGGAATGTTCGGCATTGATCCTTACGCAGCGGTGTTCCTGATCGGCGCACTCGCGCTCCTTGCGGCGCTGCCGCTCGTGCATTTTGGGCTAGCTGGAACGCCAGCGGCAAGGCCGCAGGGCATAACCCAAGAACAGCATGGGGCGGCAGGGTCGCAAGCTGTAGCGAAGGGGGCGTACCTGGTGATCGCGCTGATGGCGGGTGCCCATTTCACTATGGTCGCGCTGATGTCCATGACGCCCGTCCACATGCAGGCGCACGGAGCGGCGATATCTTTGATCGGTATCACGATTTCCCTGCACATCCTGGGTATGTTCGGGTTTTCGCCGGTGTTTGGTATGAGCGTGGATAAGCTCGGCCACACGCTCACCTTGACCCTCGGGTTTGTGCTGCTTGCTGCATCGATTCTCTTGCTGATCTTTATGGGCCAAAGCCACGAATGGGTAGTGGCGGCATTGATTCTGCTTGGGTTGGGGTGGTCGGCTGCGCTTGTGAGCACCTCGGCGATGCTGCAGGAAAAAGTGCCACCACATGTGCGCCCACGCTTCCAGGGGCGCAATGACATGCTGATGAACATCGCCGGTGCATTTGGCGGGCTTATCGCAGGCCCAATCGTGGCGGTGTACGGCATGCCTGCCATGGCGATGGTCTGCGCCGGCGTGCTGTTGGTGCTCACACTCATCGGTGTGCGGGGCTTCACCGCAGCCACAAAGCACCAACGCACAAAAACCCCAAGCCGCACACAATAGGGCTTGGGGTTCTCGGCAGGAGTTCTAGGCAGGAGTTCTAGGCAGGGGTTCTGGGCAGGGGTTCTGGGCAGGGGACTTAGGGCGCCGTAGGGTTCCGACGGGCAGGCTCCGAAACGGCAGTCAGGCGCTCAGGCGCAGGACCGCACTCCCGCGCCTCAATCACCAACTCATTAGTCAACCTGACGCACAGCACCCTTATCCGCGGAGGTAGCCATCTTGGCGTAGGCGCGCAGAGCCTTGGACACTACACGGTCGCGGTTGGGGGTCCAAGGGTTCTCGCTGGCCTCCATCGCCTCGCGGCGCGCCTGAATTTCCTCATCAGAGACGTTCAAAGTGAGCTCGCGCTTTGCCACCGAGATTGTGATGGAATCACCATTTTGTACCAGGCCGATGAGGCCCTTGTGGGCGGCCTCTGGAGAAATGTGGCCGATGGAAAGACCTGAGGTTCCGCCGGAGAAGCGGCCGTCGGTGATCAGCGCGCATTTCTTGCCCAAACCAGCACCCTTGAGGAAGGACGTTGGGTGCAGCATTTCCTGCATGCCTGGGCCACCGGCGGGGCCCTCGTAGCGAATCACCACAACCTCGCCAGGCTGGACTTCGCGCTTGAGGATCATGGAAACCGCAGCCTCCTGGGAATCCACCACGCGGGCGGGGCCCGTGAACTCCCACAGTTCCTCGTCCACGCCAGCGGTCTTCAGCACGGAGCCGTCGGGGGAGAGGTTACCTCGCAGAATGACCAATCCACCGTCTGCGGAGTAGGCGTGCTCAATGTCGTGGATGCAGCCGTTCTCGGTATCCGTGTCCAGGGAGTCCCAGCGAGTGGACTGGCTAAAGGCCTCCGTGGTGCGGATGCCGCCGGGGGCAGCGTGGAAGAGTTCAATGGCTTTGTCGATGGCTTTTCCGCCGCGGATGTCCCAGTCACCCAGCCAGCCGTCTACGGTGTCGTAGGCAACGGTGTGCACGGATTCGTCCAGCAGCCCAGCGCGGTACAGCTCGCCGAGGATCGCGGGGATGCCGCCCGCGCGGTGCACATCTTCAATGTGGTAGGTACCGTTTGGTGCCACCTTGGAGATGCACGGGATGCGGTGGGAAAGTTCGTCGATGTCACGCAGGGTGAAGTCCACCTCGCCCTCCTGGGCCGCAGCCAGGGTGTGCAACACGGTGTTGGTGGAACCGCCCATGGCCATGTCCAGTGCCATTGCGTTCATGAACGCAGCCTTGGTGGCGATGTTACGTGGCAACACGGACTCGTCTTCCTCGCCATAGTAACGCTGGCACATGTCCACGATCATCTCGCCGGCCTGCTCAAACAGCGCCTTGCGGGCGGTGTGGGTTGCCAGGGTGGTGCCGTTGCCGGGAAGGGAAAGCCCCAGTGCTTCGGTGAGACAGTTCATGGAGTTTGCGGTGAACATGCCGGAACAAGAACCACAGGTGGGGCAGGCAGACTGCTCAACTTGGAGGAGGTCTGCGTCAGACACCTCATCGCTCGCCGAGGCCGTCATGGCAGTAATCAAGTCAGTGGGGGCGTGCGCCACACCGTTGACGGCAACCACCTTGCCGGCCTCCATTGGACCGCCGGAAACAAAGATCGCTGGGATGTTCAGACGCAGAGCCGCGTTGAGCATGCCTGGGGTGATCTTGTCACAGTTGGAGATGCACACCATGGCGTCTGCGGTGTGGGCATTGACCATGTACTCCACGGAGTCTGCGATGATCTCGCGTGAAGGCAGCGAGTACAGCATGCCGCCGTGGCCCATTGCAATGCCGTCGTCCACAGCGATGGTGTTGAACTCCTTGGGAACGCCACCCGCAGCGCGCACGGCTTCAGCAACGATGTCTCCCACGTTCTTCAGGTGAACATGGCCTGGCACAAACTGGGTGTAGGAGTTCACAATGGCCACGATTGGCTTGCCAAACTCGTTTTCCTTAGTGCCGGTGGCGCGCCATAAAGCGCGGGCACCTGCGGCATTACGGCCTACGGTGGTGATGCGTGAACGAAGGGGGATCATCTTGGCCTTCCCAAATGAAACGAGAAAAAGAAAGTAAAATTACAGCGTGCGGCTTCAAGCGGAGATTTTCCGACGGAAACCTGTTCAGCCTCAATCCTGAGGCGTATTTTGGGCCTTTTGGGTGGCGGCCTGTTGCTGGCGCTCATGTTCTGCTACGCGCATACGAGCGTACTCCTCATATTCGGATTCGGTCATCAGCACCTCCTCGCCGTCGCGGTTTACCACACGAACCTTTTCATCAACGGCGGCCCGGCCTTGCCCGAGTGCATCGGGAATCCTGCCCGCGGAGGCTTCCTCCAACAAAGGCAGGGAATTGAAGGAAACAGCAGGAAGCGCAACCTTGGTGCCGTCGTGACGCTGTGCAAACGCCTTGGTCCCTTGGAACCCCACACCGGCGAGGTCCTCCCACGCCACCGTGCTCTGGGCCCGAAACGCGGGGGAAGCGGTGATGCCGCGAGCGTCCACTGTGGTTTTCGTGCGCAGCACCCAGAGGAAAAACACTACGGGAAGCGCAAGGAGCAGCAGGTACACCGGGAGCGGCAAGGTGCTCCCCAACACCAAAATCATCAAAAATAGCAATACGGCTACAAAGAGGTTCATGCGGTCTGGGGAAATCACAACTTGTGGTTGTTCGCTCATGAAGCACCATCCTAGTTCAGCGTTGGGGATTTTCTAAGGCGCCACGGCTGCACTCGGAGCGGCACCGGGATTCGCCGTTGGCACCGGCGCTCCGCTGACGTCTGGCGTGGGCTCCGATTCTGCCGTGGGGGCTTGATCCGCTGGTGTTTGGGCAGGCGCGCTCGAGTTCTGATTCAGGGGTGTATCCGCCGTTGGGGTTGGTGTTGGGGTTTGTGGATCTGTTGCGGGGCTGCTGCTCGGTGCCTCAACCACGGCTTCGGGGGTAGTGGTGGGCAGTTCCGACGTCGCCGCGGGGGTGCGTTGCGGCGCGAGCCAGCCGGAGTTGCCGTCCCATTCGTCGCCGGTGTCTACAGAAAAGCCCTTCAGCAGCACCACGGTAAAAAGGCCGAGCAGGAGGAAGGCGGTGGAGACGCGCATCCGCCCACCGAGGGTGATCTTGGAGCGCCAGCCGGTGAGAACCTCATCATCTCGTTCCTTGTGGCCGCCGGGCTGCGCATCATCGTCCTGGAAGTCCAGCTCGTTGGTGGTTGCCGGGTCCTTTTCTGCAAACTCTCCGCGGTTAGGGTCCTGGGCATCCGGGGTGTTGCGGAAGCGCTCTGCACCGTCATCGGCGCTCGTACCTGCGGTTGCAGTCGTGGTGGAAAGTGTTGCCGCAGGCAGCGCCTGAGTTGAAACGTTGCCTTGGATCCCTTGGGTACCTGCCGCGCTGCCTTCCCCTGATTCACTGTGAGGTGCGACGGCGGGGGCGTCGGAAATTGCCGCGGTATGCAGGGTGGACGTGACTGTGCCGTCGAGTGTTGGGGCGGAGCCGTATTCTTGCCAGAATTCCTCGATGATGCTGGTGCGCACGGCGCGCTCTACAGACCACTGCGTGCCGGGGCGAACTTGCACCACAAAGCGCAAGTCAACAGTCCAGGGCATGCCAACGGTGGTTGGCGGGTTGACGGCCACGGATTCGTGAACTTTGAGTTCGCCAAGGATGTTCGGGGCGATGTCTTCCCTTGTCAGCGCTTGGCGGGTGGCGGCGGTGGCGCGGTCGATTGCCTCGTGGATGGAGCTGGAACCGAGCAGAGGGATTGGCATCTTGATCACCGCGGAGGACCAGTAGTTCGAGTTGTTAATCGAAACTCCGGCCTTGGAGTTCGGGATGATCACCGTCTCCTCGGCCAAGGTGCGGATGCGGGTTGCACGCATGGTGATCTGGATGACGGTACCCTCAACCGTGGTGGCGCCGCCTTCAAAACGAACCCAGTCGCCAACACCGTACTGTTTTTCGGAAAGCACGAAGAAACCGGCCAGGAAGTCGGCGATGATGGACTGTGCGCCCAAACCAATTGCAGCGGAGGCCGCCGTGGCGGGGATCGCGGCACCAGCGAGGGAGAAGCCCAACTGCTGGAGCATGAACACGAACACCAGGAAGTAGGCAATCATCTGCGCGATGTAGATAGCCACGCCCGCAAAGGCAAGGTGGGCCTTTGACTCATCTTCATTTTCATCCGCTACCTGGCGTTCCACCAAGCGCATTGCCAGCCGCCCGACGCGCGGCACCAGGAATGCCAGCAAAATGAGCAGCACCAGGTTGATGCCTGTTTCTAGAAACCATGTCCAAGTTCTCGAAAGAATGTAGGTAAACGGCATGAGTTCGATGGTAACGGCTTGAGCGCCAAAGTGTTGCGGGGCCGTCAGCCGTCGATCCGACGCGCGCCGCCGCGCATCGACGCGCACCGCCGCGCATCGACGCTTACCGGGGTGGTGGGGTAGATGGGCGGAATTCTACGGGCACGGAGGCGAAACGGAGGTGAAGCGGAGGCGGGCCGGGAAGGCACGGGGAAGGGACGGGGGAGAGACCGGGGGCAAAATTGCCGGCAAAATGTGGGGGAAACGCGGGGGAAACTCGGGGAAAGCCACAAAATCTCAGCAAATATGTGGAATTGAGCTGGGCGTTGTGTAGAGTATGCAGGCATGAACATTCTTCGACTCGTACTAGTACGCGGTGCGGCGCCTGCCGTGTCGGCTCGCTAGTAGTCGAAACGTCAAGCGCCCTCGTTGCCACCACAAGTGCCAGCGAGGGTTTTTGCCGTCATGGATCACCATGTTCGTGTTGCTGTGGCCGTCAAGGACAGTACAACTTGTATCGCGGCCATAGCAGACCCAAGATCAACAACCGCAGAAAGAAAGAACCTGGAGCAATCCAGGCAGTGAGCAGTGGATTTGCTGGAAGAAACTGCAGCCTCACCACCAGGAATAGCGTGCTGGGATGAGCTAGAGTTTCCTCGAGTGCCGCTAGCGCAGCTCATGCCGCTAGTGCCGCTGCTTGCCTGCCCGTTCTTCCTTTCAGCATCCTTATCGCCTTAAGGAGCAACAAGAGTGGCAGCCTCTCACCAGCCCACCCCACCC
>NZ_JANIKD010000029.1 GCF_024580955.1 Corynebacterium sp. 122RC1 | reverse complement strand
GAGACAGCCTCCCACCCTTCCCACCTTTCCGGCACCTCCCCACCTCTTTCTGCCGCTCGCCGCGCTAAGCTCAATGCTCATGAGTGTGTTTTTGGTCATTGCCACCCCCGTATTCCTGGCCCTGTTCCTGCTGTGGATGGATCGCCTGGAGCGGGCAATCCTGCATACCCCAGATGAAACCAACCAAACGGGCATTTCCGAACCACTGCCAACAACCCCCGAAAATGACGCTTAAGCAGCATATTTAGAGCCCGTTGGCCGCGTTAGCAAAAATTATCAAAAATACCGGATATGTCCGGTTTTTCTAGAAAACTTCACAAATAATGTGCCAAAGTGATGTTTCACATAGTAAGGTGTGGGGAGTACGACGCGGCACCCCCACCAGAGGCGCCGCGCACGGCAGTAACACTTAGTCTTCAAAAAGCTTCAACGAGGCGTTTTTTCAGTTCTGCAGTATGCCTTCGTTGTGATTACTAGAGGGAGTACATCTCAGTGGATGGCGTGCATGAAATCCTGTCCCGCGCAGGCATCTTTCAGGGTGTCGATCCGGTAGCGGTGAACAACCTGATCCAAGAGCTGGAAACGGTTCGGTTCCCCCGCGGCGCAACGATCTTTGAAGAGGGTGAGCCAGGAGACCGCCTCTACATCATCACCTCCGGCAAGGTGAAGCTGGCGCGCCACTCACTCGACGGCCGTGAAAACCTCCTCACCGTGATGGGCCCTTCGGACATGTTCGGCGAGCTGTCCATCTTCGACCCAGGGCCACGCACCTCCTCCGCAGTGTGCGTCACCGAGGTCCACGCAGCAACCATGAACTCCGAGATGCTGCACAAGTGGATCGAGGAGCACCCGGAGATCTCCGAGCAGCTCCTGCGCGTGCTGGCCCGCCGCCTGCGCCGCACCAACGCCTCCCTGGCAGACCTCATCTTCACCGACGTCCCAGGCCGCGTAGCAAAGACCCTCCTGCAGCTCGCCAACCGCTTTGGCTCCCAAGAGGGCGGCGCGCTGCGCGTGAACCACGACCTCACCCAGGAAGAAATCGCCCAGCTCGTGGGCGCATCCAGGGAGACCGTGAACAAGGCCCTTGCCACCTTTGCCCACCGCGGTTGGATCCGCCTTGAAGGCAAGTCCGTGCTCATCGTGGACACCGAGCACCTGGCAAAGCGCGCCCGCTAAACAGCAAACCAAACCCCCTTTTCGGGCCCTTGTTCATGAGGGGCTCGAAAAGGGGGTTTTGGTGTTCCTCCAGTCTGCTGAACGAACTAGCTTTCCTGCTGCTCCAGGTAGCGCAGCGCCACCCGGGTGGACTGCTCCGCCGCCCCGCGCAGGACTGGGTCTACGTCGTCATAAATCTCGTCGATGAGGGTCTTAATGCCCACATCTTTGCCCAGCTTCTCCCGGGCGGCCACGATCTGCTCGAGGCGTTGGCGGCGGCGTTCGGCGTACCACTGCGCATAGCTTGCAACGTCGTCACCATCAGGACCGTGGCCTGGCAGCAGCTTCACGCCTTTGCCACGGCGTTCCAAGAGTTCTAAGGTGTCCAGGTATGCGCCCAGGTCACCGTCGGTTTCGGAGATCATGGTGGTGTGGCGCCCTGCGATGGTGTCACCAGTAGCGATGCCCTCAAGAGTGGATTCGCCCGCCACCCCGGACCAAATGAAGAAGCATACGCTGTCGCCGGTGTGCCCTGGCGTGGCCACCACCTCGATCTGCGGGGTCACACCCGGGACAGTGATGATTTCCCCAGGTTGCAGGGCCTCGCCGCCGTAGCAGTACGAGGGATCCATCGCACGCACGGGCGCGCCGGTGAGCTGGTGGAAGCGTTGGGCTCCGTCGGCGTGGTCGTGGTGGCGGTGGGTCAGCAGCACCAGCGCCACCTGCTCCGCTTTGGAGTTCAGGACGTTGAGATGACCCTCGTCGTAGGGGCCGGGGTCGATCACAATGCTGTTTGGGTCCTCGGGGCCGCGGATAACCCACGAGTTCGTTCCCTCAAGGGAGCTGTAGCCGGGATTGGGGCACAGCACCACTGCTGCGGAGGGCGTCACAGGGCGTAGTTGACTGTAAGCAGGATGCTCCATGCACACTAGCTTAGCTTTTCCATTGAATCCGCACTAGAAGTTTCCGCAAGGCGCGTGCCGACGCCCCCAAGACCCCACCTTGGCAGCGTCGGAACGGGCGTGTGCGGGAGGCTGCGGGAGGCTAAGAAACCTCAACCACAATTTCCACCTCAACCGGGGAGCCCAGCGGCAGCTCCGCTACACCCACGGCGCTGCGGGCATGCGCGCCCTGTTCCCCGAAGATCTCCGCGATGGTGTTGGAAGCGCCGTTGATCACGGCGGGCTGACCAGTGAAACCCTCGGCGGAGGCAACAAAGCCCACCACTTTGAGCACGCGGGTGACGTTATCAATACCCACCAGTGCATCCACGGCGGCGAGGGCGTTGAGCACGGCGATCCGCGCGTATTCCTCGGCCTCAGCGGCGGTCACTTCCGCGCCCACCTTGCCAGTCTTGGGCAGGGCACCATCAACGAAGGGAAGCTGGCCGGAAGTCCACACCTGATTGCCGGCCTGCACCGCCGGAACGTATGCGGCAACGGGGGCAGCTACGGCGGGAAGGGTAATCCCGGCGGCTTTGAGCTGGTCACTCACAGACATGTTAGGCAACCTCACGCTTCATGTAGGCAACCACGTTTTCTGGGTTTGGCCCAGGAACTACGGAGACGAGCTCCCAGCCGTCTTCACCCCAGGTGTCCAAAATTTGCTTGGTTGCGTGCGTGAGCAGTGGCACAGTGGCGTATTCCCATTTCTTCATGGAAACAACCATACCCACGTTGTGGGAGGATTGAGCAGCTCCACTGAATGGAACTACTGAATGGAACTACATTACGGGGTCGCCACCCTGGGCGAAGTAATCCGCCCAGCTTTCCACGTGGGGGTTCTTGCGCAGGATCGCGCGCCGCTGGCGCTCGGTGAGCCCGCCCCACACGCCGAATTCCACGCGGTTATCCAGAGCGTCTGCGCGGCAGTTCATGAGGACCGGGCACTGGCTGCAAATTTCCGCGGCCCGACGCTGCGCGGCACCGCGAACAAAAAGGGCGTCAGGGTCGCCGTGGCGGCAAGCGGCGAGCATGACCCAGTCCTCGCGATCGATCAGGCCAGTGGCTCCCGCGTTTGCAGCAGATACACTTGAGGATGCAGTTGAAGAACCGTAGGAGTAGCGGTTTGCGCTGGTCATGAGGGATGCGGTCATAATGTCCAAACTCCTTGCCGATAGCCAAACTGACCCTTGTAAGTCTATTCACACTTGTTAAGGAAAGTCGAATGGGTCACAAAACAGGGGGAATTTCCCCCTCCCCCACACTGGGGGCTGTATAGGGCTTGTATAGGGATCACATCGGGAGTGACTGAGCGCCACCCCCGAAACTCCACGCACCACGGCACAAGAAAAGCACCCTTTTCCAGCCGCGGCACTTCCCGCACGCTGGCACATTCATTAGGGTGGACTGCGTGCAAACCTGGAAAGCATTGAGAAACATCGTGGGCGCAACCCTTGCGGCTGGCTTGGCAAGCGCCATTGCGCTTACCCCCATCGCCGCCGTGGGCGCCGTAGTGGTAGACCGCACCAATGCCACGATGCAGTCCAATCTGGAAGACATCACCCAAGGCCAAGCGCCGGGGGTGACCACCATCCTGGACGCCAACGATGACCCGATCGCCTGGATCTACGCCCAGCGCCGCTTCGAAGTGCCTTCCGATCAGATCGCCCAGCCCATGAAGGACGCGATCGTTGCCATTGAGGACCGCCGCTTCTACGAGCACAACGGTGTGGACATCCAAGGCAATCTCCGCGCGATGGCGAGCAACATTTTTGCCGGCGGCATCGCCCAGGGCGCATCCACCATTGACCAGCAGTATGTGAAGAACTATTTGCTGTTTGTCACCAGCAAAACCGAGGATGAGCAGGCCGCGGCCATTGAAACGTCCATTCCACGCAAGCTGCGGGAAATGCGCATGGCCTCGGAAATTGACGCCACACTCAGCAAAGATGAGATCCTTACCCGCTACCTCAACCTCATCCCTTACGGCAACGGCGCCTTTGGCATTGAGGCGGCGGCACGCACCTACTTTGGCATCTCCGCCGCGGAGCTGAGCGTTCCGCAGGCAGCCATGCTCGCGGGCATCGTGCAATCCACCTCCGCACTCAACCCGTACACCAACCCCGATGCCACGCTGCAGCGGCGGAATACGGTGCTTGCAGCGATGGCGGACGTCGGCAGCATTCAGCCCGCCGATCTTGAGGCGCTGCAGCTTGAGCCGCTCGGCGTGCTGGAGGAACCCCAGGGCATGCCAAACGGCTGCATTGTTGCGGGCTCCGCCGGATTCTTCTGTGATTATGTGCTGCAGTACCTCGATGAGAAGGGCATCTCCCAGGACACCCTCACTTCCGGCGCCTACACGATCCGCACCACCTTGGAGCCGGCCGTCCAGGAAGCGGCCGTGAATGCGCTGCAAACGTACGTCAACCCACAGACTCAGGGTGTGGCCGAGGTGATGAACATCATCGAACCCGGCGAGGACTCCCGTGCGATCCGCGCCATGGCAAGCTCCAGGAATTATGGCCTGGACTTGGAAAATGGCGAGACCATGCTGCCGCAGCCGTCATCGCTGGTGGGCAACGGCGCAGGCTCGGTGTTCAAGATTTTCACAGCGGCGGCAGCGCTTGAAGCCGGCTATGGTTTGGACACAATGATCGACGTCCCCCGGCGCTACGAGGCGCGCGGCATGGGTGAGGGCGGCGCCGACAACTGCCCAGCAGGCTCCTACTGCGTGGAAAACTCCGGCAGCTACGCCTCAAGCATGTCTCTGCGCGACAACCTTGCCCAATCCCCCAACACTTCCTTTGTGAAGCTGCTGGAGGAAGTAGGCGTGGAACGCGTGGTGGACATCTCCGTGGCCCTAGGCCTGCGCAGCTACACCGACGCCGGCAGCTTTGACGGCCAGGCCTCCGTGGCCGACTACGTCAAGGAGCACAACCTCGGCTCCTACACGCTCGGCCCCACCGCCGTGAATGCCTTGGAGCTTTCCAACGTCGCCGCCACCTTGGCCTCGGAGGGCCGCTGGTGCGAGCCGAGCCCCATCCGCGAGGTCACGGACGCCGACGGCAACCAGGTTTACCTGGAAACCCCCGCCTGCGAGCAGGCAATTGACGCCGAGATCGCCCGCGCCCTGGCAAACGGCATGGGCCAGGACGCCACGCGAGGCACCGCTGCCGACGCCGCCAGCGCCGCAGGTTGGCAGGCTCAAGTCGCGGCCAAGACGGGCACCACGGAGTCCAACCAATCTGCCGCATTCCTGGGCTTCAACAGCAACTTCGCCGCCGCGACCTACATCTACAATGACGGCACCACCATCTCCCCGCTCTGCACCAGCCCCGTTGTGCAGTGCTCCTCCGGCACCCTGTTCGGTGGCGGCGAGCCGGCACGCACCTGGTTCATGGCCGCAGGCGGCACCGCCGGCGCGACTTCCGGCACGCTGCCAAGGATGAACGAAAGCTTCGCCCTAGGCGCATCTGCCCAGCTTGCGCGGGACCTCGAGGGCCACACTGAGGAGGACGCCCGCCGCCAACTCACCGCCGCAGGCTATCGGGTGAGCACCCAATACCAAACCGGCGACGGCAGCACGCGCGGCACCGTGATGCGCGCGGCAGTACCCACCCCGCTGCAGGAAGGCGCAACAATCACGCTGTACCTTTCCGACGGCACCTCCCCGCGCCCAACCCTCACGGTGCAACCAGACGAACCGGAATTCACCCAGGATGAGCTGGATAATCTCACCCAGCAGCTCCAGGAGCTCTTTGGTTTCTAGTTCCCCTTATGAACTCAGCGCGGTGCGCACCGCTGCGGAAAGCCGCTTACCGTCTGCTCGGCCGGCGGCTTTCTTCGTAGCCACACCCATCACTTGGCCCATTTGCTGCATGGAGGAAGCCCCAACCTCCGCAACGGCGGCCGCGACCAGCTCTGCCAGTTCGGCGTCGTCAAGCTGCGCTGGCTGGTACGCCTCAAGGACCGCTGCCTCTTCGAGTTCGTTGGCTGCCAGTTCCTCGCGGCCGGCGGAAGTATAGACCTCGGCTGACTCGCGGCGCTTTTTAATTTCCCTGGCGATGACTTTCAACACGTCTTCGTCGGAAACCTCATGCTTTTGACCTGTAGTTTCCTCCATGGTGATGGCGGCGAGCAGCATGCGTAGGGTGCCGGTGCGGACTTTGTCGCGCGCCTTCATGGAGGTGTTCAGATCTTCACGGATGGTTTCTTTCAATTGGCTCATGGGCTTCATCCTACTCAAGGGGCGTTACACTGAGTTGGTGTCTACGTTCCCCAAAACTCTAGCCATCACCAGTGCCGCCGCCACCGCTCTGGGTGCAGGAATCCTCGCCTGGGCATGGCGCGAAACCGCCCAGTTTGAGCTGAAAGAGCTCACCGTACCGCTGCTGGCAAAAGGCACGCTGCGCGGGAACAAAGAATTCCGCATCCTGCACGTTTCTGACCTCCATATGGTAGCCGGCCAGACTCGCAAGCAGGACTGGGTACGCGGGCTTGCGCAGCTCAACCCCGACCTGGTGGTGAACACCGGTGACAACCTCTCCGACCCGAAAGGCGTGCCAGGCGTGATCCGTGCGCTCGAACCATTGCTGCGCAAGCCGGGCCTGTTTGTGTTTGGCACCAATGATTACTTTGCCCCGAAGATGGTGAACCCCTTTGTGTACCTCATGGGCAAAAAGCGCACCCCGAGCACCGTGGAACTGCCGTGGAAGGGGATGCGGGCGGTGTTTGTGGAGCACGGTTGGCGCGACGCCAACCAGGCGCGCCACGAGTTTCAGGTGGGCCCGGTGCGCATCGCGGCCGCTGGCGTGGACGACCCCCACCACAACCTGGATGACTACTCCGAGGTCGCCGGCGCTCCCAATCCCGACGCTGACCTAAGCCTTGCTCTGGTGCACTCCCCCGAGCCACGGGTGCTGAGCGCCTTTGCCGAGGACGGGTACCAGCTCTCCCTGTCCGGGCACACCCACGGCGGCCAGTTGTGCCTGCCTGGCGGGCGCGCCATTGTGACGAACTGCGGCATCGACCGCGAACGCGCCAACGGCCTGCACCGTTTTGGCCCGATGTGGATGCACGTGAGCAACGGCCTGGGGTCCTCCCGTTTTGTGCCCTTCCGGCTTTTCAACCGGCCTTCTGCCACATTGCTGCGGATCGTGGAAGTGGAGTGAGTTTGGGGGTTTGTTGTTGCGATTTGTTGTGCGGTGCCTTCAGGAGTAACTTCAAACACGCAGCAGATGAGCACTGAGCGTTCACCTCTTGCCGCGGGATATGGCGCAGCTTGGTAGCGCACCTCGTTCGGGACGAGGGGGTCGCAGGTTCAAATCCTGTTATCCCGACCGACTGCATTTCCCCTGGCCATGATTGGCCGGGGGATTTGCTTTATCTGTGCTGTTCAGCGGGTGGTTGGTGCAGCGCACACTTACTGGCGCCGTCACCTGGGCGGAAGCGGAAATCCGCTTTGCGGAGTGTGTGGAGGGCATGGGTTTTGGGGGGCTTTTGGCGTAAGTCGATAGCTTAAAGTCGATAGGACACGATTTTCCCAAAAATCCGCCGTCCTATCGACCAACGCGGCGTCCTATCGACTTTGGGCTATCGACTAACACGTCCTATCGACCAACGCATCAACACCTCAAACAACATCATCCGTCAGCGCCGCACTGCACACACGCCAAGCGGCTCCCCTTATCACGTGATTGCGGGGAGCCGCTTGTACTGGAATGCCTAGGCCTTCTTCTTTCGGATTGCCACGATCAGCGCACCGAGCGCAGTTACAGCAAGCGCCAGAAGCAACAGGGTTGAGGCATCAAAGCCGGTGAGTGCCAACGCTCGTGGCTTCTTTTGTCCCACCCCATCCGGGTGATTCTCAGGTCCGGATTCTTGGTTCGGAGCGGCACCAGGAATGATGGCAACTCCGACTTCCACGTTCACCACGTCACCAAGGAAATAGAGTTCTCCATCATCAACAATGGCGGCAAGGCGTTCCTGCTTGTCCAGAAGGTATCCAGCTGGGGCCTTGGTTTCTACCACCGCATATTCGCCGTAAGGGACATCTGCGAAGCGCACCAAACCGGTGGCGTCGGAAATTGCCGTAGCCACGGCCGTGCCCTCCCGGCGCAGCTCGAAGGTTGCACCTTGCAGCGGGGCGCCGGAGGAATCGACCTTGCGTAACTCAATGCTGCCGCGCTTGAGGAAGTTCTCAATTGTGCCGGCATCCACCACTTGTCCCTGCTCCGAGATGGTGACCTTAACCACCGCGGAAAGCAAGACATGGGAGTCCTTAGTGGAGATTTCGCGCAGCTCATAGGTGCCATAAACCACGCCGTCGAAGATGACCGAGCCGTCAGCGGCAGAGGTGGCAATGTAGGCGGGCGCCGATTGCCAATCCCAATCGGGGTTGTCTTCATCGCCAGGCTGGAGCACTCCCGCATCAAATTGAGCACCGCTGCGCACGGACTCCTTCACCGCATTACGGGCGGTTGTTTGATCCACGGGGAAGAGACCGAACGTCGCGCCGGCAAAGTCGGTTCCGTCATCACCGCTAACCTTGTGCAGCTTCACTGAGCCCGTGATGATCGGATTGACCACAGGCGTAGCGGTGAGGTCTACGGTCACGCCCTCGTCCCTCACGGCCACCGCAACTGGTTCGCCGCCGTTGAGCTGATAGCCGGCGGGAGCCACGGTTTCTACAACGGTGTAGTCACCGAACGCTACGCGCTCGAACACCGCCACACCGTTGGCGTCGGTGCTTGCCGTAGCCACCACCTGCTCGCCTTGCCTCAATTCGAATTCAGCACCCTCGAGGGAGTCTGCCCAAGCGTTGTGCTTGACGATCTTCACATCTGCCCGCTTTACCACGTTTTCTACCGAGCCGAGGTCAATGTGCTTGCCGTGACGATCAATGCTTACTGGGAAAGTCTTATCCAGGAGAATGTGGGATTCTGCAGTGGCCGTTTCCTTCAAGGTGTAATTGCCGTAGACAACCTCCGGGAATTCCACCTTTCCGTCCACGCCCGACGCAGCCGTGTAGAGCTCAAGGTTCTCCCATGCCCAGTTCGGGTCAGTGGTGGGATCGGTTGCATCGCCCTCTGCTCGCGTGGCCAGGTAGGCATTACGCGCCGTCTCCCGGTCTTGGGCAAACAGCCCAAACGTGGCGCCGGCAAGCGGCTGTTGAGTGTGGTCCGCATCCACCTTGGTGAGGCTGAGGCTTCCCCTCTTCATGTCATTGAAGAACGGATCAGTGAGATCCACCTCTTGACCATTTTGCTCTACCTTGACCTCGCGACCATCAGTTTCTGCTGATAGTTGGTAGTTTTCAAGGGACTTGCTCTCCCGGAGGATATAGGTTCCGTAACGAACGTCATTAAAAATCACAACGCCATCGGCACCCGTTGTGGCCTTGAGCTGCTGAGCACCAGGGGCATCCTTCGGGGTGAGGGTGAACTCCACTCCGGCGAGGGGTTCGTTGATTGGACGCCCGATCTTCTGCGCCTTCACGGATCCCTTGAACACAGTGTTTTCAACAACCCGTTCAACAACCTGCTCGTGATCAGCAATTCTAATGTCAATCAGTTCAGCAGAAGGCAGGTAGTTAGCAGGAGGCGTGACTTCCTTCAGCTTGTACTCACCCCACAGCACGCCCTCGATGATGGTTTCACCCTGTTCGTTGGTTGCCGAGGAAACATAGCGCGGGCTGTTGGTCTTCGGGTCGAGGATTTCATTTCCTTCTGCGTCAAGCAATTGGAACACCGCACCTTCAAGCTTGATGCCGTCCCGGTCCGCGTCCTGCTTCACAATCTTGACGCTGCCGCGCTTCACCTGATTCTCTACCACGATGTCGGAGGTGAACTCGCGCTTCGCCTCAGCGCACGCCTCATTAGCGCCCGTGGAGAGCTCACCCGCGGTGTGGGTGACTCCTTGATCATTCACCGTAACCGTGATTGCACCCTGGAGTGTTTGCAGGCGCTGCGGGGTGGACTGACCGTCTTCGGTGAGTTGGTACACACCCATTGGCACGTTTTCAAAGGTGATATTGCCGTCTTTGTCCGAGGTACCGGGAAAAGGACCAGGCTTTTCGGCCGGAGCATTTTGCCCTTCGAGTGGGCGATCCCAGGTGAGCACGAACTTCACGCCCTCAACAGGCACACAGAATTCATCCACTTTAGCCAGCGTCACAGGTACCGTTCCCAAGATGATTCCGGCATTACGAATTTCATGGACAACGTCAGGGTTCAGGCTGAACGTATCCGTAGTGGCTTGCGTGTCCTTTTCATCTGCTGGCTGTGCATGTGAATCAACTCGTTTCTGAGCCTCATCGCGAAGCGCTTCAGGAGACAATTCAAGGTACTCGGTGAAGGTGTCCGCATTTTGCAGCGTGAATTGCACCTTGTAGTTGCCACGCTTGTACACATCAAACCAGTAGTGACCCTTAGCATCCGTGGTTTTCTCATACGGGGTGCCGTCGGGAGCCGTTGCCACCTCACCAGTGGTCGCATCGATGAGTTGGACCTTGTAACCCTCGAGCCTGCGCTCTTGTTCGCCAGCCTTGCTATCGGACTCCGAGTCCACCCAAACAATGCCCTCTACGGAGTACTTCACGATTTCCGAACGCACATTATTGGCCTCGAGGTAGCCCACGTTAGTAGTAGACAGCGCACCGGAGTTCACTGCCTTTGAACCAACCTCAAGCTGCTTCGTAGCATCGTTGTATGGGATGACCGATTGCACAACAATGTTGGCGCTCTCCTTGGGCTCCAACTGCTGGCCGTCCTTGAGCTGTGTCTTGAAAGAGGTCACCTTTGCCCACGCTTCCGGGGTATTTCCGTATTGCGCAACAAACGCATCTTTAGTAAGCCACTCGGCATCACGCACAGATGCAAGATCAGCACCCTGAGGAGTGACACTGTAGAGGAAAGTGAACTTGGTCAATCCAGCATTTTGTTCCACATCTTCGATGGCCTTGACCAGCGGCGTCGTGTAAGCAGAGTGCTCTACCCTAGTAACTTCACCCGTTTCCGGATCAACTTTGTTCCACCAACGTGGGGCATATCCGACGCCGCCGTCAGGCAGTTGGCCATCAACAATCGTGTGGTCCTGCAGATGCGGCAACACATCGATGATGAATACTCGCCTCAACGGTACGCGGTCACCATTTGCGATGGTCAGTTTGTAGTAGAGATCGCCGCCCAAATCTTGCGCTGGTGCCTCAAGCATCCAGGCCTTGCCGTCCAGGGACACCATCTTCTTCATCAGCACTTCAGCGGGCGGAATAAAAGTGATGGTGTTTGTAGTTTTCAGGAAGTACTCTGTGGTGTTTCCGTCGCCGTCCAAATCCAAAGTGTCTTGGTAACGGCTCTGATCCGCATGGGCGCCAATTTCCGATTCATTGTTATCCCATACCGAGTAGAACTCCACGACGTTTGCGCCGTCATTTGCATACAACGTGGTATCCAGGACCGGGAGAGCTGTTTTTGCGACTTTCATATCCACATCACCGTATTCATACACAACGGCGGTCTTGCCCGTGTTGCGGAAGTTCGGGATGATCTTTGTCGTTGGGGCAGTGCCGTTGGTGTAGCGGTATTCGACGCCCGGTGGCAGCAGCACAATCTGCTTGAAGTTCTTTGCAGGCTCGGTCATACCTGCCCATCTACCGAGCGTTTTGTCGTCGCTCGTGGTAACCTGCCTGAACTCACGAAGGCGCGAACAGTTCGCGGTGGTCAGTTGCCCCTCTGTTCCGAGATCACGTTCACAGTTAACGTACGTGACCGTCTGGTTGTTTGAGCTGACCTGCCGAATACGAGCCGTCACAGGTGTAATGCTGATCCAGTTGTTGTCTTCTTGGTAGTCGTACTTGGTGGTCTTAATTTCAGGGTTCATTTGGAGTTCACCAGGAACCCAAGTGACGTTCCCATTCTCATCGGTTTGCTGAGTGTGGGGCGTGCGCCCAGTTTGGTACGTTATTTGCGCGCCGTTGTAATACTTCTGCTGTCCTGTATATTTCCCGTCAGCCCAATCCTTCATTTCTTGCACGGTTGGGTACACATAAATGGAGGAGTAGAGGTCAAAGTTGTCAATTTCCAACGGGTTATCAAACTTGAGTTTCCAGCCGGTGTACTTTCGCTCGGTGTCGTTCAGCACAATACGGTTTGCCGGCTTTACTTCCTCTGGGATGAGCTCTTCGGATCCATCCGCCAATACGCCGTAAAGCTTTGGTCCCGCATCGATGAATGATTGGCGTGTTTGCGCCTGCGTACGCTCTGGGGCCGTATTGCTGTGCCCGCCAGTGACATCAAATGTGATGCCCTGAATATACAAACGCTCGTCGAGCTGCTTATCTTCAATCTGTTGGATGAAGTCGTGTGTCCCACCAAAAACGGGCAGCCCAGGCTGCTTAAACGTTTGTCCGTTGTTTGTGTTTCCAAAACGGATTCGATATACCAAGGAATCAGGGCGCGAACTATCTACCTTAATGGTCCTGTCCCAGATGTCACCGTTGAAATAAGAGTGCGGCCTATTGACTCGTTCATGATCGGTTACATATTTTTCGAAATTATTTCTATATTCAGCCCTGTGGATAGACGTTACATGCCGAACGTGAAAGGTGTGATCCCACTTCACCTCTGGGTGAATCTCTTCACTTTCAAGTCCCTCATCCAGAGTCACCTGTGCATAGTTCACATGCAGAATCGCCGGACCGACGGTGGAGCAATCCGTTCCAGCCGCATTGCAGGTATAGCCATTTTCAGAAATTGGCGCCCCGGAAAAATCAAGCATCATTTGCTTGCAAAGACTGTTTGCATCGGTGGTAATTCTCCCGGTGAAGGTTGCTGTGTGCGTTGCTTCGTCATACACCCAGCCACGGTTAACATTCTGGTTGGGCAGCCACTTTGCATGCTCAGGGAGGCGATCAACAATCTTGAGTGTTTGAGCCCTATACTCGCCCACACCAGCGCTGGCGCCGGCTTGTTGACGATTTACTGCACAGATTCGATAAGTGCGAAGAGTATCAGTAGGCATTGCGTCCAAGAGAGGCTTTGCAGCCTCAAATGCCTCAACAGTTTGGTATGTACGGTACGTAGGAAGCTCATATGCCCGTTCACCGGTTTCAGGATGCACCTTACCTTCATTATCACTGGTCCAGGTAGGACCAACGGCGGATCGTTTTTCACTGGTGTATTCCGAACTAGCCTTCGCGGTGAAGGTAACAGATTCTTCGAGGAGGATGTCCCCGTTCCCATCGAGAAGTGTAACTACCGGGGTGACAGTTGTCCCATCAGGCGTCACTAAGTTTCGGAACCTAAATGGGAAAGGGTACTCAAGGTTTGTGCCGCCCTTGATATTGAGGAAGTCATACTCGATCCACCACGAGGTGGCGTCTTCACCACGGCGTTCAGCAACTGCCTGACCAGAAGATACAAAGTCTGGTTTGGTGAGGTATTTATCCGCCGTGTTTGGAACATCCGGATTCACCGGCGCAATTTTTGGAACCACAATCCTGATGGTTGGATTCTGCAAATCCACCAGGGTTCCTGATGCCTCAAAACGGGCGGTAGCGGGGATTTGTTCACCGGTGAAGTAGTCAGTCTTTGGCACTGCACCTTCGGCGATCACGGAGTCTCTGGTGCCCACCCGCAAAACAAGCTTGTATGGGTCTTCTTCCTGCGCCATTGCAGGAATGACGGGCGAAAACATCGAAGCGATGAGTGAGAGCACGACTGCCACGACCAAGCCAAGGGACAGTCTTCTGGGATGAGATAGGGACTTATTCAGCATAATGCTTAGAGATTATCAGAGAGCTATCAGTAAAACCTACCCCAAAGAATCCCCATTGAACTGCAATGATACTGGATTGACCCCTAAACGATTTTGACCTGCAACATTTGTCTCAATGTATCAAGTGTGAGATTTCCTTTGGCGGCAATTTTCATGCACATTTGGACGCCTCAAGGACGAAGTCCCCGGGCGATTCCGATATTCAATCTCTAATGACGGCCGCCTCCAACCGTCTACGCTGCAATACTCGCGTACCAGCGAATCGTGAGTTGTAAGTGCAAGTTCCGAAGCATTAGCTCTTGGGTACCACAAGGAGGTTAAAGTGGTGTCCGTCCAAATCAGTGAAGCCAGCGCCGTAGAACCCGTTGAATTCCATAGGGGGTGCGGTGACAGTGCCACCGGCAGCCTCGACCTTTTCAATTATCGCAACCACGTCATCGGCACTCTCTACCCCAATGCTGATCAACACCTCAGTGCGGCTATTTTCATACTCGACAGGAAGGAACTGAGCCATCGTTTCATGAGGAAATAGCATGATGTAACTGCCATCAGGGAGGACCACGCGGACCATAGCCGAAGGCATTTGAGAGTCCTGTTGAAAGCCAATCGCGGTGAAGAATTCGGCGGCTCTTGCGAGGTCCGCGACACCGATGTTAAACCGAAGTGAATGCTTGCGTTTCAATGTACGTCTCCCAGATTGAGTCCACGTGGCCCTGCAGCCACTTCATGGTCCAGGATTTGAGGGGCACATTTGGGCGTTGGTCGATAGCTCAAAGTCGATAGGGCACGATTTTCCCAAAAATCCGCCGTCCTATCGACCAACGCAACGGCCTATCGACTTTGGGCTATCGACCAACGCGAAGGGACCCGGCCCACCCAGCCAGCACACCCAGCCAACCCAGGCAAACAAC
>NZ_JANIKD010000028.1 GCF_024580955.1 Corynebacterium sp. 122RC1 | reverse complement strand
ACACCAAAAGGCGTCACTCCTGGTGTGGATACCTGTCACCAAAAGAGTTTGAAGCCAAGACCGCGTGAGCTAACATAATCCCATCATATTGACCACCCGATGTGTCTACTTTCCGGGGGTCGGCCCCCTGGATGACGTGTTGGCGTAGCGAGACATCGAACTTTCGGGCAGGATTTTTCGGTGCTGTGGAATCCGGGATGATTCCTGCCCGGCCGCGTTCGGCGATGCGATGTTTGATGTTGTTGTAGGTCTGCCGGGACACGCCGATTTCCTTGCAGAACTTTGTGATGGTCTTGCCGTCACGGACGGGATCGAAATCTGCGATCTTCTTACGGATATGGGTTGGAATAGCCATCTGCATATTCCACCCGAACCACGTCCAAAAAGCTGTTAGACATCACGTCCACAAACCCCATGGACTCCCCGTCCAAAAACTAACTGGACTCCGTGTCCAAAAAGTCCCTAGACAGGACACGCCTAGTAATTACCTAGTAATCCTCGATCGCGTCGATTTCGGGGAGCAGGGGCGCAAGGTTTGGAAGTCTCTCCAGTGAGTCGATGCCGAGAAGCTCCAGGAATAGCTCGGTGGTTTCAAAGTATTGTGCTCCGTGACCGCCCTGTGGTGCAGTCCCCTCTTCCGGGTCCGTCAAAGTACTCTTCATATCCACTTCCCGGATCAGCCCGCGCAGCGCGAGCGTGCGCATCACTCCGTCTACGTTCACGCCGCGAACAGCAGAAACCTGCGCCCTAGTTGCGGGCTGCCGGTAGGCGATCACAGCCAGGGTTTCCAGCGCCGCACGGGAGAGCTTCGCCTGGCTTCCGCCGAGGAGGAACTTTTCCACCACAGGGGCGTATTCCCTGCTGGTGTACCAGCGCCACGCCCCGGCGGTTTCCACCAGACGCATGCCGCTCTCGCGCTCCTCGTATTCCGCCGCGATTTGCCGCAGCACCGCGAGCGCCTCAGCTTCTGGAACTTCCAACGCCGCAGCAAGGGCGCGAGGGCTCACCGGCTCGTCCACAACCAACAGGATCGCCTCAATGCCGCCACGGACTTCGCCACCACCAATAAACCCAGCTTCCCCACTCATGAGACCTGCTCCTTCGCCTGGGCCACGCGCTGCTTGGCAATCACGATCTTTCGGTCCACGTCCATGAGCAGCTCATCCACTGTTACGGGATCCACTTTGGCGTGCTTGCGCGCCTGCAGCAGGTACACCTGGGAGGCCCGCAGTGCCTCGAGCCGGTATACGGCTGCCTTCAACGTGTGCTCGCGGTACAGCCTGATCTTTTCTTCAGCAGTGAGCTGTTCAAACTCTTCCGGCACGTCAAAGACGCCACGGATGCTGGACTGGATGGCCTCGAGTTGTTCATGAGGGATGTCCTGGGCGTGGTGCTGCACCGTTTCCAACGCTGCCTGACGCGCACCGCGGATGAGGGCCTCGCGTTCTTGGTCGCCAAAAGCGTTTTGGGCGCTGGCCAGTGTGAGCTTTCGCATGAGCCACGGCAGGGTAAGCCCTGGCAGCACCATGGTGAAGAACAGCACGGTCAGCGCAATCACGCTCACCTCGTGGTAGATGGCAAAGGACGTCCCGGCGGGGATAGCCAGCACCAGCGCAAGGGTGACGAGCCCCCGCATTCCCGCCCAGGTCAACAGCAGCACCTCTTGGAGACGCAGCGGCGCTCCGGTGGCCACACCCTTGCGCATGTTGAAGCGATACATGCCGTACATCCACGCGGCGCGCACCGCGATGGCAACAACGGAAAGCACCACGCCAACCCACACCGCGTGCCACAGACTGGACCCCACCTCCTCAATGGCGCTGCGCACGCTCAAGCCGATCAACCCAAAGGCCACGCCGGTAAACAGCAGTTCCACTACATGCCAAAACGCCGTTCCAGACAAGCGATCTTCCGCCATCTGGTCAGCCTTCGAGCTAAAGGTAATTGCAGCGATCACAATCGCGATCACACCGCTGGCGTGAACTTCTTCAGCAATAATGTAGGTGGCAAAAGGAATCACCCAGGTCAGCGCAATTCTGGTGGAAGAATTACTCATCCAAGAATGGAGCCTCGCGAAGCCCCAACCCAGCAGGTAGCCGATGAGCACCGCCGCGCCGGCCGCATATAGGAACGTCAAAACCGCACGCCAAGGGCTCACCTCTTGCCCGGACAGCAGCACGCTTAGAGCGAGGTTGAACACCACAATCGAGGCGGCGTCATTAAACAACCCTTCAGTTTGCAGCGTGTTCGTGATGCGATGCGGCACACCCGCAGGTTCTGCCACGGCATCCACAGCCACCGGGTCCGGCGGGGCAATCGCAGCGCCAATAATCAACGCGCCCGCCAACGAAAGCGCAGGAATCAGCAGATACGCCGTAACTCCCACCGCGAAAGCACTCACCACGACCAGCGCCACAGACAGCATGAGAACTGTGCGCCACTCACTGCGAATCGCCTGCCAGCTCGTGCGCCGCGCAAGCGCCCACAGCAGTGGCGGGATGAAAATTGGAAGAATCAGATCAGCCGGGATGGAAATATTTGGAATCCATGGCACAAAAATCGCACCAGCCGCAACGAGGGTGTGCAGTACTGGCCACGGCAGACCAGTCCGCTCCCCCACAGCCACCATGATGACCGTGACCAGCAGTAATCCGATGATCGCGATGAGTATTTCCATGAATGTCCTTTCCACCCACGCCGAGCAGGTGCCATCAAGGCATTGTAGATCGGACAAGTGTCACGGTGCTTGCGCCCCCACGCCCAAACGTCTCCCAAATCTTCGGCGGCGTCACCACTGCGGTGTCACCACTGCTACATCACCACTGCGGCGGGAGCATGATTGTGGTGGTGAGCTTGGCAAACTCCTCAGCTTCCAAATTGCCCACACCATCATTGATGCTGCCTAAGAATGGAACGTTGGTGGCGTTACTCACCTTCATCAACATCAACCTGGTTTGTAGATCAGCCCCGGCGGGCAGCTTGCCACCGATCAGCCCTTCCACCTTCGCGCCGCAGGCGCGCGCAAACTCCACGGCCTGCACCGCGAGGCTCACCGCGCCAGGAGCCATCCCGGATACCACAACAAGCGGGGCGTGAAGCTCCGCTGCGATGTCAGCAATGGTCTTGTGCCCGATGAGTGGCACGCTGAGGCCTCCGGAGCCTTCCACGATTATGGTCTTGCCAGTGGCTTGGAGCTCCTGGACGGCAGCGATCGGATTGGGTTCGTCGGAAAAATCCAGCCCCTTGGAGCCTGTGAGCTTCTCCACGGTGTTGATGTCCGTCTTTGCAGCGGTGCCAGCGAGGCGAGCCACTTTCACAGGGACGACGTCACGCCCCCGCTTGCGCAGAACCTGCAAGATTGCGGCCACTGCGGTGGTTTTGCCAACCCCGGACGCGAGGCCGGCCACCACTACAATGCTCACCGTTGCCTCCCTTTCCGCTCACGCCCAAAAGTGCCAATTGTCACAGGTTTTCAAGTGTACCTAGGTCTGAGAAGTGCTGAAAGCTGGTGTGAGCAGCCAAGCAGGCAAGCACAGCATTGATCCACGCCACACCCCCTCTCGCGCAATTGCGCGCTACTCCCAGTTACTCGCGGCAACGACTGCTGGGTCTACCTCGATCCCCGTCCAGGCCACCTTGAGTTCCTCGAGCGGTTCGGGCTGTTCCACGTTGATTGCCTTGGCTTTATACAGCTCTAGTAGTGCCAGGAACCTACCCACAATTTGCATGGATATTTCACAGTCGCGGGTGAGTGCGGCAAAGCTCAGCCAGTGTTGTGCACCCACAAGGCGCAGTGTGTCCAACACCTTGCCCGCTTGTTCGGGAACAGATACTGCGACCTCGTGGATGTGCCCCACCGCAACCGTCTCCGGTGGCTTTGGGCGAAACACCCCGGCGGCGAGCTCAGCAAAGGACTGCGCGGTGTGCCCGAGCTGTAGCGGTGGAAGCAGGTTCACAAATTGAGCCTCCATGGACACTTGCCGCGGGTAGCGCTGCTGGGCTTGGGCCTGCCAGGTGGCAAAGAGGTCCGCCACCTGGCTGTATGCCTTGTACTGCAGCAGGCGGGCAAAGAGGAGGTCCCGGGTTTCCAGCAGGGCCAGGTCTTCCTCATTGTCCACCTCGCCACGGGGCACGAGGCGAGCGGCTTTGAGGTCCAGCAGGGTGGCCGCGATAACCAGGAACTCGGTGACTTCATCCAAGGGTGCAAACTCGCCGAGCTCTTTGGCGTAGGCAACGAACTCGTCGGTAACTTTTGAAAGCGCTACTTCGGTGACGTCGAGCTTTTTTCGCTGGATGAGTTGCAGCAGGAGGTCAAAAGGGCCTTCAAAGTTTTCTAGGATGATCCGGAAACCTGGCAGTTCCTGCTGTTGCGGTTCATCAGGCACAGCGGAGGCTCTATGCGGAGGTGCGCTCAATGACTTCCCTAGCCAATTGCCGGTATTGCTGGGCGCCCTGGGAACTTGGTGCCCAGGTGATGATCGGCTCACCGGCAACAGAGGTTTCGGGGAAGCGCACGGTGCGGGTGATGACGGTGTCAAAGACTTGCTCGTCGAACACCTCCACCACGCGGCTCATTACTTCCCGGGCGTGGGTGGTGCGGCGATCAAACATGGTGACCAGGATGCCCACGATCTCCAGGTTGAAGTTCAACCGATCCCGCACTTTTTCCACGGTATCCGTGAGCAGAGCCAGGCCGCGCAGGGAGAAGTACTCGCACTCCATCGGGATGATCACGCCATGTGAACACGCCAAGGCGTTCACGGTAAGCAAACCGAGCGAAGGCTGGCAGTCCAGGATGATGAAGTCATAATCCCGCATCACCGGGCGCAGCGCGCGAGCCAGGGTTTGTTCGCGGCCCACTTCATTGACCAATTGGATCTCCGCTGCCGAGAGGTCAATGTTCGCCGGCACGAGGTCCAATCCGGGCACTGAGGTGTGGTGGATTGCCTGGTGGATGGAGGTGTGGTGGTCCACCAACAGGTTGTACACGGTGAGGTCCAGCTCATCGTGAGGGATACCCAAGCCCGCGGAGAGCGCGCCTTGGGGGTCAAGGTCCACCAGGAGCACTTTGCGCCCCGCTTCAGCAAGGCACGCACCCAGGTTAATGGTGGAAGTGGTTTTGCCCACCCCGCCTTTCTGGTTGCACATGGAGATGATGGTGGCCGGTCCGTGCTTGTCGAGCTTCGGTGGCTCGGGGATTTCCCGCACCGGGCGGCCGGTGAGGCCCACCTGTGGATCGGGACGATCAAACAGTCCTGCATCCTGCGCCGAAGCCGCCATATCAATCCCTCTTCCTTGACTTTTCAGCTACGAGCTTCGAGCGGCCGTGTGCCGCTCTCCCAAAGGGTTGCTCCTCATATGCCTCTTGCTAGGCAACTACAAGGCAATACTGCGCACCAGTTTAGCGCCTTGAGGGGAAAAATACACTGCTGTAATCTTCACCCAAACTTCAAGCACCAGGGCTTGACTTCCCCTGTGCCCGCTTATGCCCGCGGGTGGGAGGTTGCCCACACCTGGCGCAGATTGTCAGCAGTCACATGCGTGTAGATTTGCGTCGTTGTGACCGAAGAATGCCCCAACAATTCCTGCACCACACGCACGTTGGCCCCACCCTCCATGAGATGCGTGGCAAAGCTGTGCCGCAGCGTGTGGGGCGAAATCTCCCGGCTGATCCCCGCACCCTCAGCACGGTTCTTCAACACTTGCCACACGCTCTGCCGAGAAAGCGCACCGCCGCGCTGGTTCAGAAACAGCGCGTGCGACTTTCCCGTTGCCAGCGCCGGGCGCCCCCTCACCACGTAGCGGTCCACTGCCTCAATGGCCTTGCTGCCCACCGGCACCACCCGCGCCTTGTTCCCCTTACCCACGATCCGCACCAAGCCATCGCGAATCTCCGGCAGAGAATCCAGCATGAGCCCGGTGCACTCCGAAACGCGCACCCCGGTGGCATACAAGAACTCCACCAGCGCGGCATCACGCAAATCCTGCGGCGTGGCCGCATCATCCACCGGAATCGAATCAATTAGCCGCGCCACTTCATCAATACGCAGCGTATCCGGCAGGTCCCTCGCCGTCTTCGGTGGCGATACCTCCGCTGCTACATCCACTGGAATCAGGCCCTCCGCGAGCGCAAACTTGTGCAGGCCCCGCACCACCACGAGGGCACGGCCGCTTGACGACGCCGCCAAAGGTCGCAGCCCCTTCTGGGGATCCCCGGCCCTCAGCGCCCGCAGGTACCCCTCCAAGTCCTGCGAGGTGACCGCGCTGAGATCCTCACGCCCCAGTGACTCCAGGTAGTCAAGGTATCGGCGCAGGTCCCTAGAGTAGTTGCTCAAGGTGTTGGCGCTCACCCCACGCTCGATGGCCAGGTGGGTGAGCCAGGCCTCAACTACTGAGCTAGGCTTAGCGGCCACGCGAGACCTTCTTCATGTCCCCTATGAATCCCTCAGCTTGGCGCCGTGCAGCCAAGGCCTGTGGGCGCAGCTCGAAAGGCTGATCTGCGTCTTGGGCCTGCGCGCCGCCTTTCAGCACCTGCCAGGCCGTCAAGATGCCCGCAACCGCGGTGGAGTTGTGCACCTGCTGGCTCAACACCATCTCCACGGCGCCCTCGAGCGCTAACCACTCAAATGTGAGGTCTGCTTCCTCGTCATCGCCGGCTTCAGGCCGCGGCACCTCGCTGAGGGATTGGGCAAGATACACACGCACGGTTTCATCGCAGAAGCCAGGGCTGAGCACCACATCTATCAGCAACTTCCAGTCCTGCGCCGCAAGCCCCGCCTCTTCTTGCAGTTCTCGTTTGGCACATTCCAGTGGGTCCTCCTGCGCCACGTCCAGCAGGCCGGCGGGAAGCTCCCACAGCCGCGTCCCCACCGCATGCCGGTATTGCCGGATCATCGCGATGCGAGCGCCATCAAAGGCCACCACCGCAACAGCTCCGAAGTGCTCCACGATTTCTCGCGCGGCCGTGCTGCCTTTCGGCATGCGGACCTGGTCGCGTCGGACTGCGAGAATTGGAGCGTCCACTAAGAGCTCCGTGCTTTGGACCTCGAACTCGTGCTGCATGTTAGTTGTTGTCGGTGGTTGGCAGCGCAGGTGCTACAGCTTCGGCGCTCGCGGCGGTACCATAGGCTCCCGAGCGGCCTTCGAGTTGCTCACGCACGGCGAGCACAGTTGCCACCTGAGCCCAAGCGCGGTCTACTGAATCCACGGTGCTTACGTCCTCGCGGGCATTCGCATTCTCCCTGAGCAGCGCCAACGTGCCCTGCTCGCCAGCCGCAAACACCCGTCCGGCCACCACTACATTGCCGCCGCGGGAGTCCAAGGCACGGGCAAAGTTGGCTTGGTTTTCCGCAGCGAATGCCGCCTCAGGCGAGCCGTTGTTACCCGTGAGCAAAATGATGGACTGCGCAGGCAAAATGGTGCCAGTTGCGTAGCTGATAAAGCCGGCGTCGCTCAAAGCCCCGAGGATAATTGCGCGATCCTCTGAACTTGCCTGTTCCTGGCCATTTTCCGGGTTCAACGCGAGCGCACTGCCCAAGGACTCACCGGCGTGGGTCCCGGAATCCAGGCGGTCCACGGAAAGTTGCACACCTGCGGGGAGGGTGTTGGTGATGAGGCTCTTGAGCTCGTCCGCGCCATCCTGGCTGAAGAACTTGTCCTCCAATGTGATGGTCCCGGAATCACCGGCACCAGCCTCTCGCAAGAGCGCCCGCAGGCCTTCGTAGTCCTCCTCGGAGGCGTCGGCCGTGCGCAGAATAAGCACCTGGCGCTGCTCGAGTGTGCCACGCACTGCGGTGGGGGCCACCTCTTTGATGAAGGTGTCCGCACTTGCCGCCTGTGCATTGGCCACCTCAACTTCCAACTTGGCGGCATCCCGCTCGGTGGTGAGCGTCTGCTCCTGCGCCAATTGGCCACCCGGAAGGTTGGGCGCCAACAGGTAGGTACCCGCTGCCACACCTGCGGCCAGGCCAAATGCGATACCTGCCATTGCCGCAGCACCACGGCCAGTCTTTTGTGCCATCGAATCGATCCTTCTGCGTGTGCTCGGAAGCTAGTTGAACAGGCCTTGGAAGCTCAAGGCCAGGTTGTTCCACGTGTCAATGAGGTTTTCAGTGAACGTGCCGTTGCCACTGGTGCCCGCGATCATGCCGAGCACCCCGATGAGCACCAGCAGGCCAAGAATGACCCACAACCAGGTGAGGTTGGTGTTGCTGCGCACGCTATAGAGGTTTGCCATCGCGCGGGCATCAATGAGCTTCGGAGCAATCTTGGCGTAGGTAAGCAGCGTTGCCGGAGATGCCTCGCCCTGGGCGGCAAACACCGAGTCCAGATCAAAACCACTGCCTGCGTGCACAATCAGCTCTGCGCCGTGGTAATCCGCCAAAAGCAACGCCAAATCAGAAGCGCTGTCCACGGCCGCGGGGAAGGTCATCGCCCCCACGCCAAGGTCTTGAATGCGCTCCAGGCCAGCCGCGTGACCGTCGGGATCCGCTGGCAGCACCACGCGCGCACCGCTGCGCAGCGCCTCCGCCCCGATCCCAGCAGGATTACCGACGATAAAGTGTGGCTTCATCCCCAGTTCTACGAGTGTATCGGCGGCGTCATCCACCGCGATGATCGCTGGGTCATATTCACGGATGAAGTTACGCAGTTCCTTAACCTGATTGCGGTGGCCCGCAGTGGGGCTGACCACGAGCACTTTGCGGTCCCGCAGCTCCGAACCCATGTCCGGCACGCCGAGGCCATCAATGAGCAGTGGCGCCTCGGAGTGGATGAACTGGATGGTGTTGCCAAAGTAGGCCTCCATGTGGTCGATCAGCGACTGCTGCGCGTCCACAAATGAGGCCTCCGCCTGCGCCGCGGAAATCGGTTCAGCGGTGGCGATGAGCTTTTCGCTCTGGAAAAGCTGCCCGTCCTTAGTCAGGCGCCCCTTCTTGCCGTCCTTCAGCGCGCTTAACAGGTCGGCGCCACCGCCTTCATAGAGGTCAATGCCGGCGTCGAGCAGCATTTGGGGGCCAAAGTTGGGGATGGCGCCCGTGGTGAACTGACCGGCGTTGACCACTGCTGCTGGGCGCGCCTCGATGAGTTGCTGGGCAAGCGGGCGGCTAATATCTGGAGCATTGACTACCGCAATGTCTCCCGCGCCGAGGCGCTTGAAACCCTTGGCGTTGGCCGTGCAGTCACGCAGGGTTGCCTGCAAACCGGGCAGATCAGAGGAGCGACTAAACAGACTCATACGCCCCAGTAAAACCAACAACCACACGTTTTTCGGTGAGGCGCGCGCAAAAACACCGATATTTTGGCTGTTTTTTCCAACAGCGGCACGGGGCTGCGCTGCCCCGCCGCTTGCCCTACAGCTTGCCCCGGCAGCTTCCCCGCCGCTTGCCGGGCTTGCTGTCCCCCCACGCCGCCCGTCCCGTCATCCGTTATCCCGTTATCCTGCGCGAAGGCTCTCAACTTCCTGCTGCGCCTTGTCCAGCAACTCCTGGGCGTGCGCGCGGCCGGTGTCTGTATCATCCAGGCCGGCGAGCATCCGCGCCAGTTCCTCCACCCTGCGCTGCTCATCGAGGTGCTCCACACCGGAGGTCACGGAATCATCAGCCACATCTTTCACCACATGCAGGTGTGTATCCGCGTAGGCCGCCACCTGCGGCAGGTGGGTGACCACGATCACTTGGTTATTGGTGGCCAGCTTTGCCAACCGGCGCCCAATCTCCACGGCGGCGCGGCCGCCAACACCGGCATCAACCTCATCAAACACCAGGGTTGTGCCCGCGGTTCCGGCGGAAAGAATCACCTCCAACGCCAGCATGATGCGAGAAAGCTCACCGCCGGAAGCGGAACTTGCCAACGGCTGTGGTTTAGCGCTTTGGTTATGCGCCATGGTGAACTCCACGGCGTCAATCCCGCTGGGCCTTGGCGCTACTACCTCATGGCGCACGCCGAACACCGCCTTTGGCATGGCCAAGCCACGCAGCTCCGCCGTGACAGCCTCTGAGAGCGCCGTGATTGCCTTTCGCCTGGCTGCCGAGAGCTTTTCCGCAGCCTTCATCATTGCCACCTGGCTTGCAGCCACATCTTTTTCCAGCTGCTCCAGAGCCAACGGGGAAATGTCAATAGCCTCAAGCCGCGCTTGGGCCTTAGCCAGCCATTGCAACACACCATCCACGTCAGGGGCGTACTTCCTGGTAAGCCCCTTGATCTGCTGCTGGCGCTGCAGCATCTCCTCGAGTGCAGCTGGGTCCGCGGGCAGATCGCTCAGGAATGCGCCGAGCTCTCCAGAAACGTCACGCAACGCCGCGGCAACCTCCTCTAGGCGTTCAGAAATTGCCTGCAGGGCCGGGTCCTGGGAGCCGCGCAGTGCACCAAGAGCATGCCCCACCAAGTCGGAGGCGCCTAGGCCTTCATCCCCGCTGCCTCCTCCTAGGCCTACAGCACCAGCGAACTCCTCAAGCGCCTGCGCACCATCAATACTGCCGAGTGCCAGCACGGTTTGTTCACGCAGTTCATCCACGGCCTGCAGGCGTTTAATACTCACCTGCAGTTCCGCATCCTCACCTTGCTGGGGGTCCACTCCTTGAATTTCTTGGATGGCAAATTCCAGGCGGTCGATCTCCTGGGCCAACTCCATACGGGAGTTTTTGCGCTCAGCGAGTTCTTTGGAAAGCTTCTGGAACTTGCGGTACTGCTCCAGGTAAGCGGCCTTCAGCGCCTCAATCTTGCCGTCCGCGCGGTCCAGCGCCTCCAACTGCTGGTCCGGGTGCAGGAGACGGAGCTGATCATTTTGGCCGTGGATGGTGAGGAGTTCCCCACTGAACTCAGCCAGGTGGGAGGCCGGGACGGAACGCCCACCCAAATACGCCTTGGAGCGGCCTTTTTCACTGATGGTTCGGCTGGCAATGATTTCCCCATTTTCATCCAACTCACCACCGGCACCCTCCACCATCGCAATCACCTGCTGTTTGAGGTGCGGAGCTAGTTGGTCCACAGAGAAGCGCCCTTCCACCGCCGCCTGCGTTGCCTGTGTGCGGACCTTGGACGCGTCGGCACGGCCCCCGGCGAGCAGCCGCAAGCTGGTCACCACCATGGTTTTTCCGGCGCCCGTTTCACCGGTGAGCACGGTGAGTCCCGCGCCGAACTCAAGAGAGCTGGTGGAGATCACACCGAGGTTTTCGATCGAAAGATCCGCAAGCATGCTCACCATCGTAGCCTAGACAGCCACTCCACAGGGGAACAGGTGTGCGAGCCGTGGTGTTAGCTGCGTGAAGCTGCCCCTAGGTGCCTTGGATGTTTTTGGCCTCGTTTGGGCCACGCCAGCCTTCGGTAGGCAGCCGCAACTTGGATACCAGGCGATCCGTAAATGGCCGGTTATCCAGCCGTACCCACTTCACTGGGCGCTCCCCGCGGCGCACTTCCACGCGCGCACCAGGAGGAACGGGGATGCTACGGAAGCCATCCATCACGGCCACGGCGGGGAATGCGCTCGCCTGCGATTCCACAGCAACCACTGATTGCGGGCTCACCACCAGCGGCTTGGTGAACAGCGCGTGCGCGTTGTTGGGCACAACCAGAATCGCATCCAGCTCCGGCCACAACACCGGGCCACCTGCGGAAAAGGCATATGCAGTGGACCCCGTTGGGGTGGAGACCAGCACACCGTCACACCCGAATGCGCTCACGGGACGGGCATCGACCTCCAAAATGGCATCGAGCACCCCCTGGCGATTCGTGTTTTCCACGCTCACCTCGTTCAATGCCCAGCCCTGCCCCAGTGGCTCGCCGTCCGCGCCGAACACCTCCACCTGGATGGTCATGCGCTCCTCAATGTCGAACTTGCCGGAGGTCACCCGCGCCATCGCTTCATCCAGGGAATCCTTTTCCCATTCAGCAAGGAATCCGACGTGCCCAAGGTTGATTCCCAGCACCGGGAGATCGGCCGCGTGAGCGAGGTCGGCTGCGCGGAGGAAGGTGCCGTCGCCGCCGAGGACCAGCACGAACTCAGCGCCAATCGCGGACTCGGGTACGTGGGGGACGTGCTTGAACTGGCTGAGCACGGGGTGGTGGTTCATGGTTTCGTCGCCCTCGCGCACCGCTACACGGACGTCAATGCCGGCGTCGTGAAGTAGCTCTGCTGCAAGCCCAGCGGTGGCGATGTTGATGGGCCTGCCTGTGTGTGCAACCAACAACACTTCCTTGGGGCGGGTCTCACCGCGGGTTTGCTGACCAAGGGTGTCCATTTAGGCGGGTCCTTCCTCCACTGCACGTTGCACCATTGCTGCAACTAGTGTGCCATCTAGTGGCGGCTCATTTGGGGTTTTGCGCAACCATAGGAAGTATTCCACATTCCCGCTGGGCCCCGGCAGCGGAGAGGCCACCACGCCACGCAGCACCAGGCCAAGCGATTGGGCAAAGTTTGCCACATGCTCAGTCACTTCTGCGCGCAGCTTGGGGTCGCGTACCACCCCACCTGCACCGAGTCGGTCTTTGCCCACCTCAAACTGGGGCTTCACCATTGGGAGGAGGTCTGCGCCCTCATCGAGGCAGGCAACGATTGCGGGCAGGGTGAGCTCCAAGGAGATGAAGCTCAAGTCCCCCACCATGAGGTTGCAGGTGCCGCCGAGCAGTTCTGGGGTGATCTGACGGATATTAGTGCGGTCAAACACCCTCACCCTGGGATCGTTTTGGAGGCGCCAGATGAGCTGCCCATAGCCCACGTCCACCGCGAGGACTTCGCTCGCGCCGCGGTGCAGGAGGACGTCGGTAAACCCCCCGGTGGAAGCGCCGGCGTCGAGGGCTCTTGTGCCGGTGATCTCCAGTCCTTGGGGCTCGAAGGCTGCGAGCGCACCGAGCAGTTTGTGGGCGCCACGTGAAGCCCAGTCATCATCCTCCGTGGCTGCGACCTTAATGGAGACTTCCGGCTCAACCTGGGTGGCTGGCTTGGTGGCTTGGATGCCTGCCACGGTAACGCGCCCAGAGCGGATCATCTCTTGTGCCTGCTCCCGCGAGCGCGCAATTTTCCTGCGCACAAGCTCGGCGTCCAACCTGCGCCTGGTTGCCATGATGTCCCTTTCTTGCAGTATTTCTTCCCAGATACTTGCCCTGCGTTACGCTGATTTGCTGCGGTGCTACTTTGCCGGGGTGCTACTTCAGGGCATTGTTGAGGATCGCGTGCGCCGCTTGAAGCTGCTCCAACTCCTCGGTGGGGCCGTCGGTTGGTTCGCTAAAGATTGCTTCAACCTGCGCCACGAGCTCATCCGGGTCCACAGCTAGAGCGCGGGGATCCCCCGGTACCGGCTTTGGTGTTAGGTGTTGCACGAGTTCTCCTTGGTCTTCTCCTGGGTCCGGTGCTTTATTACAGGTCAGCACTCGGTGCGAAGCTAGACCCACGCAGCCACGGCAGCCTGTGCTGCAGGCCCCTCAGCGATCAGCTCACCTTCAAATGAGGATTGACTTGCCCAGGCCACCTGCAACGCCGTGCGCAGCGCCTGGGTTGCGGGCTTCTCGCCCTCCAGAACGCCTGCGCCAGCACCGCCACCGCCGCTGAGCACAATGTTGCCATCTTGCGCGGTAGCTTGGAATCCACCCTGCGGCCCTGGGGCAAATGAAGCGGGTTCTTGGTCTAAGCAGGCCAGCGACTCAGCCACGAACGTCGGACGTTCGCTCGCTGCAGCACGAAGCAACGCCCAGTGCTTGGAGACTCCGGTGAGCACGTGGAGTGTGTCATATCCTGCGGCAACGCCACCTGCAATGTCCGTGTCCAGGCGGTCACCTACGGCCAGCGGTTTGGATGCGCCGAAGCGCTGTGCGGCCTGATGGAACATCGCCGGGCCCGGCTTGCCTGCGGATTGCGGCACCACTCCGGTGGCGTTGGTGACTGCCGCAACCAGCGAGCCGTTGCCCACACAGAATCCGCGTGGGGTGGGCAAAGTGGCGTCGAGGTTGGAGGCCACGTACTTCGCGCCTTGCTGAATTGCCAGCGCCGCTTCAGAAAGTTGCGCCCAGCCGGTTTCCGGGTTGTGGCCGTGCAGCACCGCTTTGGGCTGCTCATCGGCGGATTCCGCCACCACGTACCCCGCATCACGCACGAGTTGCTTGAATGATTCCGCTCCTACCACGTACACGCTGTCACCTGGTGAAAGCACTTCCTCCGCCAGACCGATGGCCGCTTGCGCCGAGGTGAGCACCTGGTCCGCAGTTGTAGGAACACCCATCTCGCCGAGCATCGCTGCTACGGCCTCTGGCCCGCGCGACGCATTGTTTGTGATGTACGCAACCGGAATCTGCGCGTTGTTGATGGCGTCTACGGCGAAATCTAACGCCCTGCCTTCGAGCCAGACGGTACCGTCGAGGTCAAAAAGGAGGGCGTCATACGCAGTGCTAAAGCTCATGGTGTTCAAGCTTAGCCCAGCATGGTGGGAACAACGCTAGTCTTGCTCCGCTTCAAGCTCCTGGATTCGCTCGGCAGCATCCAACAATTCAAACTCATCCTGGGAGGCCGCAACCTCAAACCAGTGTTTTGCCTGCTCTTTCTTACCGACGCGCGCAAGGGCGTCTGCGTAAGCGTAAGACAGGCGAGCTGCGGTCTCTCCTTTCGACTTCTCCGAAGGGTTCATACGCTCAAGGGTCAATAGTGCGGAGTCGAGCTGCCCGAGGTCTGTGCGGGCACCAGCGAGCACAATTGCGAACTCCACCTTGGACTCGGGGTCCAGCATCTCTGCTTCCTCAGTGCGGGCCATAGCGAGTGCCTTTTCGGGGCGGCCGAGGCCACGTTCACAGTCAGCCATTACGGCGAGCAAGCCGGGGCCACCGGAGATGCGCCGTGCTGCGCGCAGTTCAGCTAATGCTTCGCGCCATTCCCCTGCGTGATAGGCGGCAATGCCGTTGGTCTCGCGGGCTACGGCTACACGGCCGGCACGTTCTTTGGCGGCGCGTGCATGGCGCAGCGCCAGTTGGGGATCATCAGCAAGCAGCGTTGCGGCCATGAACATGTGCTTTGCTACGGCATCGGCGTTGTCACGGGACAGCACTTTGAGGTCCTGGAGGACCATTGGGTCGAGGTCGTTGACGTCGATGTCGCTCGGCAGGTCTGGTTCATTGACGCGTGCCTTGATGCGTTCCTCGCGGTAGCCGGAACGCATCGGACCGGTGAAGTTCTTGTCACGGTTGGCTCCGGCCCGTTGGCGGCGCATGCCATTGTGGCCTTTGTTGCCATTGCCTTCAGTACGCTTGCCGTCTCGGCTCCAATCGCGAACACGGTCACGGTCACGGTCACGGTTGTGCGAGCGGTTGCCGTTGGCTTCGTTGCGACGACGATCGCCGCGGTGTTCTTCGCGGTTGCGGTCGCCGTAGTGTTTGCGTCCACCGCCGCGGGTGCCACGGCTTTCGTGGTTGTTATTGCGGTTGTGGTGTTCTGCCATGGTTGTTTCCTGTGTTTTGGGTATGAGAAAAGAGCGTGCAGTAATTGGTGAGGTGTATTCTACCTTCCATTACTGCACGCTCTTTTACTCGTTCACTTTGAAGTTTTAGGTCGGCGGTGACTTACTCTCCCACACCCTCCCGGGTGCAGTACCATCAGCGCTGTCGGGCTTAGCTTCCGGGTTCGGAATGGGACCGGGCGTTGCCCCGACGCTATAACCACCGACACATCTCTTTTGTTGTTGTGTTGCTGTAGTTGTTGTTTTGTTTGTGGGGTGTTGTGTCAGATACTGCATAGTGGACGCGGGCGTATCAACAATTCTTCTCTGTG
>NZ_JANIKD010000027.1 GCF_024580955.1 Corynebacterium sp. 122RC1 | reverse complement strand
CCGTTCGACTTGCATGTGTTAAGCACGCCGCCAGCGTTCGTCCTGAGCCAGGATCAAACTCTCCACAAAAAACAAGAAAAAACATTCCTTGCAAATATTGTTGGAAAGCCCAACAACTGGCAAAAAAAATAAACAATGCGTGTGAGGCTCCGACGAGGAACAACCCCACACACAAAAAACAGTTTTCAAGCTACAGTATTTTCACAAGCAAGCCACACTTGCCCGGCCAACACCACAACACAAAACCAAAAAAACAAATAGTACAAAAACAAAAAATATTTTAAGTACATTGGCACACTATTGAGTTCTCAAACAACCACCACACACCCCACACCAACCAGCATTAGCCGGTGAAAAGGCGGTAAGAAGAAACATTAACACGGCCTCGCGCCAAGCGCAAATACTGTATCAAGCATTCTTCTTAGGTCACCGCTACAGCATCAGCCTAAACTTCAGCTTCTCAGCCGGTGGATAACCGGCCGCGGCGACTCGACCTAAGCTACACACAAACCAGCAACAACACAAATGCCCAGGCCAGAGGCCTAAAAATGATCGGTACCGCTCACCCGTTCAATGGTTGCGCCGAGCGCTTGAAGGTTTTCCACGAAGTTCGGGTATCCGCGGTCGATATGGAAAACGTCATGCACCTCCGTCACCCCGTCCGCGCACAGCGCCACTAGGACAAGGCCTGCACCAGCGCGAATGTCGCTACTCCACACTGGGGCGCTGGATAGCCCTGTGACGCCTCGCATGACCACGTGGTGCCCGTCGATAGTTGCATCCGCTCCGAGCCGCATGAGTTCGTCGACAAAGCGGAAGCGGGCCTCAAAGATGTTTTCCGTGATGACGGAAGTCCCTTGGGCAACGGTAGAGATGCCGATCGCCATGGGCTGGAGGTCGGTGGGGAAGCCGGGAAAAGGCAGCGTTTGGTAGTCCACGGCGAGGGGGCGCTGGTCCATGCGGACACGGAAGCCGCGGTCGTAGGTTTCCACGTGCGCGCCGGCGACCTTGAGTTTTTCCAGCGGCAGGTGGAGGTGGCGAGGGGCGATGCCGGTGACGGTGATGTCACCTTGGGTCATTGCCGCCGCATATGCCCAGGTGCCGGCCACGATGCGGTCGCCGATCACCTCATGCTCGGTGGGGTGGAGCTTTTCCACGCCTTGGATGGTGATAGTGGAGGTGCCCTCACCAGTGATTTTCGCGCCCATCTGCTTGAGCATCTCGCAGAGGTCAAAGATCTCTGGTTCGCGTGCGGCGTTATCCAGCACCGTGGTGCCTTCAGCGAGCACCGCCGCGGTGAGAATATTTTCGGTGGCGCCCACGGATGGGAAGTCCAGGCTGATGTTCGCGCCGCGCAGCTTGGAGGCTTGGGCAACCACAGCGCCGTGCTCAATGTGTGTGGTTGCGCCGAGCTTTTCCAGCCCGGATTGGTGCATGTCCAGCGGGCGAGATCCGATGGCGTCGCCGCCGGGGAGCGCAACAACGGCGCGGCCGCAGCGGGCGGTAAGAGGGCCGAGCACGCAGACGGAGGCGCGGAACTTGCGCACGGCGTCAAAGTCAGCGTTCGGGGAGATTTCTGCTGGGGTGTCAATTACAACGGTGTCACCGTTGATCTCCACTTGGCAGCCCAAGCCCTCGAGCACGCGCTTCATGTAGGGGACGTCGAGGATTTCGGGACAGTTACGCAGTGTGGTGCGCCCTTCCGCAAGAAGCGCTGCTGCCATCAGTTTGAGCACTGAGTTCTTTGCGCCGGAGACGTTTACTACGCCGCGCAGTTGTGCTCCGCCGGTTACAAGGAAGCGATCTTTCACGTTCCCCACCCTATCCCACGCGGACTCACACTTGGGCCCACTCACTGTTTGCTCACTGCCAATGCAAGCATTTCCCATTTCCGCGCACGCGCGCGGTTTCATCGCTAGCGTGGAAGGCATGGCTGTTCACTTGACAAAGATTTATACCCGCACGGGGGACGACGGCACCACGGCGCTGGCGAATTTTGAGCGCGTCTCCAAAAACGATGCCCGCCTGGCGGCCTATGCCGAATGTGATGAGCTCAATGCGCAGATCGGCGTAGCAATAGCACTGGGCAACCTCCCGGATGTCGTGGCCACCACCCTCAAGCGCGTACAAAACGAGCTCTTCGACGCCGGCGCGGACCTAGCAACGCCCATCGAGCCGGAGCCAAAGTACCCTCCGCTGCGCATCACTCAGGAATACATCGACCGGCTAGAGGCGGACTGCGACTCCTTCAATGAGACGCTGCCCAACCTCAACTCCTTCATTTTGCCCGGCGGCACCCCTGGGGCGGCTCTGCTACACACGGCACGGGCAGTTGCACGCCGAGCTGAACGCGCAGCTTGGGTAGCCACGCACGAGCACCCCGACACCACCTCCGCACTCCCTGCCAAGTATCTCAACAGGCTCTCTGACCTGCTATTTATCCTCTGCAGGGTAGCCAACGGCGGTGACGACGTGCTCTGGGTCCCAGGTGGCCAGCGCGGCAGTGCCGCGGAAGGCAACAAAGATTAGGGCTTAGGACCTAGGGGAGGGCGCCAATCCGACGAGCCGCGTTGACGGCTTCGTAGCGGGTGTGTGCGCCGAGCTTGCGCATTACGGAACGCAGGTAGCTCTTCACCGTTTCCGCACCAATGCCCATTTCCTCCGCGGCCTCCACGTTGGTGTGGCCGAGCGCAACGCAGGAGAGAACGTCCAGCTCACGCGCAGAAAGCTTGGTGGTTTGCTTCACGTGGACTGGGGCTACCATTTGGTCGCAAAGGTCTTCCAGCTCTTGGCGAATGTCCTCTTGCTCAATGCGGTTGGCCAGCATACGCAGCTTGGAGTGGGTGGCGCGGATCTGCTCCCACTCGGCGGAGTTCATCATGCGGCCCTTACCTCCGGTGGCGGCACGCATGCCGTCATTGCGGCGCGCAGCCGCGTTGATGGCGAGCTCCTGTTCTAGGATTCGGGCGGTCATGGTGACCTCTTCAATCACCTTGTCCCCCAAGCGCACTGGGGAGTGCACACCAACGTAGAGCACGCCGCGGACCTCGCGGGCCACGATTACGGGCACAGCAACAATGGAATGCAGGCCTTCGTCTTGGATAAGGGAGTCCAGCTCGTGGGAGATCACGTTGGCGCGGGTGTAGTCACTCACGCCTACCGGGCGGCGGGTTTTCACCACGCGCCCACCAACGCCAACGCCGGCCTCAATGGTGAGGTTCTGCAGCGCAGGAGTACGCAGGCCAATCCAAGAACTCATGAGGAGGCGGTTATCTGGGAGGACCTGTGCGTACATGGTCACTGGGATTCCGGTGGCGTTCTTGAGACTCGCCAATGCGGTGCGGATCGCCTCTTCATCTTCTTTGATGCGTGCGGGCTCCACGGTAAACCTCCTGATCGATCACCCTCACTGGCCTATGAGGGCTCCCGCAGGGCTGGTGGTGGGTGCAATCCACTCCATTTGGGGATACCCATATGAGGGTGAAACCTTTTCAATGTGGCGTCAGTATAGCTTTCCCATGGGGGGACAACCAAACCCCCTCCGCGTACACAAATGCACATTGCATGACCGTTTTCCAAAGAAAAAGGGGGAGGGAAACCGCCCCCCAGATTCCCCACCTTCACAAGCCTGAAATATGTAAAAGTAAGCTATCTTGCCATTTTATGCAGGAGGGGTCGCCACATCATCCCACCTCAATGCCTGCAACCGCCAGGGGATTTGCCAATAATTTTTATGCATGCAAGGCCAGCAAACCTACCCCTTTGCTGAACTTTCAAAACCACAACGCCCCCATGCCGCCTGCCCACTTCCCCACCGCCCGAATGGCACTTTGTGGAGAAATGGTAAGCAGTATCACATCCCCAGGTAGCAAATCTGCGCCGGCCAGTTTCCATGCAAACAATTTCACTCCCCTAGCCGCCCAATTTCCCCTCCCAGTCGCCGCCGAAGTGCGGCCTTGGGGGCGTCGGGAAGTTCCCCGGAAAGCAATCTAGACAAAGAGGTCTAAATAAAAAGACCACTTGGTCTAGCAATTTTGCCCAGGGCGTTGTATTGTGGGCTGCATGCCCGCGGCACAGACCCTACAGTTTGGGCCTTGAGCTGCGGCAGGAAGCCAATTAGAGCAAAAGGAGCCATCGTGGCAAAGATTTACAACAACATTCTGGACACCGTCGGCAATACCCCGCTGATCCGCCTGAACAACCTGACCAAGGATCTGCCAGGCGAGGTCATCGTGAAGGCAGAGTTCTTTAACCCAGCGAATTCCGTGAAGGACCGCATTGGTAAGGCGATCATCGACGCTGCCGAGGCATCCGGTGAGCTGAAGCCAGGCGGCACCATCGTGGAGGCTACCTCCGGCAACACCGGCATTGCCCTCGCTCTTGCTGGCGCTGCCCGCGGTTACAACGTTGTGCTGACCATGCCAGAGACCATGTCCATCGAGCGCCGCGTGGTGCTGCGTGCCTACGGTGCAGAGATCGTGCTCACCCCAGGTGCTGCCGGCATGCAGGGTGCTGTGGACAAGGCAAACGAGATCCTCGCTGAGCGCGAAGGCTCCATCCTGGCTCGTCAGTTCGCCAACGAAGCAAACCCAGAGATCCACCGCAAGACCACCGGTGAGGAGATCTGGAATGACACCGACGGCAACATTGACATCTTCGTGGCCGGCGTTGGCACCGGCGGCACCCTCACCGGCGCTGGTGAGACCCTGAAGGGCCACAACCCGGACATCAAGGTGTACGCCGTGGAGCCTTCCGCTTCCCCACTGCTCACCGAAGGCAAGGCTGGCCCACACAAGATCCAGGGCATGGGCGCAAACTTCATCCCAGAGGTGCTCAACCGCAAGATCTACGAGGACGTGCTCACCGTTTCCAACGAGGACGCCATTGAGACCTCCCGCAAGCTGGCCACCGAGGAAGGCATCCTGGGCGGCATCTCCGCTGGCGCAAACGTGAAGGCTGCTCTTGAGCTGGCCGCTCGCCCAGAAAACGAGGGCAAGACCATCGTCACCGTGATCCCAGACTTCGGTGAGCGCTACGTCTCCACCGTGCTGTTTGACGACATCCGCGACTAATCTCCTCGCTTAAAACTTAAAGCGCTCCACAAGCAATATTGCTTGTGGAGCGCTTTTTCATTGCCCCTAAAGCTCAATGTTTTTGTACCGGAGCTAAAGGGGCGAGAGGAAACTCCGCACCATCATGAAACAGCGTTGAACTTCTTTTCGATGCAGCTTTTCACTCGAACTAGCTTTGACGACGCAGCAGGCCTACCACTCCCGCAGCGATGAGCACCCCAGCGAGACCCAGCAAACCAACAACATTTGGGCCAGTGTTTGCGAGTACCCGCTTCTCGGGCTGCTGTGGCTTCTCGGGCTGCTGTGGCTTCTCAGGCTGCTGTGCTTGAGGAGTTATTTGAGGCTCCTGTGGTTGAGGTGTTTCCGTAGTGCTTGGCACTGGGATAGGAACCGGTACGGGGACTACTGGTTTTGCAATCCGTGCTGCAGCTTGATCACATGCATCCTCGTCCAATCCGGAAACGGAGTAATTTACCCAAGTTGCTTCCCCAAGGTTAAAGGTCTGGGTATAAGATTCAGCCAACCCATCCGGTGCGGACTGGCTCGGGGTGATGTCCACGCCGATCCACTGCAAATCGTTATTGTTATTGGCTGTGACCGCACATCGTTCAGAGCCAGTAAGACCATCAACCGTGTTCAGGCGAGCCAATTGGGCATTCAGCGCGGCATCACTGAGAGAATAATCAGGCAGCTCCCCCTTAGCGTGCCAGCTGTAGTCAAACAGACTCTGGCAACCCTGTTCATAGGAACCGGGGCCAGCCCCTTCTTGGGAACACCTCCAGCCTCCGGTAATTGCGCGTACCGGGAGGTATACATCCATTGCCTCTGGCGTCACTGAGCCAGTCAGTGACAGGGTGTGCACCCCCTGTCTTGCCATAGAAGTAAGGTATACATCATATTTTGCGAGCATTTCCTCACTACTTTGATTTGTCCCAAGGAAGTTCTGCAACTCGAATACAAAACTACTATCAGCCGGCATCTCTGAGGTTAGCTTAAGCATTTTGGGTAGCTGGTTCTCCCCACCTTCAGCGTTCTGATCCAAATCAATCACCAAGTCATCAGGTAACCAGCCAGTTTCCGGATCAATAGCGAAACCATCCACAATCTCCACCGGAAGGTTCACGGTAGAGACTGGAATGCGCAAAGCATCACGGTTTTCGCTTTCCAAAGCATCTTGAAAGAAATTGGGAACTGAATCTGGGCGTGCGATCAGGGTAAATGATGGATTCTCAATCACCTTGGGTACAAAAATATATCCTTCGGAGCCCGACGTTTGCACGCTATCTGAAGAACGAAGCAGTGGCGCCATTTGGATGGTATAGGAAATATCTGCCTTACCCGTGAGCGGGTTCGTGAAAAAGGTTCCCGACGCTACGTTGGTAGCCCCTCCCACAAAGTTAAATACGTTTGGACGAATCTCTGCGGTGGTTGCCGTTTCAGTTTCCGGTGACTCATTCGTCTCAGAGATGGGTTGGCTCTGAGTTGGGTCGCTTGACAACCCGCTTAGAAAAAGCTCCCGAGCAGGGATATCCGCTGTAGAGCTTGACTGCGCCAAGGCCGCCGGCGATAACAAAAGAGTGCAAGTAAGTGTAGAGGCCGCTATTCCAGCTAACCTCTTCGTGCTGTAGTGGGGCATAAAATCTCCAAGAATCTAAGAAAGCGGGATGAATTGAAAACCGGTGCTTAACAAACCACGATTTCAATGGTCGGGATGAGCGTGCTCGGCCAACCCTAGCACTAAAACCGTACTCCCGTTTACGCTGGCACCTCTACGCTACACTCAAAAATTGTTATCAATTCTCATATTTCGAGGAAACCTCTACAACTGCACCCACTGGAATTACGAGCGTGCTCGCCTAATTAGGAGACTACCAATACCAATCAACGTCAGCGCCAGCGGTTGCACATAAGCTTCTTGCACGCATGGATTACTCCTTAAAAAGATTTCCTTAGGCACGGAATGAAGACGTGTGAAGTACGCACCTTGACCCTGAAAACCTACAAAAACCCTCAATAACCCGTCAATATTGCATTAGCGGCTCAAATTGCTTGGCAACTTTGGATTTCCCTCATCCATCTCACTGCAATAAAGCCACCAGCTTCTTTTTATTCATACTGAAATTGGTGTTGATTACTGATTCTCTGCACGGTGTGGGGTATGTGCACTCGGTTCTGCTTGGTGCATTTCGGCGGTATCTGCTTCCACTGATAGGCTCTTTTCCCATGTACCGCATCATCTCAACGATCCGCGAAGATCTGGCCAACGCCCGCGAGCACGACCCTGCCGCGCGCGGTGATCTAGAAAACGCCATCGTGTACTCGGGCCTCCACGCCATCTGGGCCCACCGCGTATCTCACTGGTTGTGGACTAGGGAGCACCGGGGCGTTGCGCGAATCCTGAGCCAAGCCACCCGCTTCCTCACCGGCATTGAAATCCACCCAGGGGCAACGATTGGCCGTCGCTTCTTCATCGACCACGGCATGGGCATTGTGATTGGCGAAACAGCGGAGATCGGCGACGGCGTGATGCTCTACCACGGTGTCACCCTGGGCGGGCAGGTGCTCACCCAAACGAAGCGCCACCCCACCATCGGCAACAACGTGACCATCGGCGCGGGCGCCAAAGTACTAGGCCCCATCACCGTGGGTGAAGGTTCCGCGATCGGCGCAAACGCGGTGGTGACCAAAGACGTTCCCGCCAACCACATTGCCGTCGGTATCCCTGCTCAAGCGCGCCCCCGGAAAGAAGGCGAGCGAATCAAGCTCGTGGACCCGGATTACTATATCTAAACACCTGATGCAGCAACGCCTGCCTACCCCTTTCACTGTGGGGCGAGGCAGGCGTTTGTTGTGCTAGCTCTTGTACTCCGGGTTTTTCTCAATGAAGTGCTGCACCGCAGAGCACGTTGCGATGTACGGCAGCCCCTCGTCCTTGGTGTAGTCCAAAGCCTGCTGAATGAGCGGCTTGGAAAGGCCCTGGCCCTGGAATTGCTCCTCGATCACCGTGTGGTCGAATTTGCGGGTGCCATCGCGGTCCACGAACCCGGCGAATCCGGCCTTGGTGCCGTCAACAGTGAGCACAAAACGATTCTTTTCTTCATCCTTGCGTACTTCAATTTCCATGCGCCCCACTCTACGCAGGCCGACGTCCACGTGCAGGGAAATCCGGAGGCTGTGCCATCGCGGGCAGCGAAAACCCGCGGCGTTCCCCTCATGAGAACAACCGCGGGTCTTCACCTCACTCAGTAGCCGTTAGTGCCTCCTGCGTGCACCGAGGTACAGGGCGGCACCAAGGGCCGCCAGCAGGCTCGCCGCTGCCAGCACAATGCCGATTCCCTGAACGCCAGTGTTCGCCAAGATGCGCTTCACCGGCGTTTGCGGCTGGTTTTGGCTCTGGCTCTGGTTTTGGTTCGGGCTTGGGCTTCGGCTTGGCGCGGCTTCACTACCGACGCCCACCTGCCCGCCAGTCTGCGGCTGTGCAGGTTGCGCCGGGGTGCTGCCGCCTGCAACGCCGCCAGTGCTTCCGTTACTACTTCCATTCCCGCCTCCTGGGATTGGCACAGGAATTGGGATAATCGGCAGACCGGAGATCCGAGGCTCCTCCGGCTGAACCGTGGGTTCCGTGGTTGGCTCCGCGGTGGGTTCGGTGGTTGGTTCCGTGGTGGGTTCCGTGCTTGGTTCGGTGGTTGGTTCGGTGGTTGGCTCCGTGGCGGGTGGCACTTCCTTTTCCGGCACCTCAACGGTTGCCGCACCTGACACCTTCACCGAAGGATTCGTAGAGCTCTGCGCGGAGACCTCAGCGGTGTTGTCCACCGTGTATGGATCATCCTTGCGTTTTGCTGGGGACGAAGCAGTGAACACCACTTCCTCGCCCACCTTCAGGGTTCCCTCATCTCCTGGCCAAGTTGCAACAGGAGTACTCAAACCGGGCAGTTCATCCTTCAACTTAACGTTGGTGAGCTCAGTAGTGCCAGTGTTTTTGGCGGTGATAGTCCAATCAATCTCTTCTGCGGCAGTGTTGTAGACACCCTGCTTGCTCACCGTCAGCTCGCTGCGTGGCAGCTTTGCGGTCGCGGAAGCTGCGCCGGAGACTCCGGTGTTGGCCGCGTCGTTAATACTGCCTAGTACGTCCACGGTGTTGGTGACGCTGCCGGTCGCTCGATCTTGATCGGTGACTTGCGTTGTTACCGTGCGAGTTTCTTCGGCGCCAGGTGCGAGGGAATCGATTTTATCAATGGCATTGGGTGCAAGCCGGTCGTCGAAATCGAGGTTGTTTACGGTGACATCTCCCTCATTCTTTACCTTGATGGTCCAGGTGATTTCCTGCTCGGTGATCGTTGTTGCTTCCTTAGTCACCGTGATCTTCGCGTTTGCCGTGGTGGAGACCTCCGCTTTAGCGGTGCCTGGTGGCACAGGCATATCGTTGAAGGCTGCTTCAATCGCTGCCTCGTTGACCACCTTGCCCGCGAGGCGATGGGCTTCCGTCACCGTAGTGGTTGCCTTCCATTCCACGCTATCTCCCACAGGAAGAGACTTGATATCGGAAGTAGTCTCTGGGGCTGCATCCACCAAGATGTCAGTAAGTTTGAGGTTTTGTAGGGTGACGTTGCCGTTGTTGATTGCTCGGATTGTCCAGATAACCTTCGTGCCGTCAGCGTTCAGTACACCCTGCTTTTGCAATTCGATGCTCGGAGATGCTTCAAGCGGGACCGTTGCTTGTGCGTTAGCAGTAACGGTTTCTTGTGTATTTTGTACACCTGCCGTCACAGCGATGGAGTTCGCTGCTTGCCCAGCTACGCGCTGAGCTTCCGTAACGGGAGTTCTGATCTCAAAGGTCCCTAGTTCCTTTGGGGCGAGTTTCTGAGGCGCATCTGCTGGAATGGTTGGCTGTTCGCCTGTGTCCATGGTGTCCGTAAAGGTGAGATTTTCCAGCATGGTGCCGCCGGTGTTTTCCACCGTGATCGTCCACACGATCTCCGTCTGGCCGTTCAGCGTTCCGGCTTTTGTGATTTTCACACTAGCTTCTGCTGTTGGGGTGACCCAAGCCCGAGCCTTGTTCGTAGTCAGGGTAAGTGACTGCCCAGCAACATCAACCTGGAACTTGGCCTCGGCCTCATTGGTGACCTTGAGACCCATCACCTGTGGGGTCACCTCGGTTGTCCCCTCCGCGATTTGGGTAATGGAGGTTTCCTCTACCCAGGTGGGGGCGGAACCAACTGCGTTTTGTTGTTCGTCGTTGCTAGTCAGATCAATCGCTGGGGTTCCCTGAGTCAGTGTCAAGCGATCACGGTGAGTTGTGCCTTCGGTGAAGGAAAGGCCTTGATCAACCGAGTCTGTCAGCTCAGTCAAAGTAGCGGTAATTTGAGGGGTCGTGGTGTTCTTAGGACTCACGCCTGCGGGAGCAAAAGGATCGGCAACCTTGCTGGTTGCGGAGCTCAGCGTCTTATCTACGCTGATTGTCCACTGGATCTCCTGGGCATCGCTGTTGTAGGTGCCCTTCTTTTCCAGGTTCAGGGTGTCACATTCACGGTCCTTCACATCCACGGAAAGCCAGTCACCATTACCAGCACCGTTCCATGCGGATACACGCAAATTAGTGACGTTGTTACCCAACCCACTCACCAGATGGTACTTATTCGTGCTTTTCTCCGTAGGAACTACGGACCAGTTTGCTCCACCATCAGTGGATTGCTCCACCACATAATCCTCTGTGGGAGCTACAGAAAGGGTTGCGTTTTCCAAGTGGTCCCAAGAAAGCAGGTAGTCCTGACCATCATCTTTGCAGAGTTTGGAAGCTGAGAGCTTGGTGATTGGCCGTGGGGTCTGGGCTAGGATACGCACGCCTTGAGCAGTCTGTTGCTGGTTTGCAGTAAGGAACATGTATCCGTTCTTGTCCCACGCGAGACCACGGGGAATTTGGATACCCGGAACGGCAACAGTTCGGGGTTTCTCTGTGTGATCATCCACTCCTTGTTGAGCGTTGTCTGCTGCAGTGGACCCTGTTAGCCATTCACGAACAAATTCACCTTCCGGCGTGAACTCCTGGATAGCATTCATTTGCTGCGACCAAGCAAACACGTTGCGGTAATTTGCAGAATTCTCCACGGTATTCACAAACGGCCCGAACATCACGTCACCAGTGACGTTGAACCTGCCCTCGCCGATACGCCCAAGGTTTGTTACACCATCTGCACCAACTTTCCATAGGTAAGGCCTGTTGTTGCTGACGTAAGCAGATTCCCGGAAGTTCACCAGGGAAATGTAATAGTCACCAGTTTCAGGATCAACGGCCACGCCATTGGGGTTGTGGTCAGCATCGCCCTTTGCGGTTTGAAACTCAGCATGGGTGACATTGTTCAGCAAAATGCTTGGTACTGGGGTGCCGTCGCTCGTAAACTGCACCAACGAGTTAGCCACCTCAGCGTTTGCCACCACATTGCCATCGGGCTTTAACGCGAGAGAGGTTGAATATCCATTACGGAAATTTCCTGGCTGAATTCCATCACCCCACACACCCCTGGTGCCCGCGCCTTGAAGTTGCGTGCCATCCGCGCTGAAGCGCTTAATACGTTGATTGGGGACATTTGGCTGCTCAGAATCTACAACCCACACTTCACCGTTGGGCTGAATTACCATGCCACGAGGGCCATGTTCAGTGTTTGGCGTTCTCGCGCTAGTGAAAACGCCATCGCGGATGGTTTGAGCAAGATCAAATCGGGAACCGTAGCCTGAGGTTTGCCCAGTGTTTGCGGGGTTGGTGTACGAGCCGTCGGCGCCAAGATCAGATACCACCTGGGCATCTTGGGTGTCGTCGAAACGCAGCACGCGTGGATCGCCACCCTGGCATGGTGCACTGAACGAGCCAACTTGGAAACATTCGAAGCGGCCCCAACCAACCTTTCCGGAATCAGAGACCCAGAGATCTCCGGTAACTGGATTCACTCCAACGCCGTAGGGGAATACATACCTGCTGTTGCCTTGAGGCAGCTTCACGTTGCCGATCAGACCCCACTCATACGAGCCTTGGGCCTTACCCGCTGTGTAATCAACCGACGTTTCCGAGCCGCTTGTTGGCGGAACGGAAGTCTGTGCAGCCACTTGGGGGATCGCTACGGCAGTTGCCGATACAGCGACTGCGGCAACTGCAGCTAGTGCCTTGCGCAATAGTGATGGGGGACGCCTCATTGCCTCAACTTTCAGGGACATCCGGAGTTGCCTCACCTCACTCGCCCCCGAGGGCGAAATGTCTGAAGTGGATTCCCGGCAACTTCCGTAGGGAAACAAACAACTTAAATATAACCTAAAGAATCAATTTCTTTTCAAAAGCTGTTGTTTAGCACCGGCAAATACCCACACGAGACAGAAAGCGCAGAAGAGGCCCTCCGAAGAGGACCTCTTTACCTTGGTGGCACGGACCAGGATCGAACTGGTGACCTTCCACTTTTCAGGCGGACGCTCTACCAACTGAGCTACCGCGCCACAGGTTTGATTACTCAAACCGTGCGACCCTGACGGGGCTCGAACCCGCGACCTCCGCCGTGACAGGGCGGCGCGCTAACCAACTGCGCCACAGGGCCGTATGACTTTAACGTCATGCGTGTACCGCCGCGCGGAAAACCGCTCTTTGGTACGGTTGATAACCTTACAATACTGAATTGAATCCAAACAAATCAGCAGGTCACCAGATATTTCTCACCAGCTATTTCACTGGGCAACTTTGCGTGACAAAAGCAGAAAGGCTTGGGGGTTTTCTAGACCTCCAAGCCTCCCTGCGTGTCACCTAGCAATTCACTAGGGAAACAAGCCTTTAGCTATTACGACGCTTGCGCACAAGGTACACGCCTCCGGCAATGAGCAGTGCGGCTGCCGCGAGAAGGCCAACCACGCTTGCGCCAGTGCTTGCCAGTTGACGGTTTTGGGCTTGCACACCCTTGGTGGCCTGCTGGCCCTTCGCTACACCCTTAGCGGGCTGCTGCACTGGTTGGGTTTGCACCGGCTGCGCAGGCGTACCAGGTGCCGGAATTGGCACTGGAATTGGAATAATTGGCAGGCTTGGATCCGGAGTGAACTGCCAAGTTCCCTCGAAGTAGCGGTACTTACAGTCAGTGACCCCACCGCTAATTGGTTCAACCTCATTGAGTACATATGCCTCATGAGTGTTGTAGTTGGGGTCATTGGAGTTATCTCCGGCGGCACCAACTTCACCGTAGGTGGTCCACTGCACTGGCGTCCCGTCGTTCCAGCCCTTGAACTCCCAAGTGCCTTCCGAGGTTTCAACCTTTGTACCAACAGCAGGCCGCGCGCTTGGAGCGTACGCCTTCGCGGCGTCGAGAGACTGATCTTGCAAGCGGGTTGGAAGCGTGGCCAACACCTCTTCCGGCAGGACCCTATCAAGCGGCTCACCCTGTGCATCAACCGCTACGTATCGGTGGTCGATGGTGACGTCGGTACGCGTCTCATAGGTCACCGGGTTGGGGGTTTTCTGGTTGAACTGGATGTTCCAGGTGGAATCCCAGCGCTGGGCCATCGTTGCCTGAACATCTGCATCATCGGAGAACGGAAGGCGGAAATCACCGATCACACGGGGGTTGCTGCCCATAAATTTCCGGGAGTTCAATGGATCAAGGCCGTCTACCATACGGTAGTTTTCCTCAGTGACGGTGAGCAGACCCTCTGGGGTGGTGATGCTCAGCTCGACGAGCTCATCAGACTTGTTGACTGGATCTTGCCAAGTGTTCGGATCATTGTAAGTCTTCTTATGATCATCACCGTTGTACGCCAAGTCGAGCTTTTCAGCAAGCACATCGCGGCCGGCACCAGTTTGGCCTCCAGTTACCGATGCTTGGTAGTGTTCCCGCACCTCTGCACGGGTATCCGGATTTTCCACCGGAACACCGAGGTTCTGCGCGAAGTTGACCCACTGCTCGTAGTCCGCCTGGGACTCATAACCTGCCTCGCTGGCGTTCTGCTTGACACGGAACTTGATCACAATCGTGCCCGCTTCAGCAGGTGTGCCGTCCTTGAGGGTACCGCCATCCTTGAGGTACACGGCTTCGTAGGGGCGCATGACCTCCGCGAAGGCTTTTTGACCTGCGTTTCCGGTGTTGTAGTTAGCTTCTTGGTATGCAGCAATCCAAGCGTCGATGTCCTTGACTTTCTGCTCGTCAACGGTGACTACATTCGGGTCGACCTTGAAGGAGATCTCAAAGTCAGACGCAACCGCGAGATCCATGAAGTGGTCAAGCCAGTAGTTGTAATTATCTTCCTTAGACAGGAAAGAATCCTTGAACTCGGGCTCTGCAATCATGCGCTGAATGAGGACGGCTGCAGGGCCGGCAGCAGCTGCAAATTGGGGATTCGCCACGATCCAATCCAACGAGGTCTGTGCCGATGCCTTTGCTGCGTCCGTACCATTCCACACAATGGGAGCCTGACCGCGGGAGGTCAAGTAGTAATTCACGCCGGTGAGGGAAATCCGCTCGGAGTAACTTACTGCACGCTCCATGCCCTGCTCACGCAAAACATTCCACGCGCGCACAACTTCCTGCATGTCCAGCCAACCGGTGTAGCCGATGTTGTATCGAGGCTGATCAACCACACAGCGGATGCCGTAATCGGCGTTGTCCTGGCCGTTCAGGTGGACCAATGGGTTTTCCACGTCTGACCACGGGCGCTTGGTGACATCGCTCGTAGAATCCGCCGTTGCACCTTTCACCACTGGCAGAATCTTGGTGTTCGCGTTGACTTCGTGCTGATCACCATCTGGAATCCCGGTAGTCTGGGCACCCGCAAGCGGTACACCTGCAAGCATGAGGGAAGCAGAAGTAAGCACCACGGCTGACTTTGCAGCAAATTTGTTCATTTATTCTCCTTGGGACAATATTTTTCCGAGCCAACCACTGAAGATTCTTTTAAATTCTCAGCGGTGAACTATAGAAAAATCAGAATCATGAAGAACCTTAACAGATCACACGTCAAAACTAATAGATATGGCGGTGTGAAACTTTCCCAACAAACACAAAACCCAGAACAACTAATGTTGTTCTGGGAAAATAATGCGACCCTGACGGGGCTCGAACCCGCGACCTCCGCCGTGACAGGGCGGCGCGCTAACCAACTGCGCCACAGGGCCTTATTTTGTTTTGGAATTGCTTCCGTACCCCCAACGGGATTCGAACCCGTGCCGCTGCCGTGAAAGGGCAGTGTCCTAGGCCGCTAGACGATGGGGGCCTGCCGCGTAAGGCGACGTTTCACAATATACAAGCAAGCTCCGCACCTGAACAAATCCGCTAGTCAAGGGCCTTTTCTAAGCGGTTGTTACCACTCCCCCTTTTGGCGCAACTCACACACCCACCGCCTCTGGCCGATAATGCGACAGCAGCTAACATGGGGCAACCAGTTGGTGGAGGCGCGGTGGCGTGTGGTTCCGAGCCAGGGCTGAAGGGGTGGTTTGGCGTTGGTTTTGTGGGTTGGTTTTGTGCGTTGGTAGATAGCTAAAAGTCGATAGGGCGTTGCGTTGGTCGATAGGAAGGCTCCACGAGGAAAATCGGGCCTTATCGACTTTGAGCTATCGACCAACGCGTCCTATCGACCAACGCAAGAGCGCCCCACACCAAACCCCAACACCCCATACCCAAACCCAACCCCACCAAAAGAAAAACCCCGAGGCACCGCCAGCCAAAAGCCAAAAACCAATAGCCAAACGGTGCCTCGAGATATTTCGTTTGTGGGCCCTCCGGGGCTCGAACCCGGGACCTGCGGATTAAAAGTCCGTAGCTCTACCAACTGAGCTAAAGGCCCACGCGCAAACAACTGCTTGCACTCCAGCAATCATAGTGCACAACCCCCACCCAGAGCCAAAAAGCCGCCTACCCTTTTGCATTCTGTTGGGGGTAGGCGGCAATGAGGGCTGGCTCGGTTATGCCTTCATGGAGCCGGTCTCAATGAAGCGCTGGTGGAAGGACAGCGCGGTCGCGAGGTCATGCGGGGTCTGCATGGTCTTGCGCTCCTTGGCAAGGGAGAGGGCGCGGTCGTAGTATTCCTGCAGCGCTGGGCGGTAGTCAGGGTGCGCAATAGCGATGATCTTTTCCGCACGCTGGGTTGGGGCCAGGCCGCGGAGGTCGGCGTAGCCGTACTCGGTGATGAGTACCTTCACGTCCTGCTCCGTGTGGTCCACGTGAGACACGAACGGCACGATTGCAGAGATGGCGCCACCCTTGGCGTCGGAAGGCGTGATGAAGGAGGAGATGAAGCCGTTGCGGGTGAAGTCTGCGGAACCACCCACACCGTTCATCATGCGGGAGCCAACCACGTTGGTGGAGTTCACGTTGCCGTAGATGTCTGCCTCAATCAGGCCGTTGGTGGCGATGAGGCCCAGGCGGCGAACAACCTCTGGGTGGTTGGAGATCTGCTGTGGGCGCAAGATGATCTGCTTGGCGTACTTGGAGGCCTCGTTGTTCATGCGCTCCGCGTACTCAGGAGACAGGGAGAAGGAAGTTGCGGAGGCGATGGTCATCTTGCCTGCGTCGATGAGGTCCACCATGCCGTCCTGGATAACCTCGGTGTAGGCGCGGATGTTTTCAAACTTGGAGTCCAGCAGGCCTGCCATCACGGCGTTCGGGACGTTGCCCACGCCGGACTGCATGATGTAGCCGTCGTAGGTCAGGCGGCCAGCGGCAACCTCGCCCTCCAGGAAGTCCAGGAAGTGGCCAGCGATCTGGCGGGACTGGTCATCGATTGGCTTGAATGGGGCGTTGCGGTCTGGGGCGTCCGTCTCCACCACTGCCACAACCTTGTCCAGGTCAATGTCGATGTAGGTGGTACCAATGCGCTGGCCAGGCTCGGTGATTGGGATTGGCTGGCGGTTTGGCAGGCGGTTGATGCGGTAGATATCCGCCATGCCCTCCAGCTCCAGGGACTGCCAGGAGTTGACCTCGATGATGATCTTCTCTGCGTTGTCCAGGTACTCCACGTTGTTACCAATGGAGGAGGAAGGAACCAGGTGGCCTTCCTCGGTAATGCGAACTGCCTCCACGATGGCAACGTTCATCTTGCCGAAGAAGCCCTGCTCAACGTAGATCGGGGACTCGGAGAGGTGGTAGTCCGCGTACAGGGACTTACCCTCGTTGATCTTGTTTCGCAGGATTGGGTCAGACTGGTATGGGGTGCGGAAGTGGATTGCGTCTGCTTCTGCCAGAACACCGTCGCAGTCAGGTGCGGTGGAAGCGCCGGTGAACAAACCAATGGAGTAGGCCTCACCCTTGGCGTGAGCCTCCTTAGCGCGGTTGGCGATTGCGGTTGGCAGTGCCTTTGGGTAGCCGGCGCCGGTGAAGCCGGAGATACCTACGTTGTCACCGTTGTTCACAAAGGTTGCGGCTTCCTCAGCAGACATAACCTTGCCGCGAAGCTGTGCATTCGCAATGCGATCAGACATCAATTCCTCCTGAAATAACCCACCAATCCCTGAGAGAAACGGTGGAAATGTGAAGTTTGTACCGCGCCAAACCGCCACGCCCCAAATGTGAGCGCACAAACAGTATTGCCGCATAGTTACGGACACCACATTAGCGGAAAGTGGTGCAGAATGGCGCCCACTTTGCACCCCCATTTCGCTACCCCCAAAGGCCACCGTGAGTGGCGCGGGCACTGGGGGCGTCGGCAAGCGTCCTGGCGCCGCAGGCTTGATTCCTGGCGCTGCGTGCGTGAAGATTTCATGGTGTCTTTATCTATAGGTTCCCTCCAACTTGCCTCCCCCGTTGTGCTGGCGCCGATGGCGGGCGTGACCAACATGCCGTTTCGAGTGCTCTGCCGCGAACTGGAGCAAGAAAAAACCGGAACCGTCTCCGGGCTGTACGTCTGCGAGATGATCACCGCCCGCGCACTGGTGGAAGGCAATGAAAAGACGCTGCACATGACCACCTTTGCCCCCAGCGAGCAGCCACGATCCATGCAGCTCTACACCGTGGACCCGGAGTACACCTACAAAGCTGCGCGCAAGATTGTGGAGGAGAACCTCGCCGACCACATCGACATGAACTTCGGCTGCCCCGTCCCCAAAGTCACCAGGCGCGGGGGCGGCTCCGCACTCCCCTACAAACGCCGGCTGTTCGGCAAAATCGTGGCCGCAGCAGTACGCGCCACCGAAGGCACAGACATCCCGGTCACAGTAAAATTCCGCGTAGGCATTGACGACGAGCACCACACGCATCTCGACGCCGGCAGGATCGCAGTCGAAGAAGGTGCGGCTGCGGTGGCACTGCATGCACGCACCGCCGCGCAACGCTACTCCGGCGAGGCCTCCTGGGAGGAAATTACCCGGCTCAAAGAGCACCTCGCGCACACCGGCATTCCCGTGCTGGGCAACGGCGACATCTTCAAAGCCTCCGATGCCTCCGCCATGATGCAACAAACCGGATGCGACGGCGTAGTAGTGGGCCGCGGCTGCCTGGGCCGCCCATGGCTGTTCGCCGCCCTCTCCGCGGAGCTGCGCGGAGAGCCCGTACCCAGCGAACCGACGCTCGGGGAGGTGGTGCGCATCATGATCCGCCACGCGACCTTGCTCATGGAACACGACGGCGAGGCCAAAGGCGCACGTGACATGCGCAAACACATCGGCTGGTATCTCCGCGGCTTCCCGGTAGGCGGCGAAGTGCGCGCACAGCTTTCCAGCATGAACTCCCTGGATGACCTCAAGCGCATCCTCGCCCCTTGGGCCGACTCCCCAGTTCTCGCCGAGGACGCCGAAGGGCCCCGCGGACGCAAAGGCTCACCCGCCAAAGTGGTGCTCCCCGAAGGCTGGCTGGACGACCCCTTTGACCTCACCGTGCCTGAAGGCGCGGACCTCATGCATTCCGGCGGTTAAGGGGTTGGGCCTTGGGCCTGGGGCCTAGGGCTTTGGGCCTGGAGCCTGGGGC
>NZ_JANIKD010000026.1 GCF_024580955.1 Corynebacterium sp. 122RC1 | reverse complement strand
CATGTTCGAATGCAGGATGGGTTCCCACGAGCGCAGATCGCATCTGGTTAATCAGACGTGTGTAGGCCCTCGCGAGGTCTTCGTCGATACCGTTGAGGACTTTTAGCTGGATAAAGACTTCCTCAACACGGTCGACGCCGCGCAGGGCATCCGGGAGGTTAAGACCGGCATGGGCAATGACGTAGGCGTCGCGCACATCGGTCTTGGAGTTGCCAACGTGGACGCGAGAGAGCTGCCGCATCGCAAGTCCGGGGAGGTAGCGAACCTCAGCGCCCATTGCCTGGGCGACTGCGACGGTCAGCCGGCCGATGTTGTTGGGTTGATCGACAACGACAAGGACCGAGGCGTTGTCGGCGAGGAATTGGCCGAAGAGCTTGCGTAGCGAGCCTTCATGCTGGTTGATGCGTTTGGACAGGACTTGACTGCCCTGGGGATCGAGGACGCAGGCGTGGTGGAAGTATTTGCCGACGTCCATGCCAATGACGAAGTCATAGGCCATGGGTGTGTGCCTCCTAGCGATGATTTAGAAGTTGGGTTATTGAAGTTTCATCGCTGGGGTTGTCGGACATACTTGCGCTGGCATCCACATTACTGTGAGACCTCATGCCGCCTGGGCCGGGTCAGGTTCCTATTAGCAGTTTGAGTATGTCACTGTCTTCGGCGACATCACCCCCCGGATCATTTTCAGACAGGGACAGGAATAAGCCATACCGAAGCCAGCGACTAGTTCCACTGTCCTTTCGGATGGCGGGAACGGACATAAACATAGCCCGCCCAATCGGGTGGACAGGCTATGTATCTTCGGTGCCCTGGGGTGGAACTGCTAACAACGTAATGGGGTAGTTGTGCTTGCTCGCTGGAGGGCGTTTGCTCTCTTGAGGGTGCTTCGAGCTGCTAGCGGGAACCGAATACAGACCCGAATGCTGGCAGCAGGTTGGCAAAGTAGGCGCCGATAGCCAGGATCAGGGCAAGCAGCCATCCAAAGCCTGCCTTGCGCTGTGGCTGATCGTCTGCCTTGTTGTCCTCTTCAACAACCGAGGTCGGGAACGGGGCGCCCGCCGCGAGGAGGCCGGTGCCTAGGGTGGCGCCGTCGTCGGTGAACAGGTAGTGGCCCTGGAAGGAGGCAAAGCCCTCAGTGGCCAAGTTGTCCGTACCCTCCGGGCGGGCTTGCAGATGACCGGGGATGAAGGTGGTGCCTTCCAGGGTGAGAATTTGGGAGATGCCCTCGCAGGCATCGTCGCAGGCCACCCGCAAGTTGGGGGCGGCGTAATCCATCGAAGCAACCGTGCCCATTGGGGTGGTGTGGCGGTCCACCAGCTCGGCTGGGCCTTCCAGGGGCAGGGTCACAAACAGAACCTCGCCCGTGGATTCAATTCCCACCGCAAACTGGTGAAGTTCGGGGATGAACTCAATTGCCTCCAGGCCACCGTTGGCGCCGATGGCGCCGGTGAACTCAGCCAAGTTCCATTCCTGTGTGGCCCGCAGCTCCCCTGCTGCCTCGGAGGCGCTGGCGCTTGGGACGTCGAAACGCAACACCGAAGGCCTGGAAATGCTCTTGTGAGTGTTGTCGCGCTCCGTGGCAACGTAGATGCCCTCATCGGTCACGGCCACACCCTCTGCGTCCGGCTCACCGGTGCCGTCTGGGTAGCGCAACTGCCAGGAGCCGGCAATGCTGTACGTGCCGTCCGCGTAGTCCAGGGCGTAAAGCTCACCCTTGTCATTGTTCACCACCCATGCGCGGCCGTTGGCATCAAAATCCACGCCGGAGAAATCCTCGCCGCGAAACGCGGTGGCGTCTGCTTCTGTGCCAAACTTCGCCGGGGCGAACTCCAAACCAGCGGGGTTGAACGGCACTGTGACCAGTGGCTCTGCCACCTGTGCGCTGCTGTTACGCAGGCCGCGGGTGGGGGCTGGGGTCACGGTGAAGTCACCGGTCATGTCCGGGATCCGGCCCAGCGAGGTGGCGGCGTGCTGTGTCCAAGCGATAGTGTCCACGATGTTGCCTGCGGCATCACGCAACGTCACGGAATCGTTGCCGCCGAGGCCGAAGCCGCCCTCAACGTCCGTGTAGAAGGCCAGAAAACCGCCGGACTCAATCACCGAACCCTCAGGCAGTGCCAGTGGGGTGTGCTTGGGGTCGTTATCCACAATGGTCCAGCCGGATACGTCGATGGACTCATTGAGGTTGGTGTTGGCCAGCTCAACCCAGTCACCCACTGGATCGCCGTTGGACTCCACCTCGTTGATCACCACGGTAGAGGCGGTGGTTTGTGCGGCGCTGGGGGCTGCGGACACAACGGCGGAAAGGGGAACTGCAATGGCACAAGCAGCAACAACAGTGCTGCGAAGCAATGTGGAGCGCATGGAAATCCTCTTGAGAACTTTCGTGAAAAGTAATTGAAAAGACGGACTTCCGCAGGCTACGAAGCGCAGGTGGCAAACAGGTAAACGTGAAAAGAAAACTCGGGAAAGGGGCTTGGGGCGCTAGGAACTCCCCCTTAATGCCACCCCTCCCCTTTAGTGCCCCACAATGAGCATCTGCCCAACAGTGGTCATCCAAAGCATGGACCAAGGCACCAGAATCCAGAAGGCGCCCATCCAAGGCCGCCACCGGGTGTAGTTGATGTACTTGCGGTACAGCATGATTGCGCAGCCGATCACGCCACCGACGGGAACAACAGAGGTGGCAAGTGGCCACCAGATTTCCGCTGCGCGGGAACAGATCCAGGTGGCGGTTCCGGCCTCGCACAGCTCACCACCTGCAAGGCGCGCCGGGATGGCCAACAGGAACGCCACCACAAAGGTGCCAAGGATCGTGCCGGCAGCCCACCAGATTGCCTGTCGGGTTGAGGCCTGGTTGCGGCGTGCCTCCTCGAGGGGGTCGGGGGCGTCGGCGAGCTCGTCGAAGTCCCGCGGAACCGGGCGGGGGAGGTTGGCGGAGTCGGCGTCTGCACGCAAATCATTTTCGGGGTGTTCGCTGTGCGAGCGGCCAAGCGCCATGTGCCCTCCTTGAACGTTAGGCGTTCGGGCGGATGGAGAGATCCTCAACCACCGCATCTGAAGCCGTAGAAATAATGCCAAGAATGTGGCTCGCCACCGTCTCAGCACGCAGGTACTGGCTTGGATCATACTCCCCACCCTCCTGCTTACGAATCTCCTCCTGCATTGCGGTGGCAATACGTCCTGGGTAGATGCTGCTCACCCGTAGATCCTTCTCCTCCTGGCGCAGCGCATCCGCCCAAGCACGGGCGGCAAACTTGCTGGCTGAGTACGCGCCCCAACCGGCGTGGGTGCGCTGCCCCGCACCGGAGTTCACATAAATCACCATGCCCTGGGCCGCGCGCAGAGCTGGAAGCAGCGCATTGGTGAGCGTTGCGGGGGCAACCACGTTGAGCTCAAAGTGATCGCGCCACGCCTGCGGGTCAATGTCTGCGGTGGCGCCGAGCTCACACATGCCTGCGCAGTGCACTAGCACATCAACATGGCCAAGGTCCGACGGGTATGCGAAGTTCTCCTCCGTGAGGTCTGCCTGCCACCAATTCACCTCACCCAACGGCACCTCAGCAGGTTCCGTGCGGTACTGGGCGTACACGGTGTAGCCCACCGCGGCGAGCAATTGCGTGGTTGCCAAACCAACGCCTCCGCTGGCGCCAGTCACTACTGCAATGCGGGGTTCCTCCATGGGTCCTCCATTCATGGGTCTGTCTGCGTAGATTGAGCCAGGCAAGCCCACGTGCGGGAAAGCCCTTGTCAGCGGCCTTGGCCCCCGTTGGGAATCATCAGCACTGGTACTTGGACGTGCTTGAGAATTTCCGTGGTTTGGGAACCCACGAATACGCGCTCAAAGGCGCCCAGTGGCGCGGAACCTAAACACAAAAGGTCCCCTTTCTTCCACCGGACGGCATCAAGTGCGCCCGCCCACCCCGTGCCGGAGCCGAGGTCTGTTTCCAACCCAAGTTCGGGGAAGGCCTTTGCCACTTCATCGCGTGCACGATCAAGGGCCGCTAGTGCATTTTCCCGCCACTCATGCGTGAAGTCCACTGGGAGCTTCAAACTATCCGAAATCGGGGGTACGCCAAATCCATTTGGCGAAATTGCAAGGATGCGCAAACCCACCTTCCACCGGGTAGCCAACTGGGCGGCACGCAGCAGCGCAGCGGGGTCAGTCTCCTGGCCAATGTAGGCAAAATTCACCCTGGTCACACCGCGTTTTGAGAGCCTTGGGGCGCGCGGCGCGAGGGCGAGGGGGCGTGGTGATCCGTGCAGCATGGCGTCGGCAGTTGTGCCCGCCATAAATTTGCCTTTCGGTGCGGTGGCGGCGGCCCCCATGATGATCATGTCTGCACCAAATTCGGCTGCGGCCTCGCTGAGCATTGCTGCCTCATTGGTGCCGTCGGAAAGCACCGCAACCTTCTTGTCCCGTGCCCCCGAGCCAATGCCTGCTTCCTCGAGCGCGCGAGTTGCGGCTTGCTCGTAGGCGGCCTGCTCCTTTTTGATCCACTTTTTGTATTTATTGCCCAACTTGGCAATGGAGGTGGATGGCCAGGGGCGCAATAAGGTGGTGATGCAGCGAACGCGCACGTCAGCGGTGCGTGCCAGCCACGCTGCACATTCCAGGGCCTCGGGGCCGGGTGCCGTTGGGCTCCACGCAACGAGGAGTCGAAGCGGCTTTTCACTCATGAACAGTGCTACTCCAAGCCCTCGGCGTAGGCATCGCCCAATGCCTGGATCGCTTGGGTGATCCGCGGCAGGTCATCCGCGAACTCCTCTGGCATGGCGTCCAAGAGTTGCGCCAGGTAGTAGATGCGCTCCTCCCCTACCCGCTCCAGCTCCTCGGAGCCCTTCTGAGTCACCCGAACCTGGACGCCACGGCGATCCTTCGGGTCACGCACGCGCTCCACTAAACCCCGCTCCTCCAAGTTGTGCAGCAAATTCGATGCGGTAGGCATGCGGATTCCCTCAGCGGCAGCGAGCTGATTAATGCGGGTGGCACCCTGGCTCTCCATGCGAGAAAGCAAGCTAAGCTGCGGCCCGGTGAGATCAGACTGCTCCGCCAGGCGGAAATACAGCACGTAAAGGCGAGTCATTGCGGGGCGGATTGCCCGCGCCAAGTCCAACGCAGCCTGAGAGGGTTGTTTTTCCTGCTGTTTTTCCTGCTGCTGGGGAGTGATACTCATGCCTACCACTATAAGCAAGAGCAGAGGTGAGTTACTAAAAATTGCCACTCCCGCCCAACCGCGAGACTGTTGGAGTTCCGATTACACTCGCGGTGATGGCAACATTTTCCACCCCAGTCTCCCACATGCTCCAACGTGCCCAGGCGCTACGCGGACTCAAGGCAGGCACCCGCAGGCAAGAGGAGCTTTGCGACGCCTCATTTCTCCTTTCCACAGCCGCGCAGTTCCATGGCACGCAGGCGGGAAGAACTTGCCCTGTGTGCGCCTCGGATGAACTCAAGGAAGTGCTCTGGGTCCACGGGGAGGAACTGGGGCGCGCCTCCAACACTGCGCGCACCCATGAGGAGATTCTGCGCATGGCGGATGCGGGCGCGCACTTTGAGGTGCACACGGTGGAAGTTTGCCCAGCGTGCCGGTGGAATCACATCTTGGTAGCCCGCAGCGTAGGCCCTGATGAAAAGCCTAAATAATGAGGTAAAGTAGATACACACCTACGGCCGCGCCGCGCCTGCCACACCAGCAGCGTTTGCGCAGGCCACTTCATTGTATGCAGCGTGAGGAACAAACACCGTGGCAGACCACTCCGCCGAACACTCCACCAACAGCACCTCTGCATCTTCGGCCAAAGGCACCACCAGAAGCGGTGGGGCGCGCAGGTTGAAGAAGGCAGGAGGTGAGAAAAGCTGGGTCAAGCCCACCATTTGGGGCACCCTTGCCGCAGTGATCGCTGCACCTCTGGTGGCGTTCATGGTGGCCTACATCGTGGTGGACGTGCCCCGCCCTGGGGAACTCGTGTCCAAGCAGGTCTCTCAGATCTTCGCTTCAGACGGCACCACGGAGCTCGCCCGCGTGGTTCCTGCCGAGGGCAACCGTGTGGAAGTGCCGTTGGAAACGGTGCCGGAGGTAACCCGCAATGCGGTGCTTGCCGCGGAGGACCGCGAGTTTTATGAAAACAACGGTTTCTCCTTCACCGGCTTTGCCCGCGCGGCACTTGGCCAGATCACCGGCAACACCTCCGCCGGTGGTGGCTCCACCATCACCCAGCAATATGTGAAGAACATGCTGGTGGGTAATGACTACAGCTACATGCGGAAAGCCAAGGAGCTGGTGTACTCCGTGAAGATGGCCAATGAGTGGGATAAAGACACCGTGCTGGAGTCTTACCTCAACACCATCTACTTTGGCCGTAACGCATATGGCATTGACGCCGCTGCCCGCGCCTACTTTGGCATCGGGGCCAGCGAGCTCAATGCCGCACAATCCGCTGTGTTGGCTGCATCCATCCAGCGCCCCTCCCAGTTGGACCCCTGGACCAACCGCGCCGAGGCTGAGGACCGCTGGAACTATGTGCTCGACGGCATGGTCTCCATCGGTGCCCTAACGGAGGAGGAGCGCGCAGCCCAGGTCTACCCGGATGTCCAAGACCCAACCCTCTACAGTGCGTACACCGAGGCCACCGGGCCTAACGGCCTGATTAAGAACCAGGTGATCGCGGAGCTCGGCAGCCTTGGCATTACAGAAGAAGATTTGCAGACCCTTGGCCTGCGCATCACCACCACCATTGACACCAAGGTGCAAAATGCCACCGTGAATGCCGTAGACGCACAGATGCCGCAGCAGCAGGAAAACGTGCGCGTAGCAGCCGTGACCGTGGACCCCAACACCGGCGCGGTGCGCGGCTACTACGGTGGCGCGGACGCAGCGGGCTATGACTACGCCAATGCCGGCATCCCCACCGGCTCCACCTTCAAGATCTTCGCCGTGGCAGCCGCCCTCCAGCAGGGCATCCCAACCTCCGCGTACTACTCCTCAGAGCCCTTCCAGCTCTCCAACGGCGAGTACGTGGAAAGCGACAATGGCGCCTCCTGTGGCACGTGCAGCATGAAGGAAGCCCTCATGAAGTCCTACAACCCCACCTTCTTGCGCGTGCAGGAAGACCTGGAAAACGGCACCCAGGACACCGCGGATATGGCACATGCACTGGGCATTGCACGCTCCATCCCCGGTGAGGAGCAGACGTTGACGGAAGGCGGCGCGCAGCCATACGAGGGCATTGTGTTGGGCCAGTACAACTCCCGCCCAATCGACATGGCTCACGCGGTGGCAACCCTTGCCAACGACGGCGTGTGGCATGAAACCTACTTTGTGGAGCGCGTGCAAACTGCCTCGGGCGAAACCCTCTACGAGCACCAGCCAAGCGAGGGCGAGCGCCGGGTCTCCGTGAACGTGGCCGCCAACACCATCGACGCCATGATGCCAATCGCCGCCTGGTCCGGTGGCAATACTTTGGCCGGTGGCCGCGTCTCCGCATCGAAGACCGGTACGGTGCAGCTCGGTGAAACCGGCCTGAACCGTGACGCCTGGATGGTTGGAGCTACCCCACAGCTGGCAACTGCAGTGTGGGCGGGCACCAGTGACAACACCGCGTTGCTGAACTCCTGGGGCGGCTCTATGTACGGTGCTGGTCTGCCCGCCACCCTGTGGAAATCCATCCTGGACGCTTCCCTGGAAGGCCAGGAATTCCAAACCTTCACCCCGGCTGAGCCCCTCGGTTACCAGTCCAGCAACTACCAATACACGCCATCCTGGTCGCCGTGGAGCGGCTCAGGGCGCAGCAATAGCGGGGACACTTCCGGCGACACCGCCACGGACCAAAACGCGCCGGCGGAAGTAGTCCCAGAGGTCCCTGCCGCACCGGCGGTTGAGGCACCCTTGGTGCCGGTAGCGCCAGAACCCGAATACATTGAGATCCTGCCGGGGGTCACAGTGCCGATTGGGTAGCGGTACTCTTTCTTCAGGCTTGCTCTCGGCGGGGGTGGGGCTGGAGCGTTGGTCGATAGCTAGAAGTCGATATCACCCAAATTTTCTAAAAAAGGCCCGCCCTATCGACCAACGTCACGAGCTATCTACCTTGGGCTATCGACCAACGCAAAAACCACAACCGGAAATGGCTCGGGAAAAGCTCGAGTGCAGTTCTGGAACCAGTGAGCCGCTAGAATCTTCAGATGTGTCTAGCGTAATGATCGTAGTAATGGCGTCCGTGGCCGTGGGTTTCCTCATGATCGCGGGCGCCTTTGCCAGCTTCAGCTACGGCAAACCGGCCGGGCTCACATGGGGTCTGGGGATCGGTGCGCTCATCACCGTCACGGTCATCCCAACCGTGCTTGCGGTGTTCGTTGCGGCTTAAGGCAAATCGGGGGCGTCGGAACGCAGCCGGAATCACACCGCTGTAATTCTTTTGCGTTGGCGGGGGAATCGACTTTTCGCAGGCGATGGGGTATCTTGGAACGGTTGCTGACGCAACGATCCTCCTGCCATATCCAGCAGGGGTATGGCCGAATACGAAATCATTACAAGACCATAGGAGGTGATGAGGTCCGTGCGTCACTACGAAGTTATGATCATTCTGGATCCTTCCCAGGATGAACGCACCGTTGCCCCGTCCCTGGACAAGTTCCTGGAAATTGTCCGCAAGGAAAACGGCACCGTGGAAAAGGTTGATATTTGGGGCAAGCGCCAGCTCGCATACCCAATCAACAAGAAGGAAGAGGGCATCTACGCTGTAGTGAACCTCAACTGCGAGTCCGCAACCGTTCTCGAGCTCGACCGCGTGTTGAACCTGAACGACGGCGTTCTGCGTACCAAGGTTCTGCGCGACGACAAGTAATACCGCACAAGGTATTGCCGATTCCCCGGATTGAATCACCGCGAAACTTCGCACCAGCCCAGAAAGGCACACCATGGCACAAGGAGATGTGAACATCACTGTGGTAGGCAACGTTGTTGCTGACCCAGAACTCCGCTTCACCCCAAGTGGTGCAGCAGTTGCCAACTTCCGCATTGCCTCAACCCCAAGGCGTTTTGACTCTCAGACGAACCAGTGGGTTGACGGCGAAGCAATGTTCCTGCAATGCAACATTTGGCGTCAGGCAGCCGAGAACGTCGCGGAATCCCTCACTAAGGGCATGCGCGTCATCGTGACCGGTCGCTTGCGCCAGCGTAGCTATGAAACCCGTGAAGGTGAAAAGCGCAGCGTTATGGAGATTGAGGTCGAAGAGGTCGGCCCATCCCTGCGCTACGCATCCGCAACGGTGAACCGCAACGCCCGTGAGGGCGGCTTCGGCGGCGGTCAGCAGCAGGGCGGCTTTGGCGGCGGCGCCCAGGGTGGGCCCCAGGGTGGCTTTGGTGGTTCGCAGGGTGGCTTCGGTGGCAGCGCCCCTAATTCCAATTCCGGTTCCGGTTTTGGTGGCGGCGCAGGCCAGCAGGCACCTGCAAATGATCCGTGGAACAGCGCTCCCCCAGCAGGCGGGTTCAGTGGCGCTGATGAGGAACCTCCGTTCTGATCACACCCACAACCGCAACTGCAGTAGAAGCAATCACTTTTCATTCTTTGCCGGGGCATGAACTCCGTCCCCGGTACCACACCACGAAAGGCAGGGATCATGAAGCTGATCCTCACCGCCGACGTTGACAACCTCGGTGTCGCAGGCGACATCGTTGAGGTCAAGGACGGCTACGGACGTAACCTCCTGCTTCCTCGCGGCCTGGCCATCGTCGCCACCCGCGGCGCAGAGAAGCAGATCGAGGGCATCAAGCGTGCACAGGAAGCTCGCGCAATCCGCGACCTGGACCACGCGAAGGAAGTTAAGGCACAGCTCGAGGCACTGGAAGGTGTTTCCATCGCCGTGCGCACCTCTGAGAAGGGCAAGATCTTCGGCTCCGTTTCCGCCGATGACCTTGCAGCAGCAGTCAAGAACGCTGGCGGCCCATCTCTGGACAAGCGCAACATTGAGCTGAAGAAGAACCTGGTAAAGGCTCTTGGTTCTTACTCTGCAAACGTGAAGCTGCACGATACCGTTGCAGCAACCGTAAACTTTGAGGTCGTTTCCGCCTAAGCGGCACACAGAAACGACGGCCCACCGGTAAATGGCGGGCCCAACGACAACAGCAACCAAGCGGCCCCGCTGCCTCCTCGTGGAGGTGCGGGGCCGCTTGGCTTTGGTGGGTACCGGTCTTTTGTGGGGGACGGCGGCGTCGGAAGTTGCTCCGCAAGGGGTGATCCGCGCCCCTGCGATGGCCCCTCCTGGATCCGCTGTGGCCGGAATGTCCGTTTGAAAATCACCCCTCCTGGCGCTTGGGGTGCCCTGTGGAAAACAAACGTGCAGGTAGTGGAATTTCCCTGCTTGAACAACGATTTTCGCGCTGTCAAATGCCCAGTTCAGGCCCTGTTCACGATCAAATTGCACAGTTGAAAACAGGCGCTGAACTGCACTTTCCTTGAGGCGCCCCGCACTTTATCCACAGCCCCTGTGAGTTTTCACCAGCGATCCTCACACATTTTCCACAACCCCTGTGGAAAACTCGCAAAATCTCAATGTGAGATTAAGGGGTACCGCGCCGATCCCCCCACCCCCGAGGCGCTCACCAAGCCGCGCCGAACGCTGACCGCCGCCCCTCAGCAAATTAGCCAGAGAATCCGTGCGTGTCTGGGGGTGCATGTAAAAAGGAACCTATGGAAAACCAAATGCAACAGAACCAGGCTCAAGTTCAGGCGGCGCGGCATCGCTCGGTGCCGTTGGAGGAATACGCGCTGCTTTCGGATCTGCAAACGGGTCCGCTGGTGAGCAGAGACGGCAGCGTGGACTGGCTGTGCCTGCCGCGTTTTGATTCCCCGGCCATCTTCACTTCCATCCTGGGCACGCCGGACGACGGCCGCTGGAAGCTGTTTATCCGTGGTGCTGCCGTGGTGGAGCGTCGTTACCGGCCAAAGACCTTCATCCTGGAGACCATCTGGGAGAGCCCCTCGGGCAGGGCCAAGGTCACGGATTTTCTGCCGCCGTCCACGGTGCAGGCTGACCTTGTGCGCCGTGTGGAGTGCCTGGAGGGCGAGGTGGTGGTGTCGCATGACATGCGCGTGCGATTCAACTACGCGCGGGCTCTGCCCTGGTTCCGCCAAACCACCCTTCCGCACACCGGCGAACCAGCCTTGCTGTGTACTGCGGGCCCCGACGGCCTCCTGCTCAGCGGCCCCATGTTGTATGACACCCAGGAGCCCGAGCAGGAAATTCCCGAGCAGGCGCCAAATGCCGTGGTGCCGCGCTTGGTGGGTGACTTTGTGCTGCGCAAGGGTGAGCGCTTGGATTGGCAGCTCACTTGGTTCCCCTCTTGGCAGCCCACTCCCCAACCGGCGGACGCCAACGCCGCAGAGGCAGAGACTGAGGCCTTCTGGTGCGACTGGCTGGCAAACCTTGAGGTGGCTAGCCCATGGGCGCAGCAGGTTACGCGCTCCCTGCTGGTGCTGCGGGCGCTCACGCACTCGGACACCGGCGGCATCGTGGCCGCACCTACCGCGAGTCTGCCGGAGGACTTCGGCGGCGTGCGCAACTGGGACTACCGCTACACCTGGTTGCGCGACGCAGCACTCACCGTGGAAGTGATGGCCGGGCATGGCTTTGCCGACGGCGCCCTCGCCTGGCGGGACTGGCTCCTGCGCGCCGTTGCGGGGGATCCGGAAAACCTGCAGATTATGTACGGTCTTGGCGGTGAACGTGAGCTCCCCGAGCAAGAGCTTGGCCACCTCATGGGCTATGAGGGTTCGCGGCCCGTGCGCATTGGCAACGGCGCGGCGAGCCAATACCAGGCAGACGTGGTGGGTGAGGTGATGCTTGCGCTGGCTAAGTTGCGCGACGCTGGCCTGGCCGAGGACGAGTTCTCCTGGGGCCTGCAGCGCACCCTGCTGGACTACACCGTTGCCAACATCCACCGCAAAGACCATGGCATTTGGGAAATGCGCGGCGATCTCCACTACTTCACCCACGGGCGCGTGATGATGTGGGCCGCGTTCAACGAGGGCATCCGCGCCGTGGAACAGCACGGCCTGGAGGGTGATGTGGAGTCCTGGCGCTACCACCGTGACATGCTCCGCGAGGAAATCCTGCACAAGGGCTTCAACGAGCAGCTCGGCAGCTTCACCCAGGCATATGGCTCCACAGAGGTGGACGCTTCCCTGCTGCAACTGCCGCACACGGGGTTCATCGAGGCCACCGACCCCAAGATGCTGGGCACAGTGGCGCAGATCGAGCGCGACCTCATGGACGACCACGGCCTGGTGTACAGATACCGCACCGAGCACGGCGTGGACGGCCTCGCCGGCGACGAATACCCCTTCCTCATCTGCACCTTCTGGCTCATCGAGCAGTACGCCGCCTCCGGCCGCCTGGAAGAGGCGAAGCAGCGCATGGAGCAACTGGTGGGCTACGCCAACGAGCTGGGCCTGCTCAGCGAGGAATACGACCCCGCCTCCCAGCGCCTTGCCGGCAACTTCCCCCAAGCATTTAGCCACCTCGCGCTGATCCGTGCGGCGGACGCCATCGAGCTTGCGCAGGCCCAAAGCGAGGCCTCCTAAAAGGCTATACTGACTGGGCAAACCTCCAAGGAAGGACTCAATGAGCACGCCGAGCTTTGATGACGCCTACGTCCCGCCTACCGACGCGGACGCGCCGGCACCCGATTACGGGGATCTTCCCGCGTCGCCGTCTGGTGGAGGTGGGGGGTCCAGGCGTGGGCGCGCCAAGCAGGAGTTCCCCACCAGCGAGTTCCGCCAACCGCCGCATGACACCAAAGCGGAACAAGGCGTGCTCGGTGCGATGCTACTCAGCTCCAACACCGTGGTGGAGATCGTGGAGCTGCTCAGCCCGGAGGACTTTTACCGCCCTGCCCACCAGCTCATCTACAACGCCATCCTGGGGTTGTTCTCTGACGGCAAAGAGATTGACTCGGTGATTGTTGCCGGCCGCTTGGACCGCAACAATGAACTCGAACGAGCAGGCGGTGCGCCCTACCTCCACGACCTCATCTCGGGCGTGCCCACCGCGGCGAACGCCCGCTACTACGCGGAGATCGTGGCGGAGAAGGCCTTGCTGCGCCAGTTGGTGAACGCCGGCACCCGCGTGGTGCAACTGGGGTACGAAGGTTCGGAGGGCGCCGAGGTGGAGTCGGTGATCGACCGCGCCCAGCAGGAAGTGTTCAACATTGCCAAAAAGAACACCAGCGAGGACTACGCGGTGCTTGCCGACGCCCTGCAGCCAACCATGGAGGAGCTGGACCAGATTGCGCAGGCCGGTGGCCTCGCGCAGGGCGTGCCCACGGGTTTTGCTGACTTGGATGACCTCACCAATGGCCTGCACGGCGGGCAGATGATCATTGTTGCCGCGCGCCCCGGCGTGGGTAAATCAACCTTGGCGCTGGACTTTGTGCGCTCCTGCTCCATCAAGCACGGCAAAGCCTCCGTGATCTTCTCCTTGGAAATGAGCAAGTCGGAAATCATCATGCGCCTGCTCTCCGCGGAGGCGGAGGTGCTGCTTTCAGAGATGCGCTCCGGCAAGCTCAACGATCAAGGCTGGCAGAAGCTGGTTTCCAGGGTGGTGGAAATTGAAAACTCCCCCATCTTCATTGACGACTCCGCCAATCTCACCATGATGGAAATCCGCTCCAAGGCGCGCAAGCTCAAGCAAAAACATGACTTGCAAATGATCGTGGTGGACTACCTCCAGCTCATGAGCTCCGGGCGCCAAGTGGAATCCCGCCAACAGGAAGTCTCCGAGTTCTCCCGCCAACTCAAACTGTTGGCCAAAGAACTCAACGTGCCACTGATCGCTATCTCCCAGCTCAACCGTGGCCCCGAATCCCGCACGGACAAGCGCCCCCAGCTTGCCGACCTCCGCGAATCCGGCTCCCTGGAGCAGGATGCGGACATGGTAATGCTGCTCTACCGCCCGGACTCCCAAGACAAGGACTCAGAGCGTTTGGGTGAAGCAGACATCATCTTGGCCAAGCACCGCGGCGGTCCCATTGACACCATCCGCGTTGCTCACCAACTGCACTTCTCGCGCTTCAAAGACATGCCGCGCGGATAGCGCTAAGCCGCGAAGAGGGTGCCTATTCGGGCGCCAGCACGCTGTAACCGGCTTCTTCTACAGCTGCGGTGATGTCGGCGTCGGAAAAATCTTCCCCGGTGACCGTGACCCGGCCGGATGCGAGGTCTACTTCAACGCCTTGCGTGCCGGGGATTTGGGAGATTTCTTCGGTGACGGATTGGGCGCAGTGTTCGCAGGTCATGCCGGAAACCTGGTAGTTCTTAGTCATGGTGAAGTTCTCCTAAGCTCGCGGGCGCGATTGTGGTTTTGGGAATATGCTGGGGTGAATGCCTGTTGGCACCCATTAGACAGCTATTACACCTAGCAACCGTTTTAGAGGAGATATTTCATGGCAACCATTGATGTGACTGAAGACACCTTCGAGCAGACCGTGACGCAAGACGGCATCGTCTTGGTAGACGCTTGGGCATCCTGGTGCGGGCCTTGCCGCGCATTCGCCCCGACCTTTGAGAAGGCGTCGGACAACCACCAGGACGCCGTGTTTGCAAAGCTGGACACCGAGGCCAATGAGGGCCTTTCCGCCGCACTGCAGATTCAATCCATCCCCACCCTGATGGTGTTCCGTGACGGCATCATGGTGTACCGCGAGGCGGGCGCCCTCCCTCCGGCTGCCCTTGAAGATCTGATTACCCAGGTCAAGGGCTTGGACATGGACGACGTCCGCCGCCAGGTAGCCGAGGCTAACGGCGGTAGCGCCGAGGCTTAAGTCTCACAAGCTGCTTGTGCTTGGCGCGGTTAGCTACCGCCCAAGGTGCCCCCAGTGAGAGAAACCGTGTGCATTTATTCAGTTTGCGCACGGTTTTTCCGTATGCTGGGGGCAAACCGTGCAAAAGCTAAAGGATTACTATGGCTAACCCATTTTCCAAGGGCTGGAAGTACCTGACTGCCTCCCTGGACCAGAAGATCGACGAAAACGCCGACCCAATGGTGCAAATCCACCAAGCTACTGAGGCGGCCAAGCAGCAGCACGAGGCGATTGCTCGCCAAGCCGCGCAGGTAATTGGCAACCGCAATCAGCTTGAGATGAAGCTCAACCGCCTGCTCGCCGAACAGGAGAAATTGGCGGGGAATGCGCGCAGTGCGCTGCAGGCCGCTGACTCCGCCGATTCTCCAGAGAAGGCGCAGCAGTTCAACGGCGCCGCGGAGCTCTACGCCACCCAGTTGGTGAGCGTGGAAACCCAAATCGAGGAAACTAAGGCTCTGCACGCCCAGGCCGTTACCGCTTCTGAACAGGCAACGTCCCAGGTGAAGCAGTCTGAGGCGAAGCTCGCTGAGCAGCTTGCGCAAATCGACGAGCTGCGCACTCAGGTGCAACAAACCGAGATGCAGGAAGCCACCACCCAGGCGGTGGAGCAGATGGCTGGCGTGCAGACTGACCCGAGCGTTCCCACCCTGGACGCTGTGCGCGAGAAGATCGAGCGCCGCTACGCCAACGCGTTTGGCCAGCAGGAACTGATGCAGCACACCATGGGAGAGCGCATCCATGAGATCGAGGCCGTGAGCACCGATACCCGCGCCGCCGCGAAGCTCGACGAAATCCGCGCCCAGCTCGCCGCAGGTGGCGGTTCCGCGCAAAAGGCGCTGGAAGACGCCGCCGGAGATACCGGGGACGCCGGGGATGCCGAAGCCGACTCCACCTCCAACGAGCAGTCCAAGAACTAGCCCTGAACTAACCGGCTAACCGGCTGCGCGAAAAAGAACCCCCAAGACCTCTTAGCTGCAGGTTTTGGGGGCTTTGTGATGCCTAGCCGCGTTGGTTGTTCACGAGGACGCCGCGGATGCCGGAGTGGAATCCGTCGCGCAGCGCCACGCGCTGGCTTTCCGTGAGCGTGTACTCGTGCAGCGTCTCGCAGGCGAATTGCAGCAATGGCCTGTCGATCTCTGGCGGTAGGCCGCCGCCGGAGAGCAGATGTGCGGAGTCGCGTTGTTCGGGGGTGGCGGCGTTCTCGTACCACCAAATCGCGTACTGTTGGCCCACGTCAAACGGTGATTGGTAGCCGGCGGAGGACCACACTTCATTTGGCAGCGGCACATAGCGCGAACGCAGCTTGCGCCGGGGCGCCATCATGGAAGGGTTGGGGGTTGCCTTTGCGACGCTGCCCGGCGTCGGCATGTTCCCCGGTGAAGTGGCAGCGCTCGCGCCCGCAGGTGTAGATTGCTTCGCTTCATCAGATTGACCGGTGGTTTTGGTGACCGTGACCTCTACCGATTCTTCAACCCTGGAGGTCACCCGCACGGTTTGCGTCTCGGATTGAGGCGCCGCCTCTTCTTGCCCAGGTTCTGGTTCAGGTGCTGGTGTAGAAGCTGGAGCCGGAACAGGCCGCCCGGAATGTCCGGATATTCCGGACGTTCCGGAGTCTCCCGACATTCCAGGTTTTGCGACGGAGGGATTGACTGAGGGACTGGTAGTTGGGGTTTCCGCGTTGTGCGCCTCCACCAATTCCGCTTCAATGGTTTCCCCTTGATCCGCAGCCCCCAAGGGGGTCTCCGGGAGATCTGCGGTGCTGGGGGCGTCGTGAAACTCCCCTTCCCTGGCTCCATCTCCGGCCGCTGCATCCTCAGAAGTTGCATCTGGGCTTGAGTTTGGGCTTGGGTCTTCGTCGTGCTCCTCGCGCTGGTGGACTACCGGCGGTAGCGGGCCTTCCAGGATTTCGAGCTGCATGCAGTCGGCAAAGTCCTCGCGAGGGTCCAGGATGGTGGTGGAATCGCACGCGTGGCGCAGGGCTGAAGACATGGAATCCCAGCCAAAGCCGTAGAGGTGCACCCGCACGCCGTGATTCACGGCTTCCTGGACACCCGGAATCATGTCGGCATCGCCGCTGACCAGTACGATGTCCGTGGTATCGCGCCGCACACCGGCAAGCACAAGATCTGCTACCAGGCGGGTATCTACTGCCTTTTGGGTGCGGCGCTCCCCCCACTCAATAAGTTGGCCAGCGCGAAGCTGCACACCATCGCAGGTGCGCAGGGCACGCTGATAGCGGTGCGGGCCAGATTCTGGAATGCCGTCATACCAAAACTGGCGATGAACCGGCTGGTGAAGATGTTGTTGAACCATCTGCCCGAGGGTGGACACCACCTCTGGCAGGTCAATTTCTAACTGTGCTCGTGCTCCTATTTCCCAAGAATTGTAAAAACTTGCCAACAAGTAGGAGGTGTCCACAAAGATTTGTGTGCGCTCAAGCATGGCTCCTGAAGTTTCCGTTCGTTAATCATTGCTAATTTGCTCAATTTCTCAGTAACTGACCGAAGTCACTGCTTATCACTTTGCCCCATTTTGGCCTGAGAGTCGATATTTTTTCGGTATTCCCTAGTCAATGCCCCTCCTTGGGTCTCAATTTTTGGAAACCCTTGGCGGTTGGGGCTGCCTCTGCTAGTGTAGTTGATTAGTTGAGTAACGAACACCCTTACCCCCAAAAGTCCACAAAGCTCCTCACGGGCCTGGCCTGTTTGATGCTGGAAGGCCCATCCATGCTGGGGAGCTGGAGTGCTGTGAGGCTTTGGGTGTGAAGTTTTGTGTGATGTCTTTGAGGAGGCTGTATGGATGAGACCGCTGCCCCACTGTTTCGGCAGGTGGCCTCGTTGGTGGAGGATTCCATTATTGACGGCGTGCTCGGCCCTGGCGCTCGCGCCCCATCCACCAATGAGCTCGCAGACTTCCACTCGATCAACCCAGCCACCGCCCGCAAAGGGCTCAGTCTTCTGGTGGACGCCGGCATCCTGGAAAAGCGCCGTGGCCTGGGCATGTTCGTCACGGAAGAAGCGACGGAGCTCATCGCCAGCCGACGTCAGTCCGGGTTTGCTGCCAGCTACCTGGCGCCGCTCGTCGATGAAGCGATGCGCCTGCAAATCCCCCGCGATGAGCTCCACCTGCTCCTCGACAAAGTCTGTGAAAGCCGGGGGCTATATATGTAGGCCCACTATGAGCCCGCCTCGTGCGGGTACGCAACCCGCCAAGATCTGCGCGCGCCTTGGCCCCAAAGGTTCGAGGCCGCAGCTACACTGAAATGCATTACCGCAGGCAGACCACATCTTTGGAGCTCACAATGACCGCCCTTCAACGATTCGCACAACTCGCGCTTCGCCCCCACTGGTTCCTTGCTCTGCTCTTTGTGGGCCTCTACGCGGCCGTACTCAAATATGATGCGCCCCAAGCCGCGCTCCTGCTCCTCCTAGCGGCCGCTCCCCTGCTGCTCATCCGCACAAACCCCGGAACGTACGCGCGCCACAACTACGGGCCCGAATTCGCCCGCACCGACGAACAGCTTCTTCTGTTCACCTATCTGATGATCTTCCTCGGCGCCGCTGCGATTTACCTCCCCAAAGGCGATGCCCTCACAACCGCCGCTCTCATGGTCCTCGCTGTCGCTGTAGTGGCGTGGCGTATCTGGCGGCTCAACCAACGCCCGCCCGCGGCTATGCCAAGCACTTCTGCTCGTTCCCGCACCGCCCAAAGACAACACCGAATCCGAAGCCAAGCCCCGCGCGGCGGCAAGTTGAGCGCATACGACATCGTCACACGCCCGCTCCTCCAAGGCTGGATCATGCAAGTGATCTCGCTTAGCATCCTCATGGCGCTCATCAACGTCAGCATCCTCCTCGGATACCGGCCCTCCAACAGCCCGCAAGCAACGGTCCTGGTGATCCTATTGGTCACCGCTGCAATCGGGGCCGCTGTCCAACCGCCAGTGCAAAACGACGTGCGCAGCGCCAAACTTCCCCCCGTCTTCTGGCTGCGCCAGGCCGTAGCAATGGCAGTGGCTGCAATCCCAATCGTGGCACTGATAGTCACAATCGGCGTGTGGCCAATGGCAGGCACCTTCTTCTCCCTCTACGGTTTCGCCCTCGCGGTGGCGGCGTTAAGTGTGCCGTGGCAATTGGTGCTCCAGGTGGCGCACAACATGGTGCAGGTAGCAGTGATCATCCTGCTTCCCGCGGGAGTGCTTGCGCTTACTCAAATGACAGACAACAAACTCCACATCGGTATCGGTGCAGTTGTTATGGCACTACTGCTATTTGCATTGTTCCGTTACTGGGGCCAAGCCATCAGCCAAGCGGTGGGCCTCAACGAGCTCCTCGGCATGAATGCGAATGCCGGAAGCGGCAGAGCAGGTGGAGAAGGTGTTGTGGGTTCAGAGCGCTGATTGTTGCAACCAATTGCTAAAAGCCACCTAAAGTTCATCAATTTTAGGCCTGTGGCCTGGGAGTTTGTGTTGTTGGTTGGTTGTGTGTAACTTTATGTGAGTCGCCGCGACCGACAGCGCCCCTTCACCCTTGTGTTTGGTGAAGTGTTGGCGGGAGGAAAACATGCGGTTGGCGAAACCTTTTTCACTGCTTTTGGCGGCTTTCCCCTTTTTTGTTGTGGGTTGGTTGCTGGGGTGTGTGGTGGTTGTTTGAGAACTCAATAGTGTGCCAATGTACTTAAAATATTTTTGTTTTTGTACTATATTTTTTTGGTTTTGTGTTGTGGTGTTGACCGGGCAAGTGTGGCTTGCTTGTGA
>NZ_JANIKD010000025.1 GCF_024580955.1 Corynebacterium sp. 122RC1 | reverse complement strand
CCCCCACACCCCGCAATCCGCGTATTTCCCCAAACCCCTTGACGCTCTCCGATCCAAACACTAAAGTCCCACTTACCCGGTAACAACTTACCCGGTAAGTATCTATCTACCACCTGCTTCACCGGAAAGTCCCATACACCCAACCAAAGGAGGTGCTCATGGCAATCAAACACGCGCTACTTGCGCTGCTCTCTCAAGGCAACAACACCGCAGCAAGTTTGCAGATGGCGTTCGATGAAGCCACGGGCAGCGTCTGGCCACTGAACATCGGGCAAGTTGCCCAGACGCTCACTCGCCTGGAACGCGACCAACTCATTGAGCAATCAGAATCCCCACACACCAGTGGACGCGCCGCAAAGGTATACACGCTCACCGAATCCGGCCAATCCGAACTCGATCAGTGGTGGACCACAGCACACAAACGCTCGGAAAATGACCGGGATGAGCTTGTCACCAAGGTGGCCGTGGCACTCGCCGTGGGGCTCACCCCAAAGAGCCTGCTCAGGACCTTTGATACGCAACGGCAATCCACAATTGCAGAGCTCGGCGCGCTGAACCGGGCATCACAAGCACTCCCCGAGGCTCATCTCCCAGAACGCCTCGCCCTCGAGCGCAAGATCTTTGAGCTGGAGGCTGAAGTCCGGTGGCTGGAACGCGCAGAGTCGCTGATCAAAAACCAGCCCCAAAACCGTCCCAAAAGCCGGCCCCAAAGTCAGCCGAACAACTCCGGCCCAACCCAATCCCCACGGACTTAGGAGCACACCGTGTCTACTCTTCCTCTTGAATTTCGCGATGTCACCTGCACCTTTGGCCCCGAGGCAAATAGGGTGCACGCTCTACGCAACGTCAGTTTCTCACTGAATCCCGGCGAGCTCGTTGCGGTTATGGGTCCCTCTGGTTCCGGTAAGTCGACGCTGCTTAACATCGCCGGCCTGCTGCTGCAACCCTCCAGCGGCGAGGTGCTTATTGATGGCGTGGAAACCTCCCAGATGAGCCAGAAAAAGGCCGCTGAGCTGCGCCGAGACCACCTCGGCGTGGTATTCCAACGCTACAACCTCATGAGCACCTTCACGGTTGGGGAAAACGTTGCGCTCCCCTTAGAGCTCGGCGGCCAAAAGCTCAAAGAAATGCGCGGTGAAATCCAGCGCGCACTCGCCGAGGTAGGCCTGGAGGACATCATTGACCGTTTCCCGGAAGAAATCTCGGGCGGCCAGGCGCAGCGAGTTGCAATTGCCCGTGCGCTCATCGGCAGCCGCGGCATCATCTTGGCCGACGAACCCACCGGAGCCCTCGACACCGCCACCAGCGATGACGTGATGCGCATCCTGCGCGGACGAATCGACGCCGGGGCGGCAGGCATCTTGGTCACACATGAAGCTCGCTTTGCAGGGTGGGCTGACCGGGTGATCTACCTGCGTGACGGACAGATCGCAGACTAGAAGGGACAAAACATGCTTCGTGTTTCAATGCGCCCTGCGCTCAGAGATCGCCATTGGGTGCTACTGCTCGCCATCGTACTGATCGCGATCCCCACCGCGCTCGCCTCCTATTTCTCCATGGAGTCCCACTCACGGGAGCGCTTCAGCCAAACGACCAATCGCGAGAATGTGTTGGTGTACCAGGGTGGTACGTGCACCCAGGGCATCACTGGGTGGTCAAACCACTGCACCGGCGTGGAAGACAACCCGGCGCTTCCCGAGCCGATGCTCACCGCACCCGAGGAGCTCACCTCCGGGCTGCACGCCATTTCCCAGGGCACAGTGTTGTTGAGCAATAACGGCACAGCGGTGGAAGGATGGGTCACGGCAATCGACCCAGCAATCTCACTGTTTGGGGAGAACACCCCAGAGGCCGGCGAGGTTGTGCTCTCCCAGCGGGATGCGCAGCGTCTTGGTGTGAGCGTCGGGTCCCAGGTGGAGGCTACCCTCGCCACAGAAGATGGTGAGCAAAGCACCACTCTCACTGTTTCCAACGTCGGACCGGGTTGGGATACCACGGTGGTCTCCCCCACCTTGCCCATCGGCCAAGCCACCAACGCCGTCACTGAGTACATCTTGGTGCAGGATACGCCCATGACCTGGCAACAGGTGTTGGGCTATAACGCCCAAGGTTTTGTGGTCCGCAGCCAATCCGTCACGGAGAACCCTCCTCCAATCGAAGAGGTTCCAGCGGAGTTCCAAGACGAATACCGATTTTATGTACTCGACAACCCGAGGCTCGAGGGATGGTTGTTCACCTTCTTGGGCCTCAGCGCTTACACCGCGATAGGCGCGATCCTCCTGCTGCTTATTGCGCCGGTATTTGCGGTGATCTCCACGAGGAAGACCAGGGAATACGCACTCATGCGTTCCCAGGGCGCCACCACTGGCGCAGTCAAGGTTGCAGTCACCACCTACGGGCTCATCGCCGGCGTGTTGGGCGCAGCTTTGGGTAGCCTCGCGGGCATCGGCTTCTTCGTTGTGTCGTGGAAACAGCAATTCCCCACCTGGCCCATTACCTTCCCAATCGGTTGGCTACTCGCGTTCTTCGGTATTGCGGTACTTGGTAGCGTCGTTTCTGCTTTCCTACCAGCAATCTTTGCCTCGCGCGCGAACATTGTGGGCAGCATGGAGGGCGCGCAGGCGGACAGGTTGCTGCGCTGGCGGCCATGGATGCTGATCGGCCCGGTGGCGCTGGTGATCCTGGCGATCATTTGCGCTGTGTACACCCGCTTCACCTCCAACTATGACAACCTTCTATTCACCGAGGAAGGCCCCGAAAGCACATGGAAAATCCTCATCGTGGGCGTGCTGTACTTCGCCGTGGTGGGGGCCATTATTCCGGCTGTGGCACTCTCAATCCCAGCGGCCGTGTACGGGTTGGGGCTGATCTCCCGTCCGCTCGGCGCACGCATTGGGGCGCGGTTGCTGCGGCGTCAATGGCTCAAGTCCGTCCCGGTTGCCGCGGGCATTGCGGCGCTGACCTTCGCCGGGCTGTGGATGAGCAGCACCGGAAGCTATACCACTCAAGCGGAGCAACAAACCTTCGAAGGCTCCTTCTCAGTGGAGCTTCAAGATTCCGCCCTCCGTCAGTTCGCCACCAGCACTGACACCGCTGGCACCTCATTGCCTGCGCTCAGCCAATCAATGCAGTTCACACTGGCAAATCCTGGGGATTACTACGAAGCTCGCGACTTCAGCGCACAAGCCACGCTCGGCGTGCAGGCAATTGAGGGCAACAGCGAGTCCTTGGCATTGTTCAAGCTTGACGACGCGCGCAGGGCCGAAGCACTCAAAGCGCTGGGCGAGGGCAGGATTCTGGTCTCGAGCGCGGCCGATGTGGGTGACACCGCAGTGTTCCGCTTGGATGACTTCAGCTCAGAAGAAGGTGCGCGGGCCTTTGAAGCGCCAGTCGCCGCCGTGTTGCCGCCATACTTCACGGGCATGCTCGTGCCAATGCAGGCAGCCCAGGAGTACAGCATCCCAATGGATGCGCAGGCCATTGTGACCACATCTCCGTCTGAAAGCGGGCTGGTAGTGGCACACATTGAGGAACAACCAGACCGCACACCGCAAATTCGGCTGGCCCTGATGGTCTCTGCACTGTGCTTGGTGATCTTAGCTGGGTTGAGCGTGTTGGATTCCCGCGCGGCCAAGAGGCAGCAGGCGCAACTTGCTGCTATTGGTGCTTATCCATCAACCTTGGCAAGCATTGGCGCCTGGCAGCTTGGGCTGTTGGCGTGGGTTGGCTCGTGGATTGGCTTGGGCTCTGGCGTGCTGATGAAGCTGGCTACCTCCACGCCTACCACCTACGATGACCTCGGCCGGGTGCTGGCCTTCAGCACGCACGGCCTAGATGCCAACGTATTCCTTGGCATGCTGGTGGTTGGTGTGCTGATGCCTCTGCTCGCAGCAGGCGTGGGCTACCTGCTTACAGCTTTTCCAAAGGCAGACCTCCAATCAGCATAAGGCGGACTTTGCCGGCTGAGCCGAAGTCGATCATCACTGTGGCTCGAGCGCCTTCTCCGGAGGCCTCGATCACGGTGCCCAGCCCATATTTTTCATGAACCACACGATCTCCAACCACCAGGTGGAGGTCGTTGTTCTTTTTCGGCGCCGTGGGGATCGCGCGCTTGCGCGGGCTTCGTGAGGTTTGCGGGGACCGCTGCCCCCACGGCTGCTCACCACCCCAACTGCCGGAGGCCGGGGCGTTCCACGCATCGTCCCAGCCGGATGAGGTTGGTTCCTCCCTGCGCCAGTCAATCAGTTCCTCCGGGATTTCCGCCAGGAACCTCGATGGTGGGTTGGTCACCGCGTTGCCCCAAGAACTGCGCAGCATGGCCCTGGACACATACAGCACGCGCCGTGCTCGGGTGATCCCCACATATGCGAGGCGGCGTTCCTCCGCCAGCTCCTTTGGATCACCAAGTGCGCGCATGTGCGGGAACTGGCCGTCTTCCCAACCGGTCAAAAACACCACGGGGAACTCTAGGCCTTTGGCGGTGTGCAGTGTCATGAGGGTGACCACCCCTTGGTCGTCATCAGGGATCTGGTCCGCATCCGCAACCAGAGAAACCCGCTCCAAGAAGGCCTGCACGCTGCCAGGTTCCGGCTGCGTAGGGTCCCCCGGTTCCTCGTCCGAATCAGGGTCTAGGCCCATCTGATTGGCCACTTCCGAGGTGAATTCACGCGCCACTGAGACGAGTTCGTGGAGGTTGTCCAGCCGCGCACCGTCTTGGGGATCGTTGCTTGCTTCCAGTTCTGCGCTGTAGCCGGTGGCATCAAGAATGTTGTTGAGCGTGCCGCCGATATCTGGCAGGCCCGTTGCGGGATCCGTTTCGGGTACGCGCAGGCCGTCCATGAGGTCAAGGAACCCCGCGATAGCCTTTTGCCCGCGTGCCCCCAGCAGCCCAATGTTGCCCTGGGCCGCGTCGTGAAGCGCTTCGATGAAGCTGATCCCTAGGGAATCGGCGTGGACCTGAACGGTAGCGAGGGCTTTGTCACCGATGCCGCGGCGTGGGGTGTTAATGATGCGGCGCAGTGAGACTTCATCGCTGGGGTTGTCGATGAGGCGCAGGTACGCGATGATGTCTCGGATTTCTTTGCGTTCGTAGAAGCGAGTGCCGCCGACCACGCGGTATGGGATGCCGGTGCGGATGAAGACGTCTTCCACCGCGCGCGAGGAGCTGTTGGTGCGGTATATCACCGCGATGTCCTGGTAACCCACGCCTTGATCGCTGAGCGCATCAATTTCCGTGGCAATGAAGCGGGCTTCGTCGTGCTCGTTGTCCGCCACGTAGCCGACGATGCGTTCGCCGTCGCCCGCATCTGTCCACAGCTTTTTCTCACGGCGGTTCTCATTGCGCGCAATCACGGCGTTGGCGGCGGACAAGATGGTTTGGGTGGAGCGATAGTTCTGCTCCAGCAGGATGGTCTCCGCCTCCGGGTAGTCGCGCTCAAACTCCTCGATGTTGCGGATGGTGGCACCGCGGAAAGCATAGATGGACTGGTCCGAATCACCCACCACACACAGCTCACTTGCACCTTCACCCGTGCCCACGAGTTCCTTGATGAGCACATATTGAGCGTGGTTGGTGTCCTGGTACTCGTCGATCAACACGTGGCGGAAGCGGCGGCGATAGTACTCCGTGACCTGCGGGTGCTGCTGGAAAATACGAACGGTCTCACCGATGAGGTCATCAAAGTCCACCGCGTTGGCTAGGCGCAGGCGCCGCTGGTACTCCACAAACACCTGGGCGATCACCCGTTCAAAGGGGTTGCGGGTGTTTTCTGCCTCCTCTAGTGCCTGCTCAGGGCCGATGAGCTCGTTTTTCAGGTTGGACACTCCGGTGGCAAGCAGCCTTGGGGTGAACTTTTTGATGTCAAGCTGCATGTCCTTGGAAATCATGGCGAACAGCCGCTTGGAATCGTCGGAATCGTAAATCGTGAAGTTGGTGTTCAACCCAGCCACCAACGCCGCCTGCTCGCGCAGGATCCGCACGCATGTGGAGTGGAATGTAGACACCCACATTCTCTGCGCCTGCGGGCCGACGAGCTGCCCCACGCGCTCCCGCATCTCCGCTGCGGCCTTATTGGTAAAGGTAATGGCCAAAATTTGGCCGGGGTGCACCCCGCGGGCACGCATCAAATACGCGATGCGCCTGGTGAGCACGGCGGTCTTACCGCTGCCTGCGCCAGCCACAATCAGCAGCGGCGAACCAATGTGTTCCACCGCTTGAAGCTGCTGAGGATTAAGGCCCTCTACAAGGTCAGCCACTGGTGCGAAGCCTTGCTGGTGCACTGCGCCCGCCTGCTGCCCCGCACCTCCAAGCGGCTGTTCAGCACGCGGCTCGTTCCGCGAAGCAAATGGATTCTGGGGGGAACTCTGGCGTGTGGTGCCTGGGGAGAATGGGTTGTTCGTATTCATCACATCCAAACCTACAACGTAGCCCCGACACGGGGGATTTCCCTTGGGTTTCGTGGCAGAATACATGCCATGACTTCCTCCGAAGAACACTTTGAGATTCGCATGCCAAGCGGCACCGATGATCCTCTCTCTGACGCTGAGATCCAGCGTTACCGCGAGGAAATCAACCGCTTGGACCGCCAAATCTTGGATGCTGTGAAGCGCCGCGCCGAAATTTCCCAGGCCATCGGCCGCACCCGCATGGGTTCGGGCGGCACCCGCCTGGTGCACACGCGCGAAGTGGCGATCATCAATCAGTTCCGGGAGGAAATCGGCGAGGAAGGCCCCAACCTCGCGGGCATCCTGCTGCGCATGGGCCGCGGCAGGCTCGGCCACAGCAAAAACGACTCCTAAGAAAGGCAATTGCCGACGTCCCCAAGCGCCGCACCCAGCAGCAGTACAGTGGGGTGCGGCGCGGGGAGGCAGCACAGATTGAGGCTTGAGCGGGGCCCGAAAACGTAATACTTCCCACTGAATGCGGGATTAGTAGCCCCCTAAGCGGCAGCACAGCCCGCGAGCTACTACCGTGGAATGAGTTGCAGTTTTGAGGCGCGCATGTACGCCCACACTATTGCCCATGAATTGAACTGATCACCGAATATCTCATTAACGCATTGGAGAACGTGAACCATGGCTTCTGATACCACCGCCATCACCGCCACCCCCGCATGGTCGAAGCTCGCCGAGCTTTCCCGCAAGGAGTTCAACTTGCGCGAGCTGTTTGCCGCAGATGCACAGCGCGCCCAGGATTTGAGCTTCGATGCCGCAGGCCTGCGGGTTGACCTCTCCAAGAACCTCATTGACGCCGACGTCCTTGCCGCCCTCTTGGAGCTGGCTGAAGAAGCCAAGGTGAAGGAAAAGACCGCGGCTATGTTTGGCGGCGAGCACCTGAACAACACCGAGGACCGCGCGGTGCTGCATACCGCGCTGCGCCTCCCAGTGGAGCAAGACCTCACCGTGGATGGCCAGGACGTTGCCGCTGACGTGCACGAGGTGCTGGGCCGCATGCGTGACTTTGCCACCGCCCTGCGCTCCGGAGCGTGGTTGGGTGCGACCGGCCACACCATCAAAACTGTGGTGAACATTGGCATCGGTGGCTCTGACCTGGGCCCAGCGATGGCCACCAAAGCGCTGCGCACCTACGCAACCGCCGGCATCACCGCAAAGTTTGTGTCCAACGTTGATCCGGCGGACATCGTGGCGGTACTCGATGAGTGCGACCCCGCCTCCACCCTGTTCGTGGTTGCCTCCAAGACCTTCACCACCCAGGAGACTTTGGCAAACGCGCACGCCGCAAAGCGTTGGCTCGTGGAAAAGCTCGGTGAGCAGGCTGTTCCAAAGCACTTTGTGGCTGTTTCCACCAACGCGGAAAAAGTTGCTGAGTTCGGCATTGACACCAAGAACATGTTTGGGTTCTGGGAGTGGGTTGGCGGCCGCTACTCCGTGGACTCCGCGATCGGCCTCTCCCTGATGGCAGTGATCGGCCCTATGGACTTCATGCGCTTCCTCGAAGGCTTCCATGCCATGGATGAGCACTTCCGTACCGCAGATTTTGCCCAGAACGTACCAGTGCTGATGGCGCTGTTGGGCGTGTGGTACAACAACTTCCACGATGCACAAACCCACGCGGTGCTCCCCTACTCCGAGGACCTTGGGCGCTTCCCCGCCTACCTCCAGCAGCTCACCATGGAATCCAACGGCAAGTCGGTGCGCCGCGACGGCACCGCGGTAACCGCCTCCACCGGTGAAATTTACTGGGGCGAGCCTGGCACCAACGGCCAACACGCGTTCTACCAGCTCATTCACCAGGGCACCAAGCTGATTCCAGCAGACTTCATTGGGTTTGCCCGCCCCAAGCAGGATGTGCCCACCGCCACCGGCGAAGGTTCCATGCATGACCTGCTGATGAGCAACTTCTTTGCCCAGACCAAGGTGCTGGCCTTTGGCAAGACCGCTGAGGAAATCGCCGCTGAGGGCGTGCCGGCTGAGCTCGTGGCCCACAAGGTTATGCCGGGCAACCGCCCCACCACCACGATCCTGGCTCCCGAGCTCACCCCAGCAGTGCTCGGCGCCCTGATTGCCCTTTACGAGCACATCACCTTTGTGCAGGGCGTGATCTGGGACATCAACTCCTTCGACCAGTGGGGCGTTGAGCTGGGCAAGCAGCAGGCCAACGACCTCGCCCCAGCAGTGGCGGGCGAGCAGGATGCAAACTCTGGTGATTCCTCCACCGACGAGCTCATCCGCTGGTACCGCGCCAACCGCTAGCTCCTCAGGGCGCGTCGTGTCACGTCTCCCGACGCGCCTAAGGCCTCATTCCCAACGGTTACAGGGCCCTAAAAGGTCACCATGGGCCGGTAACCGAATGGCACGGCGTTACTTGGCACGATGCTCTTGCCAAAGGGGAAGCAGGTCACCGGGATCATCTTGAGGTTGGCTATGGCCAGGGGGATGCCAATGATGGTCACGGCCTGCGCAATGGCGGTGCTCACGTGCCCGAGCGCCAGCCAGAGACCAGCCACCACGAACCAAATCACGTTACTCACCGTGTTCAGCGAGCTGGCTTGGCTCACTGGTTGCACCACGGTGCGCCCAAAGGGCCACAGGGCGTAGCTGGCCATGCGGAAGCTGGCCACACCCGCGGGGATTGTGACCACGAAAATACATGCGAGCACACCGAAGAACACATACCCCAGCGCCAACCAGATACCGCCGGTGATCAACCAAATGATGTTCAGGATTGTTTTCATGGCTCCCATTGTGGCGCATGCCTAGGACACACGCCTTAGGGACGGAGAAGTGGCTGGCAATGGGGGCACCACCAGATGATGCGCTCGAGCTCCTGAGTGGGATCGTCCACCAGCGTGGACTTCAAAATAAGCGTGCCGCAGCGCCTGCAGGGCTTGTTGTTTCTCCCAAATACATAGGTGGATTCCCCGGCGCGGCGCACGCCGGTGGTCACCCGGATTGGTGAGTAGCGGTTTTCCCACATCAGCCTGCGGGTAACTGCGAGCACTTGGTCCAGGTCCACGGCGGCCACCGGCGTTGCGGGGTGAATGCCGCAGATGAAGCAGATTTCCGCACGGTACTCGTTGCCTACACCGGCGAGCATGGTTTGGTCCAGCAATGCAAGGCCAATGGCACGGGTGGGGTTGGTGAGGATTCTTTGCTTGGCCTCGGCCTCACCGCTGTCTGGCCAGTGCTCGTCCAGTACGTCTGGGCCAAGGTGGGCAATGGGCTCGGGGTAGGTGTCCGTGGGAAACACTCTGGCAAATCCAAGTTCATGGCCCACGACCTCGATTGGGCCGGCGGGATCGTCCAACACCAGCACTACCCTTGCGGTGTGGCCCGGCTTCTTCCAGCGCTGGCCTTTGCGGTGGACGGCCCAAGTGCCCTCCATCTTCAGGTGGGTGTGCAAGGTGAGGTCCTCGAAGGCCATGAACAGGTGTTTGCCGTAGGGCCACACTTTGCTCACTTGGCGCGGTTCAAAGTGCACGTTGGCGTAGCGCGGCACCCGCATGCTGCTTTGCAGCACCTTACGGCCCTGCATGAACTGCATGCGGTGGGAGAGTTGGAAAATGGAATCGCCTTCCGGCATTGCTCACCTCCTGCGGTATCCGCCGGACCGGAATCCGCCTGTTCGTGGTTCTGGTGTGCCATCTTGAGGCAGGTACTCTAATGCGTCCGCCAAGCTACGCCCATTCTTTCTGCCCTGCACCCCGAAGGAGTCTGTGCCGCTGTGAGCGCTGGGGGCGTCGGCACTGCTGTGTTGCGCGGTGGGGATTCGTACTCCGCGTGGGGTGATGCTCGCGCCGGCTTGGCGCAGTGCGCTCAACAGGGGTGATTGGAGCGCGGGGGTGGCGTTGATGGTTTCAATGGTGAGATTGCGTTGGGGGTGTTGGCCGAGTGCCCACACAATGAGCGGGAGGTGCAGGTTGAGGGTTTGGGTGTCCTGTTCCTCGGCGAAAAGTGTGAGCGTTTTGCCGCCGCGGGAGAGGTGGGCGAGCGGGAGGCCGTCGGCAAGGACCACCACTGCCCCGGCTGCCCTGGAGACACGGTGTTCGCCGGGCCACGGCAGCGCCGCGCCGTAGGGGTTGGCGGGGTCGCAGGCCGCGAGCAGGTACACGTCTGGTTCTTCGGAGCCGCTGGGCCAGGTGGTGGGATCTGGGGAATCGTCCATGCCGCGGAGGCGATCAATTACCGCGGGGGTGGAAAACTGCGCGGCGCCCAGGCCTTCCACCACGTAGCCGCGCAGCGCCTTGCCGGATTCCTCAAAGCCACTGAGCACTTTGTATGCCAGGGCGAACCCGCCTAGTACGTCTTCAGCCTGCACCGATCCGCGGGTGACCACGCCGTAACGGTCCAGCCACGCCTCGCCGTGTGCTACGGAGCGGGAGGTGGCGTTGGTATCTGGGGCAACGCTGAGGCTCCACCTGCCCACCAATTCCGGTGCGTGCGCCGCTTTGCCCCGTTGCGCGCCAGCGCCTGTGCCGGGGGAACCGGAACCGACACCGCCTCCAGCAACGGCGGCGTTGGCAAAGCTCGTGCGCCCCATCCTGAGGCGGGAGCGCTGCGGAGTGCGCTTTGCACGGTGCGCCGCCGAGCCGCCGCGTGAGCGAGCCAGGCGGGCGCGGATGCCAGCGAAGCCGTCCGGGCTGAGCACACCGGCTTCAAACAACCCCCACATGGCTTCACTGATCTGGTCCAAGCTCGCCTGCCCGGCAACCAGGCCGAGGTCCTCACCCGTGACGTGGGCAAAAATGTCCTGCGCACGGAACCCTCCACCGCGGGAAAGGAACTCCACGATCTGTTGTTGGATGTGGCTGTAGCCGCTCCGGGATGTTTGGGATGTCCGGGATGTCCAGGATGTTTGGGGTGCTTGAGCGGTACTGGAGCCATCGTCCGGCTCATCTGGCTCAACGCTTGCCACATCGAGTTCGTCCGGCAGCGGCAACAATTGCGCCGCGTAGTCCACCGGGAGCAGGCGCACCCAGGGGTCATTGGCCCCGGCTTGGCCAGCACCCACAACGAGCACTTCACCGCTGATCAGCAGCTCATCAAGCCAGGCTGGCTGGTAGCCGCGAACCCTAGAAGGCAACACCATGGACTCCCAGGCGCTCGCCGGCAGGCGCACTCCCGCAAGCTGCTCAATCACGGCCAGCACCCCATCGACCCCGTGGAGCTGCGGCGCCTGGCCCACGGGGGCAACCTGCTGCCAGGCGGGCAGGAATCGGGCAAACGCGCTTTGGCTCACCGGTTGCGTCTGCGCCCGCGCCATGGCCAAAGACCTGCTGCGTAAGGTAGCGAGCACTTCCTTGGCCACGTACTCCTGGCCGTCAATCCCCTGGCGGAAACGGCCCTCAATCACCACTTGGTCCTGCACGAGTTGCATGAGCGCCTGGTGCGCCACCGATGCCGGCAGACCGAACGCCTCCTGCAATTGGGCCAACTGGAATGGGCCACGCGTGCGCACCCACCTGCGCACCAACTGCTCCAGGGCATCGGTTATTGGTTCCACCGGTGCCGGAACACCCGCAGGCACGGGCACCCCGAGCGCATCACGCAACAGGGGGGCGTCGTGAATGCCTGCCAAATGCTCCACGCCCGCGATCCGCACCTGCATGACGCGACTGCTCACTGTTGCCAGCGCGGCCTGGTCAAGTGCAAAGGTGCAGCGCTGCTGCGCGGTTTCAAGCGGTATGGGGCCGAGGATGCGCAGCGCGTCCACGAGCTGCTCCGGGGTCTTGGCACGCCGGCTTTCCGCCGTGCGTTGGAGTTGCTCGTGGACCTCAGTGATCACCTCTTGGTCCAACAGTTCCCGAAGCTCCACCGCACCCAACAGCTTGGCCAACAGCGTTGGGTCCAGCGCCAGCGCCGCAGCGCGCTTTTCCGCAAGCGGGGAATCGCCCTCGTACATGAACGCGCCGGTGTAGTTGAACAGGATTGAGGAGGCAAACGCACTCGGGTTTTGGGTGGTCACCTCCGCGATCTGGATCTTGCGCAGGCGCAGGTTACTCTGCACCTCTACCAACGCGGGGAGGTCGTAGACGTCGTGGAGGCATTCCCGAACCGTCTCCAAAATGATGGGAAAGCTCGGATACTGCCTGGCCACGTCCAGCAACTGTGCGGCGCGCTGACGTTGCTGCCACAACGGCGCGCGCTTGCCTGGGTTGCGCCGCGGCAACAGCAACGCTCGCGCCGCGCACTCCCGGAACCGAGATGCAAACAACGCCGAATTGCCCACCTGAGCTGCAACGATCTCTTCCACCTCATCGGGGTCTAGCAGAAACAACTCCGCGCTTGGTTGGGTGTCCGCATCGGGCAGGCGCAGCACGATTCCGTCGTCGCTGCTCACCGGCTGGGCATCCATCCCGGTTTCCTGAGCAATCTTTGCCCCCACCGCCAAAGCCCACGCGGCGTTCACACCGCGGCCAAACGGCGCATGCAACACTACGCGCCAGTCCCCCAGTTCATCACGGAACCGCTCCAACAGCAGCGTCTGCTCATCCGGGACCATCCCGGTATCTTCCTTCTGTTGTTCGAGGAAGCGCAGCACATTGTTCTGAGCATTCTCATCCAACCCCAGTTCCGCGCGCTGAACGGTGCTGGGATCGGCGTGCACAGCGCGTCGGAAGGCTCCCAGAGCCAAGCCCAATTCATACGGCCGCCCGAGCTGATCGCCCGTCCAAAACGGCAGCCTGCCCGTGAGCCCCGGCGCAGGAGTGACCAGCACCTGATCGCGCGTAATCTCCTCAATGCGCCAGCTCGAGGCCCCCAAAGTAAACACGTCCCCCACCCTGGACTCGTAGACCATCTCCTCATCCAGCTCCCCCACCCGGCGCGCGCCCTGTTCACCACCGACCAGGAACACGCCAAACATGCCGCGGTCAGGAATGGTGCCTCCGCTGGTCACCGCCACTCGCTGTGCACCGGGGCGGGCGGAAAGCATGCCTGTGATGCGGTCGAAAATGATCCTGGGGCGCAGCTCCGCGAAGTCGGTGGAGGGGTAGACGCCGGAGGCGAGGTCGATCACCGCATCGAACACCGCGCGATCCAGATCCTGGTACGGGTAGGCGCGCGTGACCAGCGCAAACCACTCATCAACATGCAGATCCTCCATGGACACCGCCGCAATAGTGTGCTGGGTGAGCACATCCAGGGCATTTTTGGGCACGGAGAGCTCCTCAATGAGGCCTTCACGCATCCGGGCCACCGTCACCGCCGTTTGCACGAGGTCCTGGCGGTGCTTCGGGTACATCGAGCCGTGGGAGACCGCACCCACCACGTGTCCGGCACGGCCCACGCGCTGCAGGCCGCTGGCTACCGACGGCGGCGATTCCACCTGAATCACAAGGTCAACCGCGCCCATATCAATTCCCAATTCCAAGGAACTGGTAGACACCACGGCGCGCAGCGACCCCTCCTTGAGCATGGTTTCAATCTGTGCTCGCTCATCTTTAGACACCGAGCCGTGGTGCGCGCGTGCGATCAGCGGGTCAGTGAGACCGGCCACGTCACCCGGGCTCATCACCTGCGCCGGTGGGCGGCGCTGCGGCGCCGCAAGCGCATCAGGGGCATGCTCCACGGCATAAAGCTCATTGATTTGACTGGTGAGCTTTTCCGCAGTGCGCCTTGAGTTCACAAACACCAAGGTGGAGCGGCTAGCCATGATCTCCTGGTACACCTCACGGGCAATGTGGGGCCAGATGGATCCGTTGGAAGGGTCTGGGGCGGAGGTTGGCTCAATAGCGGGCGCTGCGGTGGGCGCTGGATCGAACAGGGGGTCACCCGTGGGCAGCGCCGTGGTGATCCCCAGGGAATCCTCCACCGTGATTTCCCCGATGGTGGAACCTGGCTCGGCTGTGGGCAGATCGCTCATGTCCTCCACTGGGACGTGGACGTTGAGCTCCCAGAGCTTTTCCGCTGGAGGATTGATGATCTCTACCGGGCGGTCCCCGCCCAAGAACTTTGCCACCAGGTCCAAGGGGCGCACCGTGGCTGAAAGGCCCACTCTCTGAACAGGCTTGCCCACCAGGTGTTCCAGACGCTCCAAGGTGAGCGCCAGGTGTACCCCGCGTTTCGTGCCGGCGATCGCGTGGATTTCATCAATGATCACCGTCTCCACGTTCCTGAGGATGCCCGCGGCCTTGGAAGTGAGCATGAGGTATGCGGATTCCGGGGTGGTAATCAAGATATCCGGTGGGCGGCGCAGTTGGCGGTTGCGCTCCGCCGCGGGCGTATCACCCGAGCGCACACCAACAGAGATGTTGCTGGGCTCAAGCCCAAGGCGTAACGCCACGTTGTTGATACCAGCCAAAGGGGCGCGGAGGTTGCGTTCCACGTCCACGCCGAGGGCTTTCAGCGGGGAAATATAAAGTACTTTTACGCCCGATTGAGTGGTTTTGGCAGCGGGTTCATGCGCGATTTCGGGCAAAACCAACGTGGTTTGTCCCACTTGTTGCGTGAGGCCATTGAGCGCCCACAAGAATGCTGCCAGGGTTTTACCCGAGCCGGTTGGCGCTACCACAAGAGCATTCTCACCTGCAGAAATAGCTTCCCAGGCCTGTTGTTGAACCGCCGTGGGGGCCGCGAAAACCTCCGAAAACCACGTGGAAACCTGCGGCTGAAAGCGGGTGAGAATGCTCTCGTTGGCTGTGCTGGACATGTCCTTATTCAACCAAACAACTAGACTGAGCAACTATGACTGCTCATTTTGACGATGCAACGCTGACCCACCGCCTGGCTCAGGGCACGGGCGAAATCCTCAAAGGCGTGCGCAATGTGGGTGTACTGCGCGGCCGCGAGCTGGGCGACGCCGGCGACGACCTTGCACAGAACTGGATCGCACGCGTGCTGGAGCAACACCGCCCTGATGACGGCTTCCTCTCCGAAGAAGCCGCAGACAATCCAGAGCGCTTGGGTAAGGACCGCGTGTGGATTATCGACCCCCTGGATGGCACCAAGGAGTTTGCCACCGGGCGCCAAGACTGGGCAGTCCACATTGCACTCGTTGAACAGGGCATTCCCACCCATGCTGCCGTCGGCCTGCCTGACTTGGGCGTGGTGTTCCACTCCTCAGACGCCCGCGCCGTGACCGGACCGTTCTCGGGCAAGATCGCACTTTCCCACAACCGCCCACCAGAGGTGGCGCTGCACATCGCGGAGAAGCTGGGATTTGAAACCCAAACCATGGGCTCCGCAGGTGCGAAGGCAATGCACGTGCTACTCGGCGACTACGACGCATACATCCACGCCGGTGGCCAATACGAATGGGACTCCGCCGCACCAGTGGGCGTGTGCAAGGCAGCAGGGCTGCACTGCTCCCGCCTGGACGGCAGCGAGCTGCGTTACAACAACAAGGACACCTACCTGCCAGATATCCTCATTTGCCGCCCCGAGCTGGCAGAGGAAATCCTTTCCCTCATCGCGGCCTTCCGTGAGGAGCACGGCTCCTACTAAGCCACTGCCACTGCCTCTCCCCTCACCCAAACTGTACCGCCGCGCCCGCGCGCTGGCCCTACCCCGAGCTGGGCGCTGGCGGCGTCGGTACACGAAACTCCCCCGTGCCTAGAGCGCGGGGGCTGCCGGGGCCTTTGTGGAATGGTCTTTGTGGAATGTTCGCGGCGGGCTTAGTGTTGGCACTAATGTTGAAAACGCCGCTGTTGAACGCACCGCCTGGACAGCCAGTAGTGGTGCGGTGAGCTCGGCGCGCACCCTTGTAGACAAATGTAAAGGCCACCCCGCATGCCCCACACCACTGAGCGTTCCGGCGCAGGAATTGCAACTCCTTATGAGGACCTCCTGCGCAAGATTCTTGCTGAAGGCAGTCACAAAGATGACCGCACCGGCACCGGCACCACCAGCCTATTTGGTGCGCAGATGCGCTTTGATCTGGACGAGGCCTTCCCACTGATCACCACTAAAAAGGTGCATATGAAGTCCATCATCGGGGAGCTGCTGTGGTTTTTGAGGGGCGAATCCAACATTGCCTACCTGCATGAAAACGGCGTAACCATCTGGGATGAATGGGCCGATGAACAGGGAGAACTCGGCCCCGTGTACGGGGTGCAGTGGCGCAGTTGGCCCACCCCGGACGGACAGCACATAGACCAGATTTCCGGCGCGCTGGACATGCTGAAAAACAATCCGGATTCACGCCGCAACATCGTGTCCGCGTGGAACGTGGCGGAGCTACACAACATGGCGCTGCCGCCGTGCCACCTGCTCTTCCAGCTCTACGTGGCCGACGGCAAACTGAGCTGCCAGCTTTATCAGCGCAGCGCAGACATGTTCCTCGGGGTGCCTTTTAACATCGCAAGCTACTCACTGCTCACCCACATGCTCGCGCAGCAAGCGGGCCTGGAGGTTGGCGAGTTCATCTGGACCGGCGGCGACTGCCACATCTATGACAACCACCGCGAACAGGTGGAGCTGCAACTCTCTCGCGAGCCACGCCCCTACCCCCAGTTGAAGCTGCGCAAGGCTGACTCTCTGTTTGAGTACACCTTTGAGGACGTGGAGATTGTGGGATACGACCCCCACCCAACCATCCGCGCCGAGGTAGCCGTCTAAATGCTGCGCGCAATCTGGGCCCAAAGCACTGACGGCATCATCGGCGATGGCCACGACATGCCCTGGCACCTCCCCGAAGACCTCACCCATTTCAAGGAGCTCACCATGGGTTCCACGGTCATCATGGGCCGCGCCACCTGGGAATCCATCCCCGAACGCTTCCGCCCCCTCCCGGGCCGCGAAAACTGGGTGGTGACCAGCAAAACTCCAGGTCAGTGGCTCGAAGGTGCACGCGCGATCGCTCTCACCGACATCAGCCGCACCACCGACGCCTGGATCCTCGGCGGCGGCAAACTCTACGCCGCTACCCTGCCGCTCGTTGCTAAGGTGGAGCGCACGCTTATCGACGCCCCCTACGCCGCACAACTCGGCGATCAAGCGGTGCTTGCGCCCACACTCGACGCAGGGTTTGTGCTCAGCGAGGATTCTGGGTGGCAGGTGGCCAGCAGTGGGCTACGCTACCGTTTTGAAACTTGGGTAAGGAATGGAGAAGCTTGAAATGAGCAATATGACCGTGTTTTACGCCGACTGGTGCCCATTTTGCCGCAACCTGCTGCGCGGCCTACGCAGCGCCAACATCCCCTTTGAACTGGTGGATGTAGACCGGGACGCCGAAGCCAGTGAGTGGGTGAAGTCCGTCAACGGCGGCAACCGCGTAGTCCCCACCGTGCGCTACGCAGACAACACCACCGCCACCAACCCCTCTCTGGCCCAGGTGCAGGAAAAGCTGGCGCAGCTTTCCTAGGCTTTCCTAGGCGGTGCCTGAGCGAATTTTGGGCTAGTCCAGTTCGCGGAGCAGGTAGGTGTCCATAATCCAACCGTGCTCTTCGCGGAGTTTCGCCTTGAGCTCAGCTACTTCTTCCCCGATCTCATGGACATACCCGGAGCGAAGCACCTCATCGTTTGTGCCCAGGTACGCACCCCACCACATATAGGTGTGCTCCGTGGCAACTTCGAGCCAAGTGGAGCCACCATCGAGCATGACCACGCAGTTGCGTCGGTCTGCTGCCGAAGTCTGCGGGAGCTTGCGGCCAGTAGTGACGTGGATGGACTCCCCGATCCGATTCAACAGGATGCCGTGTGCGGCGGTGAGCACCTGTAAAGCGGTGACTCCGGGGATGACCTCAATCTTTGCTTCGAGGTTTTCCTGCTTCTTCATGTGCTCAATGATGCGCAGGGTGGAATCGTAGAGGGAGGGATCGCCCCACACCAAGAACGCCACGGCGCCGTCCTCAGTGGTGTGGCGATACACCGCCTCAGCGAGAAGGCGGGCGCGCTCAATGTGCCACTTTTTCACTTCCGCTTCATAGGCCTTTTCATCGCCGGGGTTCCGGTCGCGCTGAGGATCAGCCACGGCGACGATCGGGGTGCCAGGGGCGTGAGTGAGCACCATCTTTTCGCGCAGCGCCAACAGGTCCGACTTGCTTTCGCCCTTATCGAGAGCCAAAACGACGTCAGCCCTAGACAGGCCCTCGATCGCTTGGAGGGTGAGGAAGTCTGGGTTACCGGCGCCAATGCCAATAACGAGGATTGTGCGCATGAGGGCACCCCTTTTTTGGTTGTTCGCTCGTGTTACTTGAGGACCGTTTTTGTATTTATTAATACTGAGCGGTGTTTGTGGCAGATATGGTGTTGTGTTGGATTTTTGGTGACAAATGGAAAACCAGACTCATCTTGCCGCGAATTTGCTACAAGGAGTCTGGTTCCCACCTTAGCCGCCAATTACATCCATGGCATCAAGGTTTGAATGTAATTTCCGCCAAAAGATTGAATTCGCCGTTGCGGGGTGCTCGCCGCTGGGCTTTGGCTTGTGGCCGGAGGTCGGAGGGCGAGGGCCGGCGGCAGGCGGCGGGGGTTGCTAGGTTATGTTCTCCCTGGATTAGTCGTCGTCGCCGATCAGCTCAGCACGATCCGTCTCAGAAAGCAGGGTGTTCACGTTGGAATAATCGACGGAGAACTGCTGGTGCATGTAGCGGTCACATGCAGCAGAAAGCTGCTTGGCATCAAACTTGTTCAAGGTGAGCACGCGAGTGCGGGTGCCGTCCTCTGCCAAAGCATCGAGCGCCAGTACTGGAGTGCCGTTTTCTTCAACGACCTCAGACACAATGGCGCGACGATCAACATCATTAAAGATTGGGTGGATTTCAGCCATGATTCTTCGAGCTCCTTTGCAAAAATTATGACTTCTCCAGTCTAGGCTCCTCTGGCCGCTTCGGCTCGAATTTGCCTGAAAAAGCTCGTCACACTCCCCCAATAGGTGCTAGCAAGTGGGATCTGGTGAGGTGCCGGGATGGTGCCGTCGGTACCTGTTCTTGGGGGTTGGCAGCGGCGTTTGGTGGTGGAGCTTGCTTTTGGTGTCGTGTTGATGCTGAGGAAGCGGCAGAATTGGAGCGCTTGGCGTTGTCCGGTAACCTTGAACAGGCACACGATCCAACGCGGTTGGCGCCCAGCTTGTGAGCTGACCGATTGCGGATTGGTGCTGCTGCCCTAGTAGCTCAGTGGATAGAGCACGGCTCTCCTAAAGCCGGTGTCGTAGGTTCGATTCCTACCTGGGGCGCTTTCGAAGTTGAGGGTTTCAGGAAACGGTTTGAGTTTGTTCAGGAAACCTTGGTGTGTTCTGTTACAACATCTGTTCCAGTTCCCGTTCCACCCTCCGTTACAACAAAAGCCCTGCGCGTTAACGTGAGCAGGGCTTTTGTTCTACCTCGGGGACATTCCCAGACATGTCGATTACACGGACCGCGGGTCTGCTGTCCGTGTAATCGGGTTCTGTCTCTGTAGTTTTCGACCGTTTTTCTATGCCGCGAGCGGTGGTGCTCCAGGTCTACGCTTCGGGCTCCAGTCCGGCTGCTCTACCGGAACCAAATCAGAGTCAGGACGGGTCCACCGACCACCGTCGGGTGGGGTCGGGGT
>NZ_JANIKD010000024.1 GCF_024580955.1 Corynebacterium sp. 122RC1 | reverse complement strand
ACAATACCAGCGCACCGCCCACAGGATCACATCACCCTGGAAATGGCGCCACTTGAAATCCGTCATCGTTCCGTCCGTCCAATCTCCGCCAAGCATGCTCAAGCTTCACGATTTTTGCAACAGAGCCTCACATCACCCTGGAAATGGCGCCACTTGAAATCCGTCATCGTTCCGTCCGTCCAATCTCCGCCAAGCATGCTCAAGCTTCACGATTTTTGCAACAGAGCCAGAGCTAGTAGTGGCTAAAAAGGCGCGCCAAATTCATATCTCTGAAGCAGCATTCCGCGACTATCAAGAACTGGCAAGGATGATGTATCTTTCCGCTGAACTGCCGTCGTGGGGTGTGGGATTTTCGGGGCGTGTGGTTCGCCGTCCGAAAGTATCTCTCATCGATTCTGGGCTTGCGTCCGCGCTTAGTGGGTTAGATGTGAAGAATTCGATGCAGTCCGGCGGCTTTGAACTGTTTGGTGCTACCCTCGAGGCGTTTGTTGTGAGTGAGCTTCGAAAGCAACTTTCGTGGATGCAAGACCCACCCCAGTTGTTCCATTACCGCGAACGCGACGCAGAAATCGACGTTGTTATTGAAGTTCCCGATGGTCGCCTGATCCTTATTGAAATCAAAAGTGCGATGGATGTTCATCCACGAGCATGGAAACATTTAGATGCAATGTCAGCCAAGCTGGGGGACCGTGTTGCCGCAAATGTAGTGCTCAATATGGGAAACAGGGTACTTAAACTCAAACGGCCACATGGCAAAGGATTTGTGGTGCCAATCCGCTCTCTGTGGGACCATCCGTGAGGAGATGGACAATGATGATCTCTGGCACCTAGTTTGGGCAGAATTGAGCTCCAAATCAATAACAGCAATGAGCTCATTTTCCGCCCTACCGCGGCGCATGGAATTTGAGCATGAGCAGCAAGAGCAAGGCATGGGTCTTAATTTGCAACGCCTCGACGGCGAAGGTCCTCCTAATTCACACACTTTTTCCAAGCCTCAAATTTGGCACTCACTCAAAAATTCAGCAACTCGTGAACGAAGTCATTCAGTAGTTCAGTCGCATGTGCAAGGTAAATCTGAAAAGCCACTAGGCACACCTGTGGGCTCTGGACGGCATGGAAGAGTGGTGTCGCTGTAATAGCAATCCGCCAATTACTCCTGGCGGCCGAAGCAGCCCTGCAGCTCGTAGTAGGACTGCTTCAGGCGCGATTCGGTTTCGAAGTGTTCCCAGTTTTCCCAAGTGTAGCGCTTCATTGGGGGAATAATCTGCGTGCCTTCAGGTTGCGCGGGCAGGGTCTGCTGCACGCCGTCACCGGTGTTGAAGGTGAATGCAAGGCCGATGTCTTCCACCATGCGGCCCTGGTCAATGGTCTGATTTGCAATGAAGTCCGTCATGATCTCTTTTCGGCTCGGGTCGCGGAAATTTAGCAACAGCCACGGGATTCGCACTTCCAGGGTGCGGCCGTCGGGGGACCACGCGTAATCGGCGAGCGAGTTGAAATCCGGGGCTTGTGGATTCCCGTTTCCCTCAATAAGTGCCCCGGCTTCATAGTCCTCAAATGGAGTGGTCTCCCCGGTTTCCAGGTTGTCCATGGCCCGGTTGAGCACGTAGAGAATTGGCACAAAGTTGCCGGAATCCTTCTGTTCCAAGAAGGGGTTAGGGCTGGTGAACTCTGCCATACGCCCGTAGAGGTAACTGTGAATGTCGTAGTAAGCATCCACGAGCAAGTGAGAGTTGCCGCGCTGCAGATTCAGCAGGAAGTCAGCCGGGTCGCTGGTGGCCACCTGGCTTGAATTGATCACAGAGTTGCCCTGATCTGGCGCGGTGTCCAGCAACACCTCCGGGTGGCCCGGGGCTCCTTCAGCAAGCTCCATCTTCAGGTATAGATAGCCGGCATCGTGTTCCACGAACACCCGGCGCAGCGGGTCAGAATCGTTTGCAGCCTCGTAGAATGCGGGCGCGGTCCACTCGCTGCCATCTCCATCCACCAGAATCTCGTCTGGGTCAAAACCCAACATTCCAAAACGCTGTTCGCTGGTCTGAACGTTCGGCCAAAAAGGGCGGCGGTCGGGATTATCAAAGTCCATGGTGTTCCATGTGCGCTTGAACCACTCGTCCTGCCAAGTGAACACGAGCCCTCCCATGTAGTTCGCATGCATGATGTCCTCATACATGCGGCACATATAGCGCCCCTGGTCTTGTTCGGACACCATGCCCTGGTGCATCCCATTCGGCCCGGAGTGGGTGCGGCCGCGGGAACTGGGGATACCAAACTCCGCAACCAACACTGGCATATCATGCACGGAACGCAGTTCTTGCAGGTAGGCGTAGTATGGGTTGGTTTCGCCGCGCCAATCTTGCACGTTCAAGTACTTTTGATCGCGCTGCAAGAAGTCTGGGTAATAAGGGTAGACGTGATACGAGGCAAACTGCCCCACCTGGTTCATAATGTCCTTGGTGTGGATATGGTTTGGGTTGACTTCCGCGATGTCCTCCTGATTGGAGCCGTCGGAAGGGTGGCGCAGGATGTCTGTGGTTACCCAGTTGGTGAAGCTCATCGGACGGGTCTGTTTGTACCGTTCCACCTCGTATTTCGTGGTGTATTCCATCTGGGAGGCTAGCCAGTGCTCAAAGGGGCTTGCGTCTGCTGTCTCGTAGAACTGCCCGGAGAATTGGCCGATGTCCTGATGCTTCGCGTTGGTGCCCAGCACCATAAAAGGATTCCATTCAGTGCCGATCACCCAGCCAATCACGTAGTCAGACACATCAGCCACATACACACCGGAACTGTGCCCAGGTACGGGATCTACCACGGTGTTTCCGTGCAAAGCATCCACAACGTGCTGGATCTCGGTTTGGAATCCGTGCACGGCTTGCTCGTGGAAGGCGTCGGCGTCATCGGTGATCCAATCCTCGTTGATCCAGACGCCATGCAGAACATAGAGCGGCTTGTCATGCGTGGCGTTGTATTGAGCGAGCGCCCGGTAGAACTCCGGCGGGTGCAGGGTATAGACGCGGATGGTGTTCGCATTCATCTGCCCAATTTGCTCGAACCACTGGCGGTATTCCTGGAGGGTAACGGCCGCCTCGCCGGGGAAATAGCCCGGCTTCGCCATTCCGATATTCACACCCTTGATGGTTAGCGGCTGGAAGGTGCCGTCGATAAGCACTTCGATGCGATCCTTCTCCCCGCTGATCCTGGACGGATAGTTGATCTCCTCAGTGGGCGCGTGCGCGGTGTCAGCGTAGAGGGCGCCTTCACCGGAGCGGAACTCCTCGTAGTTTTTCAGCGACTGTTCTACAAGCGGGAAGAAGGAGTTCCAATAGAAGGAGCTGGAGCTGTACCGGCCGAGCGCTGCGTACCAGGAGCTGATGCCCCACACGCTGTAGATTTGCGGGATCGTTTCCGCCGCGGAGAAGCGCCCTGCCAGGTAAAAGCGGTACGAGGGCCCACTGCGGCTCAACGTGACTGCCGGCAGGGTCTCCGGGATGCCATGCTCACGGAACAGGGCCCGGCCTTCCTCTGAAAGCTCGGCGGAAAAATCATAGATTGCCTCGGTGCCTGCATTGGGCTCAACGACGTCGAACCAGCCCCCATAGGACGTGGGAAGGTCCTCATACCCAAGCGACTCGCCAAACGCGGTGGCCTTGAGCGCCAAAGCATTTCCGACGTCACCCTGGTTGAGCTCAACCACAATCGTCTTCTCTTCGTTGTTGTTGTGCAGCACCAATCCAGGACCGGAGTAGTCCCACTGTCCTTCCACGCTGTTGTAGACCCTTTGAGGAATCACCGGATTGTTTTGCAGGGCGAGGTCTTGGACGTATAGCCCCGCCCAGTTGGTGGAGTTCACCCCCAGGTCCTCTGAGATCACCTGCGCCAAGTCGCCGTCTTCCGCATTGTGGATCAGGCCGTACTCCGCGAACAACACACTGGGGCGGTTCTGGTCAATGTTCATCTTGACCTGGTTCCACTGCTGCAGCGTGGTGTGCTTACCGTCCTCGTTCGCTGCGTACACAGCGTCAAAGCCCTTCGCCTCGTCGATGGAATAGGTGACATCCCGCAAGGCAGTGACGGTGGGATTAGCCCTGGCATTTTTGAAAAAGTACTCCACCCCCGAAGGCTGACTGTTGCTGTCCTGGCTGTTGTTGAACACGAGCACCTGGTCAAGCTGTGCTGGTTTCACTGCCCACACGAACACGGGAAGCACGATCACCAGCACGGCAACCGCGATGAGTGAGAAAAACTTTTTCATGATGAAACTTCCTGCGGCTGATTGTGAAACCCACGTCTATCCATTGCGCCCCACTCCCGATTTTGGGTGAAAAAGCGGTAGAAGCCCTCCAACCGGAACCACAGCATGAGCGGCTTGTACCAAAACGTTTCGGTGAAGGAAAGGCCAAGTACATAGGTGATTTCCAAGGGACGGGGGTACCTGCCCTGCATCCAAGCATTGATAGTGATGGAGAGAACATTCATCTGCCCGTTGAAGGTGAGGAAAAGAACCACGAGGAACAGGGAGTATTCCAGGAAGATTTGGCCTGCAAAGAAACTCGCAATGATGAAGATGATGCCCAGCAACTCGATTACGGGTATGAGTGCCTCACCGAGGATGAAGTAGGGGAATGAGAGCAGCCCCAAGGAGCGGTACCGCGGATTAAATGCCACCGTTTTATGTGTCCACAGGCTTTCCAGCAAGCCCTGGTGCCAGCGTCTGCGCTGTTTTCTGAGCACTTCCAGTGTTTCGGGGGCCTCGGTAAAGCAGATGGCGTCCGGTACTTGCACAATGCGCTTCTTGGACTGTTGTTCCAGCAGAGTTCTTTGGAGGCGCACCACAATTTCCATGTCTTCCCCAATGACATTTGGGGTGAGCCCACCTTCTTTGAGCAGTAGGTCGCGTTCAAACACAGTGAACGCCCCGGAGCTAATGAGCATGAGATTATGTTGGCTCAGCGCAACACGGCCAATGAGGAACGCTCGGAAGTACTCCAGCGTTTGCATAGCCACAATTGGGTTATCAGAGAACTCAATGTGCTTTTCAGCTATGCCATTTGCCACATTGTTTCCGTTGATGAGTTCCACCGAGCCACCGCTGGCAGCAACGTTGCCTTTTTCCACGAGGAATGGCCGCATCACCTTTTTCAGAGCGTTCTTCTCCAGCAGGGAATCGCCGTCCACGGTGCACACGTAGTTGTAGCTCGCAAGATTAATCCCGCAGTTGAGGGCATCTGCCTTGCCGCCGTTGTGTTTGCTCACCAGGTGCAGATTGGGAAACTGCGATGATCTATAGACGGCTTGCACTTCGGCGGTTCGGATGTGTTTCGCCTGGTCAGTGTGGGTACTTTCAGTTTGGAGGGCTGCAGGGTGCATGGAGAAGGCATCAATGACGAGCTCGGCTGTTTTATCCGTAGAGCCGTCATTGACCACGATAATTTCAAAATTGGGGTAATTGAGGTTCAGGAGTGAAGAAACGCTCTGTAGGATCCCGGAGGCTTCATTAAAGGCTGGCACCACAATGGTGACGCCAAATGATTCATAGTTGGAAAGACTCAGAGAGTCGACGGAAGCATTGAGCCGATTCTGCTTCCGGGAGTTGTAGAGGGCACTGCCGAGCATCACGGTATAGAGCAACGCCGTGCCAATTAAGTAAGCCGCCAGAAAATAGCCGAGCCAAGCAAGTGCTGTGAGAAGGGCATATGTCATTTGCTCAGACCTTCCTGTTTGTTGCCTGTTGTGGGGGCCGCTTTCGGCATTTTCAGGGTTGGGGAGAAGTGGTGGGGACTCCCGTGCGATGACCGTGCTGAGGGCAGCTGCTTGGGCTGCTTGGACGTTGCAGGAAGGGATGCGGCGCCCTCCAACGCCAAGTGCTTAAGGGAGGCTTGAAATTGTGATGCCGGTTGGACTTTCTTGATTTCCTCGGTGAGTGCCGTCATACCGAGCTCGTGAATCACAGCCAGTGCATATTGCTTCCGGGCCCAAGACCGGGATTTGAGTTCGTTTTCCAGATAGTTGGTGAAAACGGCATCTGCCAATTCCTGAATTCGGCGTGAAACTGCTGCGTCCTGGATAGTGTGCGTGATTTCCAGGAAGCTTTGAATGGTCCACCTGTATTCCTTTGAAGAGGTGGGGAGATTGTGGAGGGGTTTCCTTTGAAAAATTGCCTCTTGCCAATGAGGGAAATGGGAGTGTACGTAATTTGCTTGCCTTCGTTTTCGCCGTACATGGAAATAGCTATTCAGGAGTAAATACATGCACACAGCAAGCAAAATTGCCAGGAGAAACATCGTGGCGCTCACAACCACAAACGTATTAAGCACCGTCAACCTCCGCGAGGGAAACCGCGCCGGGCCTGGGTAGGTTCTCTGTGAACTCGAGGAGGCTCGGAACATCGATGGGATAGGTGAAGAAGGCAGCGTTTGCCAATGATGGGTAGGCCTGTGGCGACTTATCGGTGAAAATGGCCAGCGCCGGGCCGTGCCAGTTGTGGGGATCGTCTGTTGCTTGAAACCGCCAGCTAGCTGCCTCGCTGAGACTCACCGTGCTCTCATCGATGATGATGCATGAGGCTATGTTTGATACGTCTTTTGGCATGTGAGTAAGGGAAGGGAAAGAAGGGATGGGGGAGGTGGTGAGCATGCTTTCGAGGGTGAGCTTGAGAAGATCGTTGCGTGAAACCAATACGCAGTGGAGTTCTGTCACGTGGGAGGCTGGATCATGGGCGGCTGCTGAGTGATCAACGGAGCCTTGTTGTGCTGAGTTTGGTGAGTTCATGTTCCTTGAGAAAAGCTAAATTTCTGGAATGAATTGCATTAGTTTGCCACCTTTTAGTCTTTTTACATTTAGGCTTAAGTTATTGGCCTAGAGAGTTTCAAAGAGGGCTAACAGGTGCTCAGAATAGTACCGTGAAAAGGAAATTTGTCCAGAGTTTTCGCGCGTAAATATGAGGTGGAACTCATTCTCAAAACTCGTGCAAAAGCGTGGTTGTGGCATAAATCGGCATGCTTTCAAGGCCGTAGAAATCCGTTATGATCTTCAGCACAAGCGATTTTCAGCTTGATCGGCTTAATGGAAAACTACAGGAGGGGTGCGTATTTGACCTTGAGTTCGGTTGCCGCTGTGTCAAAGGTGAACTCAGCAGATATGCCACCCGTGCGCAGTGAGCAGCGGGTAGTGGGCAGTGAGGTGGCGACGCCTCAGAATTGGTGCTGCCGCAAGGCGGTCAGGGTCCCCATGCCTGTCCCGCAGCGGCGCTCTCCGCTAGTTACGCTAGGTTCCGAGTTCGCGCTTTACTTGCGACATGTGTGTGGTGATCGCTTCTCAAGTGCATGCGGTGAAAAGTTGGCCGGAGGTGGTGGTGGCAATGCTGCCATCAAAGCGCATGCCTACCTGGAGCATCGTGAACAAAACGCTCAGCAGCATTGACTTGCGTGCCGCTGGCTGGAGAAGCGCAGTTGTACGAGCAATCGTAAAGAAGGCTGCGCCAATGCTCATGGAGAACGCGTCGGCAGGTGCAGGGTTTGTCAGCATCACCAGTTGGAGCAGGAGCGTGGTTATCGCGCTGCTCGCTTGTGGAATCACGCTGTGTTTCAACATTCGCCAACTGTAGTTATGAGTAAACCCGCCAATCCGCAAGGATGTGGGGCAGTGGATTGGCGGGGATGTGGTGACGTCGGGGGGTGCCTTTAGCTCTTGGGGATCGGCGGCCCCGCGAGCAGCAGCGCGATGAACAGCGCCGTGACAAATGCAAGGAGTAGTACGGCCGCGAGAACCGGCTTTGCGAGCACCCAGGCCTGTACCTTTTCGATGAAGCCTTTGGGGGTCTCGCTACCTGGGCCAGGGGCGAGGCGCCACCCGCCTGTGAGCAGGCCGCGGCGGTCCAGGTACAGCTCGAAGGGCACGGTGGCGAATGGAATTACGGAAAGCAGCAGGCCGGCGATACCTACCGGCGCCTTCCACTTCTGGTTGACCCAAGTGAACACCGTGACCACGCAGTAGCTCAGGAATACGAATCCGTGGATGCCGCCGGCGATGGGCACGATGTTGGTTACGCCGGTGCCGCGGAGAATGAGGGCGATGATGAGCAGTGCCCAAGTGACCATTTCAGCGGTAGCAAAAATCCGAAACAACGCCCTTGGTGTGGGCTGAGAATCTGTGCGCACGGTTCCTCATTTGGGGTCGGGAGAATAAATAGCACCCATGACCATACCGATCGGGTCCGCAAAACGCCCGCCGCCCAAAGGGTTGAGGTGGGGTAGCGGGCGCGTGGTGGGGTGTTGGCCTGGGGAGTTACTTACTTCTGTGCAGTTGCGATTTGGTGAATGAGCTCATTTCCCCATGAAATAGCGGAGTCCATGCTCCTGATGGGTACCCCAGGTAGGTCGAGTGCTTCTGCTGCTTTCTCGTACGTGGTTTCCCAACCTTCGTTCTTCACAAAGGAGGAAGGCCAAGAGTGATCACCCCTGTAAGCGAATGTTGCTTCACAAAGCTTTCGTGCCAGAGGGAAGTTGATTGCTTCTTGCGCGAGAATGATTTGAAGGTCAACAAGATCATGGGCACGAGGGCTTCCGGGTAGCGTGGCAGCGTGAATCTTCTGGGCAATCTGGTGCTCGGCCTTGAGCACGCGAACTGGTTTGGGCGCAGCGAACCCCAGTTCAGTGAAGAGGTTTGAGAGTTCATCGGAAAGGTGGTATTCATCCGAGTCGGCGGCCCCAAGTTCGCTGTGTCCGAGTTCAAATAAGATAGTTTTCCAATCTCGCCCCTCGTATTGGAGCTTGATGTCAAACGGGGCCATTATGTACTTGGCTGGAACTCCAAATGGTTTCGGTTTCTTGCGTGGCTTTACCCTCCCCGTGAATCCTTGCCAACCGCTGTCCAGATTTGCTTCTAGGGACTCGATGAACTGCTCTTCCTCGTCTTTCCGAGCCGCATCAAGATCGGAGGTCATCCGCGCGCCAGGCCCATATCGAAATGCCATCGCACTTCCACCTTTGACGGCACCTTCAGGCAGCATTTGGCTTAGCACTACCAGCGCCATTAGGTTTACCCTTTGAGTCTCAGCTAGTTGGTTTTGTTCAAGGTTTTGTATCTTCCGTTTCAAGGCGTTGAGGTTCGAAGGCCGGTTCACAATTGTTCCTTTAGCTCCTTGTAGTGTTTGTTGAGAATGAATCCCTCGTCTTTGGCCTGGTCCACCATCACTTCCCAACGCTCTGGCATCACATAGGGTTTGACTTCCTTCAATGCATCCGCTGCGTGTTGTGCGGGAATGCCGTTGTACCTCACTACTCGTTCGGAGCGATTTGCTTTCCGAAGTTTCCAGTGATCGGGCAGTTTTCTGCGGTGGCGCTTCTGTGAGGCGAGGTGAATGAGCCGAGGGTTGAGGTTGCCGATGCCAAGAATTTGGAGCACGGTGTCTGCAGTGATGTAGGCACCGTCGCCCAGCGTTAAGACGGCTTCACGGAGGTAGTCGAATTCATCAACGGATGGGTAGTGGGGGTCGCGGTACACACCGCGTTGTTTCTTAACAAAGGCACCGCGGGAAGCGAGTTTGCGCAGTTCAATGGCGGGTACTCCGTGGTTTTGCGCGATCTTAGGCGTAATGTACCCATCATTTTCAAATGAGGCGTTTTTGAGAACCTCCCTATAGTTGGCCATGGATGAACCGTACCAAAAATGGTACGGTTCGTCCACACTTTGGGTGAAGTGCTGCCTGTGGCGGTGGTGGGATTCAGCCCGGTTTGGCGTTTGGCTTCCATTTTCTCCCCACCTCGTATCTGGTTTTTGCTGAGCTGGGTATCGGTGCATGGGCAAATGGGGTGCATGGGCAGTGGGGTGTTGGCCTGGGGTTATGTTCGGTGGCGCTTCCTGGTGGATGGAGTGGCGCGGTCGATTCCCGGTGGCCTTAGCGGGCGTCACAGAAGGTGCAATGTAAAGCAACCTTTACAAAGAGGGTCTTCACTCAGAGTAGGAGTTTTGCAATAGATCAAGAAGCGCTGATGCGCGCCGCGCGCCCCACGTTGAAATTCGGCAGGGTCAAATTTGGTGCCAAGCAAACCTCTGAACTTGCGGCAGCCTTGCCGCTGGCTATTGTGCTGGCACTCGTAATTGGCGCCATTGCCGGTTGGCTCCACGAGAGTGAGCAGCCCTCTGGGTGGCTCGTATTTTGCGTATTTGCGGCCGCTACATTTGTGCCGTGTCTCCCGCTGGCGTGGGTCTTGGCGGTGGACCGTGAAAGCCTGGCGATCAATGAGCCAAACGCGGAGCAGTCGGTTGAGGTGCACTGGGCTCAAGCGGCTGCGGCCAACAGTTTCTACCTTGCGGTGGCTTTCGCGGGTTCGGCTTGTGCGGTGGCGTCCATCTTGGGGTATCTGCCAATAGCTCAGGCGTTGCTCGCTGGCTTGCTCGTACTGATGGGTCTATTCGTGGCGTGCTACTTCCGGCAACGGCTCCATGGGTAGGCGTCAACGTGCGAAACATCATTCCAGAACTGCGGAAGCAGCAAGGGTACTCGCAGGCACGGCTGGCGGAACTTCTCGGAGTGTCTAGGCAAACGGTGATCTCCATTGAGAAAGGTCGCTTTGATCCCTCCCTTCCCCTGGCGTTCAGCATCGCTGCCATATTTGAAAAGCGCATAGAGGAGATCTTCCAGCCGGACTAGTCGGCGACCGGACTAGTTCGCGGATATTCGGCGGCAGTGTCTCACGAGCCCACCACTCCGCCACTCCACCACTTCGCCGCCCGCCGCTGCCCGCCGGCTAGCCTTGCAATGTGAGGTCCTGGGCGGCGTCGTAACGCTGCCTGTTCCCTTCAACTTCACCAACGTGCGTCTCTGCCCATGTTCGCAGCGCCTCGATCGGGGCCACGATTGTGTGGCCAAGGTTGGTGAGCTGGTAATCCACGCGTGGTGGGATGGTGGCGGTTGCGGTGCGGGTGATGAGGCCGTCGCGTTCCATGGAGCGCAGCGTCTCTGTAAGTACTTTGGGGGAAATTCCTTGTACCCTGCTGCGGATTTCTTTGAAGCGTACGGGGTGGCCGGGGGCGAGGACGGTGACGATCATCGGGGTCCAACGGTCCGTGAGATGGCGCAACACCGTGCGGGAAGGGCAATCTTTGTTCAGAATATCCGCAGCTAGATCGGTATTTGTAGGCATGGTGGGAAACTTTCTTCAAAAAACTTCTAATAGTTACGTTGAGGTAATCGGTTACTAAAACATACCATTGCAAGCGTAGCAAGTTCTTCAATCTCAAACACTCAAGGAGTTCTCACATGAACATTGCAATTATCGGCGCAGCAGGTCTGGTAGGTGCTCCCGTGGTGGAAGAAGCCCGCAACCGCGGCCACCAAGTGAGCCAGTACACTCGCTCCGGCTCCGGCACCGGCGAATCCCAGGCGCTTGACCTGGCTGATACTCAGGCAGTGGTGGAGGTCATCAACAATGCCGACGTCACCCTCATCTCCGTAGCCAGCCGGGACAACTACCAGGCAGCTATCGACGCCCACACGGCACTCATCGCAGCTAAGCCCACGGGCCGCTTTGTGGTGGTCGGCGGCGCAGGTGCGCTCAACGCCGGTGAGCAGCGCCTCTTCGAAACCCCAGAGTTCCCCGCCGAATACCTCCCAGAAGCCAAGGCATTTGGCCAGGTGTTTGATGCCTACGCCAACTCCCACGGCCTGCAGTGGACCATGATCGCCCCCTCCCCAGTGATCGCCCCTGGCGTGCGAACCGGCGAATACGTAGAAGCCCTGGACACCCCAGCCGGTGGATTCGTATCCACCCAGGATTTCGCCGTGGCAATCGTCGATGAGATGGAAGCGCCAAAGCACGCAGGCCGCCGCTTCACGGTTGCATCTGCCGACGAGCCCGCCGCCCAAGGCGCATAAGGTATCCAAGGCCTGCCGCTGCAGGCTCGGAACTCATGCAGCTACAGTGGGGCGCATGCATTTTTCCAATCGTCGAAAATTTGTGTTCGCCACCGCTGTAGCAGGGCTGGGGATTGCGCTCACTGCGTGTTCCTCCAGCGATTCCCAGTCCCAGACTCAGGTCACCGCAACGGAAACCGTCACCGTTGCTTCTGAGGTGGCGCAAGCCCCGACCAGCACCTCCAGCGCAGCCACGCCCGCTACCGGAACCGGAACCCAGGGCGAGGTTGCCTCGGGCCTGCGGGCCATTGAAGCTGCACTCGCCGCCCACCCAGGCGCCACTGCTTATGAGCTGGATTGGGATGACAACCAGTGGGACGTCCACCTGCGCACCGCGGAAAACACGGGCCTTGAAGTGAAAGTCAGCGCCGATGGGGCAGTAGTGGCCTCCGAGGCTGAGGACCTGGACTCCGATGCCGCAAACAAGCTTTCCCAAGCAACCATCACGCTTGCACAAGCGATCGAGACTTCTGGTGTGCAATCCATCGACGACGTTGAATTGGAAGAAGAAAACGGCCTCGTGATCTGGAAAGTCGATCCAGACAACAACCAGAACGAGGTCCGGGTGAACGTGGCAACCGGCGAAGTAGTCTAGCCAAGTTCCACACCCCGCACACCGTGGCGCACACGTGCCGTCATGCCCTCCACCGGCACGTCTTTGGGGTCATAAAGATTCTGCGAGTAGCGCCACTTCGCGCGCACCTCTTGCGTATCCACCTCAATGGCCAGGTAGCCGTGGCGTTCAAAGTCGATCGCGCGGTGCCACGGGTTGATCCGCTGCAAATGTGCCGCCACCTCATTCAATAACGCGCGGGTGGCGGGGCGCAGCACCTCGTTGCGGTTGATGGTTTCAAACAAGCCAGGGGCAGTGAGCGAGGGCGCCACAAACTCCACCGCCGCCGCTTCAGGAACCGCCGCACCCGCCGCCCTGCGCGCGTCGGAAATGCTCGTGGGGATGTTGTTTGCCCAGGATGAGTGGATGTCACCGGCCAGAAATACTACGTTGAGCTGCGGTGATCCTGCTATCAGATCCACAATTTGTTGGCGTTCGTGGGCAAAGCCGTCCCATTGATCGGTGTTGAGGGGGATGCCCTGTTCCGGGAGGCCGAGTTGGTCCACGAGCCATTGGTGGACCTCGGGATCCAAGGAATAAGGCAAGGTCATCGGGGCAAACATGATTTGCGTGCCTACAACCTGCCACCGGGCGGAGGAAGCCTCCAGCGCACTACGAAACCACGCGAATTGTTCCTGGCCCATCGCGCTGCGCTGCGGTGATGCTGCTTGGGGGACAAAGTTGGGGTCATTGCGATGCACAGCGTCGGCTGAGTAATGCAGCAGGCTTTGGTCGCGAAAGCTTCGTAAATCTGGCAGCAGCAGGTGCATCAAGTTGCCATAATGCAGCTCTCGGTGCGGTGCGGGGGCGCTCATGCCCGCAGCTTCACGGACCGGCATCCACTCCAAATACGCCTGCGTGGCTGCGGCTTTTAGCTGCGCAAAATCCACCCCGGGGAAGGAATCCTGCCGTTCAAAGCCCTCGCGCCAGGTGTTGTCCTGGATTTCGTGATCATCCCACATGGCGATGAGTGGCTTCGCTGCGAGCATTAATTGCAGGTCCGGGTCCAGGTGGTAGGCGCCTTGTCGGATGCGGTAGTCGGCAAGGCTCAGCGTGTGGTGCGGTGGCTGCACAGTTCGCGCCCGCGGTGTGTGCGGGGAATCGTATTTGCCAGACTCGTTTTCATAGGTGAAATCCCCCAAATGCAGCACAAACACCAGTTCATCGTGGGTGGCAATGTCCCGGTAGCCGCTGAAAAACCCGGTTTCAAAATTGGAACAGCTCGCCACCGCAAACTGGCAGTTCGCTGCAGTCTCACCCGGCGAGGGAAGCGTGCGCGTGCATCCAACAGGCGAGTATTTCCCAACCTCGGAATCCAACTGAAAGCGATACCACAGCCGCGTACCCGCCGGAAGCCCTCCGGCCAGCACTTTTACCGTGTGATCCCGGGAGGCGTCGGTACGCGTGGCTCCCCTCAAAACCACACTGTGAAACTCCGGATCCGCCGCAACCTGCCAGCTCAGCTCCACTGGCCCGCCCACGCCGCTGCCCGGAGTCGCGCCGGGCTCGGGCGTGATGCGCGTCCACAAAATGACACTGTGGGCGTCTGGGGCCCCGGAGGCGACACCATGCACAAACGCCCCACTAGCTGCACGCGCCCGTGGGGGAGAGGTTGCGCCAACGACGCTGCCAAGGGCCGCACCCTGAAGGAATCTACGGCGGCTCACGGTTCGAAAAGGGAAGCTCATGGGCCCGAGGCTAGGGGCGGAACATGAAAGGCAGATGAAATGAAGCAGTTTCATTCATGAGAGCAGCCAGTGCAGTGGGGTTAGGCGCTGTGGACACCCACACCAATCGGCTGCCCGGGTTCTGGCTGCCCCTCCAGCTTGGTGCGCTGGAGGGTGGTGGTTTCTCGGCGGCGGTCCGCGATGGTGATGGCCAAGCCGATGGTGAGGGTTGCCAAGATCGCCCCGAAGGCTGCCGTGGCACCCACGTTCCAGTGGAACCCACCCTCCACCAGGGCAAACATGATGCTCGGGATGGTGGCCGTGCCAATCGCCGTGCCCATGCGCTGCCCCAGTGAAAGCACACCGCCGGCAGTCCCAGAGATCGCGGGGGAGACTGACGCCAACGTAAGCGTTTGGTTCGGTGAGATCACCATGCCGCTACCGATGCCCAGGCCAAACAGAGTTGCTGCCAGCACCCACACGCTGATTTGGCCGTTTTCCACCGGGGTAATTGCGAGCATGGTTGCTGCGATGGACACGATGGAAATAGCGAAGCCCCAGATCACAATGCTGCGGCCCATCCCCAGCACATGCCGGCCCGCCCACGGTGCAGCGAACGCGGAAATGAGGGATGAGGGGATGGTCAGTGCCGCCGCGCCGAGCGCGCTCATACCAAGGTGCGTTTGGGCGTAGATCGGGACGATGAGCCACACGCTGGTGTTTCCCAGGAAGTACAGGGTGACAATCAAAATGCCGTTGCGGAAAGCAGGATCTCGAACCATGTCAATGTCCAGCATCGGTGGGCGCTTGCGAGCCTTGTATCGCTTCTCCCAGTGCACGAAGAACCACAGCAAGGCGAGGCCGCCCAAGAGTACAGCCCAAATCCACGGGTTACTGCCACGCTGCACAAAGGGGAACAGGATGGCAAGGGTTGCCACCGCCATGGTGGTCATACCGATAGGGTCCAGATCCAGGCGCTTCCTGGGGTTCTTGGTGGTGGGCTGGTCTGCTGGGATCCAGCGCAATGCAAACAATATGGTGGCAAGCCCAATTGGGACGTTGATGAGGAACATCAGACGCCACCCGAGTGCCTCACCGAACAATTGGATGAGGAACCCACCCATCATCGGGCCGAACACGGTGGCCACCGCAACGGTAGTACCGAACATTCCATAGGCGCGAGCGCGGGCCTGGCCCTGGAAGTTCTGCTGGATAATGCCGGTGGTCTGCGGGTTAAACAAACCAGCGCCGAAACCCTGCAGCACGCGCGCAGCTATAAGCACCGCGATGCTCGGCGCCAGTGCGCTCAGCAGTGATCCCAACGTAAAAAGACCCACGCCGATGATGAACATGCGGCGCCTGCCGGTGGCGTCGCCAATCCTGCCCGCGGCCACCAGCGGCACGCCGAAAGCCAGGGCGTAGCCTGACACGATCCATTGGGCTTGGCTATTCGACGCCACCAAGGATGCCGCAATCGGAGTCAGTGCCACATTCACCACTGAGATTGCCATCAACGCCATGAACAGCGGTGCGAGCAGAGCCGTCATCAGCTTCCGCGGAGAAACGGTGCCCTGATTGGTGTCTTGAGTTGCGGAGTGTTGGTTGCCTGAACGGTTGTTCATGAGGGGCCGCCTTTCTTGCAAAACCATCTTGGGGGAAAACTTCACAGCACCCCGAAAGGCGCTGTGAGGTTTGGGCGATGGCGCGCGAGCGGCCTCATGCTTCGGTTGCTGCTCAGGCAATCGAAGGAGAAGCGAAGCTGTGCTCCTTTGCGGGGAGTATCGCTTGGCGTCTGCACCCTTGAGACTCACCATACCCCAAATTCTGGTGATGTATCAACAATAATTCTGAAAGTGGAACCCAGTGATCACGAAGGCAGGAGCAATAGCGCCGCCACCGCAACAAACAGCAGGCCAAAGGTTACGTTGAGTGCCTTTTGACCACGCGGATTCGCCGCAAGCTTTTTAAACGACCTTGCCAGCAACGCAAATCCGCCCCACATCACCAGCACGTCACCCACCACCAGCGTCACCGCAAGAATCAAGTACTGCGGAAGCTGCGGCGCGTGAGGTGAGATAAACAACGGCATGAAGGCCAGCAAAAACACAATGGCCTTCGGGTTGCTCATGTTCACCCAGAACCCGCGCCGCACCATCGCGGCAGGTGAGCTCCCAAAAGCATGCGCCGCGCCCCCTGCTGCCTCTTCCTGTGCGGTGCTGGGGGCGTCGGAAACCCTGGAAAGCATCATCCGCAGCCCCAGAAACACCAGATACCCTGCGCCGATGTATCGGATCGCCGTGAACAGTTGCGGGTTGCTGGCCACAATTGCGCCGAGGCCCGCCGCAGTGATCGCGATTTGCAGGAGCAGTGCGAGTTGCTGGCCGAGGATCGTCCAAATGCTGCGCCGCCACCCCACCAGTAGGGAAGTGGTCATGGTGTTGACGGCACCCGCGCCGGGGGTGAGGCTCACGACGAGGCACGCGGCGGTCAACGAAAGCCAAGTGGAAAAAGGCACGCGGGGATCCTTGCTTGAAGGTTTTCGGGAAAGGAGGCTAGTCGCAGTCGAAGTCACCGGCTTCGGCGCGGGCTGCGAGGGTTTCGCTGTGTGCCGTCTCGTAAACCTCCTTGGCGGCGGTGGCATTGAGGAGCAGGATGAGAGCGCCCAAAATGATGTCTGGCCAACCAGAATGAGTCCAGGCTGTCAGACCCGCCATGGCGATGATGGCAATGTTTGCAAACACATCGTTGCGCGCCGCTAGGAAAGCAGCCTTAGTAAGCGCACCGGAGCCTTCGCGGAAGCGAGCCAAGATCAAGGCACAGATGAAGTTCACTACAATGGCGCCACCAGCGGTGATGAGGAGCGTGAACCAGTCCGGGGCATCTGGGTTGGGGAACTTTGCGATGATTTGGGTCACTGCCGCAATCGCCGGCAACAAAATGATTCCAGCGGCCACCTTGCCAGCGCGGGCCCGCCACAGCGCCGACCACCCCAAAGCGAGTGCAATGAGCATATTCACCGCAAAATCCTCAAAGAAGTCCACCGAATCCGCGAGCAAACTCACTGAACCAATGGAAAGCGCCACCACACCCTCAATGAAGAAGTACGCAAGGTTAAGCAGCGCAACAATGATGACGGTTCGGCGCAGCAATGCGCGATGAGCTGGACTATTCACGCATTTGAACATACGCCGGGGCGAAGGGCGGGTACAAGGTGGCGGGTTCAAGGCAGCATGGCGGCAAGGTGGGCGGTGATCAGTGGGTGTTTCCTCAGGGCGGGGTGGTTTCTCAGGGTGGGTGGTTTGGGTTGGCATGTTTGGAACCATGCCCCTTCCGCACAAATCGAAACCCGCAGTGTTCGTGGGACGCTGAAACACAACAGCACACCTGCCGTAATGGCAGGTGTGCTGTAAGAACTGCAATTGGCGTTGGCGCCTAATTGGTGGTGCGTCCGCGTGCGACCAGCACCAAGCCACCCAGTAGGGCGGATAGTGCCAGGGCACCCAAGACGCCTACACCCACGCCGGTGTTCGCCAACACGCGCTTGGTTTGCGCGGGCTGTGCTGGCTTTGTGGCCTGTGCGGCGTGGGCGGCTTCAGTGGTAGGGGAGGAAGGCATAGCAGGTTGCGTGGGTTGCGCCGGAACCGTTGGAGTTGCTGGAACAACCGGGACTACAGGAACAACAGGGATCGCTGGCGTCGGTGGAACCGTACTGGATGCCGTGGTGGTGGACTCGGTGGTGCTGGACTGGGTGGTGCTGGATGCCGCGGTGCTGGACTCGGTAGAGCTGGAGGTCACAACCACTGGTGGCACGGAGCTTGATTCCGTAGTGGAGGTCACCGGCGTTGTGGATTCAGAAGGTGTGGATTCAGAAGTGGTGCTCACCGCAGTGGTTTCCGTGGTGCCTTCCGTGGTGCTTTCCGGGGTGGTCGTCTCACTCGTGGTCTTCGGAGAGTAGGTATTGCTGAACTCCGCTAGATTGTTCGTGCCAATCTCTACCTGTTGCTGCTGTGGGGAGATGGTGAGTTTGTAGCCCGAAGCTCCGGCTTGGGTTTCATCCTCGGTGACGGTGCACTTGGTGCCCACGGTGAAGGTGATTGGACTGTACACAACGGTGCCATCGCCTGTTGCTTCCAGCGTTCCCTTGAGCTCGCCGCAGGTGTAATGAAAGCTAAACTTCTTTGCTTTCAGCTCTGCGAGCTGTGCCTCGGTGAGGTTCTCCCCACTCACGGTCTTCTTCACAGCAACGCGGCTTGCGCCATCAGCAGTTCCAGATGCTTCGGCCACCCGGGCAACGGCTTCCTTGGAGAGGGTTTCGCTTCCCGCCACCGTGAATTGGTTATTAAATTGCTCATTGTTTGCCGGGATGAAGTTCGCTGGCAACTGGGTGCGGTAGAGGATTTCGTACTTGTACTCCTTATTCCAGCCGCTCGCAGGTTGGGGGAAAGTGGCGGTGAGGGTCGTCCCGCGGTCTGAAAGGGTCTTCCCATCGTCTGAAACGGTGGGTGTAGTGGCGTACTGGCGAACCCCATCGCCAAGGGCATTGGTGCCGTCGGCGTTGCGGGTCACCATATAGAGGTGCAGCTTGTCAGCAACGAACGTATGGTTGCCCTTCACAGTGTCAACAATCTTGAGGTCCCCTATTTGGTTGTCCACAAGCAAAGGCCCGGGGATGGTAATAGACCATTGAACAAATCCGGGGTTCGTACTCAAATCCACGCGCCCGGACTTGCTCACCTCACGGCCCAAGCCCTGAGTGCGTGGACAGATTACACAGGTGCCGGGATTGGGTGCGGGATCAAAGGTGCCCGTCTTCAATTCGCCGTTCAAGGTAACGGGGAAAGTGTCGCGAGAATATTCGGCAGTTGCGGTCAGGCCCACGCTAATGGAACCGCCAATCGCCTCAGCGCCAGCGATCACTGAATCGCTGAAGGTACACTCAATTACGTCTTGGGCGACCCGGCAGGTTGCCACTTCGGCGTCGCCACGCTTGAGAGGAAAGGACCCAATGTTGGAGGCGAAATCCAGTGGTGCCTCTTGGGAAAAGGCGATCTTCATGACGTCGCCGGCTTTCACCGTTTCGCCTGCTTTGACTGCCCAGTCTGCGGTGAACGTCAGGGAGTCATCCACCGTTGCTGGCCAGGAACCTGTTTTGGTCACCTTCACGTTGGAAAGTTCAAATTTGTTGGTTTCCTGCGCAGCAGCGGAATGGCTGCCAACGCTCAACAGTGTGATACCCAACGCGAGCATGGCAAGCAGTGCCGCGAGTGAGAAAAATCGATTGCGTAACTGCGCCTGAGACCAGGTGTGCGAGTTCAAACTGTTCACTAAAGCCCTTCATAACTTTTAGTTTCCTGTGAAAATAGGCTCTGGATACAGCTTCACTTCGCAGAAAGAATTGTTGATCAAAAGCACTTTAGCTACTTAAGACTGGGATTAGAAATCGCCAAAGATTTTCACCAAAGGGTGGCGTCGGCACCGCCCTTCCGCGCCATGCCGTGACCTTTGACGAGCTAACCTAGCGCCAAGAATTCATCCAGTGGCAGGCTGGCGATTACCTGGGGTTCGCCGGTGCCGTCGGGGGAAAACACTAAGGTCCAGCCTGCATCGGGGTAGTAGCCCCAAGCTTTGTCAAACTTGCCCTGGTGAGTAAAAAGCACGGTGTTGGTGCCAGCTGGTGGAGCGGTGACGGTTCGATTGCGCAGCCCCTGCAACGAGTCCTCAAGCTCATTCGGGTCCTGGAAATTCAGCGATCCGGTGAGATCGCGATTCACGCTGACCTCTTGGCCGATCACTCCCATCGCCTCAGAGGCGTGCTGGTACACAAAGTAATATTCGCTGGATAGCGCCTCATTCACTGGGATTCCCAGCGCCTCATATTGCTGCCCGAGCGCGCGCATACGCTCTACGCTTTGTTCGGAAATGCGCTGGCCGTCGTCAATAAAACCTTCTGGCGCGGGATCAGGGTTGCCCGGCCGAGTGGCTCCGGTGTAGCGGTGCACAATCACCAGCCCACCCTGCTGCAGCCGCTCAGCGAGATCCGCCGGCGTGTCTGGGGTGGGGTTGGCTAGGGTGGTTGCGGTTGTCTGAGTCAACCCGGCGCCTGTGGCAGCGCTTGCCGACGTCCCCGCGCCCGCACTCGCCGAGGTGGTAGGGGAGCTTCCAGAGGCAGGTGCCGGAGAGGGGGCGGAGGAGGGGGAGGGTGAGTTGCAAGCAGCAAGGATAAGGCCAACGCCAAGACTGCCAAGGCTCAGGGCGGCAGTTTTCAGAGATTTGTGAGTTCGCATTGTTGATACCTCGCTCCTTGATAAGTTTTGTGGACGTGTCATCAATGCTAGGCGTGGGAGGCTCCTCACGCACCCATTTATGCCAGGAGGGCAACAATCAGGATTCCGACGGGCAAGAAAAATAGGACGCCCATTGCAAGCTGGGCCTGCCACCTTGCGTAGTTGAAGTCAATGCCCACACCCACGCGTTTTTCCACCACCACCGCCGGGTCATCCGGGTTGTAGTAGAACATTCCCCACTTGTAGTGGGAGTCGTTGTCCGGTGACTCCGCCGTGCCATCGGTGATCCCTGCTTGTGCGATGGCTGCGTCGATACGCTTGACCCAAGCGATGCTCAGCCCCGCGATGCCCACGGTGAGTACCAATACCGTGCCCACGATCACTGCCAAGGGTGCCGCTTTGTTGCTGTTGAGTTCAGGGTGGTACAGGAGAAACTCAAGGCCGGAGAACATTGCATTGACGATGAGGGCAACGAGGCCCACCGTGAACGCGCTGAGGCGCATCGCCGCGTGGTTGCGCAGCATTGTTGCTGGCCCGCGGCTGGTCCGTGGGTGGATTTCGCCGTGGAGCATCGCCAAGGTGATCGTGGCCATGAGCGCCGTGGTGCCCAGGCCTACGAAGCTCGGGGCAAACACTGAGGCCACTGACTTTGCCGCCCATGCATCCGGCTCACCGCTCGGGCCCCAGTGGGTAGGGATGGTGTCAGCGAGCTGGGGGTAGAGCTGCCACAACGCCACCGCGCCGGGGATGAGCGCGAGCAGTGCTACCACAAACACCGCCCAGGATGCCCGCCCGCTGGGTACCCACACTCCGAGCTCGATGGGGTCGGTTACTTTGCGGGCGCGCATGAGCTCGCCTTTGAGCTCCACTGGGACGCCGGCGAACCAGTCCTGCTCGCGCTTGGCTGCGCGAATCGGCTGGCCAGACCACGCAAAGTTGGCCACACACAGCACAAAGCTCAAGGGTACAAGCAATCCGACGCCCGCAGGCGACCACAGTCCCACGGCCACCCCGGCGGCGCCGGACAGCAGGGCGAGGGCGATGCTGCGCACCTTGAATGCTTTGAGTGCTTTGGTGACAACCCGGTCATTAAGACGGCTTTTCGGTACGCGCACGCCAAGCGGGGCGACGTCAGCGGTGACGCTCGATCCCCACAGGACGGCGATCGGAATGATGGCGAGGGTGAGGCCAATTGTGATGGCGAAAAACGTCATGATAGGTCACCTTTCTGCTGGTTGGAGGAATGTGGTGAGGTTTCGTTGATGAGGGTGTCTATGAGGGTGCGCAAATCGTCGGGTGGCATGCCTTGTGCAAGGCCGAGGCGAACCTTTGCGCCGAGGGACTGGGCGAGTTCCTGTTGGGCTTGATCGGAGATTCCATCTGCGGGGATTCCCGTGATGGTGGTGCCTGAGCGTTGGCTGGTGGTGACGAGACCGTTTCTCTGCAGCAGGTCATAGGCCTTCTTGACGGTCGCGGGGTTGATGCCAAAACGTGCGGCCACCTTGCGTACCGAGTCCAACTGCTGACCGGGCTGGAGTTCCCCGGACAGGATCCGGGAAACGATGGCGTCATGGAGCTGTTCGAACAGGGGTTGGGGGGAATTGGGGTCCAGGGAGATATACACGTGACCTCCTGAGGTGATGGGTCGTTCCAGAATCGCGCCTGTATTGGTAATACTAATACGGATGTGTATTAGTGGCAATAGTACAGATTCGAGGTGGTGCAGACATTGAAGGCGTGCGCGTCAACTGAAACCCCAACCCCCAACCC